>DATKAE010000139.1:0-45786 GCA_035498405.1 Thermoanaerobaculia bacterium | reverse complement strand
CGCCGCGAGAGCTCTCCCGCCACGTCCCACAAGTGGCGTGTCCGGCCCGAGCCCGTCGGGAACTCGACCTGGAAGGAATCGCCCAGATAGTAGTGAAACTTCTGCAGCGACTCGATGATGAGGTAGTTGACCGGAAACCACACGGGGCCGCGCCAGTTCGAGTTGCCGCCGAAGGTTCCGGTTCGCGACTCTGCCGGCTCGTAGTCCACGCGGTACTGCCGGCCCTCGACCGAGAGGGTGTACGGATGGTCCTTGTGATAGCGCGACAGCGCTCGCACACCGTAAGGGGAAAGAAACTCGTTCTCGTCCAGCATGTAGCGCAGCACCGAGCGGAGCCGAGTCCGGTTGACGAGCGAGAGGAAGCGCCGGACCTCGTTATTCCCGGTCGTCTGGGTTTCGACGTAATCGGATAATTCCGCCCGGTTCTCCAGAAACCACTGCATCCGCCTCTTGAACCCGGGCAGGCGGTCCACCACGTCCGACTCGAGGGTCTCCACGGCAAAGAGCGGGATGAGACCGACCATCGACCGCACCTTCAGCGGAAACTGCCTCCCGTCGGGCAGGGAGAGCACGTCATAGAAGAAACCGTCCTCGGCGTTCCAGAGCCGGATGCCCCGGCCCCCGATGTCGTTGACCGCCGCGCAGATGTAGACGAAATGCTCGAAGAATTTCGAGGCGACATCCTCGTAGGCCGAGTCCTCGTCGGCCAGCTCCAGCGCAATGGCGAGCATGTTCAGACAGAACATCCCCATCCAGCTCGTCGCGTCCGACTGCTCGATCGCTCCGCCCGTGGGCAATGGCGCGCTGCGGTCGAAGACGCCGATGTTGTCGAGGCCCAGGAACCCTCCCTGAAAGATGTTCTTGCCCGCCGCGTCCTTGCGGTTGACCCACCAGGTGAAGTTCAGGAGCAGCTTGTGAAAGACGCGCTCCAGAAACTTCCGGTCGCCCGCGCCGCGGCGCTTCTTCTCGATCTTGTACACGCGCCAGGCCGCCCACGCGTGCACCGGAGGGTTGACGTCGCCGAAGGCCCACTCGTAGGCCGGCAGCTGGCCATTGGGGTGCATGTACCACTCCCGCAGGAGCAGCACGAGCTGTTGCTTGGCAAAATCGGGATCGATGATCGCCAGCGTCACGCAGTGGAAGGCGAGGTCCCACGCCGCGTACCACGGATATTCCCACTTGTCGGGCATCGAGATGATGTCGGCGTTGTAGAGATGCGTCCACTCGCTGTTGCGCCCGGCGAGCCGCTCTTCGGGAGGCCGCGCCTCGCCCGGGTCGCCCTTCAACCAGCGGGCCACGTCGTAGTGGTAGTACTGCTTGGACCAGAGCAGTCCGGCCGCCGCTTGACGCTGCACGCGCCAGGTATCGCGGGAAACCTCCTTCGAAGCGAACCCCGCGTAGAACTCGTTGGCTTCAGCGATCCGCTGTCGGAAGACCTCCTCGAAACCGGCGCCGAAGGCCTCGGGCATCGAGACGTCGTCCGACAACCGGAGCCGGACGACCGCCGAGCCGCCCGGGGCGATCTCGAGCCGGTAATGGGCAGCGCCTTTGGACCCGCGCCGCTCGGGGTTCACCGCGCCCGTCATGCCGCGCACGATGTACTCGTGGAAGGCGTCTTTGACGAAGTCCGAATCGTTTGGGAGGCCCCAGAGGCGCTCGGCGTTGCTCTCGTTTTCGGTGAACAGGAGCTCCGGCGCCCCTTCGGCGTACAACCGCCGCTTGCCGTAGTACTCCTGGTCGAGGTCGATCGAACGCCGGCCGGCCTCCTCCGACGCCCACAGCCTCGGGCGGCGCACACCCAGTCCCCAGGACCAGAGATTGCGGTACCAGATCGTCGGCAGCAGATGCAGCACCGCGGCGTCGGGGCCCCGGTTGAACGCCGTCACGCGGATGAGAATGTCGTCGGGCGTCGCCTTCGCATACTCGACCACGACGTCGAAGTAGCGGTCATCGTCGAAGATCCCCGTGTCGACGAGCTCGAACTCCGGAGCCTCCCGGCCGCGGCGGCTGTTCTCCTCGACCAGCCAGACGTAGGGAAACTCCTGCTGGGGGTACTTGTAGAGGCACTTCAGGTAGGAGTGCGTCGGCGTCGAGTCCAGGTAGTAGTAGCACTCCTTCACGTCCTCGCCGTGGTTGCCCTCCGGCCCCGAGAGTCCAAAGAGGCGTTCTTTCAGAATCGGGTCCCGGCCGTTCCAGAAGGCCAGGGCGAAACAGATGAATTGGTGGCGATCGCACAGGCCCGCGATGCCATCCTCCCCCCAGCGAAACGTACGCGAGCGCGCGTGCTCGTGGGGAAAATAGGTCCAGGCCGAGCCGTCCGCGCTGTAGTCCTCGCGAACCGTCCCCCAGGCCCGCTCGGCGAGATACGGACCCCAGCGCTTCCAGTTCTTCTCCCGTCGGGCGTCCTCGGAGAGCCGGAGGGTCTCCGGATCGCTGCGCGGCTCGAGCAGCGTGTCGCGGCCGAGAATGCCCGTCGGCCGCCGGCGCCGGCGGCCCGAGGGCCGGCCTGGCGGAGGCTCTTCTTGAGGCATGACCCCGCCATCATAGAGGCGTGAGGCAGAGCGACTGCAATTGGGGTTGAGGCAGGGCGCTCTCCCCGCTCCCGAGAGCCGCCGCTTGGACCCCCCGGGTCTTTTCGACATAATGGCGCCGCCTTCATGGAAATCACGACGCGCGAAGATGGCCGGGTCACGATCCTGACCGTGAGCGGGGATCTCGTCATCGGCGAGCCGGAGTCCGCATTCAAGAAGACCGTGACCCGGTTGCTCGAAGAGGGCCGGGTCTACCTGCTGGTGGACCTGAAGGAGGTGAGCTTCCTCGACAGCTCCGGCCTGGGAGCGCTGGTGCGGGCGCTGACCAACTCTCAGAAGGAAGGCGGCCAGACGAAGCTCTTGAACGCCGGCCCTCAGGTCCGAAAGCTCCTGGAGATGACGAAGCTCGACTCCGTCTTCGAACTCCACGACGACCTGGAGCGGGCGGTCCTGAGCTTCTAGCAAGCGGCCCGCAGGCGACCGGAGGAGGCTCATGCCGGAGGACGGCCCCGAAGGAACGATTCCGGAAGGCCTCGAGGCCGAGCAGTCGATCTCGGCCCTGGCAGAGCTCGCGCTGTGCGAGAACCTCGCTCAAACGTCGGGCTGGGCGGCCCATTGGAGCGCGGAGGCCGCCCAGGCCGACGGGGCACTCCTCTGGGCCCCGGACACGGTCCACCCCCTCTTCCTTTGCATCGGCGCGTACGGGGAGGGGACCGAGCGATTTCTGCGACGCTCGGCCCCGCGCGATGCGGGTCTGACGTGGGAGCTCGTCCGGGATCGCCAGCCGATCGCGCTCGATCACTCGGAACTCGCGGAGGCGGACGATCCCCTCGTACAAGGACTCCCACGGGACGTGGTCACGGCGGTGGCGCTGCCGCTCGAGGCCGAGGGACTGGTCGTCGCCCTTCTCGTGCTGCTCTTCACCAAGCGGGCCGATCCCGAGCAGACGCTGACGCGTCTTTCCGGCTTCCTCGAAGACGCGACCCCGGCACTGGGGCGCGCCCTGCGCGCGGAACGAAAGACGATCGGCATGCTTCGGGCGATCGAGCGCCTGACCAACCTCTACGACCTGTCGAAGGCCTTCGGGTCCACGATCGAATGGAAGGAGCTGACCGACCTGGTCGTTCGAAAGGCCGCGGACTTCGCCACGGCGGAAACCGCCTCTCTCTGGCTGCTCGAGGGCGACGAGATCGCGTTGGCCGCCTCGGCCGTCAACGACAACTACGAGATCGAACACGCGCCCGACGCGGTCGGTGCGACGATTGTCGGCGACGTTCTGGCGGATCAGACCGCGATTCGGCGGAACCGGATTCCCGAAGGCGACCCGAGCTTCGCCGAGACCGACGGATACCCGATCCGCTCGCTTCTCGGCGTGCCGCTGGTCGAGGACGACGTCTCCATCGGCTGCCTGGTCGTCGCCAACAAGCGGGGACGCCATCCCGAGTTCAGCCCGGAGGACGAAGAACTGCTCCAGGACCTGGGGCGTCAGGCCGTGCGGGCGCTGCGCACGTCGAGGCAGCACGAGGCGGAGAAGAAGGTCCAGGAACTGGACGCCTTGCTCGCCGTCAGCCGGGAGATCACCTCGACGCTCGACCTGGACAAGGTGATGCAGACGATCGTCAACGCGACGGCAGCGCTGATTACCTACGACCGATGCGGGATCGGGATCCTCGAGAAGGGCAGGATGCGGCTGGGAGCGATCTCGGGCGCGATCGAGGTCGACCGGGCGAAACCCGAGGTCAAGCGGCTCGAGGAGCTGCTCCAGTGGGTCTTCTTCTCCGGAAGCAACGTCTCGGTCACGCAAGGCGAGGACGGAAAGATCGTCGCCGACCGTCCCGAGACCGAGGAGAAGTTCCGGGCCGTGTTCCATGAAACCGGTCTTCGCTCGTTCTACGGAGTGCTGCTGGCCGACGAAGAGGGGAAGCTCGGCGCTCTGGCCTTCGAGTGCAAGGAGCCGATCGTCTTCGACGAGGAAACGCAGGATCTGCTGCAGATTCTCGTCAACCAGGCGACGGTCGCCGTGCGCAACGCTCAGCTCTACCAGCAGGTCCCCCTGGCCGGCTTCTGGAAGCCCCTGATCGAGCGGCGGCGCAAGCTGCTGGCGATTCCGAGGTCCCGACGCCGCGCCTGGGTGATCGGCCTCGCCGCGACTCTCGTCCTGCTCTTCGTGGTCCCCTGGCGCCTGCGCATCGCCGGGCCCGCGCGAATCCTGCCCGGGCTGCGGGCGTCCGTGACCGCGGGGGTCGACGGGGTCGTCGGGGCCGTGCTCAAGCACGAGGGGGATCGGGTCGGCGCCGGGGACGTCATCGCGACGCTCAAGGACGAGGCGTACGAGGCGAGCGTCGCGGAGGCGCGCGCGGGGCTCGCCATCGCCGAGAGCGAGATCGCCCGGAACCGGGAGACGGCCGATGCGGGAGCCATGTTCCAGGCGCAATCGCGGCGGGACGAGTTGCGCGCGAGGATCGCGCTCGCCGAGGAAGAGCTTTCCCGCACACGGCTCAAGGCTCCCGTCTCGGGCATCATCGTCACGCCTCGAATCGAGGAGCGCGTCGGCCAGTTCTTCCGGCGCGGTGAGGAGCTCTGCGTCGTTGCCGACGTCAGCACCGTCACGGCCGAGGTGGCCGTGCCCGAGGCCGAGGTTTCCCTGGTCAAGGCCGGGCAGGAAGTTTCCCTGAAGATGAATCCCTATCCGACGAGGACGTTTCCGGGCAAAGTGGCGCACCTGGGGGCCCGCATTCGGGAGGACGGCGAGGAGCGATTCCTCATCGCCGAGGTTCGCGCGGAGAACCCGGATGGACTCTTGAAGACGGGAATGCTCGGCATGGGCAAGGTGTGGGCCGGCCGGCGAAGCATCGCGACCCTCCTGCTGCGAAAACCCGTCCGGTACCTCTGGAGAAGGATCTGGCCCCTGCTGCCGTGAGCGCCGCGCCTCGGCCCGGGCGTTTTCTCGCCGCTCGTTCCGGAGGCACGGCGGCGGCGCTGGCGGAACGGCATGGGGTCGCGGGCGACCGACCCGCGCTGCGCAAGGACCTCGTCATCCGACGGGTCGTCCAGCTGGGCGAGGGCACGTGGGTCGTCAAGAACCCCGAGACGATCAAGTACTACAACTTCGGCGAATCGGAGTGGGGCTTGATCCAGCTCTTCGATGGGACGCGCACCCGAACCGAAATCCTCGAGGAGTACCGCCGCCAGTTCCCCAAGGAGACCATCGAGTTGCAGCTCATCCTCGACTTCGAGGAGATGCTGCGCAAGGTCGAGCTCATCGAGCAAGGCGTGGCCGAGCGCAACCTCGCTCTCCTCGCCACGGCCAAGACGGCTCGCCAGCGCGCCGCCGAGGAGAAGGCCGAGGGACGCAACATTTTCTTCATTCCCTTCCATGTTCTCGACCCCGACCGGTTCTTGAACCGCACCGTCCGCTACGTGCGCTGGATCTGGACGCCGCCGGTCGTCGCCGCCTGGTGTCTCGCCGCGATCTGGACAGTGAGCATTTTCGTTCGCCACTGGCACCCGATCTGGGCTGGCACGATCGAGCTCTACGCCTTCCTCGCAAAGCCGCTCCTCGACGCCATCCAGTTCTTCCTGCTGCTGTCGATCATCGGATGCATCCACGAGTTTTCACACGCCTACGCCACCAAGATCTACGGCGGAGAGGTGCACGACATCGGTATTGCGCTGCTCTACGTCATTACCCCGGCCTTCTACTGCGACACGACCGATTCCCTACTCTTCGAAAGCAAATGGCACCGCCTGTGGGTCACGACCGCGGGCATCTACATCGAAGGATTCATTTGCTCGGCGGCCACCCTGCTATGGGTCATCTCCTATCCCGACACCTTCCTTCACGATTTCGCCTACAAGACGATGCTCTTCACGGGCATTTCCACGGTCTTCTTCAACATCAATCCGCTGATCAAGATCGACGGCTACTACGCCTTGACGAGCCTGATCGAGATTCCCGAGCTGCGCGAGGAGTCGCTCCAATACCTCGGCGCCCTCTTCCAGAGGAAGGTCCTGCGCCTCCCCGTCGAAGTCCCGGAGGTATCGCGCCGGAAGCGGCGGATCTTCTGGATCTACGGTCCGCTCGCCATGATCTACCTGGGCGTCCTGATGACGTTGATCGGCGGTCTCTTCCACAACTTCTACTCGAAGTACTTTCCGAACCTCGCCGTTTTGCTCCTCGTGCTCACGATGCTGCGTCTCTTTCGCAAGCGCGTGCGTCTGGTCACCCGGACCGCTCGCCTCTTCTACCTCGACAAGAAGGACCTGATCATGTCGCCTCGAAGCCGAAAGCCGCTCGCCGCCGCCGCCGCCCTTCTACTCGTCCTCCTGCTCGTGCCCTGGACGCACCGCAAGATCCGAACCGACGTCCTCCTTCGCCCGGCCGTGCAGGTGGCCCTAGAGGCGCCAGAGGACGCCGTCGTCGCCGAGGTCCTCGCCCGGGAGGGCGACAACGTCGCCGCGGGGCAGCCGGTCTTCCGACTCGCCAGTCCCTCGGCCCGGACGCTGGGGCTCGAGTTGGAGGCCGAGCAGCAGCGGCTCGCGAAGCAGGCCAGCCGCGCCCGGGGGTCGAGCCAGCCGGCCGAGGCCTATGCGGCGGAACGGCGCGGCGCCTCGGTCGATTCGGCGCTACGCAGCGACGCGGCGCGGCAGGATCGGCTCTTGCTGCGCAGTCCCATTGCAGGAACCGTCCTGACTCCGCGCCTGCAAGACCTGAAGGGCCGGTTCGTGACCGCCGGAACGGCGCTTGCAGAGGTCGGCGATTGCCGCAAGCTGCGCGCCGACCTGTATTTCTCCGAGCGAAGACTGGACGAGGTCGAGCCAGGTGAGCGCGTTTCGGCGATGTTGCTTGGTCGGCCGCTGCGTCCCGCGCGCGGTCAAGTGGTCTCGGTCTCGGCGGCCACGCTGTCGCAGCCCGCGACGATGACCTCCGCGGGAGAGCCGCCGGCGCCGAGTTTTCGCCCCGACCGGTTCGTCGCGAGAGCCGAGTTCGACAATCTGGACGGGACTCTCCACCCGGGCATGGCCGGCAAGGCGAAGATCATCGGAAAGCGCGCCTCGCCTCTCGCCGACGTCTGGCGAGTGCTCCGGCGCTGGATCCAGACCGTGGTCTGGTGAAAAGAGAAGCGCCCCGCCGCAACGGCGGGGCGCCTCGAGCAACCGGAACCTTCTCCCAACTACTGGGCAACGGGATTGGACCTCGTGGCCCTGGTGGCCCTCGTCGACTTGGCCGCGACGACCTTGGTCGCCCGCGTTGCCCTGGCCGCGTTGATCCGAGCCGCGCGCGTTGCCTTGGCCGCGACCATCTTGGTCGCGCGCGTCGCCTTGGCCGCCACCATCTTGGTCGCCCGCGTCGCCTTGGCCGCGACGACCTTGTGCGCCCGCGTCGCCTTGGCCGCGATGACCTTGTGCGCCCGCGTCGCCTTCGCCGCCACCATCGACTTGGCGGCATGCACCGACGCTCTGGCCGAGATCGCCTGGCCAGCCCGAGCCGGGTGCATCGTCCTCGCGGCGACCGTGTTGGCCGAAACGGCCGGGTTCTCGCCGAGGCTGCCTACCCGGATCTCCGGCATCTCCTTGCCCGTGGCTTCCTTGATCTTCGCCTTCTGCTCGTCCGTGAGCTTGATCCTGACTTCGTTCGCCATGTTGGCCTCCTTCTGGTTGCCATCAAGGAGGGCAAGAAGCAGACCAACTCCGGCCGGCACGGCCGCCTTCCTAACTCACTGGTTTTCGAGGAGGTTGCGGTCGAGCTCGTAATCGCACAAGTGCGGGTCTTGAGAAACTTTTCACCTTTTGGTTGAAATCTTCAACCCCGATGTCAGAGGGCATACTTGCGGCACAGGTACTTGATCTGATTTGCGTCGAGGCCGAGCCTGCGGGCAGCCTCCGCCTTGACGCCTCCCGCTTGCGCGATCGCGTCTGCCAGCAGCTTGCGCTCGAATTCCTCGACCGCCTTCGCGAACGGAACACCTGCCATGGCGGCCGCCGGGGGCGAGGCACCACCGCGAAATACCCGGGGCAGGTCCTCGGGGCCGATCTCGCTCCGGTCGGAGAAGAGGACGAGCATCTCGATCGTGTGCTCGAGCTCCCGGACGTTGCCCTTCCAGGGATGCTCCTTGAATCGGTCGAGAACGGCAGGCGCCAAACGGCGGCCAGCCCGGCGGTGGCGCTCCCCGAACTTCGCGAGGAAGTGGTCGCACAACGGCGCCAGGTCCTCGAGCCTCTCGCGCAGCGGCGGGATTCGCAGAGCGATCGTATTGACGCGATAGTAGAGATCCTCGCGGAAGCCGCCTTGGGCGACACGAGCCTCGAGATCTTCGTTCGTCGCGGAGATCAGCCGAAGATCGACCGATATGGTTCGGCGCCCCCCCACGCGCTCGATCGCCTTGGACTCGATCGCTCGAAGAAGCTTCGCCTGGACGGCCGGCGAAAGGGTCCCGATCTCGTCTAGGAACAGGGTCCCGCCGCTCGCGAGCTCGAACCGCCCCGGCCGTGACGACACGGCGCCGGTGAAAGCGCCCTTGTCGTGCCCGAAGAGCTCCGACTCCGCGAGCGATTCGGGCAGGGCCGCGGCGTTGACCGCCACGAAGGGCCGATTGGCCCGAGGGCTGCCGTCGTGAATCGCGTGCGCGACGAGTTCCTTGCCCGTGCCGCTCTCCCCGACGATCAGGACCGTGGCGTCCGAGGGGGCGACGCGGCGGATGTCCTCGAGGAGCCGCCGCATCGGTGCGCTCTGCCCCACCAGCCGATCGAACGGCCCGGCCGGTTTGGCATCGATTCGAAGGGCCCGATTCTCCGCCAGGAGGCGCCGTCGCTCGAGCGCCCGGCCGAGGATCACCTGCAGCTCGGCCGCGTCGACCGGTTTGCGGAAGAAATCGAAGGCGCCGAGCTCGATCGCCTTCAAGGCCTCGCTCCGCTCCGTCTCGCCCGACATCACGATGACGGTGGCGTCGGGATCGCGGCGCCGCGCTTCCCGCAGCAGCCCGAACCCCTCCTCCACGGTATTCGACGGAGGCAATCGAAGGTCGAACAGGCAAACGTCCGGGCACGTGTCGAGCCGCGCCCGGCCCTCGGCCGCGTCGCGCGCGCCCGTGACCGAGAAGGTTCCCTTGAGCGCCCAGGTGAGCTGCTCTAAGAGAAAGGGATCGTCCTCGACGATGAGGATCCGTCCGGGATCTGTGCCCGACGCGATCACGGCTCGGGCCGGACCGCCGGGAAGCTGACCCGGACCACCGTGCCCTCTCCCGGCGCGCTGCGGACTCGGATCGTGCCGCGGTGATGGCGCACGATCTGGCTGGCCGTGAAGACGCCCAGTCCGACGCCGTCCGGCTTGGTCGTCTGAAACGGCTGAAAGAGGCGATCCCGGACGAACTCGGGCGACATTCCCGGGCCGTTGTCGATGATCTCGATGTTGGCGCGGCCGCGTTTGGCCCCTCCCGTCGGAAAGCTCCGCACCAGGACCTTGGCAGAAGGCCCGGCCGCGGCCTCGAGCGCGTTGTCGATCAGGCTCGCGAGCGCGTCGCGCAGATAGTACGGATCGCCCCAGACCGGGGGAACCTGGCCCAGTGCCAGGGAAAGCGCGCCGCGACCGGCATCCCGGCCCGTCCGTCGGCCCGGCGCGGCGGCCACGTCGCGAATCAAGCCGTTGACGTCGAGGGCGACCTTGATCAGCACGGCGTCTTCGTGGGCCGACCAGCGGCCGACGATCCGATCGAGCCGATCCACGGTCGACGCGAGAAGTTCCTGAACCGACCGTTTGAAGTCGGGCTCGCCGTAGTGCTCCTCGAGATTGGACCGGAGCATCTCGAGCCGGAATCCCATGTTCTTGATGTCGTGGATCAGAACCCGATCGATCGTGTCGCGCAGCTTCCGCGAGGCGCGGGGACGCCGGCCGGCCATGAGATCAGGAGCGCTTCGGGCCCGGGAATCGGATCTTGACGGCCACCCCGGGCCGCACCTCGGGCTGCGAGGGGTCCTTGCGGACGCGCACGATGACCTGAAAGGTGCCGCTCGCTGCATCGACCGTCGGGCTGATGAACTGCACGACCCCGCTGACGCGGGTCTTGGGGAAACGGTCCAGAGTGATCTCCACCCCGTCGCCGCGATGCACCGAGAGAAGGTCCTCCTCCGGCAGGTAGACGCGCGCGAGCAGCGGCTCCGAGGCGGTGATCTTGAAGAGCGGCTCGGCACGATCCTCGATGACCTTCTGGCCTGGCCTGGCGTACTTCTCCGTAATCGTTCCGGCGAAGGGAGCCCGAATCACCGTGTAATCGAGCTGCGCCTTCGCCCTCTCCCAGCGCGCGATGGCCACCGCGTACTGCGCCTTCTTCTCGTCCAGGTCCGAGGCGCTCAGAACCTTGCCCTCCGAGAGGGACTTGGCCCGTTCATACTCGAGCTTGGACAGCTCCATTTGCTCCTTGGCTTCCCGGACGTCCTCGATGAACTCACGGGACTCAAGCCGGGCGATCGGTTCGTCCTTCCCCACGGCCGCTCCCCGATCGACCAGGACGTCCTGAACGATGCCCGTGATCCGGGACGTCACGACGACGTCCTGGTCGACCATCAAATGGGAGGGATAAACGCGCTCGTCGGGGCTTGCCGCAGCCCCGGCACGGGCCAGACACAGCGCCAGACAAGTCGCAAGGGCGGCCTTCACGGTGGCGTTCGTTGTGACGCGGATGCTATCTTTAAATGAAATCTATGTCGATTGCCCTGGCGAGCGAGACGCCCGAGGTGCAGCACAAGGGAGCTCGGGCGAACTTCCGCTGGACGCTCACCGAGCCCTGGGACGAGCGACGCCTCGCCGCCTTTCTGATGACCAAGCACCGGCGAAACGAAGCGGACTGGACTCGACGCCCCTCTCCCTTCTTCGCGTCGCTCGGCCAGACCCAAATCGAGTGCTCCGTGCCCCTGGCCGATCCGAACTCGCTTCCGGAGCTCGAGCGGGTGCTGACGAGCGAGCTCAAGGGGATCCTCGCCGGCGCCTCCCAGATGCACGAGAAGATGGCTGGCGCGCCCGACTGGCGGGCCGTTTCGCCCCCCTAAGCCGAGGGAAAAGGCGGAATTTACCCTTTCATATAATGCCCCCGCGAAAAGGGGGGTCAGGATGCTCTCTGTTCCCTCGCTCCGGCTCAATCAATTCGGCGTGCGCTTCTACGAAGCGCTCCTCTCGGGGGCCGACCTGCAATCCCTGGTCGGGTTCGAGGTGCTCTCCTTCGGCCCGGAAACCCAGACGACCCGCGGCCACCGCCGCAAGGGCAAGGAGGGTGGCCGCGTCAATTGGGAGTTTCTGGAAAGAAAGATCTCCGCTTCCGAGCACGCCTTTCAGCGCCCGATCATTCAGAGGAAGATCGAGGAGCTGGTCTCCTACTACCTCCAGTGCGCCGATTCCGGGACTCTGCCGGCGATACCCGGCAGCGTTCTCCTCGTCTCCGAGAAGCGGCTCGACTTCACGCCGTCCAGTGGACGCTCCGACGCCGGATCCCTGAAACTGCCCGACGAGTCGGGAATCCTGCGGGCCTTGGACGGCCAGCACCGGCTCCTGGCCCTCCATCAGCTCGCCGAGAAGCACAACCTGAAGGATTTCCAGGTCCCGGCCGTCGTCTTCGACAACCTGACCGCCGATCAGGTCGTGGAGCTCTTCGTCACGATCAACAGCAAGCACACGAAGCTGAACCCCTCCCACTTGATCTCGCTTTCCGGGCGCCGGCTCTACCGGGACAACAACCTCGCCGCCGCGCACGACATCATCCGCGCCCTGAACGAGGAAGACTCCTCGCCCCTGCGAGGGCAGATCAAGGTCCTGGGCATCGGGAAGGGGTCGGTCACGCAGGCGTCTCTCGCCGACGAGCTGCGCGACGTCTTCGCCGCGATGGATGCCGCCGGCGGCCGCATCGCGCGTGAGTTTCGCGAGAACGCCCGGCGCTTCTTCCTAAACTACTTCAAGGCGGCTGCGAAGGCCTTCCCCACGGCCTTCGCCGGCCGGAAGTACTCGATCAAGAGCTCGACGGCGCTCCGGGCGTTCATCCGGATCGTGCCCTATGTGATCGCAATGATCCGAAGCCGAGGCGGCGACGTCTGGTCCGCGAGCGAGCTCGACGCGGCGCTGCGACCCTGGGCGGAGTCGATCGGGGACCGGCGCTTCGAAACGGAGACGGTCTGGAAGGAGAAGATGACCGGGGGGACGCGCTCCGCCGTCGAGATCCTCGCGCGGGAGCTGAGGCAAGGCTTGAATGCCTAGCCGCTCCACGGGGGCCGTCCGAATGAGCCGAGCTCGACCGGGTGTCTTCGACCGGCACCGAGGTGCCAGAAGCGAACCCCGCGGCCTTTCCTTTCGTAGCATCTAGGCGAGAGCACATATGGGCGTTTTCGGCGGTTGCCTCTTCCTCCTCGTCCTCCTCGTCGTTCTGGGCCCGATCTGGGCAATCTGGCGTTACAACAACCTGGTCTCGCTCAAGAACCAGGTGGCCAACGGATGGAAGCAGATCGACGTGCAGCTGAAGCGGCGGCACGACTTGATCCCGAACCTGATCGCGTCGGTCAAGGGCGAAATGCAGTTTGAGCAGGACACGCTCGAAAAGGTCATCGCGGCCCGGAATACCGCGGCGGCGGCCCACGGTGTGGCGGACACGGCCGAGAAGGAGAACCAGCTGACCCAGACTCTTTCTCGCCTCTTCGCCCTGGCCGAGAACTATCCGAACCTCAAGGCCAACGAGAGCGTGCGCGCCTTGATGGAGGAGCTCGCCTCCACCGAAAACAAGGTCGGGTTCGCGCGGCAGTTCTACAACGATCTGGCCACGCGCTTCAACACGGCCCAGCAGATCTTCCCGGACAACTTCATCGCCCAAACCTTCAAGTTTCAGCCGGTCGAGCTCTACGAGATCCGCGAGGCGGCCGAACGGGAAGTGCCGAAAGTGGACCTAAGCGTGCGGCCGCAGTAGCAGGGGCGAGGGGTTAGGGGTTAGGGGTTAGGGGTTGGACGCGAGGGCCGGCTCACGACCTCGCCCGAAGCGCCAGCGCACATGGTTCCGCTCAACCTCTACGATCAGCAGAGGCGCAACCTCCGGCGCACGCGGCTCTTCCTCGCCGGCTTCGTGCTCTTCCTCGCCTTCCTCGGCATCGGTGCCGACGCCTTCCTCTATGGCGGCGGGGGCTCTCCCGGCGTGCCGATTTGCACCTTGGGCGCGCTCGCCTTCGGCGGCCTCTCGGCCTGGTGGTCGCTGCACGACGGGGACCAAGCGGTCCTCGATTCGGCCAACGCCCTCCCACTCGACCTGGCGGACCCGCGGCAGAAGGCGCTCGATAACGTCGTCGAGGAAATGGCGATCGCCGGCGGTGTGCCGAAGCCCCGGGTCTACCTGATCCCGGACGGGGACCCGAATGCCTTCGCGACCGGCCCCGGCCCGCAGAAGGCCTCGATCGCCGTGACGCGGGGAATCCTGGACAAGCTCAACCGGGAGGAGATGCAGGGCGTGATCGCGCACGAGATGTCGCACGTCCGTAACTACGACATTCGCCTGATGACGGTCGTCGCCGCGCTGGCCGGAGCCGTCCTGCTCATGTCCGACTGGACGCGGCGGGGCCTCTGGTGGGGAGGGGGCCGCCGGCCGCAACGCGGCCGCGACGGCGGACGCGGCCTCCTCGGCCTCGTCTTCTTCGCTCTCTGGCTGGTGTCGATCCTCTTGGCCCCGCTCGTCGCGCGGCTTGTCGCGATGGCCGTGTCGCGCGAGCGCGAATACCTCGCCGACGCTTCCGGCGCCGAGCTGACCCGCAATCCGCTCGCCTTAGCCTCGGCCCTCGAGAAGATCGATGCCGCGGTCGAGCCGACGCCCTCCATCAAGCAGGGCGTGGCGCACCTGTGCATCGCCGACCCGCGCGGCCGCACGGGCGCCGAAGCGGAGGGGCTGCTCTCCGGCCTTCTCTCGACGCACCCTCCTCTGGCCCGGCGGGTCGCCATCCTCCGCGAGATGGGCTACCGGACTCTCGCGCCCCAGGGCTCCTGACGGATTCGTCAGAAGTAGCGCCGGCCGTCGAAGAAGACCCGGATGTAGCCGAAGTAACGGGTCTTCAGTTCGGGGAGCGGCCGTCCCGGCACGAGAGACTCCGCGCTCAAGGGTCTGTCGAACCCGGCACCGACCTGCACGAAGGCGGCAAAAGTGTAGCGGGTTCCATACTCGCGAAACGGGCGAATCTCGAGCACGGGGAAATCCCACTCGATCGACCGGAGAGCCACGGGCGTAACGACCGGCTGGCCTCCGGGTCCATTGGGGTTGATCGCCAGAAAGGCATCCTTTTCCGCCCCGTACCCATAGAGCTGGACGGCCACCTCCCGCCCGAAGACAAACTGCAGACGGCCGACCGGGGTCGAAAGCTTGGTCTGCCAGGGAATGAGCCCGCCGTCGGCCGCCGTGATCCCCATCTTCTCGAGCAGCCTCGGGTTGGCGAAGGCGAGGACGGGAGCCGCGGCGATCAGGTCTCCCGGAATCAGCCAAAACGGCAAGCGCAGCCGGAAGGAAAGGCCTGTGCGAGCCGGAACGCCAGGGACGAACTGCTGCAGCAGCGGGTCGTTCAGGCAATAGGGGTCGCAGCCACCCGTGGACCGCGTGCTCATCTGGATGCCCGCCTGGAGGAAGATCAGCCCGTCTCCCCCGTCTCCGAGCAGAGCGTCCAGGCCCAGGCCGAGGCGCAACCCCACATCCAGGGCACCGAGGAAGCCGCCGCTCCCTCCCGCCACGAAGCCGCCGTCGGCGCTCTCGCCCGTGACACCGCTCGCCACACCGATGAAGGTGCCGATTTCCGCCCGGAAGCGCGGAAGCGAGGCGAAGCCCGGCCCGCGGAACGGGATCGGCGTCCAGAGAAGGACCTCGGCAAGATCGGAGTTCACCGAGGTCGGGATCACCCAGTCGGGCATGCGCATTGCCTTGCAGACGTCGAAGGAACCCGCCAGCACCTCCGGCAAGATCATCGCCGCGGCGGCGGTCCGATGGGTCTCCGACTCCGGCTTCGCGGCATCGAGGACCTCCGTCAAGCTCCGGCGCGCCGCTTCGCCCGCCCGTTCGAGGTCGGACGGCCGCATGTGGCCGTCCCCGAAGACCAACATCGATTCGTGCTTCCAGGTCTCAGTGTCGAGGCCCTGCTCGTTGTAGTAGTCGTGCGTTCCCTTGCGCTCCGGCGCTGAGCCCCAGGAACCCGCGATGTGGCCCGCCGCGAAGGAGTCCTCCAAGAAGTGGACCGCAAAGGCTTCCAGGGCTAGGGTCATGCGAATGTCGGCGGCCCGCTCCGGCGCCGAGGGACTCCCCTCGAGCAGACGGGCGGCGCGGTGCAGCGCGGCCACATGAAACACGACGTAGAGCGCAATGGCATTGGGCTCGGCGCCAGGGTGGAGCGACTCGGCGGCATATTGCTTCGGGTCGGTGCTTGCCGACCGCGGCAGCAGGAAGTGGGCGTTGCTGCCCAACGCGCGGGTGCTGTACTCCTCGTCGGCCCTCTCGAGGCCGAGGTCCCCGTTCATCTGGGCGTTGCGGCGCTCGCTCTCGGTCTTCGCCTTCGCCAGAGCCATTTCCGTCCTGGACGCGACCGCCGCGACCTTGAGGATCCATTCGCTCTCGAGGATCGTGTGCAGCATGTCCTGTGGCGAGCAGGAGTGGTCGCCCGCGATCGCCGGCCAGGCCGCCAGGTCGACGCATTCCGGCTTCTTCCCCTGGTCGCCGGCCTCGGGCGCCGCGCAGAGGCGGGTCGTGTACCCCACGCGCGCCTCCGCCCAGAGGTTGTCCAGAGCCCCTCGGTGTTGTGGGTCGAGGGTGTCGATCCCGCGCGCCGTGATCGCCCGGTGCTCCGAGTAGATCCAGGCCTGAGCCGGCCGCGCGGCCGCCAGGACGAAGAGGACCGCCAGGGCTCCCTGCAATCGAATTTCTCGCAATTCGCCTCCCGATCGGTTCCGAGCGGAAACTATGCCTTCGAGGACCGACTCTCGGACAACGCGAGGCTCGCGGCTTCTGCCGGGCCCTCGGCAAACCGCACCGCGGCCGTCAGTGCGGACACTCCCGAGCCCGCCGCCTCCGACCGGATCGTCGAGACCGTCGCGCCCCAGAAGGAGCCCAGGCACACGAAGGGTCGGGGCCGCGTTTCTCCCTTCACGATCGACTCGGCGATCCAGACGAGCTCGAGCATCGTCCCGAGGCCGCGCGGAAGGAAGATCCAGGCGTCCGGAAGATCGCGCAGGTGGCGCAGGCGCTCCGAAAGATCTTCGACGGCGATCGCCTCGGTCACGAAGCGATTCGGCTCGCCTCTTCCGCGCAGAACGACGCCCGTCGACTTCCCGCCGGCCTCGGCCGCTCCGCGGCAGACCGCCTCCATGACGCCGCCGTATCCGCCGCAAACCACTCCCGCCCCCCGGCGCGCGATCTCACGGCCGAGGTCGCGCGCCGTCTCGTAGGCCGGCTCCCCTTCCTTCGGCAGGCTCGAGCCAAAGACCGCGACCCTCACGGCGGCGGCGGGCGCTAGTCCAGGTCGATATCGCGAACGGGCTTCGAGGAATCTCCCTTCGTCTTCTGAAAGAGCTCCTCGAACTTGCGATTCAGGACGTCCTTCTTCGTCTTCTCCGCTTCGACGGAGGCTGCGAACTTCTTCTCCCGCTCGACATCCTGCGACTTGAGCGCCCCCACCGCGTCGTCCACCGACGCGAACTTGCGCGGCGTCTTCGGCGCCTCATGGTCGATCACCGCCTTCAAGTCGGCATCGACCTTGAGCCGGGCGTTGCAACAGGGACAGAGAATTTCGAAGCTCATGGAGACAGTCTAGCCTTCCGCGCTGCCCTTACCACCCCTTCCGGCGCCTTCGTTCTCGCCGCTGCCTGCGGTCGGGCCGGCCCCCCTCGTCCCGGGGGGCGAGCATGCGGTCCAGTCGACGCGCCTCGAGCACCTGCGGCGAGGGCGACGGCGTTCGGTCCTCATACAGCGCCCGGGCTTCCCGGCGCGGGATCGAGCGATCGGCCAGGGCCAGGACGAGAAGCTCTCGACGGCCGCCGCTTCCGGTCGTCACCGTGAGCCGGTCTCCCACGCGGATGGCGCGGTGCGCCCGAGCGCGCTCCCCGTTGACGTCCACCTTTCCCCCATCGCAGGCGACTTTCGCCTGGGAGCGCGTCGAGCACACGCAGGCGACGTCGAGCCAGACATCCAGCCGCACGGTTTCCAGCGGCGCCCCTTCCTGCTCCGCCCCGGCAGCGGGACGGCTCAGAAATCGCTCCCGGGCTCGAGCTGTCCGGCCGCCGGAGCCGGCGGCAGGTCCGGGTCCGCCAGGCCCTTCCGGGAGCCCAGCCAGGCGCGGAACTGCTCCGAGGCCTCGGCCGTGTCGACCGAGGGGCGGGCCAGAAAGTAGCCCTGCGCCGCGAAGACTCCCTCCTCGACGCACACGTCGAGGTCCTCGCCCTCCTCGATTCCCTCGGCGATCAATCCCGCGCGGGCCTCGCGTGCCACCTGGGCCAGCAGCTGCAGGATGGCCCGGCGCTGCGGGTCGCGCCCGATGTTGCGTGTGATCTCGCTGTCGACCTTGATCCAGCGGGGAGCCAGGCCCGAGCAGTACTTGAGCGTCCCGTAGCCGGAGGTCACGTTGTCCAGAGCGATCGACACTCCCAGGTCGTGCGGGACGGCGAGGGCCTGCTGCAGGCGCTCGAGCGACTCGATCCGCTCGATCTCCACCAGGTCGAGGGCGAGGCGGGCGTACGGGAATTCCATCCTTTCGGCTTCCTCCCCGAGACGCGCGAGCGAAGAGTCGGTGCTGACCAAGAGCTGGGGATTGACGTTCAGAAAGATCATCGTGTCCGCCGGCAGGCGCTGCGCCGCTTCCAGCACCGTAACCCAGGAGAGTCGTTCGAACGCCAGCTCGATTCCGAGCACCGCCGCAGCCGGGAAGATCTCCGCGGCCAGATGCGGCGTCCCATCCGCCGACCTCGCGCGCAGCAGCCCCTCGAAGCCCATCGGCTCGCCCGTTCGAAGGTCGAAGATCGGCTGGAACTCGACGAAGAAACTTCCGGATCGCAGTGCATCGAGCAGCCACAACGCGCGGACTTGCCCGCAGGCCTGGCGCAGCGGCATCAGGTTGCCGACGGCGTCCCACTTGGTCTGGTTGATGTCCTCGGGAGAGACCCGCACGTACTCGGCCGCGGGGCCGATCCGCTCCGTCAGGTCGTTCAGCAAGGTCGGAATCCGGTCGACCAGGACCCGCCGGGCGCGGCCGTAGACCTGCGCGCGGAGCCACCGCTTCTCCAGCGCCTCGGCGAGCGCCCGCTCGGCTTCCGGAGTGTCCGGCCGCAGGAACAGGGACCGAGCCTTACGCCAGCGATCCAGCCTCGCGAGCGTCCGTGCATCGAAAACGGACTCGGGATCCTTCACCGTTGCCCATTGTAAGACCCCGTGGTCCGCGGGGGATCACACTAACTTCTCCCTTCGACGGCGTCTCACGCGACGCGGCCGGCCGTCACCCGATCGGGCGCGAATACCTTTTTCGAGAGCGAGTGCCTCGGCCTGGACGGCCCCTCCGGCCTTCAGGATGACCTTGAAGATGTCGGCGACGAGGCCATCCGGGTAACCGAAACGGTATTTCCGGGCCGTCCGCCGATTGAATCGAACCGCGTTCCGGACCACCTCTCGCTCCCGTTTCGGATCCCTCCTCTCGGCTCCACGGATCCTCGCGATCTTCGCGACGACGCCCGCGCGAATTGCGAGTTGCCGAACGATCGCGCGGTCGATCGCGTCGATTTCGAGACGGGCGCGATCGATCCTGCTCGCCATCTCGTCGGGCGAGGCGACCTCTGCCTCGTCTTCGGGCCCGCGGCTCGGCCTCACTCTTCGGGTCATCCTCCTCCTCTCTCGACGCGACTCCTTCGTCGGGGCCCTCGAGGCGGTCTTCTTGTTCACGGCTCCGGCCCGATCATCTTCCCGGTGGCCCGGTCGCGCGGATAGAGAAGGACGTGCCGACCATTTTGGATCTGGAAGATGCCGACTTCGTAGTGCAGCGGATCCCCGTGCTCGTCGAACCGAAGATGCTCGAGCGGAAGCTTGAGGTCGGTTCGGGCGAGCGCGTCGCGGATCGCGTCCCGCGCGGGCAACGCAGAAGGGCGGGACACCTTCTCCAGCGCCGCCAGAACCGCCCGCGTCGCCGTGTAGCCATACATGCTGAGAGGCGCCGGGGGATGACGGAACTGCTTGATGAAGCCCGCCTCGTAGACGCGGCTTCCTTCCAGGTCCCCGGAGAGCGACATCCCGGGCTCCCAGGCGACCGCTCCCATCGCCAACTCCGCGAGCGAGCCGAGCCGCTGGATGAGGTCGGGGAACTCCATTCCAAAGGCCCCGACGACGGGCAGGACGGGAACGGTTGGCCCGTGGACTTGCCGGAGGAGAACGAGGTTGTCCGCGAAGAACCCGTCCATCAGCAGCAGCTGCGCCCCGCTCGACCTCAACCGGGCGAGGAGAGGAAGAAAATCGGGGGTTCCCGTCTGGAAGCTTTCGATGGCGGAGACTCGCACCCCGCGGGCCTCGAGCCGTTCCTTCTGGAGCCGGGCGAGCTGGGTGGCACCCGGCGTGCTCGAGAAGAGGATCGCCGCCTGCTTGACGGGCGAGAGCTCCAGGGGCACGGCCGTCGTGGCATCGACGAACGGCTCCAGCCGGCTGATCCGGAAAAAGTACGCATTCCCGCGTTGTGTCAGTCGCTGGTCGAGCGAGGAGCTCGCCACATACGGGATGCGCTCCCGCTGCGCCAGCTGCGCCACCGGACCCACGATGCTGTCGGCGTAGCCACCCACCAGGGCGCTGACCTGCTCGCGCGAGGCCAGATCCAGTGCTGCCGTCACCGCCTCCTCCGGGCGGCCGCCGTCGTCCCTCGTGATCAGCGTCACCCGGCGACCGTCGATTCCGCCGAGGCCGTTGGCCTCGGCGATCGCGTAGAAGACCCCTTCGTGCACCGCGGTTCCCTGGGCCGCCATCACGCCACTCAGGGAGTCGATTTCCCCGATTCGGAGCTCGACGTCCTGCTTCACCTCGGCCGATCGTTGCGCCGCAAGAAACCCCAACGCCAGCAGCGCGCCGACCACAACATGCCCTCGACTCTTCATGGGAAGCCGCTTCGGTCAATCGACGGCTCGCGGCCTACGGCTCTCGGCGCGCGAAGTCTCCCGAGGTAGTCGAGGGAGGAGGCGCCCGCCGCGGGAGCGAACGCGCCGCGACCGATCAGGCGGGCGGTCGAGGCCCTTTGGCCGAGCCACGTGCCGGTGGCGAAGCCATCTCGCTCGCAAGCGGAAGCGACGGCACCGGCTGGCGTGCCTCGGCGAGCAGCAGTCGGGTTCCGTCGGAGCGCGCCGTGTCTCGCTGAGCCTGGATCGAAGCGAGGCGCGCCTGCCAGGGTGCGAGGTCGAAGGTCTCGTCCTTCGGGAAGGCGATGTACGTGTCGATCAAGTCCCGGTAGAACCTGACCATCCGCTCGACGAGGGGCACGGGGTATTCGCGCCCCTGAACCTTCAGGCATTCCACTCCGAGATCGATCAGTTGGGGGATGTCCGCCAGGAGGAAGAAGGCCTCGTTCTTCAGGGCCACGCTCTTTTCCCACATCTGCCCGCCGCTGTAGAGCTCCCAGGACTCGAGGCAGACGCGATAGTCCAGACCGCCGCGGTTGGGACTCCCCTTGAAGAGATCCTTCCCGAAGGGGTCCGCGGTGCGCTCGAGCCGGTGGTAAGGAGACATCCAGCATTTTCCGAGGTACGTGTAGCACTTGTTGGCGTGGATCAGGATCTCGATTCCGACGTCGATCTGTTCCTTACGCGAAGACAGCTCCCGGAGCGTCAGCTTCGTGTCCGCCACGACCTGCGAAACGCCGATCGAGCGGTAGAAGCGGACGTCTTCGTCGTTCAGAATATTGGCGCCGATCGAGGCGTGGATGGTGAGATCGGGGAACCGCCGGTGGACTTCCGCGATGGCGCCGATGTCGGTCATGATCGCCCCATCCACCCCCCGCGATACGAAACGCTCCATCTTGCGAAGCATCGGAGCGATCTCGTGGGACTGCATGTTCGTGTTGAAGGCCACCCGCAGTTTCGCGCCGCCTTCGTGAGCGATTTGGATGGCAGCCTGCACCTCGTCGTCGGAGAGCTCGTATTGGTCGCGCCGCCGACTCCATCCGCGAGGACCCACGTAGATTGCGTTCGCACCGCCGACGACGGCCGCCTCGACCATTGGCAGATTGCCCGCCGGTGCCAGAAGTTCAACCATGACGCCGCTCCTCTCTTACGACTCCACACGGGAGATCGTCAGCAAGGACCCCAACGAGTCCGGCCGGATGCCCGCATAGTCCATTCCGCTCTTCCCGAAGTAGAAGCCATTGCACAGGCCGATTTGGGCATGCCGCCGAAGCGTCTCCCACCAGCTCTCCTCCAACGCGCCGCCGCCGGCCGCGGCCGCCGTGAGCGCGGCGCGGTACACCGCCGCGATCTCACGACGGTACGCTGGACTCTCCGAGAGAGTCTCGATCCGGAAGTACCGGTGGCCGTCACCGAAGAGTCGGGGCAAGTGCTCCAGCATGCACACGTCCTTGCCGCTCAAGATCCCCTTGCCCACCGACTTCATGGCCCAGTCGCCTTGCTTGAGGAACAGCTCCTTCTGGCAGAGGTCCGGACACCGGATTCCCCACTTCTCCTCGTACTCCAGCAAGAAGCAATAATCCGAAATCCCGAGCGGGATCTTGCCGTGTACCAGGATCTCCATGGGCGCATCGCAGGCGGTCTCAATTTCGCGGATCTCGTCCAGGCTCAGCTCGTAGTTGGGAGTGAAGCGGACCGCGCCGAACCCGCGCAGGACCTCGGCGCCGGCGCCGGTGTAGAGGTTCGCGAAGCCTCCGATGTGCACGGGGAGCTCGGGGAACTCGTCGTGGGCGATCTTCAGGATGCCCAGGTTGTGGATCTCGACGGCCTCGGCGCCGGCGGCGGCCGAGGCTTCCAGCATCTTCCGCACATTGGGCAGAAAGTCGTTGCGCGGCGCGGCGTAGGTCGTCACATAGGCCCGCTTGCCTTGGTCCTTGAGAAGACGGAGCCCTTCCCTCAGATCGCCAAGTTGCTCGAGGAAGTTCCTCTCGTAGATCCGGCAGTAGATGTCGCCCAGGTACACCGCGTCGTAGTCCGAGAGGTCCGACTCCTTGAGATCCCGCAGGTTTGCGATCGTCGTGTTCAGCTCGAACGCGCTCACGGACGAGCGACTCCCCTCTGGCGGATCGGTCATTGCCTGATCCTCATCGCCCGACCACCGTCCACGCCGCCGGCAACTCGGCCGAGGCTCGAGGCGCGATCGGAAGCGCTTCGCCGTCGATCGCATGCCGGTAACCGCGGACGAGAGCCGCCAGGAGGTCCACCGGGAGGCTCCGCCCTTGAAGCTTCAGAACGTCCGCGCCCGCCTCGGCATAGGCCTCGACCTCGGAGATCCGGCTGATCTGTCGGCTGGGGAAGAGCCGCGCATCGACGCGCCGCCCGGACGCGTAGAGCTCCCACGGCTGCTGGCAAATTCGGAAGCAGGCTCCGACGCCTCCCCGTTTCATGCTTCCGGTCTGCCGCAGCCCTCGCAGGGCACCCTCCGGGGAGTCGCCTCCGTCCCCGGCCGGAACAGGCAACAGCGCCGGAAAGGGCGAAGGCTTCAGATGGACATAGCTCGGCATCCAGCATTTCCCCAGCAGGACGAACTCTTCCACCATGTGAACCATGATCTCGACGGCCACTCCGCTGACGCTTCTGATCTCGCGCATCTCCTCCGGGCTCACCGTCGCCGGCAGCACGACGCCGGCAGCTCCCAGGTCCCGGAAGAAGGCCGCATCGGCGACCGTCTGGGCACCGCAGCCGATCGAGGCCGTGAGGCGCAGGTCGCGGAAGCGCCGATGTAGCGCCGCCAGAACCCCGATGTCGTTCACGATGACGGTCTGGATCCCGAGGTGCAGAAGGGCGGGGATGCGCTCGAAGAGCTGAGCGCGCTCCCCCGGCTTCGGGATGGTGTTGATCGCGACATGGAGCGCCCGGCCGGCGGAGGCGACTTCCTGCTGCGCGGCCACGAGCTCCTCCCAGTCGAGCTCCCGGCGCGCCCCGCCCCGGCTCCAGCCCTTCAGGCCCACGTACACGGCGTCCGCCCCCGCGTCGAGCGCGGCGGAGACCGCCTCGAGACTTCCGGCGGGCGCGAGCAGGAGGGGCCGAGACCTCACCTCACGCCCGTGGGATTCCGAACAGCCGCGAAGGAAATACTACGCATCGTCGACTATTCATGGCATCGAATGATTCTAGGTCCCGTCTCCCGCCCGGAGTCAAGGGGTTTCTGGCTCAGACGGTTCACGCACACCGGCCGAGATGCAGGGAATTGTGCCCAAAGGGGTTGTTCCAGCAAGGGTCTGGCGAGTCGAGCCACACGTTGTCCGCGCCGGGGTTCCTTCGCTCGGCCGAGAAAGCGCGGCGACGGGGCCTCCCTATAATCTCGGCAGTGGTCACGCCCCAGAGTCTCTCGGAGTCCTACCGCACCATGGCCCACCTGCGGCGGTTCTTCGAGTCGGTCCGGAAGACCATCACGGCCGAGCCGGCGGCGGGCGGCCTGACGCCCGCGCAGCAGTTCGCCCTCTTGACGCTCGCCGGCAATCCCTTCGGCGAGCCCCTGACCATCGGCGATCTCGCACGCCAGACTTTCGCCACCATCAATACGACCTCGGCCCTCGTCCGGCGGATGGAGCGGGCGGGCCTCGTCCGCACGCGCCGCTCCTCGAAGGACCGTCGCCTCGTCTACGTGAAGCTGACCCCGCTCGGCGAGCGCCGGCTTCGCCCCTCCACGGCGGCGATCGTGGAGGCTCTGCGCAGCGCGGCCGACGAGCAGGGAAGGACCCAACTGCGCGCCGCCTTCGAGACCTGGTTCGACAATTGGGGCGCCGTCATCCGAGCGCTTTCCTCGGGTAGCCGCCGGCCCCGCTCGCGGCGCTAGGGTCCCCAGCTGGAGAATCGCCGACCCACGCGGGCCGGCGCTTCCCTCGCTTCCGGCACTACGGTAGAAACCCTTCTGCGCCGACCCAGCCACCCGGCGTTCGACCCGCGCGGCCGCAGGGCGGATGCCTCGCGCTACGGATACCTCCGCTCGATCAAGTCGTTCAACCGGACCCG
The DNA here is from genome assembly GCA_035498405.1 of Thermoanaerobaculia bacterium. GTDB lineage: Bacteria > Acidobacteriota > Thermoanaerobaculia > UBA5066 > Gp7-AA6 > DATBFU01. The sequence continues at coordinate 21,099 of DATKAE010000139.1, read as the reverse complement.
GTCGGGGGCGAGCAGCGCCTTGACGCCCTCGACACTCACGTCCGCGACGATGATGTGACCAACCTCTTCGTGGACCTCGCTGAAAAGGCCGTGCGTCTTCATCTTCTGGGCCTGGTAACGATTGTCCTCGGTCGGGCTGACGTAATGGACCGACCAGACCTTGTAGCGATGGACCAGGAACAGGTGGTTGAGTGTCATCAGGCGTTTCTTGCGCAACGCGACGTCGAAGGTGTTCTGGTCGCGTACCGAGAGGATGTTGCGCCCCCGCCGGTCCACGATTACGGCGAAGACGATGTTGGCAACCTTCTCCCCGGTCTCATGGGACAGGCTGAGCTCCATCAGCTCCGAGCCTGCCGTGTGCGGCCGCAGTGCGACACGCAGCGAGCACGAGAGTTGGTGGTGCTTCGCCCACATGGCGAGCCATTCCTCCAAGAGTTTGGTCGGGACCTCGGTCTGGACCAGGTGCTGGACCTGTGTGGAGCCTTTGCCCATCGCCTTGGTCGCGGCCGTGCCCCCCGAAGTGGCCATGAGCGCCGCATCCAAACGCGGACCTCCCACCAGCGTCTGGGGCGTCCGATAAGGCGACTCGACCAGACGGAACTTCCGCTGCAGGCGGGCGAGGCTCAGCATGCCGTCCTGCCGCAGCGCAGTGGCGAACTCCTCAGCCGCCAAACCGTCGATCTGATGTCCGCCGTAGGTGATGAAGTTGAAGACGAACCCGAGCTTGCCCAGCTCCTCCGGGAATCGCCTCATCTCCTCGTCGCTCAGGCCGGTCGTGTCCCAATTGAATGAGGGTGACAGGTTGTACGCGAGCATCTTGGAAGGGAACTCGGCGTGGATGGCCTCGGCGAAGCGCCTCGCCTCGGTCAGATCCGCGGTCTTGGTCTCCATCCACAGGATGTCCGCGAACGGCGCGACGGCGAGTGACTTGGCGACCGCGTAATCGATTCCGCCCTGAACCTGGTAGTAGCCCTCGGGAGTCTTGGAGACCTCGCAATCCCAGATGATGTTGATGCCCATCGACTTGGCCTTCGCCCGGGCGGCGTGGAACGACGTGCGGTTCGCGAACGCCAGCCACTCCTCGCCGCTCATGTCGAAGCGCTCGCCTTCGTTGACGCGAAACTCGATCACGTCGGCAACGGCCTGGGGATAGCTCTTCAGGGTGGCCTCCGCCTGCCACGCCTCGAGGTAGCGCGCTTCGACTCGCTCCAGAATGGCCTCGACGGACAGGCCGTCGCCCCGCCGGAGCGCCTTCGCGCCGTCCTCGAGCATGCGCATCACGCCTGTCCGCGCGAGCCAAGTGTTCGCGTCATCGTACTCGGCCGCAGAGATTTCAAAGAGCAGATGACCGCGCGCTTCGTCGATGCCCAGCTCGTGGAGCTTCTTCAGGATGGCGACGTACCCGACCTTGTACGTCGGCAGCTCGACGTTGGTGGCGCCCAGAATGAACGGGTGATCGCGCTCGTCCCCGCGCCCTTCGAGGAACGTGGCCGCCTCGGCGTCGGTCCGGGCCACGACGATGCCGGGCACCCTCATGACATCGAGCTGAAAGCGAGCGGCGCTCAAGCGTTTGATCTGTTCGTCCACGCCGACGAGCACCTTGCCCCCCTGGTGCCCGCACTTCTTGGCGCCCGGCTTCTGGTCTTCGATGTGGTAGCCCGGTATCCCGACCTCGACGAACCGCCGGATGAGATTCCGAACGTGCGCATCGCCGCCGTGGCCTGTATCGGCGTCGGCGATGATGAAGGGCCGATAGTCGATCTCGGGAGAGGCGGCGCGCTGTGCCTCCGTCATGCGCGAGCGCGCGAAGTGCTGGTTCCGATCCGCCGTCAGCAGGGCGCGCACGATCGGCGCCGCCTCGTCCGGCACCTGGGAGAGCGGATAGCTCGCCAGGTCGGGCCCCGGGTCCTCGCTGACCGACCCCTTGGCGGACGTGGCCCACCCCCCGAGGTAGATGGCCTCGATGCCCATCCGCTTCAGGGTCACCGCTTGCCCGGGAGAATAAGGACCGAAGGTCGTGATCTGCTTGCGGGCGGCGAAGAGCTGTCGGAGCCGATCGTAGAACTGTTCGGCCGCGAACCGGGCCACCGTGTAGTCGGTCGCGATGGTGCCGCGCTGCTCGACCACTTGGCGCGCCGAGTGCAAACGAGAGATGCCCTCGAAGCGAGGACTGGCAAACCATCGTGCCGTCTCGGCGACTTCCGACTCGAATGCGCTCAGGGCGGGCTGGGACGTTGCTGTCGAACTCATGACTGGCTCCTGCTTGCAGTGGAACTCGCCGCCTCGAAATCCAGATTCTCGGTGATGCGCACCCCGCTCCTGCCGAATTCGTCCATGTAACGGGCGATCCGCCGCTTGGCCTCCGCCAAGTCCTCGTTGTTGAGGTTGACGTTCAAGAGATCGATGTACCAGGGCGCCTTGAACGGAGCAGTCACGTAGGCCTCGGCGATCTGGCGCGCGATCGGCAGCGTCGTCGTCTTCGAGTCGTCGTGGACGTCCCGGTTGCTTGCCGCCAGGAGCTTCGCATACTCCTCGTCGAGCAGATGCGTGAACAAACCGGCGCCGAATTTGTCCCCTTTCGCGACCCGGGTCGCCTCATCGGCTTCGGAGAAGGGAGCCGACTTGTGCAGCCACTCCCAGAGAATGGAGAGCCGGATCTCCCCCGTCGCCATGTCCTCCATCAGGTAGAGGACGTCGTCGTTGCCGAAGAAGTCGGCCGGCTTCAAGGCCGCCGCCTGAAACCCCTTGCCGAAGGCGTTGCCGTACTGCAGGGCGACGCTCAAGAGATCCCGAGCGCCGCGGACGGTGCGCGGTGCCGGCTCGAGCAACATCAGGGCGTCGGCATCGGCGGCCTCGTACGTGAGCGCGGGGAAGTGCCGACCGAGCTGGTTGTCCTGCCCCACTTTTTCCCAGACAGGCCTGACGATGTGCACCATCTTCCAGTGGGCGACCCATTTACCGCTGGCGCCCTCGCGCTGCTCGCGCTCGGCGCCGGCCACGGCCCGCTTCATCCCAGAGGCGATACCGCGCTCCGAGCCGACCGGGATGTTTGTCTCCATGCCGCCCTCCCAAAGGGCGCAGCGGCCCTCGACGTCGGGAGTGTTGGCGGCCCGCCGCACGCGGTCCTCGTAGTTCCGCATGTAGCCATAGGTCATCACGATGGCGTCGATATTGGGATTGACGAATTGCGGATCCCAGGCCATCGCGTCCGAGACGCTGTTGATGTAGTCCCAGCGGCCGGTGTTGTAGCCGACGAAATGCCGCCCGAGGGCGGCGCGGATCTCCATCAACTGAAAACAGGCCTCGATTTGCTCGACGAGCACGTAGACCTTGATCGCGCCGGCGGGAAGCGAGAGGTGCTGCTCGAGCGAGCCCAGGATGAGGCGCCAGAGCGCCGCCTCCTCCGCCGTCTGGATCTTCGGCAGGTAGAGGACAATCGAGGCGCCGGATTCCTTGAGCGGCGCCTGGTTGTTGACGACATAGAGCACGAGGTCGACGATCGATGCGGAGAACCCCGTGCCATCGGACAGGCGGACGTGCCGGTCATCGAGGTGAAGCCCGCGCGCTCGGAAGATCTTGGTTGTGAAGTCGAGCTGCTTGCGCCAGTCGTCGATGATCGGGCGCCCGAAGAACCCGCGGGCCCACTCGTTCATCTCCGCGGCGACTCCCTCGGCCACCTTCAGGAACAGGGGGTCCCGAGCGATGGCGATTTTGAGGTTGCGCTGGTTGTCGAGCGACATCGTGGAGATTTGGCCAAGTGCATCCTCGCCATCGAACATCCACCCGTCCGCTCCGGAAAGGAGAGCGTAGGCGACACTGCGGAGGCCTTGCTCTGCAGGCGCGCCCGGGCGTGCCGCCGGGCCCGTGCCCTGGATCCATTGCCGTCGCAGGTCGGGCGGGATCTCGCTGCCATGGAACTTGCCATCGCGGGCGTCCTGCACGGTGATTTCGGTTCCGGGAATCGTGGCGGCGGGATCGAGGAACGCAATGCGCTGGCGGTCGCGGGCGCGTCGCGCGCGGCGCTGGATGCGGGCCGCCATGAGCGCCCTTCGCGGCGCGTTTAGCGGGGCCAGGGCCGCGAGCGCCGCCATCGCCTCCGGAGTGAAGACGTCAGGGTAGGAGCGCAGGAGGTCGCCACGGACCTGGAGCGCCTGAGCGTCGGCCTGCCTGCCTCCGGCCATCCGTGGACCTCCCGATGCCAGCTCCGCGCTGGCGCACGGTCTGTGGCGTGGACTTTAGCACCGCATCAGGGACGCGTCGTGGCACCTTCGTGCACGAGTTCCCAACGGAAGTGGATCGCAAGTGTCGTCTGGGGCCCGCTCGGCTGCGGGCGCCACGCCTCGCTCGGCAACCCATGCGGCCATGCAATTTCGGATTGGAGGCGGCTCTCCTGATTGCCTCGTCGGCACCGCGCTCCGGGAAGAATCCGTCAGGCCTGCCGCACCCCCGCTCGCGCGGGCGATCCTTACTTGCTCTTCCCGCTCGCCGGGACCAGCAATGAGTCGGTGAGGTGTGTGACGAGCCCGTGAAAGACATGTTTCGCCTTCCGGAAGGCCGGATCCGACAGAATCTTCTCGAGGGCCGCGAGGCTCTCCAAGTCGACCTGGACCACGCGCTGCGGGGAAGACCCGCCCAGCATGCTCTTGTAGGCTCGGACGGCCACGACGCCGGGGAATTTCAGCCAGATGTCCTTGCCGGCGCCCGCGAGGTATTTCTCGTACTCGTCCAGCTTCCCTGGGACAACGTCGAACCGGTACTCGAAGGTGACCATCCGATTGCCTCCTTATCTATCCGCCCATCCCGCAGGCCGCCGGGGTTCTCGACGTCATCTCGTGTCCCCTCTAGTGTCCGCAGTGTTGCGGATAGTACTCCTCGCCTCCGATCCCCTTGGGGGGCGGCTCGCGCACCTCGCCGAGGGAGCGAAAGTCGGCGTCGAATTCGACAGCGACAACGCGCTGATCCTGCCCGTCGTAATAGCGAAACACGTAGCGCCCGTCCGGCAGCGCCAGCGCGTCGATGGCCCGGCTGTCGTCGAAGTTGAGTCCCATGCACACGAGCAGGTCGGAGACCGAATAGACCACATCCTTGATCGCCAAGGTCTGTCCGCCGCTGCCAAGGGGGCCGTAGAGGCTCTCGATCGATACCGGGCCTTTCAACCCGGCCACGGCGTCCTCAGGCTCCCTGCAGAGCCGCCACCGGTCGCTTGAAGATCAGGTGCAGGCCAATCGTGCCGTAGGCGACGCCTTCCTTGTTCGGCGCAATCAATGGGGCCGAGGAAACCAGCTCCCAGCCTTCAGAACCGGCGCCGTTGATCCAGGCGTCCAGCCCGCTCTCCAGTCCCTCTTCCCCGTCGTTGAAGATGACCATGCGATCGAAGTATTCCCACTGCATGCTTGGCTCCCAATGGCGCGAGGTTAGCACGGTCTCTCGCCGGCGCGGCCGGCGCCGACTAGAGATGATCGGCCAGCCAGGTGCCGGCAGTCTCGCGGGCCGACGAGTTGAAGCGCAGCTCGCTGTGGTTGAACCAGCGCGGGAGGTAGCGGATCAGGCCATTTTCGTGCTGCACGTCCGGTCGGATGTCCGCGGAGACGAGGCACTTTTCGGCCCGGGGAAGCTGCGCCTGGAGGCCCGTGGCGCCGTCGAGCAGCGCCTGAATGTCGCGCTCGGAGTAGAGAAGGAGGCAGGGGCGGCCGTGCGACGGAACGGGCCCCAGCTTCTCGAGCAGTTCGATCACGTACCCCGCGTGGGGCTCGCGGACACCCGGGCTCGGCAGGTTCTCGAACATCCACTTGCCCTGGGGTGACATCTGGATCATGACGGACGGCGACATCGCCACCATGACGTCCGCCGACGACATGAGCGCCAGCCTCCCGCCCAGGCTATGACCGACGACTGCCGTCTTGCCGAACCGCCTCACGAAAGCGATCGCGGCCTCCACTTCGTCGCGCATCGCCGGGCCGATCGGCGCCATGTTCTCGCCGTGTCCGCACAGGTCGATCGTGAGCGCGGCCGTTCCCTTCTCGGCGACGGCCGCCGCGATCCCGAGCATCTGTTCCTTGGACCCGCCGTAGCCGTGGCACACGACGGCGCCCCCGCGCGGCGAGGAAGGGGCGAGGAGGAAAGCGGGGATGAGGTGGCCGTCCGACGCGCTCAGGTCCGTCACCCGCTGAAAGTCCATCTCAGGCTCCCCCGCTCTTGGCCTCGAGGGCCGCAAGGCGCGCCCTCATCTCCTTCTGCTGCTGCCAGCGGGCGGTGACGTCCTGGATCAGGGCGGCCGCGCCCAGCAGCTCCCCGCTCGGCGCGCGAAGCAGGACGATGTTGAACTCGATCGAGATCCGAGAGCCGTCCTTCTTCAAAGCCGGGACCGCCAAGGCGTCCCGGCCATACTTGGTGACCCCGGTCGCCATGACCTTCTCCCAACCCTCCCAGTGCCGGGCTCTCTGGCGCTCGGGAACGATCAGGTCAAGCGACTGTCCGAGCGCCTCCTGCGCCGGGTAGCCGAACATGGTTTCGGCTCCCCCGTTCCAGAGGCGGATCTTCCCGTCGCGATCGGCGAACAGGATCGCTATCGGGCTGTCCTCGACGATTCTCTGACACAGCCAGCCGTGGTCAGCGGTCTCGGTCATGCGCTGCTCCTTCAATGATCGGACTCTCGACGCCTATGGGCGACGCCGTAGTGTACCGGGCAGCCTGTCCCCTCCGAGGGAGCGCCACGCGGATGCGCGAGTCGGCGATGCGGCAGCCCTCGCCGGGACGCCCAACGCGGATCGGGCTGAGCGTCAGCTCCGCGATATCGGGCACCTCCTCGACCAGGCGGGAGACGCGCAAGAGCACGTCGTGCACGGCCTCGATGTCCGCCGGGGGGTGACCTCGATATCCCTCGAGCAGGGGATAGCCCCGGATCTCCCGCACCATGCCGGCGGCCGCGCGGTCCGTCAAGGGCGTCACCCGCACGCTCACGTCGGCGATCACCTCCACATGGATCCCGCCCAGTCCGAACGTGATGAGCGGCCCGAGGGAAGGGTCCTCCACCATTCCCACCCTCACCTCGACGCCTGCTCCGGCCATCGGCTGCCCGACCGCCGGCTCCGCGACTGCTCCAGCCGTTCCCGCGAGGGCTTTCGGAGCCACCGGAAGTCGCATGGCGGTAAGGACCGCGGTCGCCTCCTCCGCCGAGAGCCAGCCGGCTCCGCGCGACGCGATCGCCCTCCGGCAGGTTGCTCGCGCGGAGGCCGGGGCGATGTCCTCGAAGTCGGGAATGATTCCGTGCGGGCCTCTGCGCCACTCTGCATACGCCGCGATCTTCCCGAGCACCCGCGCGGCCGACTCCGGTAAGGCGTAGGTGGGGATGCTCTCGCCGGCGAGGACCAGCGGCGTGCCCGCCTCGTCCTCCGCCACCAGACACGCGAGGACCGGCTTGCCCGCTGCCCCCGCCAAGCGCCCCGCGGCGACGCCTCGCCGGATTGCCTCGAGCATGGGGGCCGAGCCGTTTACGTCAAACGGCGTGTGGATCGCGATCAAGGCATCCACCTCGGAAGCCTGAAGCAGCGTCTCGACGGCCCTGGCGTACGGCTCCGGCGACGACGAGAAGACCAGCTCCAGCGGATTGGCAATCGTCGTCGTCGGGAGGAAGGCCGCCAGCCGCTCCCTCGTCGGATCCGACAGCGCGGGCACCGACAGCCGCGCCGCCTCGCACGCGCCCGCGCAGAGAAGACCCGGGCCACCCCCGTCCGAGAGGATCGCGACACGGCGTCCCGCCGGCAGCGGCTGGCGCTCGAGCGCGGCCGCGAGATCGAACATCTCGTCCAGCGTCTCGGCCCGGATGACGCCCGTCTGCCGGAAGAGAGCGTCCACCGCGGCGTCGCTTGCCGGCAGGGCCGGGGCGCCTGGTCCGGCCGCCCGGCGCCCCGCTTTGACGGCGACGATCGGCTTGGACCGGCTCACACCGCGCGCAATCCGCGCGAACCGGCGCGGATTCCCGAAGGATTCGAGGTACAGGAGGATCACCCGCGTCGCCTCATCACCCCGCCAGTACTGCAGCAGATCGTTGCTCGAAATGTCGACCTTGTTTCCGATGCTGATGAACGTCGAGACGCCCACGTGGCGCTGCCGGGCCAGCGCGAGCATGGCAACACCCAGCGCGCCGCTCTGTGACGACATCGCCACGCTCCCACCGGGCGGCAAAGCGGAAGAGACCGAGGCGTTGAGTCGCACCTCCGGGTCGGCGTTGACGAGACCCATGGAGTTGGGCCCGACGACCCGTATCCCGAGGCCGCGCGCTTTTTCGAGGAGACTCTCCTGAAGAGCGCGCCCCGTCGCGTCCGCCTCGGCGAATCCCGCCGTGATGACGACGAGCGCCCGGATGCCGGCTGCCCCGCAGTCGTCCACGGCCGAGAGCACCTGTTCGCGCGGAATGGCCACCACGGCGAGATCCGTCCCCGCCGGAAGCTCTCGCGCCGAGGGATATGCCGGGATCGAGTTGACGCGTGTCGCGTTGGGGTTCACCGCGTAGATCGGACCGCGAAAGCCTCCGGTCACGAGGGCGTCGAGGATGCGGTAGCCGAGGCTGGATCTGTCTCGAGAGGCGCCGATGACCGCTACGGACCGCGGCTGGAAGAAGGGATGGAGCGAGGCGGTGGTGAAAACGCGGTCCCGCATCTCGGATTGGCTGACGCTGTCCTCGCTCGGAGCGACGGAAAAGTCGATCTCGACGCACTCGTCCTCGATCTTCGAGTGGAGCGGAAAGCCCGAGTGGCGGAACGTCTCGAGCATCAGCTTGTTCTCCAGGCGGGTCAGGGCCCAGAAGCGCACGAAGCCGTGCCGGGCCGCCAGGAGGGCCAGCCGCTCGAGCAGGAGGCCCCCCAGGCCCCTGCCCTGGAATTCGTCCTCGACCGCGAAGGCGACCTCGGCGCTCGAAGCGTCGCGCGCCGCGTAGGAGCCGGTCGCAATGATCCGGGAGACGCCGGCGACGGTGCGGCTCACGATCAACGTCAGCTGGGACCGTGGATTGGATGAATCGCAGAGGCGAGTCAGCAGCGCTTCGGGAGGGTCGGCGATCGAGAAGAAGCGGCGCCGCTTCGATTCCGGCGACAGTTGATGGAAGAACTCCCGCAGGGCCTCGAGGTCTCTCGGCTCCGACAGGCGGATGAAGGCGGTCGATCCATCACGCAGGATCAGACGGCCGGATTCCGCGGAGTCCTGGTAGGTCGGCGGCAGATGCAGAGCTCGCATGCGGTCCGCTATCATCTATCATCCCCCGCGTGCTTTCGGTCTCTCCGGTCTTCGACGCCCACATCCACGTCGGCCCGTACGACCAGATGAAGGAGAGAGCCCGCCGCGTCATGTTGAGCGGGCGGGACGACCTGGATCTGCTCGGAAGGATCGTCGGCTCGGCGGACGAGCTCCTGAAGACGATGGACTCTCAGGGGATCGCGCGCGCGGCACTGATCAACTCCGTGGCTCCCGAGGTCATCGGGATCACCGACCTCGTCAACCCCTGGGTCGCTCGCTACGTCGAAGGCCACCGCGACCGGCTCGTCCCGGTCGGGGGAATCCACCCCCGGCACTCCCGGGACGTCGCTTCCGACATGAAGAGGCTACTCGACGTTCACCGCCTCGGCGCGATCAAGCTGCACCCGCCCCACATGGAGATGGCGGCCAACGCCTACAGGCTCGATTGCCCCTCTCTGGCCGATGTCTACCGGCTGGCGGGCGAGGCAAAGCGGCCGGTCTTCATCCACACGGGGACGTCAGTCTTCCCCGGCGCCCGCAATGTTTACGCGGATCCGATGGCGTGCGACGACGTGGCGGTCGACTTCCCCGAGACCACCCTCGTCCTCTGCCACGCCGGCCGCCCTCTCTGGTACGACACGGCGTTCTTCCTCCTCCGACGGCATCCGAACGTCCTTCTCGACATCTCGAGCATCCCGCCGAAGAAGCTTCTGGAGGTTCTCCCGCGGCTTCCGGAGATCGCCGACCGCGTCCTGTGGGGCACCGACTGGCCGTCGAAGGGTGTCGAGTCGATGCGCCAGAACGTCGAGGACTTTCTGTCTCTTTCGCTTCCGGAGGCGGTCAAGCGGAAGATCCTCTTCGACAACGCGGCGGCGCTCTTTCCCGTCTAGACACCCGGTCCGCACCGGACCACGGGCTGGATTGCCGCTCGAGCGCCGGGCACGACCTAGAATCTCGCCGAGGCGGTCGTCTGTCCAGGCGGGTCCGAGCCCGGTCGTGTTCGCCTGGCCGTTCGTCGGGGAGGGAAGCATGGCCGGTTCTCGATCGAAGCTCCTCGCAGAGCTCGAGGCCCGAAAGGCGACATTCGGAGGAGACGCGGCGAGTCGCAAGCTCGAGCTGCTCGAAGGCCTGCGCGTGTCGCGGCTCGAGACGGCGCGCCAGGTACGCCGTCTGCACGAGGTGCTTTGCTTCTTGCGCGCGTATCCCGACGATGCGGCGGTTCTGGCCCAGGTCGAAGAGATGCTTGCGGGCTTCGACCAGCGGCCCGACCTGCGGCGGCACCGCAAGGCGCTCGCCAATTCCGGCATTGCCGGCACGTCGATCTACATCTCCTTCTTTGCGGAGGCGGCGATCTGGCTGGCAAAGCGGTGGGGCGACAGCCTGAGCGTCGATTGGCGAGAGTTCAAGAGAGCCGATGACCTCGAGCCCTACCTCGAGAGGTTCGCGCTCTTTTGCGAGACCCTCGGGCTCGACGAACTGACGCTGTCCGTGCGCGAGTGGATCGCGCACATGAAGGGGCCGTCCGAGACGGACGCGGCCTTCCTCGTGCGTCGCTTCCGCGCCTTGCACCTGGACGGGCGACTGCACGAGATGCTCTACGACGCGCTCGACCCGCCCCTCATTCTCGCGCCGGGGCCGGACACGCCGGCGAGGACCCGGCTGAAGTTTCGCCAACACAGAGTCCACTGGCAGACCGGACCGTTGCGGCGCGAGCGGCCTTCGCTTCTCGATGAGCTCCAGCGTCCACCGGTCTCCGTTCGAGCCGCGACCCGCGCCGAGGCCAAGGAGCTCATCCACCTCGCGCGATCCATGATGGTTTCCATGGACCGCGATCTCGACGTCTTCTCGTACGCGAGCCACGAGGATGTGCGTCTCGTCGATTGCGGCCTCAACCTCGTCTTCGTCTTCATCGGTTTCACGCCCGACCGCCGCCTGATGCTCGAGACCCTCTATGGCTTCGTCGTCCTCAAGAACGGCGTGCCGCTCGGCTACGGAACGGTCGCCACCCTCTTTGGCTCATCGGAGCTCGCCTACAACATCTCGGAGACGTTCCGCGGCGGAGAGGGCGCACATGTGTTCGGGCGGCTCGTGGCCTGCGCGCGGCACCTGTTTGGCTCCGACGTCTTCTGCCTGGCGCCGTACCAGATCGGCGACGACAACCCGGAAGCGATCCAGTCGGGCGCCTGGTGGTTCTACCAGAAGCTCGGTTTCCGGCCGCGGGATCGAAGAGTGCTGCGTCTCATGCGGCGCGAGCTTCGGCTCACGCGGACGAGACCGAGCCATCGCTCCACCACGCGAACCCTGCGAGAGCTCGCCGCCGCGCCAGTGTTCTTCTACGGGGCGCACCGGCGCGAGGACGTCCTCGAGATCCTGCCGTTGGGCAATGTGGGAATGCACGTGACCCGCTTCCTCGCCGAGCATTACGGGTCGGGCCGCGGGCGGGCCGAACGGGAGCTCGCCGCGCGAGCCGCTCGGCTCCTCGGGTTGCGCTCGCTTCACCGGTTGCCGGCCGGCGAGCGCCTGGCGTGGCGGCGGTGGGCCCCGTTTGTCTGCTCGCTGCCGGGGATCGAGCGCTGGAGCGTGGCCAACCGGGCAGCGCTAGCCGCGGTCGTCCGAGCGAAAGGGGCCGTGCGCGAGTCCGACTTCGTTGCGCGGTTCGATCGCCATCGGCGACTGCGTCAAACCGTTCGCCGGCTCGCGGAGCGAAGCGAATCGGACTCCTCCGCCCCGTCGCCTACTCCCATCTCGGCGGCCGTTTCTCGAAAAAGGCGCTGAGCCCCTCGGAGAAGTCGGGAGTGCCGGCCAGGTGGACCGCCGCCTCGAGCTCGAGGGCCAGCGCCTCTTCGAAGGGCATCTCGAGCCCCGTCGTGATACAGCGGCGGATGGCCGCCAGGGCCGCCGCGGGCTTGCTCGCGAGAGCAGCCCCATATTTCTGAACTTCTTCGCGGAGCCGTTCCGGAGACACGACGAAGTCGACGAGCCCCATCTCGCGGGCTTCCTCGGCCGTCACGAGCGTCCCTTCGTAGAGGAACCGCAGGGCCCGTGGACGTCCGAGGAGCCTGGGTAAGGACTGCGTGGTACCGACAGGGGGGATGAACGCGATGTTGATTTCCGGCTGCCCGAGCCGGGCGCTCGCCGCGGCGAAGCGGACGTCACAGTGCAGGACGATTTCCAGTCCCCCACCGACAGCGGTCCCGGCAATCGCGGCGAGGAGCGGCTTCTGCGCTCGACGCAACCGGCGGACGATGGAGTGACAGCCCTGGACCCACTTCTGCATCTCCTCCGGCCCCATCGCCTGCAGGACGCGGAGATCCGCGCCCGTCGAGAAATATTTCTCGAGCGCGCTCGCGAAGACGATGACGCGGACACCCTCGTCCTGCAGAAAGGCGTCCAGTGCCCGCGGAATCTCGCCGAGCATCTTCCAGTCGATCGCGTTGAGTGGCGGGCGCTGGTACTCGATCCAGCCGACGCGCTCCTCCACGCCCGTCTTCAGAAACTCGTAGCTCATGGCTTGCTTCTGCTCCTCTCGGCCGGGACGCGCCAAGACGTCATCATAAGCGCGAAGAAACGAGTCTCGCTCTCGGGATGTGTCCTGGAGATAGACTCCGAGGTCAACCTCGAGGACCAACATGGCTGACTCTCTTCAGGCCTTGTTTCGCCCCAACCGCCTCGCCGTCATCGGCGCGTCCGGAAAGCCGGGGAAGCTGGGATTCACGATCTTCAAGAACATCCTGGATGCGGGTTTCGGGGGACCGGTCATTCCCGTCAACCCCAAGGGAGAAACGATCCTGGGAGTGCCTTCGGTCAAATCGGTCCGCGAAATCCCCTCGGGCACCGATCTCGCCGTGGTCATCATCCCGGCGCCCTCCGTCCCGGGGATGATCCTCGAGCTCGGCGAGCGTAAGGTCCGGGCTGCCATCGTGATCACCGGAGGATTCGCCGAGTCCGGCCCGGAGGGGGCCCGCCTGCAGGAAGAGGTCAAGCAGAATGCCCTGCGGTGCGGGATCCGTGTCGTTGGACCGAACTGCCAAGGCGTCAACTACCCGCACGAGGGCCTCTGCGCGTCCTGGCCGCTCATCACCCAGAAGGGTGCGATGGCCATCGCATCGCAGAGCGGGACCGTCGGAGCGGCTCTGATCGACTGGGCCGCCGAGGAGAAGCTCGGCTTCTCGGCGTTCGTGAGCATGGGAAACAGGATCGATGTGGACGAGGCCGATCTCATCGATTTCTTCGCCTCCGATCCAAATACGAAGGTGATCACCCTCTACATCGAAGGGGTGAAGGATGCGGCGAAGTTCCTGGGCGCCGTCAAGAAGTGTCCCAAGCCGATCGTGATCTTCAAGGCCGGGCGAACCGTCCAGGGGCGCAAGGCGGCCGAATCGCATACCCGGTCGCTCGCGGGCAAGGACGAGATCTACGATGCCGTCTTCCGGCAGCTCCGGATCCACCGCGCGGAGTCTCTCGAGGAGCTGTACGATTTCTCGAAGGCGCTCGCCTATGTGCCCCCGCCCGCCGGGCCGCGGATGCTCATCGTCACGAGCTCCGGAGGCTCGGCCATCATTGCCACTGACGTCGCGGCAGACAATGGTTTCCGAATCAGCCCGCTGCCCGAGGCTCTGGCGTCGGAATTGCGAAAGGTTCTGCCGGCGCACTTCATCGTCGGCAACCCGCTCGATCTGACCGGGGACGGCAACGCCGAGCTCTTTCGTCACGTCATCGCGGCCGCGCGCGATCACTACGACGTCGTCATGACGATCTTCGGGGATCCGATTCCCGGGGCATCGAAGGCCCTGGAGCCGGGCAAGCCCGACCTCGTGGCGTATCTCGGCGGCGCCGACGTCGAGCGGGCCGAGCGGCTCCTCTTCCACGAGAAGGGGATCGCCGTCTTCCCGACGCCCGACCGCGCCGTCAAGGCCCTCTCCTGCCATGTCCGCTTTGCCCGTGATCGGTTTCCCTTGACGGCAGAGATCGCTGGGGCTGCACCCGCTCCCGCACCGTCGGGAAGGTCTCTCTCCCCGGCCGATTCGATGGCATTCCTGGCGCGCGAGGGAATCCCCGTTGTCTCCTCCCGGCAAGCGAGCCACGAGGACGAGGCGGTCACCGTGGCCCGGGAAGTCGGTTACCCCGTCGCGGTGAAGATGAACTCGCTAGACGTGACACACAAGAGCGACGTCGGAGGGGTCCTCTTGAACGTTCGGGATGAGGCGGGTGTCCGGAAGGCGTTCCGGGATCTCACGGGCATCGCCCAGCGGCTCGGTGCGCGCCAGGGCGGGGTGCTCGTCAGCGCCATGGCTCCGCCGGGAAGCGAGGTCATCGTCGGGGTGACGCGCGATCTCCAGTTCGGCCATGCCGTGATGTTCGGGATGGGGGGCACCCTGGTCGAGGTCTTCCGCGACGTCTCGTTCCGGATCGCTCCGTTCTCCGAGAAGGACGCCGGGGAAATGATCGACGAGATTCGAGGAGCGAAGCTGCTCTCGGGAGTGCGTGGAGGTAGACCCGCCGACAGGGGGTCGCTTCGCAAGCTTCTCGTGCAGGTCTCGGAGTTCGCAACGAAACACCCGGAGATCGACGAAATGGATCTCAACCCGGTCATCGTGCGCGAGAAGGGACTGGCGGTCGTGGACGCCCGGGTCGTCCTGTCCACTCCGGGGGCATAACCCGCAAGGCGGTCGACCATTGCGACTGGACCGGCCGGGGGCAGGACGACGCCCGGTCCGCGGGTCCTCGGGCGGATACACCTGGTCGGGGGCTCGAGGGTTCTCGCCGAGTGATGCATTTGTATCAACGCCGCGGGGAGAACGCATCGGGGCCGATGGAGCTTGACCGCGTCCTCCCCTTGCGGCTCTCTGTGCTATTTTTTCGGCATCACATGGCTGCTCCACTGTCGACACCGGCTGCCCCGAAGCGCACGCCGCTCTATGACCTCCATCGCGAGCTCGGGGCGAAGCTGATCGACTTCGGCGGCTGGGAGATGCCCGTCCAGTACACCGGGATCCTGGAGGAGCACAAGGCCGTGCGCGAGCGGGTCGGCGTGTTCGACGTCTCGCACATGGGCGAGTTCGAGGTCACGGGAGGCGGCGCGACGGGCTACCTCCAGCGCCTGACGCCCAACGACGTCGGCAAGCTCGGCGACGGGCACGCCCACTACTCGGCGTTCCTGACCGAGAAAGGCACGTTCGTCGACGATCTGCTCGTCTACCGCCGCGCCGCCAACGACTACATGCTCGTGGTCAACGCCGGCAACACGCCGAAGGACTTCGCCTGGGCTTCCTCCCGCGCCGAGGGGGACGTGGGCGTGGCGAACAAGACGGACGACACGGCGCTACTGGCGGTTCAGGGACCTCGGGCGGGCGCGCTCGTGGACCGGGTCGCGGCCGAGCGCGTGACCGACCTGCCCTACTACGCCTTCAAGACGACGCGCGTCTTGGGCGAGCCGGCCCTCGTGTCGCGCACCGGCTACACCGGCGAGGACGGATTCGAGATCTACCTCGCGTCGGCCTCGGCCGTGAAGGTGATGCGCGGCCTGCTCGAGCAGGGCCGTGAATTCGGCATCCTCCCCTGCGGCCTCGGGGCGCGCGATACGCTGCGGCTCGAGGCGAAGATGTGCCTTTACGGAAACGATATCGACGAGACCGTCACGCCCTGGGAAGCCGACCTCGGCTGGGTCGTGAAGATGCAGAAGGGCGACTTCCTTGGCCGCGACGCCCTCGCCCGGCAGAAGGAGGCCGGCGTGCCGCGCAGACTCGCCGGCTTCGAGATGGTCGACCGGGGAATCGCACGGCACGGCTATCCGGCGAAGACCGCGCACGGGCCCGGCGTCGTCACCTCGGGTACGCACTCGCCCACTTTGGGCAAGCCGATCGGCCTGGCGCTCCTTCCCACGGCGGCCTCCGCTGTCGGGACCGAGTTCGAAGTGGACATCCGCGGGCGCGGGGCGGCGGCGCGCGTCGTGCCGACGCCGTTCTACAAGCGGCCGAAGTGACCGAAGGAGGCGCCGGCGTGAACCCCGCTGACCTGCGCTACACCCGCAGCCACGAATGGGTCCGGATCGACGGCGACACTGGCACGATCGGGATCACCGATCACGCCCAGAAGGAGCTGGGCGAGATCGTCTATCTCGAGTTGCCGGAAGTCGGCCATGTCTACAACGCCGAGGACGAGTTCGGAACCGTCGAGTCGGTCAAGGCGGTGTCGGAGCTCTTCGTTCCCGTCTCGGGCGAGGTCGTCGCGGTGAACAAGCAGGCGGTCGCGGAGCCCGGCATCGTCAACGACGATCCGTTCGGCGACGGCTGGCTCATCAAGGTCAAGCTCTCGTCGGACGCCGAAGCGGGCAGTCTGCTCTCCGCCGAGCAGTACGCCGCCTACCTGAAGGAAGAGGAGAAACACGCGTGAAATTCCTCCCGACCTCGGATGCCGACCGAGCCGAGATGCTCGCCGCGATCGGCGTGCCTTCGGTGGACGCCCTGCTCTCGTCCATCCCGGACGCGGTCAAGCGGGCGCCGAACCTGCCTCGGCCGCTCTCCGAGATCGAGATCCGGCGATGGCTCTCCGGCATCTCGCGCAGGACGGTGAATGCTTTCGAATCGGATTTCTTCCTCGGCGCCGGCCTCTACCACCATTACGTCTCGTCGCTCGCCGATCAGATGCTCTACCGCGCCGAGTGGCTGACCTCCTACACGCCGTACCAGCCCGAGGTCTCGCAGGGCACGCTGCAGTCGATCTTCGAATTCCAAACTCACATGTGCCTGCTGACCGGGCTCGACGTCGCCAACGCCTCGCTCTACGAAGGCGCCTCGGCGCTGGTCGAGGCGCTGCTCATGGCCGACCGTCTCGTGCGCGGCCGCAAGCGGGCCGTCCTTTCCGCGGGCATCCACCCGGAATACCGCGAGACTGTCCGGACGTACTTCGGCAACCTCGACCTCGAAGTCCTGGAGGTGCCCCTCGGTCCCGACGGCGCCACGGACCGGGCCGCCCTGGCGTCGGCCGTGGACGAGAACACGTTTGCGGTCGCCCTCCAGTCGCCAAACTTCTTCGGCGTCGTGGAGGACTGGAGCGTCGGCTCGGAGGCGGCGCACGCCAAGAGCGCGATCGCGATCGCCGTCGTGGCCGAGGCCATCTCGCTCGCGCTCTTGAAGCCCCCCGCAGAGGGAGGCGCCGACATCGCCTGCGGCGAGGCGCAGTCGCTGGGCGTGCCGATGCACACGGGTGGCCCGCTCTGCGGGTTTCTCGCCTGCCTCACGGCGCATCAGCGGCAGATCCCGGGCCGCCTCGTGGGCGAGACGCATGACGCGCAGGGCAATCGTGCCTTCTGTCTCACGCTCTCGACGCGCGAGCAGCACATCCGGCGGGAAAAGGCGACCTCCAACATCTGCACCAACCAGGGACTCATGGCGCTCGCCGCCAACATTCACATGTCTCTACTCGGAAAGCGCGGCCTTCGCGAGGTGGCTCTCCAGAGCCACGCCAAGGCCGAATACCTGAAGGCCGCGATCGCGAGGCTGCCGGGCTATCGGATTCCGTACGCGCGGCAGACGTTCAACGAGTTTCTCGTCGAGGCGCCCGAGCCAGCGGCACCGCTGCTGGCGCGCCTGGCCGCCCGCGGCATCCTGGCGGGCGTGCCGCTCTCGCGTTGGGACCGGTCTCGGCCCAATGCGTTTCTCGTGGCGGCAACGGAGATGAACCAGAAGGTCGAGATGGATCGCCTCGTCGCCGCGCTGGGAGGGAGGAGCTGATGCCGGTCGAAGTCGAAGACAAGGCCAAAGCCGCGCCGGCCGCCGATCCGAAGCACCCCGAGCCGCGACAGGAGCCGCTCGTCTTCGAGCGCTCGGGAAAGGGGAAGGTCGGCTACTCGCTGCCTCCGCTCGACGTGCCCGCGGTCGTGGCGATCCCGCCGGAGCTTCTGCGCGGGGAGATCGCGGGAGAGACCGAGATCAGCGAGGTCGAGGTCGCGCGCCACTTCACGCGCCTCTCGCGCCTGAACTTCTCGATCGACCAGAACATGTACCCGCTCGGCTCCTGCACCATGAAGCACAATCCGCGCACCAACGAGGAGATGGCGCGGCTGCCGGGATTCGCGACGGGGCACCCCTTCGCGCCCGAGTCCGCGTCGCAGGGGACGCTCGAGCTCATGTGGCAGCTCGAGCAGGTCTTGATCGAGCTCACCGGCCTTTCGCGGGTGACGCTGCAGCCGTCGGCAGGGGCGCAGGGGGAGCTCGCGGGCATTCTCATCGTCCGCGCAGCGCTGGCGAAGTCCGGCAACCCGCGCACGACGGTCTTGATCCCGGACTCGGCGCACGGCACGAATCCGGCCTCGGCCCACTTTGCCGGTTACAAGGTCAAGGAGCTGAAGTCCAACGCGCGAGGCACGCTCGACCTGCACGTTCTCGAACAGGCCATGACCGAGGACGTGGCGGCGCTCATGCTCACGGTGCCGAATACGGTGGGGATATTCGAGAACGAAATCCTCGAGATCGCCCGCATCGTCCACGCGAAGGGCGGCCTCCTGTACTGCGACGGGGCGAACTTCAACTCTTTCGTCGGCGTGGCGAAGCCCGGCCTGATGGGCATCGACGTGATGCACATGAACCTGCACAAGACCTTCTCGACGCCGCACGGCGGCGGAGGGCCGGGCTCGGGGCCGGTGGCCGTGACGGAGAGGCTCGCGCCATTTCTGCCGCGTCCGACGGTCGAGCGGCGGACCGACGGCACGTTCTTCCTGGATTTCGACCGACCGGACTCGATCGGCCGCCTGCGCACGTTTCTCGGCAACTACGGGATGTTCGTTCGCGCGCTCTCCTATATCGCGGCGTACGGCAACCGCATCGGCGAAGTGGCCCGCGGCGCCGTCTTGAACGCCAACTACATCCGCGCGGGGCTCGCCGATACCTACCATTTGAAGTACGACGCGCCCTCTCTCCACGAGGTCGTTTTCTCCGACAAATACCAAACCGAGCAAGGCCTCTCCAACATGGACATCGCCAAGCGCCTGATGGACTATGGCTTCCATCCGCCGACGGTATCCTTCCCGCTCATCGTCCACGGAGCACTCATGATCGAGCCCACGGAGACCGAGGGCAAGGCGAGCCTCGACGCCTTCATCCACGCGATGCGCGAGATCGCCCGCGAGTGCCGAGAAGACCCTGACCTCTTGCGGGGCGCGCCCTGGACCACGCCCGTCAAGCGCGTCGACGAAGTCGCCGCGGCCCGGAATCTGGTCCTTCGGTGGAAGCCCGGATACTGAGGGGTCGGCCACCCGCGGCAGAACGACGGCGACGGGCTCTTAGGTCTTTGCGCCGCGGCGAGCGGCGCCGGCGACCAGTCTTTCGGCTGCCACGATCGCCCGCTTGTGCGAGCCCCGACCGATCTCGCCCGCGTCGTCCGCGGCGGCGACCTCGAAGAGGAAGAGCTTTCCCTCCCGCCCGACGAATCTCGCCGTGGCGGTGACGGTCGCGCCCGGCGGAGTGGCCGCCGTGTGCACGACGTCGACGGAGACCCCGACGGAGACCTCGCCTTCGCGCAGATGCGGGCTGAGGATGCGCGCGGCCGCGACCTCCATGAGCCCCACCATGCGGGATGTCGCGAACACCGGCGGGAAGGAGTCCCCGGGCCCGAGGTTCAGGATGTTGGCGAGATCGGAGGGCCCCACGGTCAGTTGCGCGGAAGCAGTGGAATCGAGCGTCGGCTCGCTCATCGTGGTACGGACTATACGAGAAGTTGAAAGACTGCCCCGGGCGGTCTTACGGAGCGGACGCTTCGCGGGAGGCGGCTTTTCTCAGGACCCAGGTCGTCATGCATCGGCGATCCTGAACCACCGTGGTCTTGAGGGGATCGAGCAAGTCCCCGCCGAGCTCGGAGGTCAGCGCGAGAAGGTACGGTTCGTCGACGAGAAATCGCTCGGTGCCGTCCGGAAGGGCGAATCGCCGGCCGCCCCGCGGAAGAACGCGGCCTTCCATGCCGATTGAAGATGCAAGGCGGCAGAAGAAGAGGCCGCCGGGCCTGACCAGGCGCCAGCTGCCCAGGAGCATCGCCCGGAAATGGGACTCGTCCCGGGCGAAATGCAGAACGGCGCTGCTGACGACGACATCCGAGGCGTTATCGGGAAAACTGCTCGACTCTACCGCTTCCGCGCGGAAGTTCGAGCGAGGAAGGCGCGGGGCGAGCCTCCCGGCCAGCGACTGCACCGAGCGAATGGCGTCCGGGTCGGGATCAATGGCGTAGACCGGATAGGCCTCGCGCAGGAAGAAAACGAGGTTCCGGCCCTGGCCGCAGCCGGCGTCGAGCACGCTCATTCCGGGGCCGATTCGACCACGGAGGAGCTGGTCGAAGAGGTAGATGTCGATCTGTCCGAAGAGCGACGGAAGGTCGATCATGGCGACACCACCAGGGGTAAAAGGTGGGGCACCCCTCCCGGACGGCCGCGATCGGGCCCGCCACGCCCGAATTTGACGGGCCAGTAGGCCATGTTTGGAACCTTAATCTGGGTGTTTTGCATCAGGGGTTGCGGTTCGTGGTCAATATAATCGCGGTGGAGGGAGCTTTCCGATGGCTACCGCCGAAGTCAAGACCGCCGAGAAGACGTCAGCCAGTGCCGAGGGTCCGCGAGATGCCTTGACGATTGTGGATCACCGGACGGGCCGTTCCTACGATGTTCCGATCGCCAATGGGACGATTCGGGCGCTCGATTTGCGTCAGATCAAGACGGGTCCCGGGGACTTTGGGCTGATGTCTTACGACCCGGCCTACATGAACACGGCTTCGTGCACGAGTCGGATCACCTACATCGACGGGGACAAGGGCATTCTGCGGTATCGGGGGTATCCGATCGAGCAGCTTGCGGAGAAGTGCAGCTACCTGGAGGTGTCCTACCTG
>DATKAE010000138.1:0-40016 GCA_035498405.1 Thermoanaerobaculia bacterium | reverse complement strand
ATCTGGTACTGGCGCACCTGATAGACGCGGGTAAAGGGATTCACGACCGTCCCCGGTGTGGGCGGCAGAGGCGCCGGCAACATCGACGGCTGGTCGTTGGCGTGAAGGCCGACCGCCAATTGCGGGTCGTCGAACGGCAGGTTCATGAGCTGTTCCAACCGGTCCCGCGCCAGGTTGTGAATGGAGGTGTACTCGTTGGCCGAGTAGTTGGACTTGACGCTGGCGAGAAAGAGCGGCGCGATGCCGAGCATGATGAAGCCGAGCAGCGCCAGCGCGATGAGCAGCTCGACCAGCGTCACGCCCGACGACGTCCGGCGATTGCGGCTCATTGCCACACCGTCGGTGTCACGACTTCGATCCGGCCGCTCGCGTGAGCGCGGATCTCGATCATGTTCATTCGAGTCGAGCCTACGGGGCCCTGGACCTGGTAGATGGCCGGCGTCGCCGCGAAGTTGACGACCCGACCGTCCCCTCCGAACGTCACCGTGCCGCCCGCCGAGTTGGGCGTCGCAACGAATTGCGCGGCGCTCGGCGGCAACCGGAGAATCGAGGGTTGGGGCGTGGGAGTGGGCGCGGGGGGAACCGGCTCGATCGTTTGAAACTCGAGCGGGGGCGTCACGGACGAGATCACGACGTTGACCTGCTGATTGCGCTTGACGGCCTTCATCCGGGCCGCGAGCAGCGTCGTCTGGAGCTCGCGGGCCGCGCTCTTGATCTGATTGCGCTGGTTCAACTTGATGAACCATGGCGCCGCGAGCAGCGACATCATCGCGATCAAGGCAACGACGATCACGAGCTCCACAAGCGAGAAGCCTCGCCGTCCAGCGGATACACAAATCCGGAACATCTGCGGCCCTTTAGAGCGATTCGCGTGCCTACCGCCCAAGGGAGGGCTAAGTCATTTGAGTTAAGGGTGATAGCCACTTCGAGGGACCCCCTGCTTGGATGTTCGAGACTCGGATCCGTCACCTTGCGTAACAGTCCCGAGCGGGCGCAGAAGCTCAGACAGCCGCGATTTGGCCGCTTCGCGGCGCGGCTTTGAAGGCGCGAAAGACACCGCGTCAAGCTTTGTTCAGGCCTGCTACACTTTTGGTCAAGTTAACCTCATGTGGGCCGCCGTAAGACACGGAATCTCGGGGGAAGTTCGCGCCCTGCTGGCGAAACTCCACGCGCACGGGTGGAAGAACGACCTCGAGCGGGACTCGATGCTCAAGCGCCTCGAGGCCGTCGAGTCCCTCCAAGCCGAGGACATCGCCTGGATGGTCATCGATACCGATGCGGCCTTGCGCCAGGCGGGCCTCACCTCGCTTCAGCGCTTTCCGTTCGAAGAGGGCGCCGAGGCCCTCTTTCCGCACCTGGCCTCGCGCAAGGAGGGCCTCCGGAAGCTCGCGATGCAGGCGCTGCAAACGCTCGCGGGACCCTCCTTCCCGCTCAAGCTCAAGGATTTCCTGGCTCACTCGAACCCCTGCGTCGTCGACGCCGCTCTGGACTGGTTTCGGCAGAATCCTTCCGAGCAGGCGCTTCAATGGATCGGCACCGCGCTCGATTCCTCCTCGGTCGCGGTGCGGCGAAAGGCCTTCTCGATCGTCGAGGCGACCGCTTCGCCGCGGGCGGCTCCGATCGCCCTGCGCGCACTCGAGGACAACGACGAGCACCTGCGCTTCCGAGCCATCCAGGTCCTCAACAAACATCCGAACGAAGCTCACATCGAGCCCCTGCTCAAGCATTGCCATAACGACTCGACGCGGGTCCAGGACGCGGCGATCGCCGCCCTCACACCGATCCTCTCCCCGACCGACGCGCGCTGGAACACCATGATCCTTCCCCTCCTGGTGGACGTAAACGCCAGGGTTCGGCAGCTCGCCTCGCGAATTCTCGCCACCCAGGACCCGGCCGCCGTCGCGGACTCCTTTTTGAAGACGTTCGGCTCGATCTACGGGCCGAGCCGCGAGCGGGCCCTTTCCGCCTTACGGGAGTTGGGTCCCCAGTACATCCGCGCCTTCCTCGAGCGCGACAACGACCCCGATCCCGAAATCGCGGCCCTCGCATCCTCGGTGGCGGTGACGATCCGGTCTCCCGAGGTCCTGCCCCACTGCATCCGCTTCATCGAGGGAAAGGAATGGTGGCTGCGGGATCGGGCCGCTCAGCTGCTCGCGGACCTGAAGGACGAGCGGGCGCTGCCGGCGTTGCTCAACATGCTCACGGATCCGGAGTCCGACATTTCGGCGGCGGCGGCCCTCGGGCAGTGGGGCACGCCAAAGGCTCTGCCGGCGCTGCTCGAGGCCTACAAGAGGGGAACGACCGACCTGCGACTCGAGATTCTCGACGCCTTCGCACGCATCTCGGATCCGCGAGTGCCCGGACTGCTCGAGTCGATCCTGAAGGCCGACACGGACCCCCTGGTTCAGGAGAAGACCCGCCGGCTGATCGCCTCGAGGGATCGAGGGCCGTCCGAACCCCTCGCAGGCGGCACCGGTCCCCGCACGTTCGAGCCCGTCGACTTCCAGGCCAATTCCCAGCCGAGCCTGCGGGATCTCTTCCGGCATGCCCGCGCGATCAACGCCTCCGACGTTCACATCTCGGTGGGCACGCCACCCCATGTCCGAGTCCACGGCAAGCTGACCGCATTGCCGCTGCCCCCGACGACGCCGGAGCAATCCCAGGCGATGATCCTGCCGATCCTGGACAAGCCCCGCACCGAGGAGCTGACGACCCGCCGACAGGTCGATTTTTGCTACAAGGACGGGGATCTCGGGCGCTTCCGCACCAACGTGTACCACGAGCGCAAGGGGCTAAACGGCGTCTTCCGGCTGGTGCCTTACGACGTGCCGAATCTGACGGACATCGGCATGCCGGAGAGCATGTGGGCGGTGACGGGCTACTCCCAGGGACTCGTGCTCGTGACCGGATCGGCCGGGTGCGGAAAGACGACGACACTGGCCGCGTTCGTGGACCGGATCAACGAGACCCAGCACAGCCACATCCTGACGATCGAGGATCCGATCGAGTACGTTCATCCGAACAAGGAATCCCTGGTCAATCAGCGCGAGGTGCCGGCCCACAGCCTTTCCTTCGCGAAGGCGCTCCGCCAGGCGCTGCGAGAAGACCCGGACGTGATTCTCGTCGGCGAGATGCGCGACTTAGAGACGATCGCCCTCGCGATTACCGCGTCGGAGACGGGGCACCTCGTGTTCGCCACCCTTCACACGACGACCGCCTCCTCCACGGTCGATCGGATCATCAACGCCTTCCCGCCCGATCAGCAGGGCCAGATCCGGATGATGCTGGCCGACTCACTGAAGGCGGTGGTCTCCCAGACGCTGCTCCCGCGCCGCGACGGGGCGGGCCGGGTGGCCGCGTACGAGATTCTCCGCAACACGCCAAACGTCGCCGGCCTCATCCGAGACGGCAAGACCTTCCAGATCCCGACCGCCATGCAGACCGGCGCGGCGGCCGGGATGGTGCTGATGGACAACGCGCTCCTTTCCCTCGTTCAGGAAGGGCTCGTCGAGCCCCGGGTCGCCTACGATCGCGCGCTCCGGAAGGAGGCGTTCGAGGCCTTGGTCCCCGCCGAAGAAGCAGGTGAGGCGTGAGCGCCCCGAGACCGGCTGCGGCCTCCGCCTGGGTCAAGACGCGCCAGGTCGGGCAGATCGACATCATCTCGGTCGGGGCGAACCGGATCGATCGATTCCTGTCGATTCTCCCCAAACGCAACGGCTCCGACCTTCACCTGGCGGTGGGTTCCCCTCCCGTTCTGCGCTTGGACGGAGAGCTCGAGCGAATCCGCTACCGGTCGCTGACGGAAGGAGACTTCTACAACATGGTGGGGCCGATCGCGCCGCCCCGGATCTGGCAGATCTTCAACGAGACCGGGGACGTCGACTTCGCCTACCAGATGGGAGAGAAGGCGCGCTTCCGCGTGAACCTCTTCCGACAGGAACGGGGCTCCGCGGCGGTCTTCCGCCTGATCCCTCCGCGGGTGCCGACGGTCGAGGAGTTGCGCCTGCCCGACTCGATCGCCGCGCTCTACGCCGCCCAGCGGGGGCTCGTTCTCGTGACCGGGCCGACCGGAAGCGGCAAGTCGACGACACTGGCGGCGATCCTCGACCGGGTCAACCGGCGCCTCGCCCATCACATCGTCACGATCGAGGATCCGATCGAGTTCGTGCACAACAGCGAAAAATCGATCGTCACGCAACGGGAGGTCGGCCCCGATGTCCCGAACTTCGCCGACGGCGTCAAGGCGGCGATCCGCGAGGACCCCGACTGTCTGTTGGTCGGCGAGATGCGGGATCTCGAGACGATGCGCATGGCGCTGACGGCCGCCGAGACCGGCCTTCTGGTCTTCGCGACCCTCCACACCAACTCGGCGGCCAAGGCGGTGGATCGCATCATCGACGCGTTTCCCGCGGCCGAGCAGGAACAGATCCGGATCGTGCTGGCGGAGTCGCTGCGGGCGGTGGTGGCCCAGCAGCTGCTGCGCCGAAGAGACAAGGGTCGGGTGGCGGCCTTCGAGATTCTGCTGGGCTCGACGGCTCTCTCCAACTCCATCCGAGAGGGAAAGACGTCCCTCATCAACAACCAGATCCAGACCGGGAAGTCGAAGGGAATGATCTCGATGGATCAGTCCCTGGCGGAGCTCGTCCGCACCAACGTGGTGCTCCCCGAGGAAGCGCTCGAGCGCGCCCTCGACCGCGAGTCGTTCAAGGCGATGATCGCGGGCCTCGACGCTAGGCCCGCGGCGTCTCCACCCGGCCCGCCGCCGGCCCCACCGCCGGCAACGTCAAAATAAAAAACGATCCCCCTCCCGGCCGGGCGGCGACCTCGACGGTACCGCCGTGCAAGTCCGCGATTCGGCCGACGATCGCCAGGCCGAACCCCGCCCCATCGGGTTTGGTCGAGTAGAAGGGCATGAAGATCTTCTCCCGGTTCGCCGGGGTGACGCCCGGACCCCGGTCTCCCACCGAAATTGCCAGTTCCTCTCCGTTAACGCGTCCTTCGAGCGCGATGGCCTCGGCCTCCGCCCGACGCGGCGGCGGGGTCGCCTGGACCGCGTTGCGCAACAGGTTGGCGAAGGCGCGCCGCAGCAGCACCGCCGAGCCGCGAACCTCGGGGAACTCGCCGCGTCGGGCGACGGCCACCTCCGGAAACGCGCTCTCGATCTCGCGAGCGGCCGCCTCGACGACGCCCTCGAGCGAGATGGCCTCGGGCGAAAAGCCCTCCGGCCGCGCAAAGAGCAGGAAGTCGCTCGTGACGCGGCTCATCTCCTGCGCCTCTCGCCGGATCGCCTTCAAGTGCTCCTCGGCGCGCTCCGGGTGGCGCAGGGCCAGATCCGCGTAGCCGTCGATCGCGGCCGCCGCGTTGCGAAACTCGTGCGCCGCGCCCGCGGAGACCTCGCCCAGATCCGCGAGGTGCCGCGCGAGCGCCACCCGACCCTCCAGGCGCCGCACCTCCGAGAGGTCCGTGAAGAGCGCGAGCACTCCCAGGAATCGCCCCTCGGCTCCCATGGCCGCCGTCGCCGTGACGCCGAGCACTCGCTCTTCTCCTGCCCGCACCCATCGTGCCTCCTGGCGCTCGACCGTCTCGCGATCCCGGAGCACGCGCGTCACCAGACTGCGCAGCTCGGGGATCTCCGCGAGCAGACGTTCGAAGGGCTCTCCTCGGGCCTCGTGGGAGAGCGCGAGGATCTCCCGGCCGGCCTCGTTCAACTCCACGACGGTGCCGTTCGGATCGATCGAGAGAAGACCCGTCGGGAGGTTGCGGGCGAGAGTGCGGGCCGCCGTCTCGAGATCGTCGGCCCGCTCCTTCTCGAGACGCGCCAAACGAGCGAGCTCGCGCTCCTTGTCGGAGAGGGCGGCAATGGTCGACTCGAATCGCGCGATCAGGAACTCGCGCTCGTCTCCGACCGCCTTCTCTCCGCCGGGGGCCGCTCCGGCCGTCTCCAGCATCCGCTCGTAAGGCGCCAGGAGCGATTTCAGATACAGCCCCGCCAGCACGACCAGCGCCGCGCCCGAGGCCGGAACGAGAATCGTCATCAGCAAGGCGAGCGAGCGGAGCGCCGCTCCCGGACCCGGATCCATCGCCAGCAGGTACGTGCGCCCGTTCGACTCGAGCCTGGCCAGCAGCAGACCCGGCCGGCGCTTCCATTCGTAGTCGGCGCGGCCGGGCGGGATTTTCCCCCCGGAAAGGACATGCGGGGCGTCGAACCCGTGGCCGGAGCTCTGCACGCGCCGTCCTCGCGCGTCGTAAACGCCGACGAACAGGACGTCCGGCTCGATCGCGGTTCGCTCGAGTGTCTCTCCTGAGGCCTCCGGGCCCACGGCGAGCGAGAGGCGGCGCAGCATCTCGCCGGCTCGCCGCTCGGTCACGAGCTCTCCCCAGGCCACGGCGTTGCGGAAGAAAAGGAGCGTCACCATGTTGATGAAGAGGATCAACAACAGCGCGATCCACAGAAAGAATCGGGACTCGCGGCGGAAGGAGCGCGGAGCTCTTTTCTTCATCCGGGAGACTCCCGCCTCGCCGGGTGGCCGCCATGACTCTCCGTCCTCATGCGATGTGCGTGGTCCGTGCTACATTGTAAGAAGAGGCAAGGCTACGCACCTCCAGAATCTCGTTCCGAAGGCGTCGATCGCCGCCCTCCTGACGCTCTCGGCCCTCTCGGCCGCGCCGGGCCAGAACCTCCCGGTCATGGTGGGACAGCCGTATGACGCGGCCGCGGCCGCCCTCAAGGCAAAAGCCATCGCTTTCCAGGAAGAGCCCGCCGGCGCCGGCAAGAGGATCGTCTACAAGGCAGGGACGGAGACCGTGACACTCGACTTCTCGATGTGGCCGAAGGACCCGAAGGCCCCGGCCTCCGCCTGGGCGCCGGGCCAGACGGCGGGCAAGCAGCTGGTCTTGACCCAGATCCTCGACGTGTCGCCGGGGTCCGACGCGCGGCGCGCCTGGGTGCGCACCTTCGAAAAGGAGGGACGGCGCTGGGGCTACATGTCGGCCGAGGGGCAGGCCGAGCGCGCCGCCGCGGACCGCGAGAAGTATCCCGTGGCCGCAGTGCTCCAATGGCCAGGCACCGCCGACTCCGCGCCCGTGACCTTCCTCTTCGAAGCCGCACGCCCCGCCGGCGCGCCGCCCGGCAACGAAGCGACGGCGCTCTCGATCTCCCTCGACAACCCTCACAAACCGCGCCGCTTCTGAGCACGCGAGCCTTCGGCGATCGAGCCACGCGCAGTGCGATCGCCGCCGCGGCGCTTGCGGCGACCGCGCTGTCGACCCTCTCCGCCGCGAACCCTCGGGAGGCGAGAACGGCCCGGCCGCCGGACCGCTATTCGATCGCGCTTGCCGGCGACACCATCCTGACGCGCCCGCTGTCCGGCCGCTCGGAGCCCGATTTCCTCGCGTTGCTCGATCTGCTGCGGGGCGCCGACGCCGCGTTTACGAATCTCGAGACCCTGTTTCACGACTTCGAGGGGCCCGCGATGCCGTCCAAGCCGTCTCTCCGGTCGGATCCAAGGCTCGCCCGGGAGCTGGCCTGGGCCGGCTTCGACCTGGTCGCCCGGGCCAACAACCACGCCTCGGACTACGGCTCGACCGGGATGGAGGAGACCACGCGCCACGTCGCCGCGGCGGGAATCGCCCAGGCCGGCGTGGGAGAGAGCCTCGCGCAAGCGCGTCGCGCCGCGCTCTTCCATGGCCCGACGGGAACCGTTGCGCTCGTCTCGGTCACGTCGACCTTCTCGGACTTCGCGAGGGCCGGAAACCCGCGCGGGCGGATTCCCGCGCGGCCGGGCGTCAACCCGCTGCGCATCCGAACGACCTATGTCGTACCGCCGGAGGAGCTCGAAACGCTGCGCCGCGTGGCGCGGGAGTTGGACCTCGACCCTCCGGCCGAGGGGGCCTTGGACCTGGGCGGCATGCGCCTGACGCCTGGACCGCGCCCGGAGACGCGGACGGAATCCGATCCGGCCGACCTCGAAGCCATCGCGGCCGAAGTGCGGCGGGCGAGCCCGGCTGCCGACTACACGATCGTCTCCATTCATTGCCACGAGTGGGCCGGCCGCCGCGAGGCTCCCCCGGCTTTTCTATCGTCCTTCGCACACGCGATGATCGACGCCGGCGCGGACATCGTCGTCGGGCAGGGTCCACACGTTCTGCGCGGCGTCGAGATCTACCGGGGCCGCCCGATTTTCTACAGCCTCGGCAACTTCCTCTTCGAGTACGAGACGGTGGCGGAGCTGCCGGCCGACGACTATGAAAGCGTGAACCTGCCGCCGACCGCCAGGCCCGACGACTTCTTCGATCGATACGATCAGGGCGGGTCCCGAGGCTATCCGGCCGACGAGGAGGTCTGGGAATCCGCGGTCGCCGTCACGCGCTGGAAGGGAAAGCGGCTCGAGGCCGTGGAACTCCACCCGATCTCGCTCGGCTTCGGCCTTCCTCGGCAAGAGAGAGGCAGGCCACAGCTGGCGGGAGCCGACCTCTCTCGCAAGATCCTGAATCGGTTGATCCGTCTCTCCGAGCCCTTCGGAACCAGGATCGAACTCGCCGACGGACGGACGGGGCGAGTCGTTCTTGCGACCCCGTAGGGGGTCGCATCCATCTCATCCTGAAGGCCGACGGATCAAGACATCCCGACTCGATCGGCCGCGGAGCCCTCGCCGGTTCGCTCCTCGCGATGGCAGCGCGGGCTCCGCGCGCACCGTCACCCCCCGTTGACGTCGACCGCCTCGGCCCGGAAGGCAATCGTCGCCTCGCAGCAGGCGCAGAAGACTTCCGCCGCGACACAGAATTGATCCACATCCAGGCAGAGCGCCGCCCCGCAGCGCGGGCACTCCACGTCGACCCGTCCCTCCGTCTCGAAGGGCAGCTTGTCGTCCGCTCCCCGGCGCGCCGACCGGCCGCGGGCAAAGGCGTCGAAGGAAACCACGTTGTCTCGGTTCACTGCTCCTCCTGTCGGTAGGGCCGGGCCGCCGGATCCTCCACCGGATCGGGCGGTTCGGCGAGTGAAAGGGATGTCCTCCGGCGACGCGTGCCGCGCACTGCGAGCACCGCTCCGCCCAAGAAGAGGACGCCTCCGGCTGCGAGCAGGCTCGCCACCGCGGCCCGGAGGGGCCTGGGAGCGGTCGAGAGCCCTCCGCCCGAGCCCACCAGCGTCCCGCCCAGAAAGATGAGGAGCACCGAAACGAGCAGCGGGTGGCGCCGGCGATCTTGCGCAGAGGACGGCTGAGACCAGACGAGCCTCATTGCGCTAACCCGAGAAGAGTCGGGCCGGAAGGCCCGAAGGACTCGCGTCGCGTTGCGTTCGGAGCGAACTCGTTCACGAAGCCGCCCTCCGAAACGTCCGGAGCGCGGCTCGTCCGCCGGCTCCTCATGTCAACGCCTTCATTTTATTCGAGGCGGCCGGCGCAGGCAATTGATTTATCCTCCGCCGATGCATTCTCGCTCGAAGCGTCTCGCCGCCGTCTCCGTGTTCTGCATTTCTCTCGCCGCGCCCGCGGCTTTCTCTCGGGAAGGTCCGGTCACCGCGGCAAAATGGGAAGGGACCCTGCGGGAGGTTCCCGAGCCCGGCCGAATCCGCGAGGCGAACCGCTCGCTCTCGGCCGAGCCGCACCATCTCGGATCCCCCTACGACGCGCGCAACGCGCGCTGGATCCTCGAACGGTTTCGCGAGTACGGCCTCGAAGCTTCGATCGAGACCTTCTACGTGCTCTTCTCGACTCCCAAGGAGCGCCTCGTCGAGCTGCTCGAGCCCGTTCGGTTCCGAGCGGCCCTCGCGGAGACGCCCGTGACGGGCGACCCCACCTCGGGACAGACGGCGCAGCAGCTTCCCACTTACAACGCGTACTCGATCGACGGAGACGTGACGGCCCCCCTCGTCTACGTCAACTTCGGCGTGCCCGCCGACTACGAGAAGCTGGCGCGCCTCGGCGTCGACGTCCGGGGCAAGATCGTCATCGCCCGATACGGCGCGAGCTGGCGAGGCATCAAGCCGAAGGTGGCCGCGGAGCATGGCGCGGTCGGCTGCCTCATCTACTCCGACCCGCATGAGGACGGCTACTTCGCCGGCGACGTCTATCCCAAGGGCGCGCTGCGCCCGGAGCAGGGCGTGCAGCGCGGCAGCGTCAAGGACATGCCGCTCTACTCGGGCGACCCGCTCACACCGGGCGTTGGCGCGACGAAGAGGCCCGAGAAGTTCGACCTCAAGGATGCCCACACGCTGACGAAGATCCCGGTCCTGCCGATCTCCTACGGCGACGCGCGGCCGCTGCTCGCCGCGCTGGGAGGCCCGGTGGCGCCGGTCGAGTGGCGCGGCGCGCTGGGCCTGACCTACCACGTCGGCCCCGGGCCGGCGAAGGTGCGGCTGAAGGTCTCCTTCGACTGGAAGATCGTCCCCGCCAACGACGTCATCGCCCGCATCGAAGGCTCGACGTGGCCCGACGAGTGGGTGATTCACGGGAATCATCACGACGCCTGGGTCAACGGCTCGGAGGATCCCACGAGCGGCATGTCACCGCTGCTGGAGGAAGCGAGGGCGTTCGGAGAGCTGCTCCGGAAAGGCTGGCGGCCCAAGCGGACCATACTTCTCTGCGCCTGGGACGGGGAAGAGGAGGGGCTGCTCGGCTCGACCGAGTGGGCGGAGACGCACGCCGAGGAGCTCTCCCGAAAGGCGGTGGTCTACATCAACAGCGACGCGAACGGCCGCGGGTTCTTGTTCGCCGGCGGCTCGCACACGTTGGAGCCGTTCGTCAGCGACGTCGCCTCGGCGATCGCCGATCCCGAGAAGAAGATCTCGGTCGCGGAGCGTCTGCGCTTGAAGCGCATCGCGGACGCGAAAACGGCCGAGGAGCGGCGCGAGATTCGGGAACGGACCGCCCTCCGGATCGAGGCTCTCGGATCCGGTTCCGACTTCACTCCGTTTCTTCAGCACCTGGGGATCGCGTCACTCAACCTCGGCTACGGCGGCGAGGGCGAGGAGGGCGTCTACCATTCGATCTACGACGACTTCTCCTGGTACACGCGCTTTGCCGACACGGACTTCGTCTACGGCCGTGCCCTGTCGCAGACGATCGGAACGGCCGTGTTGAGACTCGCCGACGCGGATCTGCTCCCCTTCGACCCGAGCGCCTTGGCCGATACGGTCGCGCGATACGTGAAGGAGCTCCGGGATCTCGCCAAGGAGCAGCGAGAGACGGCCGAAGAGCTCGCCCGCGAAATCGACGAGGGCCTTCCGGAAGCGGTGGCCGATCCGCGCGAGCCCTTCGTCGCCCCGAAGAAGCTCGAGCCGCCACCGTATTTCGATTTCGCCCCTCTCGAAAACGCCTCCGCGGCGCTCGCCCGAGCCGCCCGGGATTACGAGGGTGCTCTCGCCGCGGCCGGTCCCGGCCTCCTCTCGGACCGCGAGCGCGTCGCGAAGGTCAACGCCGCTCTGCGAGGAATCGAGCCCGCGCTGACACGGGCGGAGGGACTGCCCGGGCGACCCTGGTACCGCCACTATGTCTACGCGCCCGGCTTCTACACCGGATACGCCGTGAAAACTCTGCCCGCCGTGCGCGAGGCGATCGAGCAGAAGCAGTGGAGCAGCGTAAACCCCGAGATCCTGGCAACGGCCGGGGTGCTCTCGAAGGCTGCGGACAAGGTGGCGGAGGCAACGCAGGCGCTGAAAGCGCCCTGAGCAGGGGGTTAGGGGCGAGGGGCGAGGGGCGAGGGGCGAGGGGCGAGGGGCGAGGGGCGAGGGGCGAGGGTAGATACGAAACGAAAGGACCGAAGTCTTTCCCTCGCACCTCACACCTCACACCTCACACCTCACACCTCACACCTAAGGGACGATTTTCCCCGCGCGCATCCGTTCGTAGATTTTCTGGCTGTTGGTCTTGCCGTGGGCCACCGCGCACGTTCCATCGCAGCGGGCCGTGACCTCTCCCGCCGAATCGAAGATTTCGGCTGCCGCAAAGACCAGGTTCATCCCGGCCCGCACCAATCGTGCCTCCGCGACGATGCGCTCTCCGCGCGTCGCCTTGAAGAAGGTCATCGAGAGGTTGACCGTGGCCGAGCGCGTTTCGGGACGCGTCAACCATCCCACCGTCCCGATCACCAGATCGAAGAGCCCCGCCAGGACGACCCCGTTGACGGCATCCGAGCCCATGCCGCCCCGGTGGAAGGATTTTACGGGGTCGATGACGGCCCGCACGCGGTCGATCCGGTCAAATTCCAGTCGAGCCCCAAAGTGCGCCATGGGGGGACCGGCGTTCCAGACGTCGGCCAGAGTGCCCAGTGACTCGAGCGTTCCGTAAGCCGGTGAGAACGGCTTGCCTTCCAGGCTCATGGGATCGGATTCTCTCCCGGGACCCTTCGATCTCCAACGAATGTCCGGCGGCGCCCCCGGTCTGCTACGATGCGCCGCTCGAACCTCGAGAAAAGGAGTCTGGAGTGAAAAGACGCAGACAACCGGTAGGGCTTCCCAAGATCACGGCAGAGCAGGCGCGGCAGGCGCTTCTCATTCTGGTCGCGGACGGCCGCATCGCGGCGCGTGAGGTATTCAGGGCACTGGCGCGGCGAGAAAACCTGGTTCGGGAGCTTCGCCAACGCCTCGCGACACTGGGAGCAGAAGGGTCAGCGGCCGTTGCCCGCGCGACGAAGAGAAGCCTCTCACCAGGGACTCGCCGGGCCATCCGCCGAGGGGCGGGGCAGGCCATCACCGCCGCCCAGCGCGCCGCGCGGCAAGCGCAGGGAAGGTACCTTGGGGCGATTCGGCAGCTGTCCAAGGCTTCGAAGGCCAAGGTGAGAGAGATCCGGAAGAGCTCCGGAGTGAAGGCCGCGATCGTCGCGGCGAAGAAACTCGCCGCCAAGGCCTGACCCGCTCCCGCGCGCGCCGGCGCGTTCGTGCGAACCGCGAACCGCGCGCCACGGCAATGGGGCGACCGGGCTCGGTCGCCGCGTTACTTGCCGCTCTGCTTGTGCGCCTCGGCGGAGAGCGACCGAAGCAGCTCGCCCGGGACCGTCCCCGAAATCGTCACGCCCTCGTCGTCGCGCGAGACCTGAATCTTTCGGATCGCCGCGACGAGCTCGGGTGACTTCTCCTGCGCCGACAGCCGCCAGGCCGCCGTGAGGCCCCGCAGGGCGTCCTCGAGCAGTCCCCTCGTCTCCTCATCCGGCGACAGGCCCGTGGCTTTCAGGGAAAGGGCATCGCCCTGCACTGTCGCCTGGAAGGTGACGAGCGTGACCGACTTGAGCGTGGACACCACACCTGCCGCCGGGCTGTCGCTGCGGATCGGCCGAGCCGGGCGCCACTTCGCCACGTCGACGAGCGCCCAGGCGGTCGACGCCGGATCCACGCGACGCAGTTCACGTCCCAATCCCTGCCCCGATGCGAACCCCGTCCCGCCGGAGGCCCGTGCCCAGAGCGCCGACACGACCGCCGGCTCGCTCCCGGCGAGCACCGTCCGCGCGTCCACGAACGCCACGGCTCCCGGGTGCCGATCGCTTCCCGAGCCACTGCTCGAGCCGGTCAGGCGAAAGTAGTTGCCGCCCGGGGCAACCCGCGGCTCGGCGCCGCGCTTGACCACTGCGGCCGAGAGCCTCTTCGGATCGAACCTTCCCTCGGCGAGAAGCAGGGTCCCGCGCGGGCTGGATTCCGACATGGCACAGACGACGATGTCGTCCACGTCTTGCCGCAGGTTCAGGCCCGCCTCCTCCAGGAACCGAGCGGCCTCGCCGTCGGCCGAGAGCTTGTCCGTTTCCTCGAAGATCCGGAGCTGGAAAGGATTGGTGCGCAGGTCCGCCACGCGCACGAAACCGACGCTCGTCGCGTCGACCGGCACCAGAGACAATGCATCTCGCGGTCCGGCGGCGACGGCGCTGCAGACGAGCGTCCCGGCGAGGGCGAGGGGAAGTGCGAAGGCAGATGTCGGTCTCATTTCTAGAAGTCCTTTCTCCGAAAGAGGTAGCTCGCCGATCCGAGACAGGCTAGCCCGAAAGCCGCCGTCGTCGCAAACGGCAGCCAGGTGAGGCTCTGCTGCAAGCGCGCCGGCCCTTCTCCGGCCGAAACGAAGGCGACGACCGCGCGGCCGAGCTCGGCCGTCTTCGGAAAGATCCAGTAGAGGGCGTGGACGAAGTCGGCCTGCCACTGCTTCGAGACCGCGGCGGCGATTCGCTCGTGACCGGCCAGCAAGACCGAGAAGAAGAAGACACCGTAGGTGGACATGATCGACACACCGGTCGACGAGGTCACCACACCGACCAGGAAAGCGAAAGCGAGGAGGGCGGCGATCGCGAAGAGAATCACGCCGCCGCCGAAAAGGAAGCGCAGATGGACCACTTTCGTCTTCCAGATCACGATCGCCCAGATCGAGCCGATGAGATAGAGGAGATTGGCGGCCGCGAGCAGGAGGCCCGCCGCGTAGCGCGACAGGAGAAGCGGGATCCGTCCGACCGGCCGCGAAAGGTACAGATCGATCGTTCCCTTCTCCTGCAGCCGCGGCACCAGGTGCGCCGTGGCGAAGATCGCGAGAAAGGTGCCGACGAGATAGAGAAATGCGGAGAAGCCCGATTCGAAGCCCAGGACCAGCCTGTCGAGGTCAACCCGGCGGCCCGGAAGGTCGACCGACCGGCCAAACAGCTTCGCCCCCGCGAGCGCCCCATTCACGATGTCCAGATTCACGGCGAACGCGAAGATCAGGATGAACAGGGACGAGAGGACAAAATAAGCCGCGAGGGTCCAACGCGCCGACGCCTCGCGGAAGACATCCTCGACACTGGCGGCGAAGGCCTTCATCTCAGTTCACCTTTCCCGAGGGGTCCTCGGACTCCGAACCGGTCCGGACCAGATCGACGAAGACGTCCTCGAGAGTCGAGCGGTCGGGCGTCAGCTCCTTCAAGTTTCGGCCCTCCGATCGGAGCCGGTCGACGAGGAGGTTGACGTGCGCGACGTCGCGGACGGACAGGATCATGTGGCCGTTGACCCGCTCGACCGCCGCGCCCGTCGCGCGGAAGGCCTCGACCAGCGGGTCATCGATCGGTTCGGCAACCATGCGGTAGCGCGCTTCGCGGCGAGTGAGCTCTTCGATCCTCCCCGTTCTCACGACTCGTCCCTGGCGCAGGATCGCGACGCGGCCGCAAGTCTGCTCGACTTCGGAGAGCAGGTGGGAGTTCAAGAGGATCGTCCGCCCCCGCTCGGCCTCCTGCCGCAGAAGGTCGCGAATCTCGCGACGCCCGACGGGATCGACACCGTCGGTCGGCTCGTCTAAGAGGAGCACCTCGGGATCGTGCACCAGCGCCGCGGCAAGTCCCAGCCGTTGAACCATCCCTTTAGAGAACTTCTTGACGCGCACGTCCGCCCAATCGGACAGCCGGACCCGTTCGAGCAGTTCCGGAGTGCGCCGCTCGAGCTCGGCCGACGCCATGCCCGACATGCGGCCGAAGACGGAGAGCGTCGCGCGGGCGGTCAGATAGCCCGGAAAGCGGTGCCCCTCGGGCAGGTACCCAACCCGCCTGCGGCTCTCCGGGCGTCCGACAGGGATTCCGAAAATCGAGGCCGTTCCGGACGTCGCGTACGTCAGCCCGAGAAGGATCTTGACGGCCGTCGTCTTGCCGGCGCCGTTGGGGCCGAGCAGGCCAAAGATCTCTCCAGGCTCGACTTCGAGCGACAGGCCGCCTAACGCATTGACGACGGACCGGCCGAACCGGGAGCGGTATTGCTTGGACAGCCCAGACACGGAGATCGCACTAGTCATCACCAGGACAATACGAAGGTCGGCCCCTCTGTGTTCCGCCGAGAGCGTGAGCCGGGGACCGAGAGATTCACTTCAGACCGGTCACCAGGTACAGCGTCGAAAGCCTGCGCTGGATCGTATAGGCGTAGGTCCGGCCGTCGGCCGTCAGAGCAACGCTGACGATTCCGCCGGCGCCGGTCCGGTCGGAGGGATTGATTTCGCCGATGCGCTCGCGACGCCCGGATTCGAGATCCAGACGGATGATCTCGAGGGGGAGGTCCCCCGTCGCGACGAAAACCGCGTGACCGGTGGCGTCGAACCGGATCACGTCCTCTCCGGCCTCGAGACCCGGAATGGTCCGAGGCGCACCGCCCTCGATTGGATAGAGAACGAGCTTCCCGTCGGAACCGACAGCCACGACAAGCTTGCCGTCGGGAGACACCGGTCCCATCCCGAAGCCCTCCGGGGTCACCGGGCGAGGGGCGCCTCCAGCCACATCCTGCAGGTAGATCCTCGCAAGCCTGCCGACGGCTTGCCCCATGAAGACCAGGCGCTGCGAGCCCGGGACCCAGACCGCGGCCCGATAGGTCATGCCCGGCTCTTGAAGGACCTTCGGCTCCCCCGCCCCGGTGGGGAGCAGAACGAGCCGATCGAAGCTGCTGCCCGGTGTGGTGATCGCCCATTTTCCGTCCGGCGAGAGGCTGAAGGGAATTCCGTCTCCGAGGCGCGTCGCCGGGGATCCGTCCGTTTTTCGCAGGTAAACCGATCCCCGCGCTCCGCCTCCCCGTCCGGATTCGTCCAGGAGCAGGGTCTTTCCGTCGTCCGAGATATCCGCGGCCCCGGAGAAGTCGAGCCACGAGACGTTGGTTTCCACGGGCGATCCGAAAGTTCCAAGCATCACCGACTGGTGCCAGTCGGCCACGTCGAGCAGGACGCGGCCGTCCCGAGCGATGTCGTGCAGGACGACAATACCCGGCAGGCGAGCGATCACCCGGCTCTTGCCCGAGGCCGGCGAAACGGCGCACAGCATCAGAAAGCTGCCGGCCGCGAGGTCGCGCGGAGAAAACCAGATTTCTCCGGTTCCGGGATGCCAGGCGAGGCCGGACGCAAAGCCCCAGCCCGAGCTCACCGTGCGCCGCTTGCCATCGAGCCCGAAGACGACGACCGAGGATGCCCCTTCCGTCGACTTCTGGATCTCGAGCGCGGCGATCGAGCTGCCGTCCGGGGAGAATCGGAGTTGCTTCAGCTGGAAGCCCTCGCGCGCGCCGCCGAGCACCTTGCCGATCGGGAACTCGATTCGATTGTCTCGTACGACGGCAAGGCCCTTGCCGTTGGGTGACCAGTCGGCCCGCCAGACGTGCTCGAGAAGCTCGCGCGGTGACCCGCCCGCTAGAGAGACCTCCGCCAGCGTCGGCCCCGAGCCGCGCTGGAGCGCCACGGCGAGCATGCCCGAAGAGGAGATCGAGGCGAGGATCGAATCGGCCGGCAAGGGCAGCGGGGTCGACTCATTGCTGTCGACGCGCGTGGAAAAGAGCTGGGAGGGCTTTCCCTCCAGGGCCGCCCCGTAAACGATCGTCTGGCCGTCGGGAGCGAAGCGCGCCTGATCGATGGTCCCTCGGCGAAAGCTTACGGCATGGTAGTTGGGGACGGGCGCCGGCGCCCGTCGCATCGCAAGGGCACCGATGGCGGTTCCGGCCATGAGCGTCAGCGCCATCCACAGGTAGCGCCGGACATCTGGCGGCCGCGGTTCGGCGGCCGCGACCATTCCCGAGACGCTTCCCTCAGAGAGCCCCTGCTGCAGCCTCGCAATGTCCCGCGCAAGGTCGCGCGTGGCGGCGTACCGCTCCTCGGGGTCCTTGGCAAGACACCGCTCGACGATCCAGCGCAGCGGCACCGGAGTCGAAGGCATCGCCGTAGCCAGGGGCTCCGGCTCCTCCCGGATGATCGCCGTCATCGTCTCGGGGCCCGTCGCCCGCGCAAACGCCCGCTTGCCCGTCAACATCTCGTAGAGCATCGAGCCGAAAGAGAACTGGTCCGACCGGAAATCGAGCGGCTTGCCGAGCGTCTGCTCAGGCGACATGTAGGCCACCGTCCCAACGACCATTCCCGGCTCGGTCCCGCCGCTCACCGTCGCGGCCTGCGTCCCGCCGCTCGCCTCCTCCGGCTGCGTGAGCTTTGCCAGACCGAAGTCCAGGATCTTCGCGAAGCCGTCCCGGGTCACCATCACGTTCTCGGGCTTCAGGTCCCGATGCACGATCCCGACCCCGTGTGCCTTCGCGAGCCCCTCGGCCACCTGCGACGCGAGGGTCAGGAGCCTCTTCTGCGGCAGAGGCCCGTCGACCAGAAGCTGACGCAGGGTCACCCCGTCCACCAGTTCCATGGCAATGTAGGAGGTCGGGCCATCCGTCCCGATGTCGAAGACCGTGATGATGTGCGGATGGTTGAGCGACGAGGCGGACTGCGCCTCCTTCTCGAAGCGCCGCAGGCGCCCGGCATCGGAGGACAACGCCTCGGGAAGCACCTTGATCGCCACCTCGCGCCCAAGCCGCGTGTCCCGCGCCCGATAGACCTCTCCCATCCCACCTGCCCCGAGCAGCGCGAGAATCTCGTAGGGACCGAGGCGAGCCCCAGCGGCGAGTGTCATCGAGATCGAGACCGATTCTATCCACCGGCCGCAGAGGACGCTTGACACGGCCGGGCACGAGCAGGATGCTGCCGGCAGCGCTTCCAGAGACAGACATGAGTTTTGCTCGGGCTACCGCCGTGGCATTGCTGGCAGCATTGCCTTTGGCCGTGAGGCCCGCGGCGGGGCAGATCCCATCCCCGACGGGCAACCTCTACGGCACCGCTCTGGACGAACAGAACAAGGTCCTGCCCGGGGCGACGGTGACGCTCTCGGGCCCGGGCGCCGCCCGTACGACCGCAACGGACGCCAAGGGCGACTTCCATTTCCTGAATCTGTCGCCCGGGTCGTACACGGTCACCCTCGAGATGCCTGGATTCGAGCCGGCGCGCCGCGAAGCGGATGTCGAGCTCGGAAGAGATGTCGTCCTCTCGATTCCCATGGCCCTCGCAGGAACGGCGGAGTCAGTAAGCGTCAGCGCCCAGGCGCCGCTTCTCGACAGCCGGAAGACGGAGACGGGGGCCAGCTACAGCCGCCAGGAGCTCGACACGATTCCGACGACGCGCGATCCCTGGGCCATCATCCGTCAGGTCCCGGGAGTCCTGCTTGGCACCATGAACGTCGGCGGCGGCGAGAGCGCCACGCAGGCCCAGTTCGTCGGAAAGGGCTCCCACTCGGACCAGAACACCTACAACCTCGACGGCGTCGCCATCACGGACATGGCCGCGACGGGCGCGACACCCATCTACTTCGATTTCGACTCCTTGAACAGCATCGAGATCGCGACCGGCGGCTCGGATCCTTCCCTTTCGACGCCGGGCGTGACGGTCAACCTCGTCACCAAGCGCGGCACCAACGAGCTGCTCGGCTCGGCCCGTGCTCTCTACGCCAGCAGCGCCGGATGGGACTATGGCATCGAGGCAGGAGGACCGCTCTGGAAGGATCACCTGTGGCTGTGGGGCGCCGCGTCGCGAAACTCCTATCCGGGACAGACCTTCGTCACCGATAGCGGACAGCCGGTCCAGGGGAAGGCCACCATCGAGGACTACAACGCAAAGCTCGACGCCCAGTTGACGAACGCCAACGCGCTCACGCTGTTCTACCTGAACTTCAACAAGATCTACGACGGCCGCGGCGCCGGCCCCAGCCGATCGCAGGCCTCGACCTGGAACCAGACTCTGCCGACCCAAACATTCCGGGGGGAAGACTCGCAGGTCCTTTCCGCAAATCTCTTCGCGGCGCTCTACTTTTCCTACCTCTCCAACACCTTCACGCTCACGCCTCAGGGCGGCATCGACCAGCAGGCAGATGTGGATGTCGACTACGTCTGGCAGAACAGCTTCGCTTATTCCCGGTCGCAGCACCCGCAGCACCAGGCGGGCGGGACGGTCTCGGGCTTCTTCGACACAGGAAGCCTCCGTCACGAACTGAAGTTCGGCTTCGGGTACAAGCACTACCGCGCGGATTCGCTCTCGGCCTGGCCGGGCGACGGGCTCGTAGGCGTCGTCCCTTATCCCCAGGCCGGGATCACGCGGGCCGTCGACGCGAAGTACGAGATGAACTACTACGACGCGTACCTGGGCGACACGGTGCAGGCCGGAAACCTGACGGTCAACGTGGGACTGCGCTACGATTACCAGCAGGGGAAGAACCTTCCGTCGGCCGTTCCAGCGAACCCGGCCTTTCCGGACCTCTTGCCCGCCGTGCAGTACGGCGGCAACGCGAACTATCCCGTTACGTGGAAGGCCTTCGAGCCGCGCGTAGGCGCGGTCTACGCCTTCGGAGCGGACAAGAAGACTCTGGCGCGCGCGTCCTATTCCCGATTCGTCAATCAGCTCGGCACCGAGGTCGTGAGCCTCAATGCGTTCCCGAGCATCGCCTACCTCTATTACGGCTGGAACGACGTCAATGGGGACGGTCGCGTGCAGCCCAGCGAGGTGGATCTCTCGGATTCTCAGGGATTCAACGGCGTCGATCCGAACAACCCCGGTTCCTCGGCTCCCGTCAATCAGATCGCACCGAACTTCGGCTCTCCGACGACCGACGAGTTCCTGATAGGGATCGACCGGGAGATCACGCCCGAGCTTTCGGCCTCGCTCGCTTACAGCTACCGAGTGCTGCGCCACATGGAGTTCACGCCGCTGATCGGCACGACGACGGCGAGCTACGCGTACATCGGCAATGCCTCCGGCACCGCGATCTCGGACAGTGGATTCGTCCTCAACTTCAGCGAGCCCTATTACGGCCTGACGACGAATCCTCCGCCGGTGGGCACGGTGCTCGAGAACCGCCCCGACGCCAAGGAGACGTACAGCGGGCTCGAGCTCCAGGTCGTCAAGAGACTCTCGCGCGGATGGATGCTCCGCGCGAGCGTCGCCTACAATGACTGGCAGCAGCACATCGGCTCGGGCGCCATCGTTGATCCCAACGGAACGATCCCGAATCCGAACGTCAGCGGCCCGGTCGTCGAGTCCCTGGGCGACCGGTTCGGCCCGATCTGGGTCAACGCCAAGTGGCAGTTCAACGTCAGCGGGCTCGTGCAGCTCCCCCTCGGGATTGACGCCAGCGCCAACTTCTTCGGCCGGCAGGGCTATCCGGTCATCTACTACGTCAACGTCTTTACCAACGACACGCGCGATTCGATCCCGAGCATTCAGATCGGCCCGACTGCCTCCACCCGGCTTTCGACCGTGCTCGAGCTCGACCTGCACGCCGAGAAGACGTTCCGGATAGGCTCGGCGCTCGCGATCACGCCGGTCCTCGATTGCTTCAACGCCGCCAACAGCCACACCGTGCTCGAGCGGGACGGTTTCGTCGGAACCTACAACGCCGAACGGGGCACTCCTTTCCATCAGAATACGAGCAGCTTCGACCAGCCGTCCGAGCTTCTCACCAGCCGGGTCTTCCGCGGGGGCGTGCGGATCACCTTCTAGCGCCGGAGTCGCGCCCTCAATTCAACCCGCGGACGAGATAGAGCGCCGACAGGCGCCGGACGATGAGGAATCCGATCCTGCTCCCGTCGGGCGTCGGCCGTACGCCCGCAAAGCCGATCGCACCGGTCGAGTCCGTAATCGGCAGGTCTCGGAAGTGCGCTCGGTCTCCCGTCTGAGTGTCCACGAGATCCACCCTGCCCGGTGCCTCGCCGAAATGGAAGACGTAGACGTGCCGAGAATCCGCGGCCCACCCGGTCACGATGTCGTTGACCTCGCAGCCCGGAATTGGAGCCGGCTCCCCGCCCGACATCGGAACGAGAAAACTCCGGCTCTTTCCTTGAACGAAGAAAGCCAGCTGGCGTCCATCCGGAGAGACGAATCGCGTTCCTTCTCCTCCGCCGTACCCCTTGGGTGTGAGTTTCTTCACCTTCCGAGAATCGAGATCGATCTCGAGGAGATAGGGCCCGTCCCCGCCATCCCTTCCACCACAAACGAGGCGTCGGCCGTCCGGGTGAAAAGTCAGCTGACCGCCCAGCTGATGACCTTGGATCTTGACGTCTCTCGCTTCTCCGGCTCCTGTCGGCAGCAGCAGCAGGCCTGAGTCGTCGTCCTTCACCGTGGCGACCCACTTGTCATCCGGCGACAGGGCGGCGTCGCCAGAGCTCTTGCCGATCAAGACGGGCGGGCTCCCGTCGGTTCCCTGCACATAGACCTCGCTTCTCTCGCTGACACCCAGAAGAAGCCGCCGACCGTCCGCCGAGATCTGCATCAGTCCCGCACCCGGGACGGTCGCGATATCCCGCGGCTCGCTCGAATCCGCCGACAGCAACTGGATCTGGACCGCCTCGTCTCCGCGCTCGAGAAGCAGTGCGCCGTCCCTTCCGATGGCCTTGAGAAAGTATTCCCCGCCCGGCAGGGAAAGCCTTCGACGCCGATGTCCCGAGAGATCGACGGAAAAGATTCCGGAGTCGGGCGGCTCCTTTGAGCGTCCCGAGAGCCATATTTCCCCGCCGTCCGGCCTCCAGGCGAGGCCCGTGATGTCGCCCCAACCCGGCGAGATCCGGCGGTAGTTGCCCCTCTCGTCGACGACACCCACATCCCAGGCATCGGAGTCCTCCGAAGGCCTCGTCACCGCGATCAGGTGCCCCTCGGGAGCGCCTGCGGGCCAGGCGAGGAAACCGAAGGACGACGGGTGGCCGAGCGGGTACTCCAGGCGAGCCCTTCCATCGGCGAACCGCAGCACGGCCAGACTCGAGCCGTCGGGCGCCCATGCGGCTTGCAAGACGTCGGGCGCCAGCTCCCGCGGCGCCCCGCCGGCCATCGGCACGCGCGCGAGCATCGCGCCGGCCACGTAGCCCTGAGGGCTCGGGGATCCGCCGCGCAGGATCGCCAGCTCGCCGTTTCGGGAGACGGAGAGGAGGGCGCTCGCCTCGATGTCGAGGGGCCGGGGCACGAGCGCGTCCGGCGCGAGGTCGTACAGCCGAGTCTTCGCGCCATCCCAGGCCGCCGCGTACACGATGTGCCCGTCCGGAGCGAAACCCGCCCCCCAGAGCGTCCCGCGCCGGAAGGTCAGCCGCTTGAAGACAGGGTGGTCGGCGGGTGGGCGTCGCAGAAACACGACGGCCGCGCTCCCGATCGCGAGCCCCGCGAGAAGGGCGGCGACGACCCCGGGCAGGCGCGCGCGGCGGGGCGCGACGGCCGCCGCCGCGGGCTCGGACGTGTGATCCCGAAGCCTCTGCAGGTCCCGGGCGAGATCGCGCGTCGAGCCGTAGCGCTCCTCCCGATCCTTAGCGAGGCAGCGCTCGATCGTCCACTGGAGCGGCGTCCCGATCTTCGGGGCGAGCTTCCCGACGGGCTCCGGCTCCTCCCGAATGATCGCGGTCATCGTCTCCGGGCCGCTCGGACGCGCGAAGGCTCTCTTTCCCGTCGCCATCTCGTAGAGCATCGAGCCGAACGAAAACTGGTCCGACCGGAAGTCGAGCGCCTTGCCGAGCGCCTGCTCCGGCGACATGTATGCGACTGTCCCTACGACGATCCCCGGCTCCGTGCCGCCGGACACCGTCGGCGCCTGCGTGGCCCCGCTCGTGTCCTCGCGCTGCGTGAGCTTGGCCAGCCCGAAGTCCAGGATCTTGACGTGGCCGTCCTTCGTCACCATCACG
The DNA here is from genome assembly GCA_035498405.1 of Thermoanaerobaculia bacterium. Taxonomy (GTDB): domain Bacteria; phylum Acidobacteriota; class Thermoanaerobaculia; order UBA5066; family Gp7-AA6; genus DATBFU01. The sequence goes on along the minus strand of DATKAE010000138.1, from coordinate 16,600 downwards.
TTCTCGGGCTTCAGATCCCGGTGGACGATCCCGGCTTCGTGCGCTTTGGACAAGCCGTCCGCGACCTGCGCGCCGATTGCCAGCAGCTTCTTGATGGGCAACGGGCCTTCGACGAGCAGCTCGCGGAGCGTCGAGCCCTCGACGAGCTCCATCGCAAGAAACGTCGCGCCGTTCGACTCCCCGAAGTCGTGGACGGTGACGATGTTAGGGTGGTTGAGCGAGGAGGCCGACCGCGCCTCCTTCTCGAAACGCCGCAAACGCCCGCTATCCGACGACAACGCCTCGGGGAGAACCTTCAGCGCGACCTCGCGCCCAAGCCGCGTGTCCCGTGCCCGGTACACCTCTCCCATCCCCCCGGCACCGAGCGGCGCCAGGATCTCGTAAGGACCGAGGCGGGTTCCCACGCCGAGCGGCATCGAGATCGGCGGAATTCTACCGAGACCCGGAGGGCGCTACTTCAGGCCTTCGACGACGAAGAGGTCCGACAGCAGCCGCGCATAGCAGTAGGCGTATCCCTTGCCGTCCGGGGTGACGAGCACGTTGGAGATCCGCTCGACTCCAGCCGGGTCCGCCGGCAAGAGGTTCTTCCAGACTTCGCGTTTGCCCGATTCGATATCGAGCTTCGTCACGCGCGCCGGAACGTCTCCCCGCTTCCAGAGATAGAGAGTCCGTCCGTCCGGCGAGAATCGGAGCGGGAATTCCTTCTCCTCAAGGCCGGGGATCGGCCGCGCCGCCCCCCCGTCCACCGGATACAGCATGCCCTTGTGATCTGCCCCGATTGCGGCGACGAACTTCCCGTCGGGCGTGATCGCAAATCCGGGCAAGGCCGCCGTAATTCCCTCGGGAGTGATCGGGCGGGGGGCGCCCCCCTCGATGCTCTGCACGTAGAGACGGTCCCGGTGACCAGACTCGGCCCCGGCAAAGAGAATTCGCTGGCCGTCGGGGAACCAAGTCGCGGCCTGCTCCGTGCTGATGCCCGGCACCGAGATGTCGCGGTGCTCGCCTGTTCCCGTCGGCAGGAGGCGGAAGGGCGAGTCCGGAGTCGGCAGGATCGAGAGCGCCCACTTGGCGTCCGGGGAAAGCGCCAGGGCGTTGCCCTCTCCCAGCCTCACCGGCGGCGAGCCGTCGGCCTTGCGCAGATAGACGGTGTAGTTGGCCCCGCCCGCTTCTCCTTCCTCGTCGAAAAGGAGAGTCCGGGCATCGGGCGAAACGTCGGCCGCGAAGGAGTAGTCGAGAAACGACATGTCGCGCTCGCGCGTGTCCCCCTGGAGCATCCCGAGGATGCCGACGCGAGGGCTCTCGCGCGTCAGAAGAACCTTGCCAGTTCGGGAGATGTCGTGAAGCTTGAGGCCGCCCGGCACTCGGGTCACAACCCGCAGCTTTCCCGCGAGGGTCACGGCGTAGAGCGAGCGGTTGGCGCCTGCCTCCGTCGCAGTGAACCAGATCTCGTCGCCCGACGGCGACCAGGCGAGCCCGTGCTCGCTCGCCCACTTCCCGGTCAGCGTCGTCTTCTTGCCCGAAAGGTCGAGAACTGCGACAGTGCCCGCGTCGTCGAGCGCGAACGGGTGGTCGAGAAACCCGATGCGGTCGCCTTTGGGCGAAAGCCGCGCGTAGCTGACGTGGCCCGAGGTCTCGTAGAGGACTTTCCCCAGAGGAAACTCGATCCTCGACTTGCCCGCGACGTCACGAACGATGAGCTGATTCGCGCCGTCGGGCGCCCAGTCGGCTTCCTGGATTCCCTCGGCTACGTCGCGGGGCGCGCCGCCCGTCAAGGCCGCGCGGGCGAGCTTGCCGGCGCAAACGCCCGGATGGTTCGACCGGCAGTCGAGCGCGATCGCCATCTCTCCCGAGGAGGAGATCCCGAGCAGGTTCGCGCTCGGAAGCTCCAGGGGCAAGGAATCGGGACTCGAGGGATGTTTCAGGAAGATCTTCAGCGGGTTCCCATCCCAGGAAACGCTGTAGATCAGGGTCTGTCCGTCGGGCGCGAAACGTGCCGTGCGGATCGTGCCGCTGCCGAAGGTGATCTGCTGATAGGAGGGCGGCGTCGACTTGGCCAGTGCCCTCTGCAGCAGCATTCCCGCGGCGAGCGCCGCAAGCAGGGCCCCGGCGGTCAAGGCCACGCGTAGAGCTCCACCGCGGCGCGCGGGCCGGACGGGAGCGGTTTGGCCGGACACCTCGCCGGGGACCGAAGCCTCGGAGAGATGATCGCGGATGGCCTTCAGATCGCGGGCGAGGTCGCGCGTCGAGGCGTATCGTTCCTCCGGATCCTTCTGAAGGCAGCGCTCGAGGATCCACCGGAACGGAGCCGGCACCGCCGCATTCAGCCGCTCGACCGGCTGGGCCTCCTCGCGGATGATCGCGGTCAGCGTCTCCGCGCTCGTGTCGCGCTGGAAGGCGCGCTGGCCCGTCGCCATCTCGTAGAGAATCGAGCCCAGGGAGAACTGGTCGGAGCGGAAGTCGAGTTGCCGGCCGCTCGCCTGCTCGGGCGACATGTAGCCGACCGTGCCGAGCACCGTGCCGGCCCGCGTCGCCGTGGGGATGTTGGAGACCTCCTCCGTCTGGTGCTTGAAGAGCTTCGCCAGCCCGAAGTCGAGGATCTTGACGACACCGTCCTTGGAGACCATCACGTTCTCGGGCTTCAGGTCACGGTGGACGATCCCCGCCGTGTGCGCCTTCGCGAGGCCGTCGGCGATCTGACCCGCGAGGTCGAGCAGACGCCGCGTCGGCAACGGCCCGCCGTGGACGATCTCCCGCAGCGTCTTCCCCTCCACCAGCTCCATGGCGATGTAGATGGTGGAGTCGGAGGAGCCGATCTCGTGGATCGTGACGATGTTGTGGTGATTCAGGGCGGAGGCCGCGCGGGCCTCCTGCTCAAAGCGGTTGCGCCGATCGGCGTCGGCGGAAAGTTCGGCCGAGAGGACCTTGATCGCGACCTCGCGCCGCAGGCGGGGATCGCGCGCCCGGTAGACCTCCCCCATGCCGCCGGCTCCGAGAGGCGCGACGATCTCGTAGGGGCCGAGTTTCTGTCCGGGTGAGAACGCCATGAGGTCGCGCGAATTCTAATCTGGTTTGCTGCTCGCGTCGCAAGTCTGCAGCGGCGCGACGAAGTCTTTGACGCGACCAGGAGAGGTCCGCTGCTCTGGATTCAGTCCAGCTCGTTTACGCTTGTCGAGCGGCTCACCGGAGGCCCTCGACGAGGTAAAGGTCCGAGAGGACGCGGACGTACGTGTACACATACGACTTTCCGTCCGGCGCGACGAGCATCGGCTGAACGACGAGCACGCCGGTCGGATCGCTCGGCACGAATTCCTTCCAGAGCTCCGTCTTCCCGCTTGCCAGATCGAGCTTGAGGATACGGTTGAAGCGTTCCCCATCCCAGAGGTAGACTGACTTACCGTCGGCACTCCACTGCATCGGAGAGCCTTGGGTCTGTTCGACGACACGGCGCACTTCACCACCCTCCAAGGGGTAGATTGAGAGCCCACGCCGCTCATCCACACCGATGAGAGACCTGCCGTCCGGTGATACGACGGACTCGGAGATTCCTTCCGGCGTGACCGGGCGCGTTTGCCCCCCCTCGATGTCAACGACGTAATCCCTCGCGTCGTGGCCGGACGCGCGTCCCTCGACGAGCAGGTGCCTGCCGTCCGGGAACCACCTGACGTCGCCTACCCACTCGAGTCCGCGGATCGCGAGCGCCCTCGGCTCTCCGGCGCCGGTCGGGAGCAGCTCATAGCGCTCGCCTCTGGCGCCCGGTTGGCGCACGAAAATCCATCGGCCATCCGGCGATGGCTCGGCGACGTCCTGCCCCTTGCTCTCTCCAATGCGGACCGGACGAGAGCCGTCGGTCCCGCGAACGTAGAGGGCCAAGAGCTGGCTGTCCTCGCTCGACTCGGAAAAGAAGAGGGTCCGCCCGTCGCGCGAGAGGCCGAGGGGCCACGAGTACCCAAGCCACGTCAGATTGCGCTCCTGCGATTCGCCCGGCGCCAGGCCCACCATCTCCCGGCGGACGCTTTCGTGAGTCAGCAGAACGCTCCCGTCGCGAGCGATGTCCTGGAGCGTGAGGCGGCCCGGCACCTGTGCCAGGAGTCGCTCGCGCCCCGAGAGAGACACAGCCCAAAGCGCCCTTGCTTGGCCGGCCTTCGACGCGCTGAACCAGACCTCGTCGCCCTTCGGCGACCAGGCGAGCCCCTCCGCCCGGAACCATCCCGACGAGAGTTCCCTTCGCTTGCCGGCTTGGTCCACCACCGCAATCGCCTCAGGATTTCCCTCGATGAAAGCGACGAAGTCGCCCTTGGGCGAAACCCGGATCGAGCCGAAACCCTGCTCCGACTCGTAGAGCGTCTTGCCGACGGGGAGCTCAAGCTTCATCTTTCCGTTGGCCCTCCGCACAACCGCTAGGCTCTTCCCTCCGGGGAACCAGTCGGCCTGTTGCACGTCCTGGAGGACCTCACGGGGAGCTCCCCCGGCCAGAGTCACGCGGGCCAGGGTCGCGAAGCCGAAATAGGGATTGAATGTCGTCACCCAGCCGAGCCCGAGAGCCAGCTCCGCGGCTGACGAAACGCTCCAGAGGTGAGCCCCCGGAAACCCCAGAGAACGTGCGTCGGTGCTCTCGCGCCGCATGAGGAAGGTCTCGCGAACCTTGCCATCCCACGCGGCCGAGTACAGGATCGTTTGGCTGTCGGGAGCGAACCGGGCGCCGGATATGTTCCCGCGTCGGTACGTGAGGCGATGAAACGCTGGAGGAGACTGCTCGGCTCGCCGACCGCCGGCCCAGTAGGAGACACCCGCCGCGAGCAGCAGGCCGAACCCCCCAGCGACGTATTTCCAGGGTCCGCGGGCCCGAGGCATCGTGGCCGAAATCACCTCCCCCGATGTCGTCGCCTCGGCGAGGCGATCCCGCAGCGTCGAGAGGTCCCGCGCCAGGTCCTGGGTCGACGCATAGCGCTCGTGAGGCTCCTTGCCGAGGCAGCGCTCCACGATCCAGCGAAGCGGCGCCGGGCTTTTCGGAGCGAGCGTGGCGATCGGTTCCGGCTCCTCTCGGATGATCGCGGTCATCGTCTCCGGGGCGCTCGCGCGGGCGAAGGCCTTCTTGCCCGTCGCCATCTCGTAGAGCATCGAGCCCAGGGAGAACTGGTCCGACCGAAAGTCGACAGGCTTCCCCAGCGCCTGCTCTGGCGACAGGTACGCCACCGTCCCCACGACGATCCCCGGCTCCGTCGCTCCCGACACGGTCGGCGCCTGCGTGACGCCACCCGAGTCCTCTGGCTGCGTGAGCTTCGCCAGTCCGAAATCCAGGATCTTGGCATGGCCGTCCCTCGTGACCATCACGTTCTCGGGTTTCAGATCCCGGTGCACGATGCCTGCCGCATGGGCTTTCGTGAGGCCCTCGGCCACCTGCGCCGCGATCGCGAGCAGCTTCCTCACGGCAAGGGCGCCCTCCGCCAGGAGCTCCCGCACCGAGGTGCCCTCCACGAGCTCCATCGCGATGTAAGAGGTCCCGCCCGACTCCCCGATGTCGTAGATCGTCACGATGTTGGGGTGGTTCAGCGCCGACGCCGACCGCGCCTCCTTCTCGAAACGGCGTAGGCGGCCGGAATCCGAGGACAGCGCCTCGGGAAGAACCTTGACGGCCACCTCGCGCCCGAGGCGCGTGTCCCGCGCCCGGTAAACCTCCCCCATTCCGCCGGCACCGATGGGCCCGAGAATCTCGTAGGGGCCCAAGCGCGTGCCGCTGGCGAGCGTCATGTCAGGAAACCCCCGGACGCGACTCGCGGTTCCGTCGTGGCGCGCGAAGTCTCCCGAGATAATCGAGGGAGGAGGCGCGCGCCGCGGGAGCGAGCGCGAAGAGAGGGGCCATGCCCGCGGTTGAGCCGGCGAGCCGCGGGCCCGTGCGCCAAACAGGCGCAGGCCCCGAGCGAAGCACGAGCGACGGTACACCTCCCCAACCCGCCGTTCCCAGTGACGGAAGGATCTCGTGAGGCCCTAAGCGAGCCCCGATGGCCAGACTCACGGTGACCTGCCACGATTCTATCGACGTCCGAATTCGGAGGCCTTGACTCCCTATGCAAGCGGCAGGATGCTCTTGGCCAAGAAATCCAGGAGAGGAAATGAGGTCCGCCCGGGCGCCCGTCCTGGTGCTTTCGGCGACTCTGCTGCTGGCCGTGGGCGCTGCCGGCCAGGTTCCATCGCCAACGGGAAATCTCTACGGCACCGCTCTGGACGAACAGGGGAAGTCGCTGCCAGGCGTAACGGTCACTCTCACCGGGCCAGGGGCCACACAGGCGGCTTCAACCGACAAGAGCGGCGAGTTTCATTTCCTCGGACTTTCGCCGGGATCCTATGTCCTCTATCTGCAGCTGGCGGGTTTCGCGCCGGTCCAACGCCAGATCACCGTCGCTCTCGGCCGAAACTCCGTCGTCGCGCTCACAATGGCGGTCGCGGCTGAGCAGGAATCCGTCGTCGTGCACGCCGAGGGCCCGGCCATCGACAGCCGAAAGGTCGAAACCGGCGAGGCGTTTTCTCGAAAGGAACTCGACACGATTCCCACGACACGCGATCCGTGGTCAATCTTGCGGCAGGTGCCCGGCGTGCTCGTCGCCAACATGAACGTCAACGGCAGTGCGAGCGGGGTGCAATCCATCTTCGTGGGTAAGGGGTCGCACTCCGACCAGAACACGTACAACCTCGACGGCGTCGCCATCACGGACATGGCGGCCACCGGCTCGACTCCGATCTACTTCGACTTCGACTCTTTCGAGGACATCGACATCGTGACGGGCGGCTCCGATCCATCGCTTTCGACTCCTGGCGTCACACTCAACCTGGTTACCCGACGAGGAACCAACGAGCTCCGCGGTTCCGGCCGCGGCCTCTACTTCTTCCCGAGCTCGGTCGGCTCCGAGGATCAGGCGACCTCTCAGGGCAACTGGGAGTACGGGCTCGAGGCCGGGGGACCCCTCGTGAAAGACCGTCTGTGGCTGTGGGCCGCCGGCGCGGGCAACAACATCCCTGGCGCGACCGTGTTGCTGCCCGACGGCCAGCCCTTCCAGGCAAGCAACGACCTCTCACAGTGGAACGCCAAGCTGAACGGGCAGATCGTTCCTTCGAATTCGCTTACTCTCTTCTACCTTCACTTCGACAAGGTCTTCGATGGGCGTGGCGCCGGCCCGGACCGTTCCATCGAATCCGCCTGGAACCAGACGACACCAACCTCGGCGTACCGCGCAGAAGATTCCGAAGTTCTGTCGCAACAGCTCTTCGCCTCTGCGTACTTCTCCTACCTGACCGGCGACTTCACCCTCACCCCCGTCGGGGGCCTCGACCGGCAAGCGGAGTTCGACGCCGACTACGTCTGGCAGAACAGCTACTTCTTTTACCACTCCCGGCGACCGCAGCATCAGGCGGGGCTCACCGCTTCGGCCTTCTTCGAGACGGGGAACCTGAGCCATGAGCTGAAGTTCGGATTCGGCTACAAACACACGCGGTCCGATTCGCTTACAGTCTGGCCCGGCGACATGCTCGTGGCCGATGAGGTCTCCTCTCTCGCGTGGGTCACGCGGGCCGCCAACGCAAAATACGAGATGAACTACTACGACTCGTATCTGGGAGACACGATCCAGACGGGCAACCTGACCATCAACCTCGGTCTTCGCTTCGACTACCAGCAGGGGAAGAACCTGCCCTCGGTCGTCCCGCCAAATCCCGCTTTCCCCGAGCAACTGCCTTCCGTGCAGTACGCCGGCGATTCGGGCTACCCGATCACCTGGCGAACGGTCGAGCCACGGGTCGGAGTGACGTATGCCCTGGGGCCAGGAAAGCAGACGCTCCTGAAGGCCTCGTATGCGAAGTTCGCGAACCAGCTTGGCCAAGAGATCTGGTACCTCAATGCGTTCCCTGGTCCGGCGTACCTCTACTACGACTGGGTGGACGCGAATGGGGACCACCGCGTAGAGCCGAGCGAGGTGGATCTGAACGCTCTCGAGCGCTGGTTGGCGGTCAACCCGGACGACCCGGCCTCGACCGTTTCCGTCAACCAGATCGCCCCGCACTTGAAGCCGCCGGAAACCGACGAGTTCATTGTCGGCGTGGAGCGCCAGATCTTCACCAACCTATCGGCTTCGATCGCCTACACCCACCGCTCGACGCGGAACCTGGAATTTCCCTTCTATCCTGCAGGCGCGCAGCCGATCCCGGGCGTGACCTCCTCCGACTATCAGTACGCCGGTAACGCGACGGGGACCGCCGCCTCGAACGGCTTCAACTTGACCTTTAGCGAGCCTCTCTACGCCCTGAAAACCTGTCCGGCCCCGTGTGCCGGGGTCGTGATCGAAAACCGCCCCGACTACACTATGACCTACAACGGGGTCGAGCTGCAGGTCGTGAAAAGGCTCTCGAACGGCTGGAGCCTGCGCGCCGGCTTCGCCTACAACGACTGGACGCAGACGGTCGGCCCAGGGGCGATTGTCAATCCGAACAACCTGCGCACCGGAACCAACGCGAGCGGCCCCGTCGTCGAGGTGGCAGGGATGGCCGGCAACACCGGCGCCGGCTCCTTCATCAACTCGAAGTGGCAGTTCAACGTCGGCGGGACGGCCCTGCTTCCCTTAGGAATCACGGCAGCCGCTAACTTCTTCGGCCGACAAGGGTTCCCGACGGTCTACTACGTGAACGCGCTCATAAACGACGCCCTCGGCGGTTCCGACAGAATTCCGCTCCAGATCGGAGACGTCGCCGCCTACAGGAATCCCGACGTCTATGAGCTCGACTTGCACCTCGAAAGGCCTTTCCGGATCGGGTCGAGAGTCATCGTCACCCCATCTCTCGACTGCTTCAACGTGGTCAACAGCCACACCGTCCTCCAGCGGGTTGGACTCACCGGAAACTACGATGCCACCGGCAACACGCCGGAGTTCACCCAAAGCGGACGCTTCAACGCGCCCGTCGAACAGCTGAGCAACCGGACCTTCCGCCTCGGCGTGCGAATCTCGTTCTAACGGGCGCACTCAGGGACGCGATTCGGTCGCGCCCAGCCCCGTCGTCCAGTTCTGAATGAGCGCGACGCTCACTTCAGACCCTCGACGAGATACAAGTCAGACAACACGCGGCGAAACGTATAGACGTAAGACTTGCCGTCGGGGGTGATCAGCCTCGGCTGCACCGCGCGTACGCCCGCGGGATCGGCCGGGGCCACTTCCTTCCAGAGCGTCGCCTGGAAGGTACGCAGATCCAGCCGGAAGAATCGGCCGGGAATGCCGTGCCGAGCCGCGAAGACCGTGTGGTCATCGTCGGCCCAGGAGAGAATTTGCAGGTCGGCCACGGCATCCTGCCTCGCCTTCGGCACCAACAGGGGACGAGGCTCGCCGTTTTCGAGGGGATAGAGGGCGAATTGATCTTCGGCTTCACACAGAGCCCATTTCCCGTCCGGCCTGAGTGCGTCCAACACCCAGCCCTCCGGAGCGACCGGCCGAGATGCGCCGTCCGAGAGCCCGACGACGTGGGATCGTCGCTTCCCCCCGGTTACTCGGCCCTCGACGAGAAGCCGATCGCCGCCGGGCAGCCACGCGACCCAGCCGGGGCTGACTCCCGGTAGCGCGAGCGTGCGCCCCTCGCCGGCTCCCGTGGGCAGTAGCTCGAGCTCGTTCGGGCCCTCCGAGCGAGTCCGTGTGGCAGCGACCCACTTGCCATCGGGCGAGAGGGAACCGCTACCGGCATCGCCCAGCCGAACCGGGGGGGACCCGTCCACGGTTCTCAGCCAGAGCGAAGGAGCGGCTCCGGATCCTTCCCCCACCTCGACGAAAACAAGCCGCTTGCCGTCGGCCGAGAGGTCCGTCGGGAACGAGTAGTCGAGCCAGGTTAGGTCCCTGTCGGCCACATCGCCGGCAAGGCGGCCGGCCATCTCCCGCCGCGTGCTCTCCTCGGTCAGGAGCACGCGCCCGTCCGACGAGAGGTCCTGGAGCCGGATTCCTCCCGGAACGCGGGTTACCAGCCGTTCCCTGCCCGAAAGCGTCACCGCGTAAAGCGCCATGGCCTGACCCGCCCTGGCCGCGCTGAACCAGATCTCCTTCCCGTCCTTCGACCAGGCGATGCCCTGCGCTTGCGACCAGCCATCCGAGAGCTTCCGTCTCCTGCCCGCCCGGTCCACCACTTGGATCGAGAAGATCCCGTTCTCCCGCTCGAGCTCAAGGAAGGCGATCGCGTCGCCCCGTGGCGAGACGCGAAGCTGCCCGAGATACGGGACGGCCCCCGTCTGGTAGAGCACCTTGCCGATCGGGAACTCGATCCGCCTGCCCTGGCCGACGGAGCGGACCACTGCGAGCTCTCTGCCGTCGGGAGCCCAGTCGGCAAACATCACATTCTGGAGGAGCTGCCGCGCCGCGCCTCCGGCGAGGGACACACGAGCGAGCGTGCCGGCTCCGATTTGTGGCCCACCCCACTCCCAACCGAGAGCGACCGCCATCTCGCCCCGGGAAGAAACGGCGAGAAGCTGGGCGCCTCGGAGCCCCTGCGTCCGGAATTCCGGGCCGCCGACCCTCACCGAGTAGATGTCCTCAGGCCCGCCGCCGGCGGAGAAGGAATGGATGACCGTCTGCCCGTCGGGCGCAAACCTCGCTGCCATCACCTCTCCACGCCGAAACGTCAACCGCTGAAAGGAGGGGACGGGAGAGCGACCCAGGGACTTTCCCAGAATGAGCGCGCCGCCAATTGCGGCGACGGCCGCGAGAGCGATGGGAAGCGCTCGCTTCCAGCCGATCCCTCCGGGAGCGGCACGCGCGGCCTGGCCGGCCGACAGCGACACCTCGACGAGATGGTCCCGAATGCCCGTCAGATCCCGCGCGAGGTCGTGGGTCGCCGCGTAGCGGTCCAGCGGCTCCTTGGAGAGGCAGCGCTCGACAATCCACCGAAGTGGGGCCGGTGTCGATGGAGACGCCGCGCCGAGCGCCTCCGGCTCTTCGCGGATGATCGCCGTCATCGTCTCCGGCCCGCTCGCTCGGGCAAACGCCCTCTTGCCCGTCGCCATCTCGTACAGCACCGACCCGAAGGAGAACTGGTCCGACCGGAAGTCGAGCGGCTTTCCGAGCGCCTGCTCCGGCGACATGTAGGCCACCGTCCCCACCACAATCCCCGGCTCCGTCCCTCCCGACACCGTCGGCGCGTGGGTCCCCTCCTCGCTCTCCCCCTCCGGCTGCGTCAGCTTCGCCAGACCAAAGTCCAGGATCTTCACGAAGCCGTCCTTCGTCACCATGACGTTCTCGGGCTTCAGATCCCGATGAACGATGCCGGCCTCGTGCGCCTTGGCCAATCCATCGGCCACTTGCGCCGCGATGCCGAGGAGCTTGCGAACCGGCAACGGCCCCTCCACCAACATCTGACGCAGCGTCACGCCCTCGACCAGCTCCATGGCGATGTAGGAGGTCGAGTCCGAAGACCCGATGTCGTAGACCGTGACGATGTTGGGGTGGTTCAGGGAGGAGGCCGACCGCGCCTCCTTCTCGAATCGGCGCAGCCGCCCGGAATCGGAGGACAGCGCCTCGGGAAGGACCTTGACCGCCACATCCCGCCCGAGCCGCGTGTCCCGCGCGCGATAGACCTCGCCCATGCCGCCGGCTCCGAGCGGAGCGACGATCTCGTAGGGGCCGAGGCGAGAGCCGGCGAAGAGCTTCACTTGAGCCCCTCGACCAGGTAGAGGTTCCTCTCGTTGCGCCAGCAGGAGGCGACGTAAGACTTCCCGTCGCGAGCCAGCTGAGGCACGAACGTCAACACGCCGGCCGGATCCGAGACAGATATCTCCTTCCAGAACTCCCGTCGGCCGGTCGCGATCTCTCTGCGAAAGACTCGCGAGGAGGCAGCCGAGCTCTCGATGACGAATAGGAACTGACTGTCGGCGCTGAACGCCACGTTCCAGCTCGACTCCGGCGGCCCCGGCAACTCACGGGCAGCGGGAGATCCATCCAAAAGGAAAATGAAGAGCTTGCCCTCCTCGTCCCTTGCTACGACGGACTTGCCGTCCAGAGAAGCGTCGAGGGCGAGCACCCCTTCCGGCGTGAAGGGGCGAGGGCCGCCTCCCCCGACCTCCTGAATGAATGTCCTCTCCGGCCGACCCGGCTCGCGGCCGCCGAGCAAGAGCCGCTTTCCGTCCGGCAGCCAGAGGCCCCCTCCCGAGTAAAGAATCCCGCCGCCCTTCAGTCTTCGCGACTCTCCGGCTCCCGTCGGCAGCAGCGTGACCTCAGGCTGCTGGCGGACCGGATTCTCATCGAACGCGGCCACCCATTTTCCGTCGGGTGACATGGCCAGGCCGAACCCTCGACCGAGCTGAACCACGGGCGAGGCGCCGTCGGTCGCGCGCAGAAAGACACTACTGCCGTCCGTGAAAAGAACCGTGTGACCATCGGAGGAGATGTCATTGGGCCTCGAGTCGGCGAACCAGGAAATGTCGCGCTCTCGCGTCTCGCCGGGAGGCACAGCGACCATCCCCCGGCGAAACTCTCCCAACCACATCAGGATGCGCCCGTCGGGGAAGATGTCCTGAATCTCTCCGAAAAGCGGATCGGGAAACTCCGGGTGCACGACGCGCTTCCTTCCCGAGAGGGACACGGCACGAATCTCGCCGAAGGTCTTGCTGCTCGCGTACCAGACTTCCTGGCCGTCTGGCCGCCAGGCGAGCGAGAAGCCCCAGCCGCCCTCTTCGAGGGTCCTCACCGCGCCCTTGCGGTCCGCGACGCGCAGGCGCAGGCCCTTTTCGTCCCGTTCGAAGAAAGCGACCAGGTCTCCCTTCGGGGAAACGCGCGGGGAATGGATGTGCTCCGCCTCGTAGAGGATCTTGCCGATCGGAAACTCGAGCCTCAGCCGCTGTCCGACGGCACGGATGACCGCGAGCTCTGCGCCGTCGTGCGACCAGTCGGCCCCCTGAACGTTCTCGAGAATCTCTCGCGGCGCTCCTCCCATGAGCGGAACGCGGGCGAGCGTCCCGCGCCGTTGCGCGGCGTCAATACGCATTCGCGGCCGCAGGCAGATGGCCATCTCCCCGCGCGACGAGATCGCGAGGATGTCGGCCTCGGGCAGGTCGAGCTGGCTCGACTCCGGCCGCTCGGCGCGCGTCGTGAAGAGGCGCACCGGCTGCCCCTCCCAGGCGGCGCTATAGACGACGGTCTGGCCGTCCGGCGCAAAGCGCGCCGACCAGACGATTCCCCGCCGGTGCGTCAGCCGCTGGAACTCGGGAATCGACTTGCCCGCCTCCCGCTCACCGGCGCGATAGGAGCTCCAAATTGCGGCGGCGAGAACCAGCAGGGCCGCCGCAGGCACCCGGAGGCGCGCCAGGCGACCGGGCTTCTTCACGCCGACGATTGCCGAAATGCCCGAGGACGCGGCCTCGGAAAGGTGATCCCGCATCCTCCGCAGATCGCGCGCGAGATCCGCCGTCGAGGCGTACCGTTCCTCGGGCTCTTTTGCCAGACAGCGCTCGACGATCCAACGAAGGGGTATCGGGGTTGACGGAGCCGCCCCGGCCACGGGCTCCGGCTCCTCGCGGATGATCGCCGCCATCGTCTCGGGACCGCTCTTTCGCGCGAAGGCTCGCTTGCCCGTCGCCATCTCGTAGAGCACCGACCCGAACGAGAACTGGTCCGACCGGAAGTCGAGCGGCTGGCCCAGCGCCTGCTCCGGCGACATGTATGACACCGTCCCCACCACGATCCCCGGCTCCGTCCCGCCCGAAACCGTCGGTGCCTGGGTCCCCTCCCCGCTTTCCCCTTCCGGCTGCGTCAGCTTCGCCAGACCAAAATCCAGGATCTTGACCAACCCGTCCTTTGTCACCATCACGTTCTCGGGCTTCAGGTCCCGGTGCACGATCCCCGCTTCGTGAGCCTTCGCCAGCCCCTCGGCAATCTGCGCCGCAACCCCGAGAAGCCTCTTGACCGGCAGCGCACCTTCCGCCAGCATCTGACGCAATGTCACGCCCGCCACCAACTCCATCGCGATATAGGAGACCGAATCGGAGGACCCGATGTCGTAGACCGTCACGATGTTGGGGTGATTCAGCGAAGAGGCCGACCGCGCCTCCTTCTCGAAGCGGCGCAGACGTCCGGCATCCTCCGACAGCGCGGCCGGCAGCACCTTGACCGCCACCTCGCGGCCGAGCCGCGTATCCCGAGCTCGGTAGACCTCCCCCATCCCGCCGGCACCGATGGGCCCGAGAATCTCGTAGGGGCCCAAGCGCGTGCCGCTGGCGAGCGTCATGTCGGGAAACCCCCGGACGCGACTCGCGGTTCCGTCGCGGCGCGCGAAGTCTCCCGAGGTAATCGAGGGAGGAGGCGCGCGCCGCGAGAGCGAGCGCGAAGAGAGGGGCCAGGCCCGCGGTCGAGCCGGCGCCCCGGCGAGCCGCGGGCCGGTGCGCCAAACAGGCGCAGGCCCCGAGCGAAGCGCGAGCGACGGTAGACCTCCCCCATCCCGCCGGCACCGAGCGGCGCGACGATCTCGTAGGGCCCGAAGCGCGTTCCGGCGGCCAAACTCACTTCAACCCCTCCGCAAGATACAGGTCATTCAGAATGCGCGCGTAGAAGTAGACATACGACTTCCCGTCGGCGGAGAGCCTCGGCTCGGGGCCAGGAGTCCGGCCGATCCCCGCCGGATCCGGAGGCTTGATCGTGAGCCAGGGTTCCCTGCTTCCCGTGGCGATATTGAGCCGGAAAACGTGTGTGGTGGCGTTCTCGCCGTGACTCTCACCGTGCTGGTGAACGAAGAGAGTGACGCTGTCGGGGCCCCATTGCAACCCGGGGGCGTCGTCTTCGGTCAGACCTGGAACGGCCCGAGGTTCGCCCCCCTCAGTCGGAAAGAGGAACGGCTTTTCGGTATCCGCCTCGGTGACGAGAACCCACTTTCCATCGGGAGAGACCGCGGCACCGGCGAGCTTTTCCGGTGTCAACGGGCGCGGCTTGCCACCCGAGATCTCCAGCACGAACGTACGGAGCGGCCGGCCTTTCTCGTTGCCGGAGATCGCGATCCGGCGGCCGTCCGGGAAGAAGCCATAGTCGTCGATGCGCTCCAGGGAACCAACGTCGAGCGGGCGCGACTCTCCGGCGCCGGTCGGCACAAGGCTGAGCTTGGATCCCGGGGTTTCGGCCAGAACCCACGTTTCGGCCAGAACCCACTTTCCGTCGGGTGACAACGGGCCGGCGGAGCCCTCACCCAGTCGAGTCGGTTCCGCATCGCCCGCGCGCCGCATATAGATGACATTCGAAGCCCCGACCCCCCCGGCCTCGGTGAAGACGAGCACTTTCCCGTCCGCCGAGAGCCACGGATTCCACGACTGGTCGAGCCAGGAGAGATCCCGTTCCTCGGTTGCGCCCGCGAGCCTTCCCGAGATCAAGAGCCGGAAAATGCCGGATGCGAGAAGCACGCGGCCGTCGCGTGATACGTCACACAGTGCGATCGGGACCGGGAATGTCGCCACCTCGCGCATGCGCCCGGAGAGGCTCACCGCCCGTAGTTTCTGTCCCGTCGCTCCCATGACCGGTTCGGTGAACCAGACCTCGTCCCCGCCAGGAGACCATGCCAGCCCTTGTACTCGCTCCGGTTTCTTCGTAAGCGTCCGGATCTTGCCCTGCCTATCGGCCACGCGCACGGAGTCCGCGTGTTCCGCGAAAGCGACGAAGCGACCATCCGGCGACACACGAGGATTCCCGATCCCTGTCGATTCATAGAGGAGCTTTCCGATGGGATACTCGAGACGACTCGCCTTCCTCACGACGGCAAGCTCACGTCCATCGGGTGACCAGGCTGCGCCAGTCACGTCCTCGAGGGCGTCCCGAGGCGCGCCGCCTCCCATAGGCATCCGGGCTAGTGTGCCGCCCCGGATGTTGATCGCCATCTCCCCTGACGGGGAAATCCCGTAGATTTCCCCGTTCAGGCCGAACGAGCGCGACTCCGGGCTACCGGGGCGCGTCTGGAAGATCTCCCTCGGCTTCCCGTCCCAATTCGCGTCGTAGATCACCGTTTGGCCGTCGGGCGCGAAGCGTGCATTCCACACCGTCCCGCGCCGAAATGTCAGCCGAAGGAACGTTGGCGGTTTGCCTGCCCGCGTCGAGCGGCCGAGCAGGAAGATGCCCGCCCAGGAGACGAGCAGCACGACGGCCAGCGGGAGGACTCCACGAAGGATCCGGCGCTTCGGTTCCGCCGCGAACATCGCCCCGGACACCGAGGCCTCGGAGAGATGATCGCGGATGCCCGCGAGATCCCTGGCCAGGTCTCTCGTCGCCGCATAGCGGTCCTCGGGGTCCTTGGCGAGACACCGCTCGACGATCCAGCGCAGCGGCGGCGGAGCCTGCGGGGCCAGGGTGACGATCGGCTCCGGCTCCTCCCGGATGATCGCCGTCATCGTCTCGGGAGCGCTCGCTCGGGCAAACGCCCTCTTGCCCGTCGCCATCTCGTACAGCACCGACCCGAAGGAGAACTGGTCCGATCGGAAGTCGACCGGCTTGCCCAGTGTCTGCTCCGGCGACATGTACGACACCGTCCCCACCACAATCCCCGGCTCCGTCCCGCCCGACACCGTCGGCGCGTGGGTCCCCTCCCCGCTTTCGCCTTCCGGCTGTGTCAGCTTCGC
>DATKAE010000137.1:0-18991 GCA_035498405.1 Thermoanaerobaculia bacterium | reverse complement strand
CTCCATTGAAGAACCAGAAGTCCTGTCCGGGAATCGCGCGGGCGTCGAGCATCTTCACGAACACTTCGGGCACCAGGGGGGATCCGGGGTTGGTCGGGACCAGCGTCGGTATTGTGAAGTATCCGAAGAGGTCGTTTTGCGGGATGGCCTGTCCCGCCCCGCTGTTGCCGGTGCGCGGGTCAGTCGCCTGGAGCGTGATCTCGAAGGGGTGCCCCGTCGTCTGAGCCATCAGTGTCAGCGTGCCGGCATCCGCGACGTCGATTCCCATCGTCGTCGTCGCGGTCCCGCCGCCCGGGCCGCTGACCCGCAGCGTGACCGAGTAGAACCCCGGGAATTCGTACACGTGGGTGGGGTTTGACAGCCGGGAGGCTTGCCCGTCACCGAATTCCCAAAGCCATGAGGTGGGGCCGCCGGTCGAGTGATCGGTGAATCGCACCGCCGAAAGGGCCGACGGCCGCCCGGGATTCACCCGAAAGTCCGCGGTCGGGCCCGCTGGCGTCCCCAGGGAAGCCAGCCACGAGAGTCCGAGAACGCCGGCAAGCTTGAGCAGACCAACGAGCGAATTCATGATTCTTCCTCCGGTCTTCGATTCGCCGCGCGCCTTGCGGGAACACCCGAGGCAACCGAAGCGGAAAGGCGGCGGAGCAGCTCATCCCTGAGCAGCGGCGTCTCGGCACGGCCCTGTGCCGTTCGTCCGATGCCGGCCGGTGATGGCCATGCCTGTCGCCCGTTCGCTGCGGCGGGTGACTTGCCTCGACACCCCGGCCGATGAAAGAATCGCCGCCTTTCACGCTCGTCCGTCGGGCCCAGGGAAGTCTTTAGAAACTCTGAAGAGCTTCTGAAAGAACCTGAAGGCGGGGAGTGATGGCCCTGGAAATGCGGCGGTTGCTCCGTTTCGGGCCCTTTCGTCTGGAGCCCGACACGAGGCTCGTGTTTCGTGGTGGCGAGCCCGTGTCGTTGCGCCCGCGCGTCTTCGATACCCTGCTTGCCCTGGCGCAGCGACCGTCGGAGATCGTGACCAAGGAGGAACTTCTCGACGCCGTCTGGCCCGACACGGTGGTCGAGGAAAACAACCTCAATCAGAACATCCTGGCGCTGCGCCGTCTTCTCGAGAGGCACCCGGAAGACGGCTTGCGAATCGAGACGATTCCCCGCCGCGGCTACGTGCTCGTGGTTCCCGCACCGAAGGAGACGGTCGGACCCGCTCCGGTTGCCCTTCCGCCGCCGGCTCGCGGGTCGTCGACCGCGGCGCCGGCGGTACGTCTGCAGGTCGCGGCGACGATCTTGGCGCTCTTGGCCGCGGCCCTCGCCTTCGGCTGGATCTGGAAGCGTGCGCACGGGCCCGCGCCGATTTCCGGTGTGCGTTCGATTGCGGTGCTGCCCTTTCGGTCGCTCGGGGGCGAGAGCGCCGACGACTATCTGGGCCTCGGCCTGGCCGACGCTGTCATCACGCGTCTCGGTTTCGTTCGGGCCCTTTCGGTCCGTCCGACGGCTAGCATCCGCGGCTACCTCGGCGGTCCGCGGGACCCGTTGGCGGCGGGGCGGCGGCTGCAGGTGGACGCGGTGCTCGACGGGCAGATTCAGAAGTCGCACGACCGGTTGCGCGTTACGGTCCAACTGGTTTCGATTCGAACGGGCTCGGCCGTCTGGTCGGAAAAATTCGACGTCCCTTGGGCGGACCTGTTCACCGTCGAGGACGGGATTTCCGAGGCCGTCTCCAAGGCGCTCGTGTCGAGCCTGTCGGAGAGGGAGACCCGCCGGGTGGGCCGCGACCGCCCGACGACTCCCGGGGCCTATGAGGCGTATCTCAAGGGTCGCTTCTACTGGAACCAGCGCAGGGAGTCCGCGACTCGGAAGGCCCAGGAGCTCTTCGAGAGGGCGATCGCGCTCGACCCCGATTACGCCCCGGCATATGCTGGTCTCGCCGACACGCTCAACGCCCTTCACCATCGCGACGCCGATCCGCAACGCGCGCGCCGAACGGCCGAGCGGGCCCTGGCGCTCGACGACACGCTGGCCGAGGCCTATGCCTCGCTCGGAAACACCAGCCTCTTCACCGACTGGAACTTCGCGGAAGCCGAGGCGAACTTCCTTCGAGCTATCGACCTCAATCCTTCCTACGCCACCGCGCATCAGTGGTATGCGTACTGCTTCCTCGTGCGGGGCGACCTGGACGGTGCCCTGCGGGAGGTTCAACGCGCTCACGAGATCGATCCCCTTTCACCTTCGATTGGCGTCGATCTCGGGCTCATGCAGCGCTACGCGGGGCGCGGCGACAAGGCCGTCGCCGCCTGGCGCCGCGTCCTGGAGATCGATCCGGCGTTTGCGCAAGCGCACCAGATGCTGCTCGTCGCGCTTCTGGAAGCCGGGGACCCGACGGCGGCCAGGGCGGAATGTCCGGAACTCGTCTCCGCCGATCCCGGCTTCGGCGACGCGTGTCTGGCGCTCGTCTCAGCGCGAACGGGCCGCCGATCGGAGGCCGAGCAGCATCTTTCGAGAATCGACAATCCCGAGCGCTGGACCCTGGAGGCGGGTGTGGCGTTGGCGCTGGGCGACCGGGTCCGAGCCATCCGTTCTCTGGAGGAGGGCTACCGCCGCCACAGCGCCGCGATGCTCCTGATCGGCGCCGATCCCGAGTTCGATCCATTGCGGTCGGATCCGCGTTTCGCCGCGTTGCTCGAGAGGATCGGCCTGACACCCGTGACCCGGCCAGTTTCCGCGACGGCCTCGAAGGGAACGACCGGGTCCGATTAGACTTCCCGCGTGCCGCTCCCCGCGCGTTTCACCAAGATGGCCGGCGGCGGCAACGATTTCCTCGTCTTCGAGGCCGACGGCCGTGCGCTGACCCCCGCGGACCGGGAGCGCCTCTCGCGGCTCTGCCGGAGAGGGCTGTCGGTCGGCGCGGACGGGGCGCTGTTTCTCTCGCGAGGCGAGGAGGGACGTCTTCGGCTCGACTACTTCAACGCCGACGGAGGGCTCGCTTCCTTCTGCGCCAACGGCACGCGCTGCGCCGCGCGTTACGCGGCGCGCCACGGGCTCGTCTCGGGAGACCCGGTGCTCGAGACCGGCTGGGGCCCGATCGCGGCTCGGGTGGATTCACGCAGCGTGACGCTCCGTCTTCCGCCGGTGCCCGTCTCGGGCGAGGAATTGCCGATCTGGGGCGATGACTTGCCGCCGTCAGGTACACCCTTGCAGGTTGGCGTGCCGCACCTGATCATCTTCGTGAAGGGCGACCTGGCGGCATTGCCGATCGAGCGCTTGGCACCCCCGCTTCGACGGCATCCCGACCTGCCGGAGGGCGCCAACGTCCATTTCGTGAAGGTCGAGGGGCCCAACCGCGTGGCAGTCCGCTCCTTCGAGCGCGGTGTCGAGGGCGAGACCCTCGCCTGCGGCTCGGGTGTGGTGGCGTCGGCCGTGGCTGCGGCGCGCCAGGGCCGGGTCGTTCCGCCCGTCGTCTGCATGACCAAGGGCGGCGCGTCGTTCACGGTCGCCTTCACTTCAGGCGCCGGACCCACGGAGGATGCCGAGCTGACCGGCGACGCGCGCGAGATCTTCAGCGGGGATCTGAACGAGGAGGCCTGGCAGGAATGAAACGCTTTCCCTTTGGATCGCCGGAGGCCCCGCCGCTTCCGTCGAAGATCGTTTGCGTCGGGCGCAACTACTTGGAGCACGCGGCGGAGCTGGGCAACACGGCTCCCGACAAGGAGCCGCTGCTGTTCCTGAAGGCCCCCTCTGCTCTGGTGATCGACGGCGGAGACATCCGTCTGCCGCCCGAGTCGCAGCGCGTGGACTACGAGGGGGAGCTCGCTCTGGTCATCGGCAGGCGGATCAAGAGCTGGCCGGAGGAGCGGTGGCTCGAGGCCCTGGCGGGAGTGTGCTGCGCCAACGACGTCACGGCGCGCGACCTGCAGAAGAGGGACGGGCAATTCGCGCGGGCGAAGTCCTTCGACACGTTCTGTCCCGTGGGACCCGAGATCGTATCGGGGCTCGACCCGTCGGATCTCGCCATTGAGACCCGGGTCAACGGCGTGGTGAAGCAGTCCGCACGAACGTCGAACGTCGTCTTCTCGCCGGCATTCCTGGTGGCCTACGTCTCGAGGATGATGACGCTCCTGCCGGGGGACTTGATCCTGACCGGCACGCCGGCAGGCATCGGGCCGCTGTCGGTGGGCGACGTGGTCGAGGTCGAGATCGAGAAGGTGGGCGTCTTGCGGAATCGCGTCGCCGCCGGCTCGGGCGACTCCGCCTAGAGGATTCCGAGCAGCGTCTCCGGCAGTCCGCCAAAGGCGCCGGAGGACATCAGGAGCAGAACGTCCCCGGGCCGCGCCTCGCGGCGGAGGTACTCGGGGATCTCCTCCAGTTTCTCGGGGGCGAAGGCGGGCTTTCCGGAGCGCTCGAACTCGAGGACGAGCGCCTGCCGGTCGATCCGCGCTTCAGGCGCGAGACGGTTGGAGTGGAAGACGGGAGCGAGGATCAAGCCGCCGGCCGCGGAGAAGGCCTCCGCATAGTCCGACTCGAAGATCTTTCGGCCGGCCGTGTTGGAGCGGGGCTCAAACAGCGCCCAGATCCGCCGGTCGGGCCAGCGCGTGCGGGCGGCCTGGAGCGTCCCGCGCACGGCCGTCGGATGGTGAGCGAAGTCGTCGACGACGAGGATGCCGCGTTTCTCTCCCTTGACTTCGAGGCGGCGCCGCACACCCGCAAACCGCCGCAAGGCGCGCGCGATCTCCGCCGGGGAAAGCCCGAGCCCCCGCGCCAGAGCGATCGAGCCCAGAGCATTTCGGACGTTGTGGTGGCCCAAGAGCGGCGAGGCGATGCGCACGGTCGGCGTGCCCGCCTCGACGAGCGTGAAATCCGTTCCCGAGGGGTGGAACCGAATGTCCGCCGCGGCAAAGTCGGCGGAGAGATCCTCGGTCGAAACGAGAACCTTCCGGGCAGTCGCTCCGGCGACCACGTCGACGACCGTCGGATCGTCGCGGTTGGCCACGACGACGCCCTCGGGAGGCACGATCGCGGCGACCCGCCGAAACGCCTCGCGGATCGATTCGAGATCCGGATATAGGTCCGCGTGGTCGTATTCGATGTTGCCGATGAAGAGGTGTCGGGGCTCGTAATGGAGGAACTTCGGCCCGCGGTCGAAGAAGGCGGCGTTGTATTCGTCTCCTTCGAGCACGAAGTGGGGTCCCGACCCGCTCCGGTAGCCCCGCCCGAGGTTTCGCATCTCGCCGCCGACCAGGAACGAGGGGTCTCGGCCCGTGTCGAGCAGCAGCCAGGCCGTCAACGCCGAGGTGGTCGTCTTTCCGTGTGTGCCCGTGATCACGACCGAGGTGCGTCCCGGGAGCAGGTACTGGCGGATCGCCTGTGGCAGGGAGAGGACAGGCAGCCCGCGGCGGGCGGCTTCGACCGCCTCGACGTTGTCTCGGGTGGCCGCATTTCCGACGATCACCGCATCGCAGTCGGCGGGGAGGTTGTCGGCGGAAAAGCCCCTGAACACCGGAACTTGAAGCGATTCGAGAAGAGTGGACATCGGGGGGTAGAAATCGAGGTCACTGCCGGTTATCCGGTGGCCGGCCTCGGTCAGCAGCGCGGCGAGCGGGACCATGGCGGTTCCGCCGATGCGGATCATGTGGAACCGGCGGCGGGCCGGGTCGGGCGAAGTCATTGGCAGTTTGTACGTTTTCTGGAAATATCGTCGGCCTGGAAGCAGTTTCAGCCCTCGGTGTAACTCTAAGACAGGAGAGGAGCCGGAAGATGCGTCACATTGGAAAAGCTGCCGCTTTGGCCGTGGCGGCCGTCGCGGCCACGGCCGTGCTGGCTTTCGCGCAGGAGAAGCCGGCCGCGCCGCCGGCAAAGGCGGGCGCGGTGGCGGGCCCCAAGATCGAAGTGATCCCGGAGACCAAGGACGCCGGGACGGTCGCCAAGGGCCAAATGATCGAGTCGACCTTCGTGGTCAAGAACAACGGAGGATCCGATCTGATCATCTCCGACGCGCGGCCCGGCTGCGGTTGCACGGTGGCTTCCTTCGACAAGGTCGTCAAGCCGGGAGGCGAGGGCAAGGTCATCTCTTCGGTGGACACGAAGAACTTCTCCGGCCCGATCTCGAAGTCGATCCTGCTGATCTCCAACGATCCCGATCGCCCGCAGTTGAACCTCTTCATCAAGGCAACGGTCAAGCCTTTCGTCGAATCGGTGCCGACGGGCTACCTGCGGTTTTCCGTCGTCAAGGGAGACAGCGCATCGCAGGACGTCGTGCTCGTTTCGGAAGAGAAGACCTTCAAGCCGACCGTCGGGGAAATGGCGCAGCCGTACGTGAAGGCGGAGCTGGCTCCGGCGGGGGACAAGGATAAGGTCGCCGGGCGCGCCGGAGAGCAGTACAAGCTTCACGTCGCGGTCACGGGTGACGCGCCGGAGGGATTGCTGAACGCGCCGATCCGCATCTCGACGGGTGTCGCGCAGCAGCCGACCCTGGAGATTCCGGTATCCGGGTACATTCGGGCGCGTGTCTCCGTCACGCCCGCGCAGGTCAACTTCGGCAACTTCACCGCCGGCAAGGATCCCATCACCCGAAACATCATCGTCACCAACAACAAGCCGAGCCAGCCGGTCAAGGTCACCAAGGCGGAGGTCAGCGTCCCCGGCTTCGTGACCGACGTCGTCCCCACGCAGGAGGGAATCTCCTACACGGTCGTCGTCAAGGCGAGCGACAAGGTCAAGAAGGGCGCGATCGACGGAACGGTCAAGCTCTACACGACGGACAAGGAGAAGGCGGTCATCGAGCTGCCGCTGAAGGGCGAGGTGCTGTAGCCGAAACGCACCTCTTTGCGAGGCGAATGGGGCGCCCCGGCGACGAGCCGGGGCGTTCTGTTTTGGATGCGAGATGCGTATCTCGTATCCCGGCTTTACCGGACCCTCTGCACCTTCTTCAGCATGTCCCGGTCCCAGGTGAACTTCAGCCGCTTGCGTCCCTTCGCGGCTTTCTTCTGCAGCGCGTAGCCGTAGAGCATGGGCAGCGCCACGGAGGTTTCGATGAAGGCCATTTCGTGGGTCGCCTGCTTGGAGACCTTGCCCCAGGAAGTGGCCTCCGAGAGTGTCGAGCCGCCCAGCCCTCCCCAATGAGGCGCATCCGTCGTGATTTGGAGAGCGTACTTGTGCCCGCCGGTGTCGATGCCGAAGATGTAGGACATCACGATCGAGTCGTTGATGTAATTCTTGGGGACGCCGCCCGAAACGTAGATGGCCGCGGTGGCGGGGCTATGGACGACGATCTGTGTGAGCTCGTAGTTGTCCCGTATCGAGGAGATCTGGAAGGGCTCTCGGCCATTTCCGCGGAATCGGTGGTAGTGCTCGGTCAAGCCGATGCCGATCGAAGAATCGTTCAAGGCCGGGACGAAGAGGGGTACGCCGTTGCGGCGGCAGGCGCCGAGGATCGAGCCCCGGTCGCTTCGGGCGCCTTCCGCCAGTCTCTCTAAGAAGGCTCTCGAGGAGAGGCTTTCGGGTGCCAGCGAATCGGCGAAGCGCGACACGGCGAGGTCCGTCTGCCAGTACTTCTCCTCGTCGATGAAAGTGTCGTAGAGACGATCGATGTAGAGGTCGCGCAACTCCTTGTCGTCGGCGTCGACGTCGCCGTGGTAGTGGCGGCCGCCGCGCACCTGGTAGAAGTCCTGCGAGATGATCGCGCCGGTCGAGACGACGACGTCGACCATGTTCTTCTCGATCAAGTCGACGATCACCTGCCGCATTCCGGCCGCAATCAGCGATCCGGCCAGGCCCAGAAAGATCGTCGGCCGCTGCCGGTCCCGCAGCATGGCCTCGAAGACCGCCGCGCACTTGCCGAGCGCCCGCGCCTGAAAGGAGGCCTGACGGTAGGAGTCGAGGAGTTGCGAGACGGTGGTGCCGGGCCCGACGCTTACGGGCGTCGTCGGCTTGCGGAGGAGCGCTTTCTTGCGGCGGCGGTCGACGCCGCGCGCGGCTTCGTGGACGTAGCGGCGGGCGGTGGAGACTCCGTTTTTCGATCCCATCGGCGGGGTCCTCCCGAAAGAATTCGGAATGCGGCCATGGCGGCGGCGTAGCCGGAATCGATGTTGACCGCCGTCACCCCGTTCGCGCACGAGTTCACGGCGGAGAAGAGCGAGGCGAGTCCCGCGAAGGCGGCGCCATAGCCGCCCGCGGTCGGCACGGCGATCAAGGGCCGGCCGACCAGGCCGCCGATGACCGAGAAGAGAGAGGCCTCCATTCCGGCGACCGCGATGACGACATCGGCGCGCTCGATCTCCTCGAGGCGCGAGAGCAGACGCAGGAGGCCCGCCACCCCCACATCCGGCACGAGGGTGGAGGAGACGCCCAGGTAGTCGAGCGTGCGGCGCGCCTCCTCGGCGACGACGATGTCCGCGGTACCCGCCGTCACGATCGAAACGAGCCCCTCGACGCGCGGCAGGGGCTTGCCCACCGACAGCTGCAGCGTTCCCGATCGGGCATCGTAGTCCGCTCGGCCGGGCAGCGGCAGGGCGGCGACCTCCTCCCAGCGCTCGGGCGGCAGCCGGGTGACGAGCACGTCGTGCGCGCGGGCGAGCTGGCGGCAGATCTCCACGACCTGCTCGGGGGTCTTTCCTTCCGCCAGCACGATCTCCGGGAAGCCGACCCGGCGCAGGCGGTCGAAATCGAGCGTGTAGTCGAGGCCGGGCATTGGGCCGGATCATATCTGTCCGCGAGCCGTTGAAAGTCGCTTCGGCGGGGAGTATCTTCGGCGCTCCTCGACGCTCTTTGATTCCGTGCGGCCAAGGGAAGCGGGTGAAAATCCCGCGCGGCCCCCGCCACTGTCACCGGGGACGCCCCGGGCAAGAACCACTGGACGCGCCCGATCGAAAGCGGTCACGCGTCCGGGAAGGAGCCCGGAGGCGGAGGATCCGGAAGTCAGGAGACCTGCCGGACGGAGAACGCTCTCGGTCGGGGTACCGAAAGGGGCGCGCCTCCGCATTCCCGCGGGCGCGGGATCCTTCCGCTCCTCCCGAGAGTCGTCTGGTCGAACGGGAGGTTCGCATGACGACCCTTTCCTGGAATGCGCTCGCGGACCCGGCGGCAGCCACGGTTTGGCTCGGACGGGTTGGCCTCGCGATGCGCCGCAAGGGCAACCGCCTTGCCGCAGCGGTCGCGTCGTTGCTGCCCCTGACGGCGCCGGCGCTCCTCTTCGCGCAGACGGCGCCGCCTCAGATTCCCCCGGCTTCCGAGAACGTCGTCGTCACCGCGACCGCCTCGCCCGAGGAGGAAAAGGATCTCGGCGTGGCGACGACCGTGATCACGCGCCAGGACATCGAGAAGAGCGGCCGGGTGACGGTTCTCGAACTGCTGCGAACCGTACCCGCCTTAAACGTCGTGCAGTCGGGCAGCGAGGGCGAGCTCGCGTCGATCTTCCTGCGGGGGACCAACTCGACACAGGCCCTGGTCCTCGTCGACGGCGCGCGCGTCAATTCCGCCTTCTTCCCGGGCTACGACTTCTCGGGCCTGACGACCGAGAACGTGGAGCGCATCGAGATTGCCCGAGGACCCTTCTCCGCGCTCTATGGGTCCGAGGCGATCGGCGGCGTCATCCAGATCTTCACGCGGCCGCCGCAGTCCGGAGTCTCGGGCAGCGTGACGGCCGAGGGCGGCAACGCGTCGACGGCGAGCGCCTCCGCGTTCGTGACGGCGGGTTCCGGGCCCCTTTCGGGCGCGGTGAGCTATCGTTACGGCAACACGAACGGCGACGTTCCCAATTCGAACTGGCATGAGAACAACGGCTCCGCACGCCTGGACTGGCAGGCGAGCGAGGCGGCTCGAATCTCGCTCGAAGGGTCGATTCTCTCGGGCCGGGTCGGTAACCCGGGCCCCGTCGGGGCGGAGAATCCCGAGGCGTTCGGAACCTTTCGGGAGGAGCGCGTCGCGCTCCCGGTCAACGTGGCCCTGTCTGCCACGAACCACTTGAGCGGCTTCGTCGCCTCGGTCTGGTCGAAGCCGGAATATGACGATCCGATCGGCGGCTACGCATCGCAGACCGACGCCCGAACGCTTCAGGCCCAAGTCACCGATTCGGCCACGCTCGGCGCCAACACGCTGACGGTGATCGCCATGTGGAACCGCTCCACCGTGACCAACGTCGACACGTTCGGCACGAACCTCGACGGCCAGTCCACGACGATCTGGGGAGTCGGCGCGCAGGACGTGGTGGCCGTCGGACCGTTCACGGTCGCCGGCGGTATCCGGTACGACGGCAACTCCCAGTTTGGCAGCGCCGTCAGCCCACGCGGCTCGATTGCCTGGCTCTCCCCCGATCAGCGCTGGAAGCTGCGCGCCGCGGGCGGAACCGGGTTTCGGGCGCCGACGGTCGGTGAGCTCTACTACCCGTTCTTCGGGAATGCGGCGCTGAAGCCCGAGCGCTCCGTTTCCTGGGAAGCCGGGGGCGAGGCGTACCTGGGAAGGGGCGGGCGAGTCGAGGTGACTTACTTCTGGAACGACCTGAAGGACCTGATCGTCTACGACTTCTCCTCGTCGGAGACCGAGAACATCGGGCGTGCGCGCACACAAGGAGTCGAGGTCGGTTATCGCCAGCAGATCCTCCCGCCGCTGGCGGTCCAGGCCACCTACACGTACCTTCAGGCCATCGACCAGTCGGACGGCTCGCGACTGCTGCGACGGCCGCGCAACTCCGCCTCGCTGACCCTCGTCTGGCAGCCGGTGGCGCCGCTGTCGGTCGAGGCGCGCGGGCTCTACGTCGGGAGCCGACCGGATGGGGATCCCGTGACGGGGGAGAGCCTGACGGAGCCGGCCTACTTTCGGCTCGACCTGTTCGCGAGCTGGAACCTGGGCCGCGTCGCTCCATACTTGCGGATCAACAACCTGACCAACACCGGTTACGATGAGGCCGCGGGGTATCCGGCGTCTGGAATCCGCGCGGCCGGCGGCGTGGGAGTGAGGTTTTGAATGCCGCGGATTACCAAGGTCTACACGCGCACGGGCGACGACGGCACGACGGCCTTGGGCGGCGGTCAGCGCGTCGGCAAGGACGACCTTCGGATCGAGGCCTATGGCACCGTGGACGAGCTCAACAGCTCGATCGGCGTGGCGCTTGCCGCCGGTCTCGACCCCGGGTTGTCCGCAGCGCTGTCCGCGATCCAAAACGAACTCTTCCACCTGGGTTCGGATCTGTGCGTTCGGGAGGAGGACAAGGCGAAGACTCCGGTGCCGCGAATCGAGGCCCGGCACGTGGAGGCGCTCGAAGCCCTCATGGACCGTCTTTCGGAGGAGCTCGCGCCGCTCGACAACTTCATCCTGCCCGGCGGCTCGGCCGGGGCGGCGGCCCTGCACGTGGCCCGGGCGGTCTGCCGGCGGGCCGAGCGGATCCTGGTCGCGCTCTCACGCCGGGAGGCGATCGGCGAGTTCACCGGGCGATATCTAAATCGCCTCTCGGATGCCTTGTTCGTGATGGCGCGCTACGAGAACCGCAAGCGCGGCGTGACCGACGTGCTCTGGAACACCCGAGCCTAGGGCGATGAGCAGGCGCACTCGAATCCTGGCGTTTCCGAGCGGCGCCCTGCTCCTGCTCGCCGCCTGCTCGCAGGGCTCGCCTCCCGGCGCCGCGCCTCCGGCGGGCGGGCACGCGGCGGCGCCTGCCCCGACCTCCACGGCGCCGTCGCCCACTCCCGCACCGCCTCCACCGGCAGCCGCGGTCCCGGCGCAGCCCACGGTGCCGGCCTCCTCGTCCTCCCGGCCGTATCTCGAGATCCTGAAGCTTCAGGAGTCGGGAGCGACCGAGCAGCAGCTGCTCGACAAGATTCGGGCGGAAAACGTGCGCTACCGGCTCACGACAGCCGAGGTCTTGGAGCTACGCCAGGCGGGCGTGTCGGAAGCGGTCGTGGCGGCGATGCTGCGTTCGGGACCCTGATCCGATCGCGCCGCGCCAGGACTCTTCGCGGCCCTAGGCGGCGTTGCTTCGGGTCGGGACGGCGGCCGACCGGCGGACGGCGCGCTGGCGGAGCCAGTGGACGAGAAGCCAGGCGGTCGGGACGACCGCGAGCAGATAGGCGAGAAGGTGTCCAATCCGTCCGTCGGGGCCGAGGATCTCCGTGGCATCGTGGATCGCCTGAGAGGAGGGGAAGACGCCCGCCTCGGAGAGCTCGTGCACGCCGTAGAGCAGGAGTTGAACGACGAAGATCGCCAGGAAGACCGAGGAGATGTTCAGGAGCGCCCGCACATCGACGCCTCGGCCGAGCCGCGTCCAGAGCAAAGCGATGGCGACGGCTGCCACGAGGCCGAGGGCGAGACCGCCGGCAACGGCGGAGGACTTCATCTGAAAGAGGGCGGTCACGATCAAGAGCGCCGTTTCCATTCCTTCGCGGGTGATCATCAGGAGCGTGAAACCGAACACTCCCCAGGCGGCGCGTTGACGCGAGGCGGCCTTCGCCTCCGACTCGAGCCGATTCTCGATGTCCTTCTTCAGGTGGGCCGAAACGCGCTTCATGTAGAGGAGAAACGTCCCCACCAAGACCGCGGCCACGAGCGCCAGAATGCCTTCCCAGAGCGAGTGATTGGCGGCCCGCGAGAAGAGCAGTCCCGCGCCGGCGCAGGTCACGACCGATACCGCGATCGCCGCGTAGACGGCCCGCGCGAGCGACTCGCGGCCCGTGCGCTTCAGGTAGGAGAGGGTCAAGGCGACGATCAGAAACGCCTCG
Organism: Thermoanaerobaculia bacterium; assembly: GCA_035498405.1. Lineage (GTDB taxonomy): Bacteria > Acidobacteriota > Thermoanaerobaculia > UBA5066 > Gp7-AA6 > DATBFU01. Next base: position 6,293 of record DATKAE010000137.1, on the reverse strand, counting down.
ATTCCCTCGCGCAAGGCGATCGTGAATCCCTGCCACATGGCCTTCGACCTCCGACCCGGGTCGGGCTTGACTTCTCACCCGGGGATCGCAACAATACCGCAACTGAGACTGAGTCGCAATCGCATGAATGACCGGGAAAAGGTGGTATTTCGCAAGTACCTCGAACGGCGGGGATTGAAGCTGACCGCCGAACGCCAGGCCGTGTTCGAGGAGCTGTTTGCCCGCCATGAGCACTTCGAGGCGGACGAGCTTCTGGTGCGGCTGCGCACCAAGCACAAGAAGATCTCCCGCGCCACGATCTACCGGACGCTCGAGCTTCTGGTGGATTCGGGGATCGTGGGGCGGGTGCGGATCGGGGAGACGGGCTACCGGTACGAGCGTCTTCGCGCCGGGGAGCATCACGATCACTTGATCTGCAACACCTGCGGCAGGGTGCTCGAGTTCTTCGAACCGCGCATCGAGAGTCTGCAAGACGAAGTGTGCGAGCGGTACGGGTTCTTGCCGCTCTCGCACAGCCACCAGATGCGTGGCATCTGCCGGCAGTGCCGCCCGCGGTCGGCCCGGCCGGCGGGGCATCGGATCCGGCCGGGGCCCGCCCGCTCCGAGGGTCGGCGGCCGGTCATCCACTAAGGAGCCTTCGCGTGTTCCCGGAACGGCCGTTTCCCTCCCACACGAGAATGAGACTGAGTCTCTGTCTTAGGCAGCCCGAACGGGGCGGGAGGCGAGGGATGCGGTCGGGACGGATCCGCGTGGCACGGGCACGCGGCGGCATGGCGCGGTTGGCGTCGGGCGTCGCCTTGGTGACGCTCTTCGGAGGGCGAGCGGCCGCGGCGCCAGGGCACGGGGGCCCGGAGAGTCTGACGGCGGAGGCGGCGACGTCGCCCGCACCGGCGCGGGATTTTGCCGAGCGGCGGGTCCTCGTCATGGGAACAACCCTCGACGTGACGGTGCGGCTTCCCGAGCGCGCCCGCGCGCTGGCGGCGAGCGAGCAGGCGATTGCCGAGGTGAGCCGGGTCGAAGAGCTGCTGACGACGTGGCGGGAAGGCGGGCCCTTGTGGCGCGTCAACGCGGCACCGGCGGGCGAGGAGGTCCGGCTCGACTCCGAGCTCGGTGCCCTCCTCGCCGCCGTGTTCGCGTGGTCGGCGCGGACGGGGCACGCCTTCGACCCGACGGTCCTGCCCCTCGTGCGGGCCTGGAACATTCGCGGTCAGGGGCGAATCCCGCCCGTCGCGGAGCTCGTGGCGGCCCGAGCCTCAACGGGCACCGAGCACTTTCGGCTCGATCGCTCTCGCGCGACGATCGTGCGCCTGGACCCGGGGGCCGGAATCGATGAAGGCGCCTGGGGGAAGGGCTATGCGCTCGACCGGGCCGCCGAGCGGCTGCATGAGGCGGGCGCCGGGAACGCTCTGCTCGACCTCGGTGGCCAGGTTCTCGCGTTGGGAGTCGAGGCCGACGGCCGTCCGTGGACCGTCGCGATCGCGCACCCCCGCGATCGCCGACGTCCCGTCGTCCGTCTGGCGGTGCCGTCCGGCCATTCCCTGTCGACCTCGGGCGACTCCGAGCGAAGCCTCCGGGTCGGCACCCGTTTCGTCGGTCACCTGCTCGACCCGCGGACGGGCGCGCCGGCTCCCGACTTCGGCTCGGTCAGCGTCCTTTCGCCTTCGGCGTTTCTTGCCGACATCCTCTCGACCGCGTACTTCGTCCTCGGCCCCGACGACGGGCTCGAGCTCTCGGCCGTGCTCCGACGCCAGGGGGTCGTCCACGAAGTCCTGTTCCTTCTCGACGGAGGGGGGAGATTGCAGGCCCGCGTTTCACCCGGGTTCGACGCACTCGTTCTGTCTGCCGACCCCAGCGTGGCGGCGGGCCTGTCGAGACCCCGTCCCTAAAGAGGAGGTTTTCCCCATGAGTCTCCCCGGCATCCGGTCCGCCTCATACCTTCTTTTTGCCGTTTTCCTCGGGGTTCCGTCTGTTCCGGCCGCGGCTCAGGCCCCGGAGGCTCCCTCCTCGCCCGCGCCGGCGCCGGTCTCGCTTGAGGAGCGGTTGAAGCAGCTCGAGAAGCTGCTCGCGGAGACGCGCGCGGAGCTTGCCGCCCTCAAGGCGGCGCCGACCGACGCCGCGACCCAGGCGCGCCTCCAGGAGCTCGATCGCAAGATCGACATCCTGACTCGCGAGATCGAGAAGCTGAAGCTCGGCGAGGCGGCCGCGACGGTTTCCGCCGAAGAGTATGGCGTCGGGCCGGCCGCCGCGAAGGTCTACGGCAAGACGGGGCTCTCGATCGGCGGCTACGGAGAGGTGCTGTACCAGAACTTCGCCAAGCACGACCAGAGCGGCGGCCCGTCCGACGCCGAGAACCAGATCACGCTGCTGCGTGCGGTTCTCTACGTCGGCTACAAGTTCGACAAGCACTTCGTCCTGAACACGGAAATCGAATACGAGAACGCGGTCGTCGCCTCCGACAAGGGTGGTGAGGCTGAGGTCGAGTTCGCGTACGTCGACTACATGAATTCCCGGGCCTTCAACGCGAGGGCCGGCCTCATGCTGATTCCCATGGGCCTCGTCAACGAGCTCCACGAGCCCACGACGTATCTCGGCGCCCGGAGGCCGAGCGTGGACGAGTTCATCATCCCGACGACGTGGCGCGAGCTCGGAGCCGGCATCTACGGCAGCTACGGCCCGCTCGTCTACCGGGCCTACGCCGTGAACGGCCTCAATGCGGCGGGCTACTCGGCCGACGAAGGGATCCGCGAGGGCCGGCAGGAGGGATCCGAGGCGCTCGCGGAAGACTGGGCCTTCACGGGGCGGGTCGACTACGTCGGCGTGCCCGGGCTTCTCGTGGGAGCGGCCGTCTTCACGGGCGATTCCGGCCAGGGGCGCTTCACTCCCTCCGGCCAGGAGGTCTCCGCGCCGACGACCGTCTGGGACGTGCACGCCAACTGGCAGTGGCGCGGACTGTGGCTGCGCGGAGTCTACGCGCAGACGACGATCGGTCAGGCCAACCTCGTCAACCAGCTCAACAACTTCGAGGGCGACGAGTCGGTCGGAAGCCTGCAGGAGGGCTGGTACGTTCAGGCCGCGTTCGACCTGCTGTCCCTTCGCCCGGCGTCGCGGATGACCCTGATGCCGTACGTCCTGTACGGGCAGTACAACACGCAGAAGCGCGTACCCGTCGGCTACGAGAGCAATCCCGCCAACGACGTCCGCGAGCTGACGGCGGGGCTCGCCTTCAAGCCAATCGACCGGCTGATCCTGAAGGCCGACTGGACGCAGCGGCACAACGCGGCCCAGACCGGCGTGAACCAATGGAGCGTCAATCTGGGATACGTCTTCTAGAGAGCGGCTGTCGAGGCGTCGGTTAGAGTGAGAAGCGTGCTGACCGAAACTTGCATCGGGGCTCTCTCGGCGCGACGGGCGGCCAGGGTCCTGATCCTGTCCGCGCTCGACGCGTTCTTGGTGGCGCGTCGAGCGCCCGGCAAGGTCTTCCTGACACAGGACGAGGCCTTGCGGCTGGCCTTTCCCCCGGGTGTCACCGTCGAGCGCCGTACGGCCTTTCTGACCGACGCGCAGATCGCGGAAGTCCAAAAGCTCGCCCGCTGCGAATCGGCGCCCGAGGCCCTGATTGCCTATTACGTCGGATCGAAGGGCGGGCAAACGGTTGGCACCGCGTATTTCGATACCCACGTCGTCCGTACGCTGCCCGAAACGATCATGGTTCTCGTCGATCCGGCCGGGAAGGTCGTGAGAATCGAGGTGCTCTCGTTCCTCGAGCCGGAGGACTACCTGCCCCTGCCGCGCTGGTACGCGCAGTTCGCGGACCGCCCCTTGAATGACGAGCTTTCGCTCAAGAGGGGGATCCATCCCGTCACGGGCGCGACCCTGACGGCGAGCGCCACGACGGAGGCCGTCCGCCGGGTGCTCGCGCTGCACCGCGTTCTGCAGGGTCCGCCGCCGACACCGGCTCCGCGATGAAATACATGGAGCGGGGCGGCTTTCAGAATCAGGCTCTGATGCGCGCGACGCTGGGATGGGCGCTCGTCCTGTTGGCCGGGTTCTGGGTGACGAACCTTCTGCTCTTCGTGACGCGCCTCGGATTCACGCCTTCCGCGGTGGCGCGCTATTACCTGGGCTCCGAGGCGGATTTTCGGCCCCCACGCACGGCCGGAGCGATGCTCGAGGTCACGCACAGCCACCTTCCCATGATGGCCCTCGTCGTCCTGCTCCTGACCCATTTGATGCTCTTCGCCCCCTATTCGCGGCGCGCAAAGGTCGCTTTCATCGCGGCGGCATTTCTGTCGGCCTTCCTCGACGAGGGGGCGGGATGGCTCGTGCGGTTCGTGCATCCCGGGTTCGCCTGGGTCAAGCTCGCCGCCTTCGTGACCCTTCAGGGGATTCTGGCGTTCCTGCTCGTCGGGCTCGCGCTGTATCTGCGCTCGGGCAAGCGCGGCGAGAGAGTCGAGCCGATCGTGCGGGAGGACGAAGCCCTACATCTGGCCCGCCGCCGGCGCGGGTCCTAGTCCGTCGCTCGCGCTTGCTCGCGAGCTGGCTGGCGCCAGCGGGCTCGCGGCTCGGCCGGATGCGGCCCTCGACCGCGAGCCTCCTCGCTCGCGGCGCGCGAGCTCCCGCGGCGCGAGGCTCCTCCTTCGATTACCTCAGGAGATTCCTCGCGCTGCGCACGGGGCTGGCGCGGTCCTCGACGCAGGCTACGACTCCGGCGCCTCCACGATCACGCGGAGGAATCGCCGCCCGAGCCGCAGGACGGTGGACGGCGCGTCGAGAACCCTTTCGTTCGCGTCTCGGATGACCCGGGGCCTGCCCGAGATGTAGACGGTCATCGCGCCCTCGGCGATCTTGCGTTTGGCCTCCCGAACCGAGTCGGCGAGGCCGACGCGGGCCAGCACGGCCGCGGCGCCGGCGTCTCGCAGACCGGGCTCGACCCGTTTCTCCTCGAGGTGCTCGGGAATTTCCTTGCGCGAGAAGGCGCGGTCGAAGTCCTCCCGCGCGTGCGCGGCAGCCTCCTGGCCGTGGAACTGGGCAGTGATGGCGACGGCGAGGTCCGCCTTGACGTCGCGCGGATTGAGCTCTCCCGACTCGACGCGACGCCGCCGAGTGGCGATCTCGGCCTCCGGTGAATCGGTGAGCAGTTCCCAGTAGCTCCACAAGAGGCGGTCCGGGATCGACATGAGTTTTCCGTAGATCTGACCGGGCGGCTCCTCGATGCCGATCGCGTTTCCGAGCGACTTGGACATCTTCTCGGCCCCGTCGAGACCGACGAGAAGCGGCAGCGTCAGGACGACCTGCGGCTCGAGGCCCTCCTCCCGCATCAGGTCTCGTCCGACGAGCAGGTTGAAGAGCTGATCGGTGCCGCCCAGCTCGACGTCGGCCTTGAGAGCGACCGAGTCATACCCCTGCGCCAGGGGGTAGAGCAGTTCGTGGAGCGAGATGGGTTGCCGGGCGTTCCAGCGCTTCTGGAAGTCATCGCGTTCGAGAATGCGGGCCACGGTCATGCGCCCGCAAAGTCGCACGATCCCTTCGGCGCCGAGCGCCGAGAGCCAACGGCTGTTGAACTCGATTGCGGTGCGCTTCGAGTCGAGGATCCGGAAGGCCTGCCGCGTGTAGGTCGCCGCGTTCGCCTCCACCTCCGCCCGCGTCAACTGAGGTCGCGTGGCCTTCCGGCCCGAGGGGTCGCCGATCATGCCCGTGAAGTCGCCCACGACGAAGACGACGCGGTGCCCCGCGTCCTGGAAGTGCCGCATCTTGCGCAAGACCACGGTGTGCCCGAGGTGGATGTCCGGAGCAGAGGGATCGAATCCGACCTTGACGGTCAAGGGGCCACGCTCGAGCTTGCGGGCGAGGTCCTTTTCCTCGATGAGATCGACCGCGCCGCGGGCGAGCCGCGCGAGGTCGGAGGAGTGCGAAGTCACGCTGGGAGAGGATTATACGAACGCGGGCCCACCCTTTTTAAGGCGGGATGAAAAGCGAATCCCCGCGCAATCGGCTGCGTAGACTCACTTGGGGGTGGGAACTGCCATGAATTTCTGGGTACCGATCCTTCGCGCCGCAGCCGTTTTCGCGTCTTCGGGTTTGTTGTGGTTTGGGATGGTGTCGGGTCCGAGTGCGTCGTTTGAGGTCAAGCCGGGCAGTCCGTCGGCGTCCTCGGCGGTGCAGTTTGCGGACCGGTCCGGGGGCGGGGCGGCGGTGTCGTGGCTCTGGACGTTTGGGGATGGGGAGAGCTCGACGCAGCAGAATCCGTCGCACGTGTTCGCGGCGGCCGGGTCTTATCCGGTGACGTTGCGGGT
>DATKAE010000136.1:0-5244 GCA_035498405.1 Thermoanaerobaculia bacterium | reverse complement strand
CAGGCCCTTGATCTTCGAGAGCTCCGTGATGATGTCCTCGGTCACGCCGTCGCGCAGGTACTCGTCCTCCTTGACGCCGCTCAGATTCTCGAGATACAGGACCGCGACCGACTTTTCGGCCGCCCGGGCCGGCTCCCGGCTGGCACCGCTCGGCGCCGGCGCGCGGCCGCTGCCCGAATCGAGGTCGCGCTTCAACCGCAGCATGTCGGACTTCATGTCGCTCGCGGTCTGGTAGCGGAAGTTCCGGTCCTTCTCCAGGGCGCGGCCGATGATGCGGTTCAGCTCGGCCGGCAGCCTCGGATTCATCACGTTGACCGCCGCGGGCTCGCGGTTGAGAATCCCTTCGAAGACGACCGCCGAGCTCTCTCCGGGAAACGGGCGGGCCCCGGTGGCCATCTCGAAGATCACCGCGCCCAGGGAAAAAAGATCCGTGCGCGCGTCGGTGAGCTGCCCGCGGGCCTGCTCGGGCGACATGTAGGAGACGGTGCCCATCGTCGATCCGGCCTTCGTCAGCTCGTCGGCGCGGGCCATCGTGACGCCCCCGGTGTCCTCGGAGACTTCCCGCGGCGTCCCGATCTTGGCCAGCCCGAAGTCGAGGATCTTCGCCTGGCCCCGAGAGTTGACGAAGATGTTGGCGGGTTTCAGATCCCGGTGCACGATCCCCTTGCCGTGCGCCGATTCGAGCGCGTCGGCGATCTGGATGGCGAGGTCGAGCAGCTGCCCGAGCTCGAGAGGGCCTGCCGCGAGCATCGCGGCGAGCGTCTGCCCCTCGAGAAGCTCCATCACGATGAAGTGCTGCGACTCGTGCTCCTCGATCGCGTGCACGGTGCAGATGCTGGGGTGATTCAGCGCCGACGCCGCCCGGGCCTCGCGCTGGAAGCGCTGGAGCGAAGAGGTGTCCTGCGCCAGGCCAGCCGGGAGGAATTTCAGCGCCACGCGCCGGCCGAGCCGTGTGTCTTCGGCTTCGTAGACCACGCCCATCCCGCCGGCGCCGAGCTTCGACACCACGCGGTAGTGCGTGACCGTCTGGCCGATCATCGAGGAGCCGTTCTCAGTTCGAATGCCGGCGATGCTATCCGCCCGAGGCGGGAGCGTCAATCGAGGGCTGCTTTTCCCCCGAAGACCGGGGCGAGGGGAACTCGAGCAATCTCCCTCTCCCGTGAGGGGAGAGGGGAGGGGTGAATCAACACCACCAGCTCCCGGGAGCTCGCGTACTGCGCGATGTCGTCGTCTGGATGGCCTCGAAGGCCGACATCTCGGACATCCACGGCTTCGAGACCGGCTGCCTGCAATTGCTGGGCGAGTGACCGAGGCAGGTCTTTGACGGACTCGAGGAGCAAAGCCTCCCAGCCCTCCTCATTGAGCCGTCATCCCGAGCGAAAGCGAGAGATCCCGATCTCGGCAGGCCTTGAGCCGGGCGGCCGCATCGGCAACCACACCGACTAGAATCCCTCCATCCCGATGCGCCTGACACCCGGCTCCCGCCTCGGGCCCTACGAGATCCTCTCCGCCATCGGCGCGGGTGGGATGGGAGAGGTGTACCGCGCGAAGGACCCGCGCCTCGGGCGCGACGTGGCGATCAAGGTCCTCCCCGCCTCCTTCTCCGCCGACGCCGACCGCCTTCGCCGCTTCGAGCAGGAGGCGAAAGCCGCCGGGGTCCTCAATCACCCCAACATCACCGCCGTCCACGACATCGGCCAGCACGACGGCGCGCCTTACGTCGTCCAGGAGCTTCTCGAAGGCGAGACGCTGCGCGCTCTCCTCGCCGGCGGCAAGCTCTCGGCGCGCAAGACGATCGACTACTCCCTCCAGATCGTCCACGGCCTCGCCGCCGCGCACGAGAAGGGGATCGTCCACCGGGACCTCAAACCCGAGAACATCTTCGTCACCAACGACGGCCGGGTGAAGATCCTCGACTTCGGCCTCGCCAAGCTGACGCTCATCGAAGGCAAGGACCAGGGCACCAACCTCCCGACCGCGACACAGGGCACCGAGCCCGGCGTCGTCATGGGAACGCTCGGCTACATGTCGCCCGAGCAGGTGCGCGGCAAACCGGCGGACCCGCGCAGCGACATTTTCTCCTTCGGCGCGATCCTCTACGAGATGCTCTCCGGGAAGCGCGCCTTCCACGGCGACTCGGCGGCCGACACGATGTCGGCGATCCTGAAGGAAGACCCACCCGACCTCTCGGTCACGAACCAGAACGTCCCGCCGGGACTCGACCGGATCGTGCGCCACTGCCTCGAGAAGAGCCCCGAGCAGCGCTTCCACTCCGCGCACGACGTCGCGTTCAACCTCGAGGCGCTCTCCGGGGCTTCCGCGCCGCGCCTCGAGCCATCGAAAGCGCGCCTGCGCACGCGCTTCCCGTCGCGGGTCGTGGCGGCGATCGGGATCGCCGCGGCGGCGGCCGGCCTCGCCGCCGGCTGGCTGATCTGGAAGACCGCCCCGGCTTCGGCGCCCGCGTTCCACCGCTTGACCTTCCGCCGGGGTCCGGTCGAAGCCGCGCGCTTCGCTCCCGACGGCCACGTGATCATCTACTCGGCCGCGTGGGACGGCGCGCCCAAACCGGACCTCTACTCGACGCGCGTGGAGAGCCTGGAGTCCCTCCGCCTGACGCTTCCGGGCGGGAACCTCGAGGGGATCTCCCGCGCCGGCGAGATGCTCGTCCTGAACCGGACGAAGTTCTCGATCGGGTACGCCCAGATCGGCACGCTTTCGCAGTCCCCCATTTCGGGAAGCTCGGCGCGCGAGCTCCTGGAAGACGTCGGCGCCGCCGATTGGGCGCCGGACGGCTCGCATTTCGCGGTCGTGCGCGCCCCGCAATGGCGCTACCAGCTCGAGTTTCCCGTCGGCAAGGTCCTCTACAAGACGACGGGCTGGGTCAGCTACCCAAGGGTCTCCGCGAAAGGGGACGCCGTCGCGTTCTTCGATCATCCGAATCTCGGCGACGACCGCGGAGCGGTCGCGGTCATGGACCTCCAGGGGAAGAAGAAGACTCTCTCGACCGGTTGGGAGAGCGCGCAGGGTCTCGCGTGGTCCCCCTCGGGAAAGGAGCTCTGGTTCACCGCGACGCGGTCCGGCAGCACCAAGTCGCTCTACGCCGTGACGCTCGCCGGGAAGGAGCGCGCCGTATTGACCACGCCCGGAGGAATTCAGCTCGAGGACATCGCGCCCGACGGCCGGGTTCTGCTCGTTCAGAGCAACGCGCGGATCGGCTTCTACGGCCTGCTTCCCGGCGAAACGAAGGAGCGGGACCTCTCGGCGCTCGAATGGTCCTATGGCCCGCGCCTGTCGGCGGACGGGAAGACGGCCATCTTCACCGAGCAGGGAGAGGCCGGCGGCCCCGGCTACTCGGTGTATCTGCGTAAGCTCGACGGCTCCGCGGCGGTACGGCTGGGAGAGGGAGTCGCTCTCGATCTCTCGACGGACGGCAAGTGGGTGTTGACCTGCGTGATCTCGACGACGCCGGCGACGCTGATTCTGCTGCCCACGGGTGCCGGCGAGCCTCGGACGCTCCCGAAGAGCGCGATCGACCCGAACGGGAACTTCGGCGCGTTCCTTCCCGACGGCAAGCGGATGGTGTTCACCGCCCACGAGCCTGGGAAACCGCCGCGCGTCTTCGTCCAGAGCCTCGACGGGGGAGCCCCACGGCCCGTCACGCCGGAAGGCGTCACGGCCAGGGCACTGTCGCCGGACGGCGGGACGCTGCTGGTCCGGACGTTCGACCAGGGGTTCAGCCTGGCGCCGCTCGACGGCGGGCCCTCGACGCCGGTTCGCAGCGTGGAGCCCGAGGAGCGTCCGCTGCGCTGGACCGCGGACGGTCGCGCGATCTTCGTGGGCTCCTCGCGAGCCATACCGGCAAGGGTCTTCCGCCTCGATCCCGCGACCGGAAACCGCGAGCTCTGGAAAGAGTTCAAGCCGGGCGATCCGTCCGGAGTGCAGTTTCTTAACGCCGGCGCGATCTCGGCGGACGGCAACACCATCCTATTCACCTACGGGCACCAGATATCGGACCTGTACCTGGCGGAGGGGCTGAAGTGACCTGCGCGCTCCACGCGCAAGAAGTCACGGACTCAAGCGGTCATCCCCGAGCGGCCCTGATAGCCGTCATCCCGAGCTCGACAGGCCCCTGAGCCGCGCGGTGGCATCGGCAACCACACCGACTAGAATCCCCCCGACTCCATGCCACTCACACCCGGCTCCCGCCTCGGACCGTACGAGATCCTCGCCGCCATCGGCGCGGGAGGGATGGGGGAGGTCTACCGCGCCAAGGACCCGCGCCTCGGCCGCGACGTGGCGATCAAGGTCCTTCCTCCGTCCTTCTCCGCCGACGCCGACCGTCTGCGCCGCTTCGAGCAGGAAGCCAAAGCCGCCGGCGTCCTCAACCACCCCAACATCACCGCGGTCTACGACATCGGCCAGCACGATGGCGCGCCGTACGTCGTTCAGGAGCTCCTGTAAGGGGAGACGCTGCGCACAGCTCTCTCGGGCGGCCGCCTCTCGCCGCGCAAAACAATCGACTACTCGCTCCAGATCGTCCACGGCCTCGCCGCCGCGCACGAGAAGGGAATCGTCCACCGGGACCTCAAACCCGAGAACATCTTCGTCACCAACGACGGCCGGGTGCCCGCCCATCCCCTCCGTCAGCCCGCCAGGGGTGAGGGCAACCCCTCGCTTCTCCTCAGTATCGATAGCCTATAAAATATCAATTAGATATATTAATAAATATAATACTCCCATGATCGGCTCCAGCATCCTTCGATATGCACGCAAGAAGGCAAACCTCAGTCAGCGAGAGCTCGGTCGAAGGACGGGCACGACGCAAGCCGCCATCTCGCGAATCGAAGATGGGTTGACCTCCCCGCGGCTGGACACGCTCGAGCGCCTTCTCGACGCGTGTGGATTTCAGCTTCAGGCCGTTCCTCGCCGAGGGGAGGGAGTCGATCGCAGCGCGATTCGGGAGCTTCTCGAAGCCTCGCCCACGGAGAGAGCGCGCCTTGCGGGCCAGGAAGCGCAAAACCTGGAGAAGTTGCCTGCCGCGAAGGCTCGAGGGTGAGCCCGCGTCCCTTCGATCCCGAGCGCGCCCTGACGACGCTTGCAAATCACGGCGTCCGCTTCGTGGTCATCGGAGGCCTTGCCGGGCGGCTTTGGGGCTCGACCGCCTTCACGAACGATCTCGACATCTGTTACGCCCGGGACCCCAAGAATCTGGAGGCGCTGGCGGCTGCCCTGCGCGAGCTCGAT
>DATKAE010000135.1:0-24090 GCA_035498405.1 Thermoanaerobaculia bacterium | reverse complement strand
ATTTCTCAAGCCATTCCTCGGCCTCCGCAGATCTACCCAACAAGCGAGAATGCCGCCAACAGATGAACCCGAAGCGCGCCAGCAGTTCCGCCCTTTCATTGAACTCATCGGAGGACTCATCAAGCGTCAAAATACACTTGAAACCTGCAGCTGCCTCCCCGAGTACTCGCTCCGAGGGTTCACGTGCTTGAGCCAACTGAACACTCAGCAAGCTGAGGACCGATAGGACTTCCTCACGCGACGCAAAATCCTCGGGTTTGATCCCGGCAGTCCGTACAGCCGCCAGCGCCTCGAAAAGACGACGCTCGATCACGGATGAAGAGGGGACCGGCACCCCCCGGTGTCTTGAGGCGGACACCCATGTCCTTAGCAATGCGGCCGTCGAGGGCAACTTGCTACTCATCGATCGTCTTCAATCGACTACGGTGCTCTATCGAGGCCGGCGGCTCCCATCTCGCTACTAGCCTTGCCCGCCTGAGTGTCTTCCGCCGAAGGTTCGTCGCCAAGTGATCGACGACCTGATAGAGCCAAGACCGCGGGTTTCTCCTCAAATCGATCTTCTCGACGGCAACCACAAACGCGTCCTGGACGATATCGCCGGCATCCTCAAAGGACATCCCGTGCCGTCGCACGGCCCGCCGGACTAAAGGAAGGAAGTACAGGCGGTAGAAGCGTTCAAGCTCCGCAGGGTCAGATTCTGGCGATCCATGCTCCCTCGAGTTGGGCCGCCTTGCCCTAAGGGTCAAACTATTTCCTCCCGGGCATCCAACGTGCCCACAAGCTACATCTATATTGTCACCAGCTTGTGCCCGCGGTCGGAACTAGTTGACCCCAGGGCGAAAGTTGGGCGGAAATCTAGTGGCTGACTTTGACCTGCTGGCGGATTTCGCGAAGTGCGTTCCCGTCAGTCTGCCGTCGCCTGACTGACTCACGAAGCAGAGTAACGGCTGCGAAGCCTTCGGGTAGCATTTTCTCTGCTTCTATGGTCGGGAGCGCCGCCAGTATCTCCCATTCGGCTTCCCGATTACGGGACAGCGCGATAAGGGACTCTGACAATACCAGCCGGAGGTAAGCGACCCACGTCACCATGCCCAAGGCGGCGTAGTCGGCAATCGCGGCCCGGAAAGACTCCACCGCAGCCGCAACGCGGCCGTCTGCACGAAGGGCTTCGCCGATGAGGCCCTTGAGGTGAGCCACAGCGAATGCCTGATTTGAGCTTTGAAGCAATGGAAGAGCGCGCTGATACAGGGGCAGCGCTTCCCGCCGCCTCCCCTCGTACGTGGCCAAGTCACCTAGGTTCAAGAGAACTAGGCCGAGGAGACCACTCTCGCTCGCCAGCGCCGGATCACTTACCAATAGCTCGAGCTTTCTCAAAGCTTCAGTCGTTCTCGATGAATTCTTGAGACACATCGCCTCGAGGAAGCGGCATTTCAGCGCTTCCCTTCGCATACTCAGCTTCTCAAAACTCAGGGCAAGCGAGGGAAGCAGCGAAAGGGCACGATCATAGCGCCCGCAGTCATAGTGCAGTGTGAGACGTGCGTAGGAGACATTGGCCAGCGCTGGTCCAGGGTTAACGACGTGACGAAAGCTGGCCTCTGCTCTGTCGAGCCAAAGCTCTGCCTCGTCTCGGCGACCAAGGAGGCGAAGCGCCGATCCAGCAATTAGAGCCGACTCGCCTAGGAAGTAATCGCGCTCGTCGAAGAATCCGAGTGATTGCTTATCTGCGAGCACGCGATAAACATCTCTTGCCTCGTTGGCAACCAGACTCGGAGATCCATCGGCCATACCTCGAAGCTGAGCGAGGATAGCCAGTACGACATCCGGATCATTGAGGGCGACTAGCCTAAGCTCTTCTGACCTCTCGGACTCGCTCGCTCCCAAGTAGCGATTCGCGACCAGACCCGCCTCGGCGGAAGAGAGAATCTTTCGCCTGACTTGCTGGGGAAACTGAAGAATCCTGCCCGTCTCAGGCATCGTGCGTCTGGCGGAAAGTCAAAAGCTCAAGGCTTCGGGAGAAATCCTGCGCGACCTCGGACGGCTCTCGCTCCAGCAATCTCTGGAGCCTGTCGTCCGACTCTCGAACCCCAGTGCCGACTAAGTACCGCTGGAATTCGCGAGCGAACTGACAGCATGCGACAAGAAGGAAGGGGCGGGCCTCTCGAGGGGATCGGGTACCCGGACGCATACAGAAGCGATGAAACCAGAGGTACAAGTCCTTCTCCAGCTCCGTAGCTTCAGAGTCGTGCATTCCGTAGTGCGCTACGAGAGCTATGTGAATGAGACCGAGCGTGTCTTGAAAAACTAGCTTGACTTCTTTCTCAAGCGGGCTCTCGTCCGTCAGGCGGGTAACCGACTCGTCCGAGATTTCCATGGCCAAAATCCTTTCGGAACCTGGCCATTAGGCTAGCTGAAGGAACCTGTACAGTCAAACAGTATCTCGGGGATCTCTTCCCGAGTTATAAGTACCTTTATTTGAGTAACTTGGCCTTAACTAGGCCGCCGCCCGACGAGCTACGTCGGGACCGGGCAGTTCAGGGCGGTCATTCAATCCCTTTCGCCAAAGGCCCGAGCCCCATGCGCGGGCCGAAACCAAAGCGAGGCTCGCCAACGCGGGCTTCGCTCAGGAATGACCAGAGTCGCAAACTCCAATCATTCCTCAGCGAAGGCCGGGCTCCGTGGCGGCTGAGAACGTCGCCGAAAGTTAGTTACGGGATCCCACCAAGACCAAACGAATCACACGAATCAGCAATATGAGATCACAGCTTGCCAGGGCCGTGACAAGTTTTTTTTACAAGGGGAGGGTTCGGGGGCGGCCCTGCCGCTCGCTATCCGAACCTCGCGAGAGCCCGGAGGACCCGGTCCTGGTACGCGTGGCCATTGGTGTCCCAAACCCAAGGCCCGTTCAGAAGGATGGCGAACACGTAAGTCTTTCCCGAGGCTGCACTTAGGTATCCGACGAGCGTTGACACATTCAGAATGCTGCCAGTCTTCCCAACGACCCTCCCTCGGGTCAGCGAGTCGCAAAGGCGATGGCGTAGCGTTCCTTCCGGTTCGCAGGACACGGCCAGGGTCTCTTTCCACTGGGTCCCGTACGCCTGGGCGTTCATCGCCCTGAGAAACCGTACGACATCCTCTGCCGCCACGCGATTCTGGGGTGACAGACCCGAGCCATCGTGGATGTCATATCGCGAGGGTTCCAGACCGATCGCCGCCAAGAACTCCTTCTGGACCGCCAGCGCGTTCGGCCAGCTTCCAACCCCGGTCTTCTCGGCCGCCAGAGTCTTGAAGACTTGCTCCGCGTAGAAGCCCTGGCTTCGCTTGTTCGTCACCGCAAGTGTGGGCAACAGCTCCGACTGTGTCTCTGCCACGAGAACCCACGAATTGTCCGGGGGAACAGCCTTCTCCACGATCTGTCCCACCGTCGAGATACCCGCCTTGTGCATTCGGCTGCGCAGCGCCGAACCGAAAAAGGCCGGCGGATCGTCGATCGCGACGGGTGCCGACCACCAGACCCCATGGGAGGGAACGATCCCGGATACCGTCACGTCGCCCGACCCGAAGGGACGGCCGACCGCTACATGCGCCCGTCCGCGACGGACCGTACGGGTCCAAGAAATCGGGCGCAGGATGTCGGTCTGCGGCTCGATCGAAACGATCGCTCGCCCTCCCGGCTTCGGGCCCGGCCGAACCGAAGCGACGATGACATTGTCGTTGTAGGACAGCGCCGAAGTGGGTGCCTGGTACCAGCGCGCCTCCTGCCCCTCGGGCCATTCCGGATGGCGGCCGACGGAATCGAAGAACGAGGTGTTGAGGATCAAGTCGCCCGCAACACGGACAATGCCCGCCTTCACCAGGCCCTCGGCCCACCGGTCGAAGACGGCATAGTAGTCGTCGTCATAGAAGCGGCCGGAGATGTTCGGATCACCCCTCCCGACGACGAGGAGCGATCCGAAGAGAGTCCCGTCCTGGATCTCGCCGCGGCGCCAGAGGGTTGTCTTGAACCTGTAGTCAGGCCCCAGGTAATGAATGGCCGCGGCGGTTGAAAAGAGCTTCGTGACCGAGGCGATCGTCTCAGGCTGCTGCGGGTTGCGCTCGAACACCGCTTGCCCCGTCTCGAGATCTGCGATCACGATCGACACGCCCGACGGCGTGGCGGGAGGCCGGCGGGCGGCGACCGCCAAAGCCTGATCGAGAGTGCGCGGGCGGGAGCTCACTGATTGCGGGCGTCGGTGGGCCCCGACTGTGGCCGATGCCGCGGGAAGAGAGGCGGGAAGGAGCAAACAAAGAGCAAACCCCACCCGGAGGCAGAGACTCACGCGATACCCCAGCATCGCAAAATTATAATCGACTCCGGTGCGATTCGACGAAGTCGAAAGAGTTTTTGAGGTCTCCGTCCGCGAGTTGATCGAGGAGGAGGGCTTTCGCCGGGTCGGGTTCGACCGCGGCGACGGGTGGCGCCGCCTGGCCCTCGGTACAGAGATGCACTCCCGTGTCCTGCTCGCTCGCCGGGACCGGCATTCCGCCTACCGGGCGGAGGTACACCTGCAGGCCCGCATACCGGTGGACGACTGGACGGCCATCCTGACGGGCCGTCTCGACGGCTGCCTCGAGCGGGAGCCCGGTGTTTGGCTCATCGAGGAGTTCAAGTCCACGAATTTCTCGCTCGATGGCGTCCGTCCGTCCGGCTACGCCTTCGAACGCGATCGGAGGCAGCTGCTCGCCTATTGCTATCTCTGGCGGCGGCTCGGGCATCCCCATGTCACCGGGGCGCTCGTTTACGTCGATATCGAGACGGGCGAAGAGGTCTCGATCGATCTGCCCTTCCCGGATGATGCCGAGCGCGATGTCGAGCGCCGACTCGGCCGATTCCTAGGGATCTGGAGGGCTCAGGAGAAGACGCGCCAGCGCAAGGCCGCGGCGGCCGACCGGCTCCCGTTCCCGCATGCGGCGCCGCGGCCGATCCAAGAGAAACTCATGGAGGCGGCTGCGACGGCGGTCCGAGAATCGCAGAACCTCATCGCCGAGTCGCCGACGGGTTCCGGCAAGACGGCGGCGGTCCTTCATCCTGCCCTCGCCGAAGGCTTGCGCCGCGGAAAGCAAGTGGTGTTCCTCACGTCCAAAACGCTTCAGCAAAAGATGGCCGTCTCGGCGCTCGTGGCCATGAACCAGGGCGACTTCCACACGCTGCAAGTGCGCTCCAAGGAAAGGATGTGCGCCAACGATCGGATCCTTTGCCACGAAGATTTCTGTCGTTTCGCGAAGGACTACCCGGAAAAGATGGCTCGCTCGAACATCCTGGGAAGGCTTCAGGACTCCTACGCCCACCACGATCCGCAGACCGTCTTCGAAGAAGCGCGGCGCGAGGAAGTCTGCCCCTTCGAGGTCCAGCTCGAACTCGCGCAGCGCGCCGACGCGATCGTCGCCGACTACAACTACGTCTTCGAGCCCAGCGTGACGATGCGCCACCTCGCGGGCGACGAACTCGCCAACGCCATACTCATCGTCGACGAGGCGCACAACTTGCCGGACCGCGCCCGGCAGATTTACTCCCCGGAGCTTCGCGAGGAGGAGCTTGCCGCGCTTGCGAACCGTCTTGCCCTCCAGCCGGGCGATCTGTTCGCGGATCTGAAGCGCTCGCTCGAAGACGTCATCGAGTTGCTCGGGCGCGCCGCCGAGGAACTGCCCGAAGGCGAAGCGATTGCGGAGACCACTCCTCCCGACGAGGCGATCCGCCGGCTGCGCGACGAATGGGAGCCAAAGCTGCTCCGGTACCTCGCCTGGAAGAGGGAGACTCGCCTCGGCTTGGTCGACGACCCGGTCCTCGACGCGCACTTCACGTTTCAGCGCTTCGCGGCGGTCCTCGGTCTGTATGGCCCCGACTTCACCTGTGTCGTCGAGCGGCGCTCGGGCGGAATCCGTCTGGCCTTGGTGTGCCTGGATCCCGCGCGAGCGCTCGCCCCCGTGTTTCGCGCGGCCTCGGCCTCCATTCTGATGTCGGCGACCCTGACGCCTCCCGAGGCGATTCGGCGCGTGCTCGGGCTCGAGCCGGATCGGACCTTTGCGGTCTCCCTTCCTCCTCCGTTTCCACCGGAGAATCGCAAGGTCATGATCCTCCCGCAGGTGCGGACCACGTTTGCCGCGCGCGACAAGAACTACGGGCGGATCGCGCGGCTGATCGCGGACATGTCGGATGCGCACCGCGGCAACGACCTGGTCCTGTTCCCCTCCTACCGATTCCTCGCCGAAGTCGCGGCGAAGATCCCTCCCACGCGGGCGCGCCTGCTCGTTCAGCGGCCGGATCTGTCGGAGTTCGAGCGCCAGCAGATTCTGCAGGCGCTCGGCTCGCCTCCTTCCGGCGGCATCCTGCTGCTCGCCGTTTCGGGAGGCATGTACGCCGAAGGGGTGGACTATCCGGGCGAGCTTCTCACCGGCGTCTTCGTCGTCTCCCCTGCTCTGCCGCAGGTTTCCTTCGAGCGCGAGCTATTGCGCCGCTACTTCGACGAGAAGGAGGACGCCGGCTTCGACTATGCGTATGTGCAGCCAGGCATGACTCGTGTCGTCCAGGCGGCCGGCCGTCTGATCCGTAGCGAGACGGACCGTGGCGTGATCGTACTGATCTGCCGGCGATTCCTGGAGGAGCCCTATGCCTCGCGCCTTCCTCGGGACTGGTACGGCGAAACGCCGGCGGAACTCGTAACCAATCGGCCTGCCGAGGAGATCAGGGAATTCTTCGAGAGATACGAAAAGTAAGGCCGCACGGAGTCGGGTTCCTTCTCTTGCCTCGGAATGATGGACGCGAGAAGGACGACAGACAGGAGGACGCGGTGCCCAATCCCTACAAGAGCCTCAAGTACCCTCGACTCACCGTCGATTCCTTCGTGCTGGACCGCAAGGGCCGATTGCTCCTCGTGAGGCGGGGCAGGCCTCCCTTTCGAGGCCACTGGGGACTGCCCGGCGGCTTCTGCGAATGGAAGGAGACCGCCGAAAGCTGCTGTGCCCGCGAGACCCTGGAAGAGACGGGTCTGCGCGTGCGGGTCGGAGAGCTTCTCGGCGTCTACTCCGCGCCCGACCGAGACCCGAGGGGTCACAACGTGACGGTCCTCTACGCGGCGCGCCCCGTCAGCGGACGCGTCCGCGGGGGCGACGACGCCGCGGAGGCGCGGTGGTTCGCGCCGGCCGAGCTCGTTCGCCTATCCTTCGCCTTCGACCACGGCAAGATCGTCAGGGAGCAGCTGGCTCGACGGCGGGCGAAGGGTCTTCTTTCGCGCGGGCGGCGCGGCGCCGCTCGAGGATGAGCATCTCACGCACCGCGTCGAACTTCTCCTTGTGCTTCTTGATGATCATGACGACCTGATCGACCCTCGTCGTCAGATGCAGCAGCTCCAAATCCTCGGCGTTGACCAGGCGCCGCGGCACCATTTCCCGGCGCATCCAGTCGACCAACCCGCCCCACATGTCGCCGACGAGCACCACGGGACGCTCGGTCATGAACCCCACCTGCAGAAGCTGCCAGACCATCATGAGCTCCAGGGCCGTTCCGATACCACCCGGGAAGATGACGAAGGCCTGCGACATCCGAACGAAGTGGTGCAGCCGCGAGAAGAACGTGCGATGCGCCGTGACGCTGTCCAGATACGGATTCGCCTTCTCGTACGGGATCGCGATCGTCAGCCCGTAGGAGCGCGTCTTGCGGACACCGCGCGAGGAGGCCGCGCCCTCGTTGGCCGCCTCCATTAGGCCCGGGCCGCCGCCCGTCACGATGTCGCAGTTGAGCTCGGTCAGCCGCGACGCGAGCTGCCGCACTTCGCCGTACTCACGGTCGGAGGCAGCCAGCCGCGCGCTGCCGAAGACCGCCACGCGATAGAAGTGGAGCTCCGCCGGGTTCAACGCCTCCAGCTCCTCGATCGTGTCCCACAGACGCACGATCGTCCGGTCGATGATCTTTCCCACGTCCGGCTCGCGCCGGATCTTCTTGCTCGATCCCATGGGTGAAACTCCCGGGGCCTGCGCGTTGGCAGGCCCTCTTGCCTCTCCCGCTTCCGAGAGCTTACTCCGCGCTATGCAGGATCTCGGAAAAGGCCTTCGCGAGCAGACCGTCCTCGGTGACTGCCCACACCGAGTACCGGTAATAAGTCGCCGGATGGACATCCGGGTCGATATAGACGTATCGGAAGGAGTTCGAGGCCTCGGCGGAAGCGGGAACGATTTGCGGGCCGGTGCGGGCGATCCGTCCGTCCGGCAGCACCTCCTCCCGAAAGATCGCCCAACCCGCCAGGCCATCGTGCGAAGCCGTCGTCCAACCCAATCGGGAGCCCTCCGCTGAGGAAGAGGCCTGGCCCGCGAGGCCCGCGAAGGGAAAGCCCGAGACGGCCTCGAAAAAGGCCGCCGATGAGGAGCCCGGACTGGCGGCGCCCGCCACCACCCAATCCACCCGCGATACCCCGGAAAGCGGGATGGTGTGGACAGTCTCGGGGGCAAGAAAAACGACGTCCGGGGGCAGCTGCGGGTCGCTGTATCGAACCACCGCGGCGCCTGCGCCCGCGCCCGCGGGCCAACGGAATCTCAACGCGCCCATCCGATCGCCAGGCAAGTAGGTCCGGTGCCGGAAGCTCCATGCGGCGGGCGCGGCCGCATCGAAGGCTCCCGACTCCAGATCGTAGAGACTGATGGTTGACGGACCGGGTTCGGGCTCGATGGCCGTGTAGAGCCGGGCGGCAAAGCGCAGCAACAGAGGTTCCCGTGTCTCACCCGCGCGCTCGACGTACGTCGCGACGAGGCTCGTCATGAGGTCCTCGCCTCGCTCGCTCGCGCGTTCCCAAACGAGACGCAGGGCGCCCGCGCCACCAGCGGTCTGCGCAAACTCCTCGAGGAATGCCCGACCCATCGTCTGCGCGTGATTGCGCAGCGAGACGGTCGGGGCGGCCGCGACCGCCCGCGCCGCTTCCTTTGCCTGCTCCGAATCCCCAGCGCCCGAGAGCAGCTCCGCCGCAGCCGTCGTCAGGAATCCGGTATCGGGCACGCCGTAGCTGGAAACCGCGGCAAGGGCGAAGAGCCGCGCGGCCTCCCGCACGATCTCTGCATCCGACAAGTTCGAGCCGTCGATCTCGATGGTTGGCGTGACCAGATGCCGTCGGTCGAGAGAGCGTGCCACCAGACGGCGAACCCCTTCGGCTTCCCGTCGCGAGACGAAAATCCGAAGGGGATCCGCTGCGGCGAAGGGAACCGGCCAACCCTGTTCCTCGAACAGATTTGCGGAGAGCCGGGCGATCTCCTCGGATAGCGCCTGTCGGAGGCGCGGATCGTTGGCCTCGTCGCGCAGTACGACCGTCGGGGAAAGGGTCTGTGCCGGGCCGAAGCTCCGATAGGGGCTCGCAAACCAGGGCAAGCGCCCGTCGGGCGCGGTAGGTTGGCCCCATGCCGACCCGGTTCCAGCAATAACCAAGAGGCTGCTGCTCAATAGGTTAGCAAGCCTGCGAGTCATATGCTGTTTTCGCATTGCACAGTCAGGATAAACGGGTGGCCCCTCGTCGGTCAACCGGATTACGGGTCACGGGCGAATTTCGTTTGAGCCAATCCGCGTCGAATAGTCGGTAGAGGGGCCCGATCGGCCGGCGTTCGCGCGCCCGGCTAGACCGCGGCGGGCTCGGAGGAGTTCAACACGCGGGCGACCACGACAGTGATGTTGTCGACGCCCCCCTTCTCGTTGGCCAGGTCCACCAGCGCCCGACACAGCTCCTGCGGATCCTCCTTGTCGCGGGCGAGATCCTCGATGTTCTCGTCCGACAACATGGTCGTCAAGCCGTCCGAGCAGAAGAGGAACCGATCGCGCGCGGAAAAAGACAATTCTTGCAGGTCGGGGGACACGGTGGGACCACCGCCCAGCGCCCGCGTCACGACGTTCTTCAGCGGATGAGACTTGGCTTCCTCCTCGGTCAGAATGCCGGCGGCGATCTGCTCATGAACCCAGGAATGATCGTCGGTCAGACGAGAAAGCTTTCCCTCGCGAAAGAGGTAGGCGCGGCTATCGCCCACGTGAGCGAGCGACAGGATCTCCTCATTCAAGAGACCCGCCACGACGGTCGTGCCCATTCCCTTGAGCCACGGTTGTGCGGCCACGGCGGCCATGACGCGCTCGTTGGCCTTCTCGATCGCAATCGCCAGCCGGTTGCTGTTGAAATGAAGCGAGTGGTTGTACTTGAACGGCCAGGTGGCTTCTTCCTTTTGACGGGTGGCCGCGATGAACTCGCCGATGGTCTCGACCGTAATCCGGGCGGCCACTTCACCCGCCGCGTGCCCTCCCATGCCGTCCGCGACGATGAAGAGGCCGTCGCTCAAGTCCAGAGCAAAAGCGTCCTCGTTGTGCTTGCGCTTCCGGCCGACGTCGGTCAGCCCGAATGCTTCGATGGCCGGCGTGCTCAGGGTTTTGCTCGCTTCGACCGGATATCGTCCAGTGCTCGGCGGACCTCGCCCGCCGAAGGATCCCAACGCAACGCTTCCTGATAGGCCTTCTCGGCCTTGACGAGCAAGCCCGCCTGACGAAATACAGTTCCTGCGTCCTTGAGGAGGGCGACGTTGTGCGGATCGAGCATGACGGCGACCTCGAGGGCCTTGACCGCCGTGCGCATGTCGCCCGATCGCGCCGCGGCGAGGCCCAAGTAATGCTGGGCTCGCGCGTCGTTGGGGTTGCGGTGAACGGCGAGCTGAAAGTTGCCGGCGGCATCCGCGAACTGCCTCTCCTTGTAGGAATGCATGCCCTGCGCGAGCAGGCTCTGCGTCACGGAATCGGCGTCCGGTGAGGCGGCCTCGCTCGCCTTGAAGGCCCGCTCGAAATCGTAGGCCTTTCGGCGTTCCGGGTTAGTGAGGACGTTGACGGCTTCGGTCAGATCCTGGAACTTTGCCTCGGCCTCGGCCTTCAACTCACGCGGGGCGCGGTCCGGGTGGGCCTCCCGCGCGAGCGCGCGGAAGCGCTCGCGGATCTCGTTCTCACCCGCTTCGCGTGTGACGCCCAGCAGGGCGTAGTAGTCGACGTCTCGGGACATTCTTCTTCGAAAGGATACGACGTGCGGAGTACGCGCGTCTGATCCTTCTGGATGTCCAAAGATACGGGAAAATGGCTCGCCCCGGCAAGGGCTGACCGCCGGTGTGGCCGCCGGCTCGCGGAAGGCCGGCCCGCGATCAGGGACCGACCGGATTCAGGGCCGCGGGCGCCGGTGTCCTAGTGCCGCTTTTCGGTGAGCAGTTTCTTGGCCGTGATTCGAATGCCCTCGGGCAGGTTCGGGTCTCGCATAACGCTCTTCAGATCTCGGTACGTGAGCCGCTTGACGAGCGGCAACGCGATCGCGATCGGCACGGACGGGTTCTTGACGAGGGCTTGAACGACACCGGGGTGGCGCATCCAGTCCCGCTTGAGCGCGACCTGTCGAAAGATCTCGTCGTCGAGATGGCGCATCATGCAGAAGGCCTCGACCTCGTTGACCGTGAGACCGCGCGACTTCAACACAGCCTGTCCCACGAGAATGTTGGCGTCGCCGATCAGGACGCGCCGCTCCTCTTTTCCTCCGGAGTAGGCGAGGTTGATCTTCTCTTGCACCGTCATCACGCCGATGCGACGGTAAAGGGCTCCCATGGTCAGGAGGTCCTGTTCCGAGGGGGCTTCCTCCGGGGCTGTCTGCGCCGCCCCGGCGTCGTCCGCCGCCTCTTCCGATTCCGATTCCGCGGCCAGCGCCAGTTCGGCCTGCTGTCTTTGCAGCTCCTCGGCCTCGCGCCGGCGCTGCCCCTTATCGAAAAACTCCTCGCGGATCTCGTTGAGTCGGCGGCGGCTCTCCGGCATCAGCTCCGGGTTTTCGAACAACGCATCGATCAAGGCCGGAAGGCGTAGAAGCCGGACCTGGTTGACGACCAGGGCATCTTGCGGTGTGCCGGTGACCGTTCGTGCGAGCCTCAGAAGCGTCTGATCGTCGACGTTCTTGTTGCGGATGACGCGCTCGAGAACCTGCCCGTCCTGCGCATACCGAGCGATCGTATCGACCTCGATGCCCGTCGGATCGGCGTCATCGAGAAAACGGGACAGTTCGTCCGGTGTCGTCGCTTCGAAGGTCGCCCGGGCCGTCTCCGCGGTGTCCGGATCGGGATCGTCCAGAACCGCCAGGAGGGCTTGCAATTGGCCGTCGGCATCGACGGGAAGAAGCCCGCGAGCCGCAAACCGACGGATCTCGGGCGGTGCTTCGCCCGAGCGCAGCAAGGAGAGGAGATCCAGGGATTCCGCCGGCCCAGAGTCGACCAAGGGATTCGCCGCTGCCGTTATCCCCGCGCAGAAGAGCCCGGCAGAACCAAGTCGCGCACCACCTGGCCCGCGCCCCCGAGCCGGTCGAGAGAGCGGCCGTCCACGGTGACGCGAACCGCCCCGGCGTTGCCGAGAGTCAGCCGAAATCGCTCGCGAGCCTCGAAATGGCGGGACTCGCCGCCTCGGATCAGCCCGGAAAAGACGGGGCGGCCGTCCGCCTCCAGGTGGGTCCACGAATCGCCGTCGAACTCGAGTAGTAGCGAAACACCAGGGCTCGCGTTACCCGGCGAGGAAGCGGGCGCGGCAGCGGGAGCGGTGGGCTCCGCCGGAGATTCGGCCTCGTCGCGCATCGCCGGTGTCGGCTCGTTCGACAACGTCACGTTCTTCAAGGCGACCGCGGGCGCCGTCCGCACTGCCGGGCGGTCGCGAGGAGGAAGGGGCCGATGCGCCGGATTCGCGATCAGACCGAGAAGCAGCAGCAGGCCGGTCACCCCGCCCACGATCGTTCCCGCCGTGGCGCGGCGGCCGCGCCAAAAGCGCGAGCGCGGCCGCGGCTTCCTGGTCGCGGGGGCGTCCGTCGAGGACCCGGCCAGATCCGCCAGGTAAGCGTTGATCTTCTCGTTCGGGTCAATCCCGAGATGTCCGGAGTAGGCCCGAATGAACCCTCGAGTGAATGTCGGTGCCGGCAGCTTCGCCAGATCGCCGTCCTCGAGCGCCCGAAGCAAACGAACGGAGATCTTGGTGGCGGCAGAGATCTCCTCGAGCGAAATCTCGCGGACCATTCGCTCGCGCCGGAGCTCCTCGCCGAAGCTCATGGCAGGCTGTTCCGTCATGCCTTTCGAACCCATCGGAAGGGGGAAATTCATGCTAGTCCCGTGCGAGACGATCCGCAAGGACTCTTTCCGCACAGGCCCGGAGGAGCGCCGGAGCGCCCGGCATGCCGCGCAGCCCCTCGAGGTCTTCTCGTGTGGCGCGACTCAGGAGGGCCAGTGCCAAGGACAGGGGTAGGGCCGGGTTGCGTAGCAGAGCGCTGCGCACGGCGGAACGCAGGCTCCAACGGGGATGACCCGCAATGACCTCCAGAACTGCTTGCGTTGCGGCCCGGGCGGCAGCCTGAACCACGTCCGGTTCCGTCGCGAAGCGATTGTCGAGCAGGGCGGCGACCACGCGGGCATCGGTATCGAACCGGAGGACGACCAAGGTTCCCCGGCCGACCGTTCGGGCGAGGTCCACCCGCTCGGCCAGGGCCATTTCCGGGATGCGCCGCAGCAAGTCCCTATCGGCCGCCCGCCGGACCTCGGGATGAACGCGCGTATCTGCCGACAGGTGAGCGAGATCCCTCCAGAACAGCGTGGCTACCAGCGCCAAGGCCTCCGAACGCGGGGTCCGATGGTGGCCGGCCAAGGCGAGACGGACGGCGTGGTATCGCCGGGCGCCGCGGTCTCGAAGAATGTCCTGGAAGTCGGCGTCCGGGAGATCCGACCGGCCGAGGAGTCTGAGAAAGTGGCCTTCGGCGGGCATGCTCCAGTTTAGCGGCGGCAGGCATCGGCGAGGCTCCGCGCCAGCCGGCTGACGGCCCGGACCCTCCCTGTCCCGGCAACCTCTGCCGCCCGAACCAGCGCAGACCCGACGACCACCCCATCGGCGAGCACCGCGGCTCCGCGGGCTGCCTCCGGCGTCGCAATCCCGAACCCGATGGCGATCGGAAGACTCCCCGCAGCCCGCCTGGCCCTTCGGACAGTGTCCTCGAGATCTCGAGGGAGACCCGGTCGAGCGCCCGTCGTGCCCAGCCTCGACACGACGTACAAGAAGCCGCTCGACAGCCTGGCGGCGGCCGCCATTCGCGCCGCAGTCGAGGTCGGCGAAACGAGGAAGACGGTGTCGAGGGCCGCCCTTTCGAAATGCCGTGCGAAGCCCTCCCCCTCCTCGGGAGGCAGGTCTGTCACCAGAACGCCGTCGAATCCCGCAGCCCGGGCCTCGAGGGCGGCTCGGCCGATGCCGCGACGATGCAGCGGATTCAGGTACGAGAAAAGCACCAGGGCCGCGTCGCACTGGGAGCGAATCCGGCGAGTCATCGCGAAGACCTTCGCGAGCGTGGTTCCGGCCGCCAGCGCTCGCGCCGCGGCAACCTGCAGAACGGGCCCGTCGGCGATCGGATCCGTGAAGGGCACGCCCAACTCCACGACATCGGCCCCCGCCCGGGCCACCGCACGGGCGAGCGCGACCGTGGATTCGGCGTCCGGGTCCCCCGCCGTCAGATAGGCGATGAAGGCCGCGCGATTCTCCCGTTTTGCCTTCTCGAAGGCTTGGCGGATGCGGCTCACGCCCGATGACCGCGCACGCGAGCGTACTCCTCGAGGTCCTTGTCGCCCCGCCCGGAAAGGTTGACCAGGATCCAATGCCCGCGCGACATCTTTCGGGAGTGCTTCAAGGCGAAGGCGACCGCGTGTGCGCTCTCCAGGGCCGGCACGATGCCCTCGGAGCGCGAGAGCGCCTCGAAGGCGTCGAGCGCTTCGGCGTCCGAGACCGAGACGTATTCCACCCGTCCGAGATCTCTCAAATGCGCGTGCTCCGGGCCGACCGCCGGATAGTCGAGGCCTGCCGAAACCGAATGGGTGGGCAGGACCTGTCCCGCCTCATCCTGCAGCAGCATCGTGAGGGTTCCGTGAAGAACGCCAAGCGAGCCTCCCGAGAATCGGGCGGCATGCTGCCCCGGAGCGCGGCCTCGGCCGCCCGCCTCGACGCCGTAGAGCCTCGTCCGGGACGACAGAAATGCGGAAAAGAGCCCAATCGCATTCGAGCCTCCGCCGACGCACGCCACGGCGGCGTCCGGACCGCGGCCGGCGATCGCCCGGAACTGTGAACGGGCCTCGCGTCCGATCACCGCTTGAAACTCTCGCACGATGGTCGGATAGGGATGGGGGCCGAGCGCGGAGCCGAGCACGTAATGCGTCGTCGCCACGTTCTCGGACCAGTCGCGCATGGCCTCGCTAATCGCGTCCTTCAGCGTCTTCGAGCCGGTCTCGACAGGGGCAACCTCGGCACCGAGCAGTCTCATGCGCAGGACATTGGGGGCCTGTCGCCCCATATCGATTGAACCCATGTACACGCGGCACGGAAGCCCGAGCTTCGCCGCGGCAGCCGCCGTCGCGACACCGTGTTGACCGGCTCCAGTCTCCGCCACGACACGCCTCTTTCCCATGCGGCGAGCGAGCAGGACCTGGCCGAGGGCGTTGTTCAGCTTGTGCGCGCCCGTGTGCAGCAGGTCTTCGCGCTTCAAGGCGATCCTTGCACCGGCCCGCCCGGCGGCGAGGCGGTTTGCGACCGTAATGGGCGTGGGACGGCCCGCGTAGGTTCGGAGGAGCTCGTCGAGCTCGGAGCGAAAGCGACGGTCCCGACGCCACCGCTCGAAGCCCCGCTCGAGCTCTTCGAGCGGCGCCATGAGCGTCTCGGGGGCAAAGCGGCCGCCGTAGCGGCCGAAATACCCCTTACGGACGCTAGGCCGCGTCGGCATCGGCCTCCCTCACGGCAAGAATGAACCTCCGCATTTTCTCCGGGTCCTTGATACCCGGAGCGCTCTCGACCCCCGAAGCGACATCGACTGCCCAGGGCCTCACGCGGCGCACGGCTTCGGCGACATTCTCGGCGTTCAAGCCGCCCGCGAGCACGATGGGCAAGCCGAAGTCCCTCCCCGCCACGATCTGCCAGTCGAAGGTCTCTCCCGTTCCGCCGGCGTGATCGGCGGCGAGCGTGTCGAACAAGAGCGCCCGGCACCTCGCAAGCCGGCCCACCGGCGGAAGCTCCGGCCCGCCCGGCCCCACTGTGGCCACGGCGATGACGGGAACCTCGAGCATGTCCACGTCCTCTTCCCGCAAGGGTCGGTGCAACTGAGCCACGTCGAGCCCCGCCGCCTCCACGGCCCTGCGGATCACGAGCGTCTTCTCTGAGGCGAAGACCCCGACGCGGAGCACCCCGCCGGCGGTCTCCCCAACGAGCCGCCGCGCCGTCTCGAGAGTCAACCGCCGGACCGACGACGGGACGAAATTGAAACCGACGGCGTCTGCGCCGAGCGCGCACGCGAGCGCGACGTCCGCCTCGCGCGTCAGGCCGCAGATTTTCACCGCCGTCATCGGGCGAGCCCCCGCAGGGCTTCCACGCGATCCTCCGAGCGCAGCAACGCTTCCCCCACCAGGAAAGCTTCGTAGCCCGCGGCTCGGAGCCGTTCCACCTCCGCGCGCGTTCGAATGCCGCTCTCCGCCAGGCGCACGGGCCCCGCGGGGATCGAGGAGACGAGCGCCTCGAGGGCGGTGAGGTCAATCGAAAATGTCGACAGGTCGCGCGCGTTGACACCGAGAACGTCGGGGGCGACCGCGGCGGCACGGCGGATCTCCTCCCCGCTATGCGCTTCGACGACCGTCGCGAGACCCCGCTGTCGCGCCGCCTCATGCAGTCGGGTGAGGCCGGCCTCGTCCAGTGCCCGCACGATCAGCAGGACGGCATCGGCGCCGAGGGAACAGGCGAAGTCGAGCTGACGCTCCGAAACGATGAAGTCCTTGATCAGTGCCGGAAGACCGGAAATGCGCTTGGCCCGGGGAAGCCAATCGGGCCGGCCTCCGAAGTAGTCTTCCTCGACGACGACCGACAAGGCGGCGGCGCGGCCCCGACGGTATTCGAGCGCGATCGTCTCGAGCCTTCCGTCGGCATCGGGCAGGAGCTCTCCACTCGACGGAGAGCGGTGCTTGATCTCCGCCACGATGCGCACGCCGGGTTCGCGCAACGCGCGGACGAACGCCGCTCCGTCGGAGGGGCGCGGCGGCGGCACGGCGGCGGGCGCATATTCGCCCCGCTCGAGACGCGCGCGCTTGTCCGCCAGGATGCGCTCGAGCAACGCGCTCACTTCGTTTCCCTCGGCTCTTGCCCGCCCTGCGCTCGAACCGACGCCTGTCGCAGCCCCTGGAAGACCGCGAGCGCCGCGCCGCTGTCGATCGCCTGCCGGGCCCGCTCATATCCCTCGGAGAGATCGGCCGCGCGGCCTTCGACGGCGAGCGCGAGCGAAGCGTTGAGCAGGACCGCTTCCCGACGGGGCCCGGCCTCGCCTCGCAGCAACGCCTGTAGCATCGATGCGTTACCCGCGGCGTCGGAGCCGACCAGCTCCTCGAGTGAGACCGCCCGTTGCCGGAGCGCCGTCGGATCGTAGCGCCAGGGGCGTGTCCAGCCATCGTGAACTTCGACGCCCCAAGCAGGCACCCCCGGCACGAGCTCGTCCAATCCATTTTCCGCATGGAACACGACCGCCCGCTCCGTTCCCAGACTCGCCAAGGCGTCGGCCAACAAGCGGACCAGCTCCGGCCGGCCCACGCCGATCATCTGGCGCGAGGCGCCGGCAGGGTTGGCCAGCGGACCCAGGGCGTTGAAGATCGTGCGAATCCCAAGCTCGCGCCGAACCGTGCCGAGCTCCTTCATGGCGGGGTGGAACGAGGGCGCGAAGAGAAACACCAGACCCACCTCGTCGAGCACCTGAGCCGCGGCGCCCGGCTCGAGATCGATGGCCACGCCGCTCGACGCCAGCACGTCCGCCGAGCCCACGCGAGAAGTGATCGAGCGATTTCCGTGCTTGGCGACCGAAGCGCCCGCTCCCGCTGCCACGACGGCCGTGGCGGTGGAAAGGTTGAACAGGTCGCGCCCGAGACCGCCCGGCCCGCAGGTGTCGAGCAGAGGCGAGCGCCGGCTCTCGACGCGACGCATCCGGGACCGCAACGCCGCCACCGCGCCCGCGACCTCCTCGACCGTCTCGCCGCGCGTCGCGATGCCGAGCAGAACGGCCCCCTTCTGCGCCTCGGTGGCCTTCCCGTCAATGAGATCCCGGAAGACTTCCTCCGCGAGAGCACGACCGAGCGGCTGCCGGGCAGCGACGACCTTCAAGCCCTCGGCCACGCTCGGCGTCACGGTCGTTGTCCCCCGGCCAGGGCGAGGAAGTTGGCGAGAAGTTTCTCCCCGTCGGGAGTCAGCACCGACTCGGGATGGAACTGAACGCCGTAGACGGGCTTGTGGCGATGCTGCAATCCCATCACCAAACCGTCATCGCTGCGGGCGGTGACGACGAGATCCGCCGTCAGCCCCTCCTCCCGCACCACCAGCGAATGGTATCTCGCGGCCTCGAAAGGATTCGGCAGGCCAGCGAAGAGGCCGGCGGCTTCGTGCGTCACCGGAGAGCTCTTCCCGTGGCGCGGCAGCGCCCTCTCGACACGGCCGCCGTGAAATGCCCCGATGGCTTGATGGCCCAGGCAGACCCCGAGCAGCGGGATGTTCCACCTCTCCGACGCGGCGATCATCGCGACGGAGTGGCCGGCCTGCTCCGGGCGGCCCGGTCCCGGCGAGATGACGACGGCCCGCGGACGTCGCGCAGCGATCGCCTCCGGATCGAACCGATCGTTGCGGGCGACCTCGACATCGGGGTCGAGCTTGCCCAAGGCCTGGACCAGGTTGTAGGTAAACGAGTCGTAGTTGTCGACAACGAAGATCATGGTCGAGGTTCCCCGCGACGGAGGCCGGACGGCACGCCCTCGGTCCAAGAGCGCGCCATCTCGACCGCCTGGAAGATTGCGGCCGCTTTGCTTTCCACTTCGCGGTACTCCTTTTCCGGCGTCGAGTCGGCCACGATTCCCGCTCCCGCCTGGACGCGACAGAGATCCCCCTCGACGACGGCCGTTCGGATCGCGATCGCCATGTCGAGGTTGCCCGCGCAGTCGATGTAGCCCACGGCTCCGCCATAGACGCCGCGACGCGCACCCTCCCAGCGGTCGATCAGCTCCATGGCGCGAATCTTCGGGGCCCCCGTCAGAGTGCCGGCCGGAAAGCACGATTGCAGCGCGTCGGCGGCCGTGCGGCCCGGCGCCAGCCGGCCGCGCACCTCGGAGACCAGGTGCTGGACGTGGGAGTACCTCTCGACGCCGGCGTACCGGGACACCCGGACGCTCCCGATCTCGCAGACGCGGCCAAGGTCGTTGCGCGAAAGATCCACGAGCATGACATGCTCGGCGCGCTCCTTGGGGTCGGCGAGGAGCGCTCTCTCGAGCTCCGCATCCTCCGCGCCGGTTCGGCCGCGAGAAGCCGTTCCCGCGATGGGCCGAGTTTCCACCTCTTGTCCGCGGCACCGAACCAGCATCTCCGGCGAGGCCCCGAAGACCGTCGCCTCGCGCGTCTCCAGGTAGAAGAGATAGGGAGAAGGGTTCAGGATCCGCAGCGCCCGATACACGTCGAACGGGTCCGCTCCGAGCGGCATCGTCCAGCGCTGAGACAAGACGACCTGGTAGATGTCTCCGGCCAAGATGGCCTCTTTCGCCTGCGCGACACCCGCCAAGAACTCCTCCCGCGACAACAGCGGCCTCCACGCGCTCCGATCGCTCGGGATCTCGACCCCGCGCGGCACCCGCCGTGGGGTCAACTCCGGCTCGGCTTGCAGAAAAGCCTCCAAGCGGTCCAGGCGGGCCGAGGCGGCCTCGACCTCCCGTTCTTCGTCCCCTGACTGCTTCGACTCGAGCGCGGTAACCAGCAGCAGGCGCTGTCGGACGTGGTCGAAAGCGACGACGGCGTCGAAGAGCAGGAAGAGCCCATCCGGAATCGATCCCTCGCGGGGATGGCGATCGGGAATGCTCTCGAAGATCCGCACCGCGTCGTATCCCAGGAATCCGACCGCGCCGCCCGAGAGCGGCGGCAACTCGGGATCCACCACGAAACCGGGCCGGACCACTGCACGCTCGAGCGCACGAAGCGGCTCCTGGCCTCGGCGGATGACATCCCCTTCCTGCAGGCGCCAGGAACCGCCGGATATCTCGAATCGGCCGACGGGACGGCACCCGAGGAACGTGTAGCGGCCGATCGTCTCGCCCCCTTCGACGCTTTCCAGAAGGAAGCAGTCCTCACCCGATCGGCGCATTCGGGAAAGCATCGCGACAGGCGTCACCGCATCCGAGGCGAATGTTCGGGCGACCGGCACGACGCGACCGGCTCTCGCCAGGGAGAGGAAATGGCGCCGCTCGGCTTCTCTCGAGCTCACGAGGCCTCGCGCAGCAGCCGCTCGACTTCCTCCAGAGCGGCGTCCTCGACGCCGAAGAGGCAAGCCTGTCGAACGGCCTGGGCGGCGAACATCTGAATCCCTTCGACCGTCGGACATCCGGCCGCGCGCGCGGCGGCGATCGTGAGCGTCGCCCCGCCGTCCCTCCGGTAGACGCAATCGAAGATCAGCGGCCGGTTTTCGAGAATGCGAGCGGGGAACGCGGCGGGATCATCGGGATGCGAGCCGATCGGTGTGGCGTTCAGGTACAGGTCGGCCTCGCTCGCCTCGAGATCCTCCAGCGCCAACGAGTCGACGCCGAGCTCGGCGCCGAGGACATCGGCCGCCTCGTTGTTTCGACCCGCGATGAGAACCTCGTAGCCCAGGCGCCGCGCCGCGACGACGGCCGCCCGCGCAACGCCTCCCGTGCCCAGGACCACCGCGGTCCTGCCCTCGCCCGTGTCATGGTCGGCCAGGGGATCGAAGACGCCGTCCACATCGGTGTTTTCGGCACGCCAGCGTCCGGCCCGCCGCAGCAAGGTGTTGGCGGCCTTGGTCGCGACGACATCCTCCGATCCCGGCGCCGAGCGCGCGGCGACGAGCTTCCAGGGGCGGGTCACGGAAAAGCCTCGAAAGGGCGGATCGAAGGCGAGGCGCAACGGGTCGGTGCGCTCCCAATCGGCGACGGGAAGCGGCAGGTAAAGAAAAGGCAGGCCACGCGACCGAAACAGGGCGTTGTGGACTGCCGGCGAAAGCGACCCGGAGACCTCCGCACCGATGATTCCGAACAGGGCGTCGACCTGACGCGGTCGGTCGACCTCATAGGTCGTCAGCAGCTCCCGCAACGAGACTTGCCCCGATGCCGTTGGCGTTTCCACTGGCCCATAGACGAGAGCCGCGCCCGAAAGCGCCGCCAGAACGCGCCCGGGCGGGCTCGCCGGGCCCATCGGGAGAAAGGCTACCGAGTCCCTGCGATGCCGCGCTTGAATCGAGGCCACCGTCAGGCTCGCCGCGAGGTCTGCCGTTCCGCAGACGAGCTTGACCGCCCGCGCGCGGGTCGCGAGCATCGCCGAGAGCCGCTCGTTCCAGTCCGGCGGAATCGAGAACGGGGAGTGATGGGAGACGATCACCCTTCGCCGGTCCGGCAGTTGCCCCGAGTCGGCCAGCAGGCCGCTCGCGTGCTCGACGTCGACGGTGCCTCCCGCCTCGTAGGCCTCCCGAACGAGACGCCGATACTCCTCAG
The DNA here is from genome assembly GCA_035498405.1 of Thermoanaerobaculia bacterium. Classification (GTDB taxonomy): domain Bacteria; phylum Acidobacteriota; class Thermoanaerobaculia; order UBA5066; family Gp7-AA6; genus DATBFU01. The sequence goes on along the minus strand of DATKAE010000135.1, from coordinate 2,511 downwards.
GAGAGCCGGAGAAGTCGCCCCCCTCGGCGCGCGTGCGGTAGGTGACGACGAGCGGCCGCGGATCCAGGTCGAGCAGCGGCGCGGTGGCGATCCGCTCGCGGCAGAGGTCGAGACGCGCCTCGATTGCCGTGGCCCGCTTCGGCACGAGCGCCACGAGCCTCCGCGCGTCGGCCAGGTCTCGCGGCGCGAGACTGGCGACGTACGCCGGAAGAGGAAGAATTCTTTCGCTCAAAACAAGAACCCCCGAGCCCGTTCGGCCCGGGGGTCCATTCTCTCGTTTCGGATTCTGCCCCGCCCGAACGCATTCGGCAGGGCGCAGACGGCCCTACCGGCTAGCCTCCCGCCACCACCAAACGCGAGCCGAGCGGTAAACGTTCATGCGAACGCGAATCATGCGGCAACCGGAGGCGGGTGTCAATTCGAATCGGTTGCGGGTCGAGCCGCGGGCGACACCGCGCGGGCCGGAGGCGGGTCGCCGTGGGTCGAATAGGAAAGCGGGAGCGTCCAGCCGGTATCGGGCGCCGGCGGAGAGCCCCGAAACTCGATCTCCATCCCGAAGCCGCTCCGGCGGTAGCCGTACGTCGCGCCGGCGCAGACATGCGAGGACTCGTCGTCGAGCCTTTGCGGCCACTCCCCAGCGCGCGAGTCCGACCGCGCCAGACGAAGCTCCAGGATCTTCCTCGTCAGTTCCGCTTCGACGGCGAGTCGGCCGGCTCGCTCGAGCCGGTTCTTCAAGCCCGGCAAAATGATCTGCGGGAGAAGCCTCGCCATCTCCTCCGGGTCCTCGCCCGGCTCCTTCGACCTTCGGAATTCCTCCTCCATCGGACGTCTGATCTGCTCGGCCGAGAGACTCGACAATTCGCACGGCGAGATCCGCCGAAGCACGTCGGCAGCCGCCCGGCGGGCGCGGGCATTCACATTCGAGAACGAATCCGAGAGCCCGAGGGACGGATCACCGGCGTCCAGGCCGGCGGGCTCATTCTCGAAGCTCGAGATCGCCTGTTTCCATGGATCGGCGCGGGACAGCCGGTCCAGCCACTCGACGGAAATCGCCGGGAGCTTGCGGAGCGCTCCCACCTGGAGCCTCAGGGCGGCGAAGGCCAGCATCGAGCCCGAGATTGCATCCGAGTCTCTCGACAGCGACCGGTAAACCGACCAGGACGCCTCCATCAGCCGCCGCGCCTGCGCGGCGCTGCCGGCGCGTTGCTCCGTCAGAGCGGCGGCGACGAGGAGCCGGTTCAGGCGATTGAGCGCGGCGAAACGGGGCGGGATGGCGGTCTCCTCGGCTCGAGGCGAGGACCACTCCAGCGTCTCCCGCTCGAGCAGCCCGACGACGGACCAGAGAGCGTCGCGACGGGTGGCGAGAAAGTCTCCAAGCCCGTCCGGAGCGGGAGCGATCGACTCGTCGGGCGCGCCGAGCTGGTCGGTGAGCCAGCGGTAGGCCGCCGCTGCGTCCAGGGACTCCGCGTCGGGGTGCGAGGGATGCTCGGCCTTCGGGTTTTCGGGATCGAAGTCGATCCCGAGCCTCAGGGCTCTCCGCGACAATTCCTGGGCGGCAGCGTTCCCCTTCGGCTGCGAGGGCGGCGCCGATCCCTTCGGGCCGCGAGGCGACGGCTGGGCCAGCGCGACTCCGACCCCGACACAGAGGCCGATAGTTGCGAGCTTCGCCGCGCGGATCAAGTCCTCTTCCACCTCGTCCCGGTTGGGCCGTCTTCCAGAACGATGCCGCGGCCGGCGAGATTCTCGCGGATCCGGTCGGCCTCCGCGAAGTCACGCCGCTTGCGGGCCGCGTTGCGCGCCTGAATCTCGGCCTCGATCTCCTCGGAAAGCGCCTCCGGGCGACTCGGGAGAACGCCCAGGACTCGGTCGGCCTCGGTCAGGGCGGCGCGTGCTTGCCGGGCGCCGGCGGAGTCGAGCGTCCCTCCGTCGATCGCGCCGTTGACCTCCCGAAGGAAGGTAAAGAGCGCGCCCTGGGCTCCCGACGTGTTCAGGTCGTCCTCCAGCGCGCCGGTGAACTCCTCGTGCAGCCTCGCGGCGCGCTCGCCGACCGGGAAGCCTCCCGGGCCGGGTTTTCCCGAAGCCGCCACCTCTTCGATGCGCACGGCAGCCGAGCGAATTCGGTCCACGGCGGCCGCCGCGCCGGCCAGGCCCTCCCAGGTAAAGTTGAGCTTCTTGCGGTAGGGAACGGAGAGAAGCAGGTACCGGACCGCCGCCGCATCGTTTCGACGCGCCAGGATGTCGCCGAGCGTATAGAAGTTCCCCTTAGACTTCGCCATCTTCTCGCCGTCCACGATCAAGTGCTCGGCGTGCAGCCACAGCTCGACGAAGGGATTTCCCGTCGCGCCCTCGCTCTGCGCGATCTCGTTCTCGTGGTGCGGGAAGATGTTGTCGACCGCCCCCGTGTGGATGTCGAAGCTCTCGCCCAGGTACTTCATCGACATCGCGCTGCACTCGAGGTGCCATCCCGGGCGGCCCCGGCCCAGCTCCGTCGTCCACGTCGACGACTCCGGC
>DATKAE010000134.1:0-24682 GCA_035498405.1 Thermoanaerobaculia bacterium | reverse complement strand
GTCGGGGGCAAGCCCCTCGTCCTGATCTTCGGCAGTTTCACCTGACCCCCGTTCCGGCGCTCGGTCGAGCGCGTCGAGGCCATTCGGCGCAAGTACGCCGACCGCGCCCGGTTCCTGACGCTCTACATCAAGGAGGCGCATCCGCTCGATGAGTGGCAGATGGAATCCAATGAGAAGGAAGACGTCTGCTATCCGCAGCCCACGACGACGGAGCAGCGGCTTCGGATCGCCAATGACTTCGTCAAACGTTTCCACTACGACATTCCCCTGGCGGTCGATCCGATCGAGAACCGCGCCAATGCCGTCTACGCAGGCTGGCCCGAGCGCTTCTACATCGTGGACGAGCAGGGCGTGATCGTCTACAAGGGCAAGCCCGGCCCGTTCGGGTACCACCCGGAGGAAGTCGAGGGCTGGCTCGCGAAGCGATTTCCCGAGTCAGGCGGCGGCGGGGGTACGCGACCGACCGGGGGCTAAGACTCGGAAGTCGGCGGCGAGGCGTCGGCCGCTCGGTTCTGCCGGAACTCGTTTCTTCGCATCCACACGTAGACGAGGATGGCGAGATTGATCGCGAGGAGCACGTAGAGCCGCAAACGCGTCGGCCACTTGGCGATCTCCCGCACCTCGACCGGGATTCCGAGGGCCGTCAGGAAGACGGTGAAGTAGGTCGCCCACCAGAATCGCAGGGCGAGAAACGTTCCCTCCGCGACAAAGACGAGTCCGATCAAAATCGACGCGGCTCCGAGCGCCTCGACCTGGCCCGGGGTGACTTGCGCGAGGAAGACCGAGAGCCGCTGAACGCTTTCCCGCTCGGGCCGGATCTGGAGCAGCCGTGCGAGCTCCATCGGCTCGGAGTGGCTCGGCAATCGCGCGATCCGCAGGACGACGATGCCGACGAGGATGAAGGCGGCGGCTTTCAGGTACTTGAAGACGATGACGGCCGCAAAGCCGGCCGACAATGGCGGCCGGCGCGGCGGCGAGGGAAGTGGCTCCGTCTCGGATGACATGTCTCGTGGGGGCGCAGTTTCGCACATAGAATTCCGCGTGCGAACGTCTCTCTTGTCCGGGACAGCGCACTGGCCCTTTCCAGGGGGCCCGAGGAGTCTTTCCCGCTCGTGAAGCGAAAGGGACCGTGATGAGACACAAACTGACGGCATCCCTGTTCTTCGGGGCCGCGGCGGTCGCCGTTGCGCAGGAACCCGTGCTCCGGTACGTCCCGAAGCACGAAGAGTTGAAGTACACCTTCGGCGGCGTGGCGCCGACCCACCGGATCAAGCCCGGAACGCGAATCGTGACCTGGACGGAGGACTGCTACGACGGCGCCGTGCGAAGGCCGGGTGACATCCCTTCGAAAGTGCAGCCTCCGGGACATGACAATCCGCAGACGGGGCCGTTCTTCGTCGAGGGAGCGGAACCGGGCGACACCCTTGCGGTCCGGATCGAGAAGCTCGGGCCCGCCCGGGACCACGGCATCTCCTCGTCTTTTCCCGGGTTTGGCGCCCTGACCGGAACCGACAGGACAGCCATCCTCGGCCCGGATCTGCCCGAGACGGTCTGGTTCTACGAGATCGACCGGGCGCGGGGCGTCGCCCGAACCCGATCGCAGGATGGGAAACACTCGTGGGAGGTGCCGCTCGCGCCGTTTCTGGGGTGTCTCGGAGTCTCTCCCGCCAACGGCGAGGCGCGCTCCACAATCGTTCCCGACGACTTCGGCGGCAACATGGACTGTCCGGAGGTTCGCGCGGGCAACACGGTGTACCTGGGTGTTCGGGTGCCGGGGGCGCTCCTCTCCTTCGGCGACGGCCACTACGCCATGGGAGACGGGGAAATCATCGGAACCGCCATCGAGGGCGCGATGAATGTGGAGCTGACCGTGGAGCTCCTCAAGAAACGCGAGGACTCCCTGGCCGCGCATCGAAAACGCCGAATGGATGATGTCGCTCGGGGCCGGCCGGCCGCTCGAGGACGCCGCGCGGATCGCGTTCAAGGACATGGTGCGCTGGGTACAGGAGAAGACCGGTTTGGCAGAGATGGACGCCTACCAGTTCGTCTCCCAGAACGCGCGGGCGCCGATCGTCGAGCTCGTCGACCCGGAGTCCACCGTCCTGGTCAAGATCCCGAAGAGCCGGCTCCCGGCGCAGGCCCCGCGGTGACAACTATATCAATTGTGATATAGCGCCGCGAGGCCGTGGCCGGGCCGCCGCGCCTCCCTCGAGGGAGGTACCCCGAGTCAGCTCTCGATGGTCACCTTCTTCGCCAGAACCGTGCCGTCCCCCTGAAGCGTTCCGACGACCTGGACCGTCGCGCCGGCGACGACGTCGGAGAAGCTGGCGCTCCCGCCGCGGCGCTTGAACATCGTCGAGGAGTCCGTCGTCACCGTGACGTTCGCGCCGGTCGATTGCACGACGAAGCTCTTGGCACCGGAGTCGACCGACATCACCGAGCCCGAGACCTCCCGGTTGCCGCCGACCTTCTCGTTTTGGAGCAGGATCTCGGTGGCGAGATAGCTCTGATCGTCTTGTAGGACCGCCTTGACGTGGACGCGATTTCCAACGGCGATCTGGGAGAGGGGAATCGTCGTGCTATCGGTCCGAACGACCGTATTGCCGTCGGTGTGGACGATGACGGCGCCGAGCCGCTGATCGAGGACGGTCAGGGTGCTTCCGTCGTTGGCGGAGACGAGACCCTCGATCTCTTCGCCGGAATGGCCGCCCGGCACGACGACGCCGCGTGACCCGACGACCGAGATCGTGACCTTGTTGGCCGCGCCCGGCACAACCGTGACGGTGGCACGGGCGTTGATGTCGGCGCGCTCGAGGGCGAGCTCGACCGAGCCGCTGGGAACCCCGGTCAGCGAGAAGTTGCCGGAGCCGTCGGTCTGCGTGGACTTGCCGGTGCTCGTGACCCGTACCGTCACGCCCCCGAGACCGATCTGCATGCCTTGCGTGCGCATGCCCGCAGCGGAGGTTCCGCTGATGACCGTGCCGGAGAGCGTGGCGGCCCCGGGCGAGGTCGGCGAATGGTCCGAGTTGCCGCAAGAGGAAACGGCGAGCGACAGGGCGAGAGAGGCAAGGAGGGAGAAGCAGAGGCGAACCGAGCGGATGGGAAATGACATGGCCCCTCCTCGAGTTTGTTGGGCCTCGGAGGGCTCCGGAGCTCCCTGTCGCCCGGAACGGCGATCGCCAGGCAGATCGGGGGCCCTACGACGCCGGTCAATCTTGCATCGATTCGCCGACAGGACGCCACTGTTCTTTCGGTCAGTGCCGTCCGCCTGTCGCGAGACAGGCTTATCAGCCGCGCTCGGCGCCGGGACGGATGACGGCCTTGATTACGGAGAGGCGCTCCATGTCGGCGAGCGCCCGGCCCGCCTCCGGCAGCCCGTATTCCCGCGTGACGAGGTCCCGCCAGCGAAAACGCTCCCTGTGCTTGGCCATCAGCGCGAGCGCGCGGTGAAGGTGCGTGAACTCGTAGCCCCAGCACCCGAGGATCGTTGCATGCCGCCGGTTGACGTGCCGGTGCGGATTGATCGCGACGTCGCCGGCATCGGTGTACTGGCCGACGACGACGTACGTGCCGGCGTCGCGGAGCATCTCGAGCCCCTCGGGCAGGGCGGCGGGGTTGCCTGAGGCCTCGATCACGACGTCAGCGCCGCGGCCGCCGGTTCGATCCCGCACCCACCTCACGCGAGCCGCGGGATCGGTGAGCTTCGCGAGATCGCACACGTCCTCGGCCCCGAGGCGTCGCGCGGCGGCGAGTCGCTCCTGCGGCGCTCCGACGACGAGGACCCGCGCCGCGCCGGCAAGCTGCGCGAAGATGGCGGCATTCAACCCGACGGGACCGCTCCCTTGCACGACCACGGTGTCGCCCAAGGCGATGCTCGCCCTCTCGACGGCATGAAAGCCGGTCGGAAGGCCGCAGCCGCCCCCCATGAAGTCGAGCGGATCGAGACCCTCCGGCAGCGGCAGGACACGCACGCCGGGCTTTAGCTCCACGGCCTCCGCCCAGCCGCCGAGGAGTCCGTCGGAGACTCCCGTCGTGATGCCATAGACCCGGCGGTGGGGGCAGCGGGTCGCGGCTTTCGCGACCAGGCAGTGCCAGCAGGCGCCGCACGTGCCGAAGACGTCATAGAAGGTGACGAGGGAGCCCGTCGAGATCTCCCGGCCGTCGACGTCGCGCAGGACTCCGTTGGTTTGGAGCACCCGGCCACAGGCCACGTGCCCCGGGATGATCGGATAGGGAACGCCGGAGAGCCTGCCGTGATGGAGATGGACGTCCGTCCCGCACACCTCGGAAGCGACCGTCTCGAGAAGCGCGCCGCCGGGCTCCGGCCGCGGCAGCGCGAAGGTGCGGAGCTCGATCGGACGCCCCGGACCCGACATCACAGCGGCCCGCACGGTCTCCTTGAGCGGCACGAAGCGAGTCTATCGAGCCGGGCGTAGAATCCGCCGCGTCGAAATCATGACTCTCACGGCTGGGACACGCCTTGGCCCCTACGAAATCCAGTCGCCGGTTGGCGCTGGAGGGATGGGCGAAGTCTACAAGGCGCAGGACACGCGGCTCGAGCGCACCGTGGCGGTCAAGGTGCTCACGGTGCACCTCTCCTCCTCTCCCGAGGTTCGTCAGCGGTTCGAGCGAGAGGCCAAGACGATTTCGAAGCTCTCCCACCCCCACATCTGCGCGCTCTACGACGTTGGAGAGTCCGACGGAACCGAATACCTGGTGATGGAGTACCTGGAGGGCGAGACGCTGACGCAGCGTCTGGCCCGCGGGCCGCTTCCAGCCGAGCAGGTGCTCCGGTACGGGGTGGAAATGGCCGAAGCGCTCGACCAGGCGCACCGCCAGGGCATCGTCCATCGGGACCTGAAGCCGGGAAACGTCATGGTGAGCAAGTCTGGAATCAAGCTCCTCGACTTCGGCCTCGCGAAGATGGTGGCACCGGTGACGCCGGTCTCGGGTGTGACGGCACTCCCGACGGTTGCCGGCGGCCAGGACCTGACGCAGGGAGGCACGATCCTCGGGACCTTCCAGTACATGGCCCCCGAGCAGCTCGAGGGCAAGGAGGCGGACGCCAGGACCGACATCTTCGCCCTGGGCGCCGTCCTCTACGAGATGGCGACGGGAAGAAAGGCCTTTGCGGGAAAGAGCCAGGCGAGCCTGATTGGATCGATTCTGAAGGACGAGCCGGCCGCGATCTCGACGATCCAGCCGATGGCGCCCCCGGCTCTAGATCGGGTCGTCCGGATCTGTCTCTCGAAGGACCCGGAAGACCGCTGGCAATCGGCGCACGACATCGCGGCGGAGTTGAAGTGGATCGCCGAGGGCTCGCAGGCCGGCGTCGCCGCGCCGGCGGCTGTCTCGACGCGCCGCCGCAGCCGCGAGAGGCTCGCCTGGGCGGGCTTCGCGCTGGCGGCCCTCGCGGCGGTCGGCTTTGCGGTGGCCTTCGTCCGGCGCGCCCCGACGCCCCCTCGTGCTCTGCGCTTCGAAATCGTGCCCTCGGAATCGGCCGCGTACCAGAGTCCCGGACTCAACGTGTCCATGCTGCCGGCCCTTTCGCCGGATGGGCGGTTGCTCGCGTTCGACGCGGAGGACGACCACGGCAAGGTCTTCCTCTGGATCCGCCCAATGGACGCTCTGGGAGCGCGGCCGGTTCCGGGAACGGAGGGGGCGGAGTATCCCTTCTGGTCTCCCGACAGCCGCTCGGTCGGATTCTTCTCCGAAGGGAAGTTGAAGAGGGTGGACGCCTCGGGCGGCCCGGTCCAGGTCCTCTGCGACGCTCCCGTCGGCCGCGGCGGGGCGTGGAGCCAAGAGGGCGTGATCCTTTTCGCTCCGTCCGCCGGAAGCTCGATCCACCGTGTGGCCGCTTCCGGAGGCGCACCGGAGCAGGTCCTCGCGCTGGACTCCGCGCATGGCGAGGACAGTCAGCGGTGGCCGCACTTTCTCCCCGACGGCCGGCACTTCCTCTACTTCTCGTACCAGGGCGCCAACCCCGAGTCGCGGGACCAGAACGGGGGCGTGCGTGTGGGCTCGATGGATTCGAAGGAGACGCGCCAGGTCGTGCCCCATGCCTCCAACGCCCTTTACATCGAGCCCGGCCGGCTCCTCTTCCATCGGGGCGGGAACATTCTTGCGCAGCCCTTCGACGCGCGGTCAGGGAAAACGCTCGGCGAGGCCGTCCCCATCGCGGAAGGCGTCGCCTATGACGATGCGAAGAAACTCGCATACTTCTCGGCGTCCCCCGCCGGTGTCCTCGCCTACGCCCGCGCCGCGACCTTCCCTTCGCGTCTCCTCTGGTTCGACCGGCAAGGGAGGCAGATCGGCTCCGTGGGCGAGCCGGGGGACTATTGGAACCCGCGGCTTTCCTCGGACGGCCGGAAGCTTGCCCTCTCGACCTACGCCGGACCGAAAGCGACTCTCTGGATCTATGACCTCGCCCGGGGCTCGAGAACGCAGTTCGGCTCGGAAAGCTCTTCGGACGACGACACTCCCGTCTGGTCGACCGACGGGAGTCGCCTCGCCTTCAGCTCCATGCGGGGAGGTCCGCCTCGCCTCTTCCTGCGGCCCCTCGGCGGCGCGGGCTCGGAGGAATCGCTGTTGAAAACGACCAACGCCGAGATCCCCCTCGACTGGTCCCGCGACGGCCGCTTCCTCGCCTACGGAGTCCCAGGAGAGACGACGGACTGGGACATCTGGGTTCTCCGCTTCGAAGGGGATCGAAAACCGCTTCCCTTTCAGCAGACGAAGGCGAGGGAGGGCCTGGCGGTCTTCTCGCCCGACGGGAAATGGATCGCCTACACCTCGACCGAGTCGGGCAAGTCCGATGTCTACGCGGCGCCGTTTCCGGGTCCCGGCCAGAGGATCGCGATCTCGACGGCGGGAGGCAAGAACCCGAAATGGCGGGGCGATGGGAAGGAACTCTTCTACATCGCCGACGACGGGAAGATGATGTCGGTCCCGATCCAGCCGGGGACAACTCTCGAGCCCGGCCTCCCGGTTCCGCTCTTCGAAACACGCGCGAGGAACCAGCCGGGTTCGCGATACGACGTGACGGCGGACGGGCAGAAGTTCCTGGTCGTCACGCGCGTCCTCGAGCGGGAAGTGCCGCCCATCGCGGTGGTCGTCAACTGGATGGCGGGGTTGAAAGCTCCGTGATCAGCGAGCTGCCCCGGCAGGGCGTCGACGCGTCCCCCTCTCACGGAGATCCGCAGCGTCGAGTCGCCGCACCGCCTCGCGCACAGTCTCTTCCTTCTTGGCGAAGTTGACGCGTGCCCGCGTCTTGCCCCCGCCGCGGGCGTAGAACGAGGAGCCCGGCACCGCGAGCACACCCACTTGCCGCGCCAGGAAGTCGACGAACTTCCAGTCGTCCTTCCATCCGAGATCGGCCGCGTCCACCATGACGTAGTAGGAGCCTTCCGGCGCAACGAAGGACAGTCCCGCCCGCTCGAGCGCCGGCAGCAGGATGTCGCGGCGCGCGGCGTACCTGGACCGCAGATCCTCGTAGTAGGAGTCCGGCAGCGCGAGCGCCGTTTCGCCCGCCTTCTGGAAGGGAGCCGGCGCGCAGATCGTCAAGTAGTCGTGAACTTTTCGGATGAGCGCGGTGAGCGCCGGCGCGGCGACCGCCCAGCCCACGCGCCAGCCGGTGACGGCATAAGACTTCCCGAGGCCCGATAGCGTGACGCAGCGGTCTTCCATTCCGGGGAGCGACCCGAGGCTCACATGCGGGTGCCCCTCGTACCAGATGTGCTCGTAGATTTCATCGACGACCGCAACGATGCCGTGGCGCTGGCAAAGCCGCGCGATCTCCGAGAGCTCCGGTCGCGAGAGGACCCGGCCCGACGGATTTCCGGGCGTGTTCAAGAGAAGCAGTCGCGTCCGCCGGTTGATTGCGCGGGCGAGCCTGGCAAAATCGATCGCATAGCCGGGCTCGCTCATCGGCACGAAGCGCGGCCGCACGCCCGCGAGCACGCAAGCCGGCAGATAGTTCTCGTACCACGGCTCGAGGATCAGAACCTCGTCGCCCGGCTCGGTCAAAGCGAGCACCGCGGCAACCTCCGCTTCCGAAACGCCGCAGGTGATCGTCACCTCGGTGTCCGGATCGACCGCCATGGCGTTGAAGCGGCGGCATTTCTCGGCGACCGATCGGCGAAACGCCTCATCCCCCCAGGTGAAGGTGTACTGATGATGGCCTTCGTCGATCGCGCGCCGGAGCGCGTCCACGAGCTCCGGCGGCGGGTCGAAGTCCGGCAGTCCCTGCGCCAGGTTCACGCCTCCGACTTCCGCACCGAGGCGGGTCATCTCCCGAATGACCGACTCCTGGAACGGGCGCGTGCGGCGCGAGAGGCGGAGCCGGCGCCCGGAGCCGCGCGAAGGACGGTCACGGGAAGCGCGCATGCGAGGCCTTAGACTATCCCGACTCTCCGACCAATGAGCCGCGACACGCCGCACCTGGTCCGCACGCTGACGCTGACCGAGTACTTCACGTTCGGTTTCGGAACGATGGTGGGGGTCGGCTGGGTCGTGCTCATGGACGACTGGCTCTCGCGCGGGGGTCCGGGCGGCGCCGCTCTGGGATTCCTGATCGGCGGCGTTCTCCTTCTGCCCGTGGCGCTCACCTACGGACGCATGGTGCGCGAAGTGCCGGACGCGGGAGCGGAGATCGCGTATGCGGCGGGCGTCTTCCCGGCGCCGGTCAGTTTCGCCGCGGCGTGGACGATGGTTCTCGCCTACGCGATCGTTTGCCCCTGGGAAGCCGTCGCGATCGGAAATCTCCTGGCGCGAGTCTTTCCCCTCTTCAACGCGGCGCCGCTGTACACGATCGCGGGCAAGACGATCACGTTGCCTCGACTGGCCGTGGGAATTCTCCTGGTTGTCGGGATCGTGTGGGTCAACTACCGGGGTATCCGGCCGAGCGCAGCCTTTCAGAAGTCGATGACCTTCGGCCTGCTCGCGATCTTCGCGGTGTTCACGACGATGGGCTTCCTTCGGGGGGACGCGGCGAACCTCCAGCCGGTCTTCGCGCGGCCGGGAGCGGGAGGCGCGGCGCTGTCGATCCTGCTCGTGCTGCAGATCGTCCCGTACTTCATGACCGGCTTCGAGTCGGTCGGCAAGGAGTCCGAGGAGGCGCACTCCGGGTTCGATCCGCGGCATTTCGCCCGCGCGATCGTCGGGGCGGCGGTAGCCGGCTGCGTCTTTTACGTGACGATCATTCTGGCGGTTTCTTTCGTCTTCCCCTGGAAGACGCTGGTGTCGCAGCACCTGGGTACGGAGGCGGCCTTTGCGCGGGCGTTCGGGTCGCAGACGGTCTCGCGCTGGATCCTGCTCGCGGCCTTTCTCTCGCTCATCAAGATCTTCAACGGCAACTTCGTGGCGGCGACTCGGCTGTTGTTCGGGATCGGGCGCCGCGATCTGGTCCATCCGGCGCTCGGCCGGGTTCATTCGGTGCACGGCACGCCGGCCGTTGCCATCCTGCTGATGGGGCTTCTCTCCGGCGCCGGTGCGCTGCTCGGCGACGCGCTTCTGGTTCCCGTGACGGAGGTGGGATCGCTCGCGGTGGCGGTCGGGTGGCTCTCGACTTGCGTGGCCGATCGGGCGCGAGCGCGTCGCTCCGGGCGGCCGAGGGAGCAATTCGGAGGCGTCATGGCCTGGACAGGCGCCGCCGTGTCGGTGGGAGTCATCGGCATGAAGGCGTTGCCGTGGGTGGCCGGAAGCTTCACGCGAGCCGAGTGGATTGCCTTCCTGCTCTGGTCGGCCCTCGGAGCGGCATTCTGGGCCGCCCGGCCGAAGCGGCGAGCGTAGAGGCCGGACGAGCAGCCTTTCGGGGGCCCGGTCTGACGCAGGACCCGGGCTTGGCGGCTCGTCCCTCATACGTCGCTTCCTGTGTCGCATTTGGTGATGGACGTCACGTCCGACGCCCGGAAATGCCTGCGGATCAGTAACATGAAGGCCTTGTTCGTTACCCTCCTCTTCGTGCTCGCCTTCGGCGGCCCCGCGGCGCCCAACACCGGCAGCTCGGAACCCAAGTGGTCACCCGACGGGAAATCGATCCTCTTCGTGGAAGGTCATTTTCCGGAGAGCCGCGAAGTCATGATCATGAATGCCGACGGCACGGGCGTGAGGAAGCTGACGTCCAACCACTGGGCCGACGAGTATCCGACCCTCTCCCCGGACGGAAAGACGATCCTGTTCAGCAGCAACCGCACCGGCGTGTGGAAGCTGTACGTCATGGACATCGACGGCTCGAACGTGCGCGACCTGGGCCTGGACAGCACCTCGTCCGACCCCAACGATCCCTGCCGTGCGGACTGGTCCCCCGACGGCAAACAGATCGCCTTCCCGATGACGAGGAGCAACGGGCACTTCCTGGACGTCGCCAACCGCGACGGCACCGGGTTGAGTGAGATCCCCAACGGCCGGGGCGCCTATCCGCACTGGTCGCGGGACGGAAGGTCGCTCGTGTTCTACTCGACGGGCAACCTGTACACGATTCGCTTGGACGGCACCGGCCGAAAGCAGCTCACCGAGAACGATCCCGCCTCGGAAATCCGGCCCAACTACCCGCAGTGGTCGGCGGACGGCAGCACCATCTATTTCCTCAAAGGCGACAACATTTACCGGATCAATCGGGACGGCACGGGTGAAAAGCAGATGACCCACATCCCGGGCAGAAAGTGGTATCTCGGTGTGTCGACCTCCGGCCGCCTGACCTACACGTGCATCGAGGACAAGATCGACCGGATCTACACGCTCGAAGCCGACGGCAGCGGCTTGAAGCGGGTCAGCGGGTAGGCGCGAGCTGGCGCCGATCCCCGCGTCGTGTCGCGTGGACGGCTCTCGACGGCGCGTTCTCGACCGGCACCTCCTGGGGATTGACGTCCGCGCGCGAGCGTGAGTAAGTACTCTCCATGAACGATTCGAGCTCGTCGGAGCTGCTTCCGTCGATTGCGCAGATTCTTCGGGAGGCCGGTTCCTTGGAGCGCGTCTCGGGCGTGGACATTCTCGCCGTGTCGCGCCTTCCCGTCTTCCAGAGCACGAGCTGGAAGAATTCGATCGGGGAGTTTCTGCGCTGGTCGGGGTCGACCCCCGACCCCTGGGGCGCATCGTCCGTCTTCGATCTGCTCTTGTGCCACGGTGCGGGCGGCGCCCGGGCGATCTTCGAGGCCTACCGGCGGGACCGCCTCGAGCGCGCGGGCAGCTTCGAGGAGGCGCAGACACAGCTCGAGGCCGTGCGGACGATCGTGAGCATGGCCGCCTACTGGCTGCAGCTGATCCACTGGGATCTGCGCGAGGCGCCTCGTCTTTCGGCCGAGGAGTTTCGCAGCCGACCGCGCGGCCAGTGGACGGTCGTCGGCGGGAGTGGCGCGCCTTCGGAGGGTTCGCGCAGCCGCGGCGAGGCTCACTGGGAAAGAGTCGACCACCCGGCGGGCGACCGGACCGCCGCTGCGCCTGCAGCCCGGGGCTCCGCACCCGGCGTTCCCGTTTTTCCGCAAGAGCCGGGAGAGGCAGCCATGTGGAAGCCCGGCCCCGACGACCCCGGGAAATTCAGAACGAGAACCTAGCTCCGCGGGACCTCGGGGTCAGAGCAGCTCGAGGGCGCTGATCGGGCTCTTGAAAGGCGCGATCACGTAGACGCCCTGTGCGCGCCGACGCGCCTCCGCGAGGATCTCCCGAGCCAGGGCGAAGCCTTCCTGGCGGGCGCGGGCCCCGGCGCGCGCGAGAAGTGTCAGAACGCGGTCTGGCACGACGATGCCCGGCACCTCGAGGTGGATTCGCTGCGCGAGCTTGTGGCTCGTCAGCGGCCAGACGGCGACGAGCATCGGGATCGGCAGCGGTTCGCCGAAGCGCGTCAGGAACCTCTCCCAGCACTCCCAGTCGAAGAAGACCTGGGTCATGGCGAAATCGGCTCCGTTCTCGATCTTGCGCCGGAAGCGCTCGACCTCTCGGTCGAGATCGGGCTCGTTGGGGTTGACCGCGACGCCGATCAAGAAGTTCGGCGGATTCCCGACGGGGTTTCCGGCGAGGTCTTCGCCTTCGTTCAAGTCCCGGACGACCTTGACCAGGCCGACGCTGTCGGTCTGGTAGACGTCGGTCGAGCCGGGACGGTCGCCCCGCTGGCTCGGATCCCCGGTGATCACGAGCACGTTCCGAATCCCGAGCGCCCAGGCGCCGAGCAGGTTGCCGCAGAGGCCCATCAGACTCGCGTCTCGGGGGGTGATGTGCGGAATCGTCTCCATCCCCTCTTGCTCGCAACGCAGGGCCATCCACAGCGAGTCGAGGTGCAGGTGCGCCATCGGGTTCGAGTTGATGTCGATCGCGTGAACGAGGCCGCTCTCGCGAAACGCCCGGACCGCCCCGAGCACGGCCTCCATGTCTGTCCCCTTGGGCGGGTCGAGCTGCATCGAGATGACGAACTCGCCGGCGTCGAGGCGCTTGGCCACGCCCGAGGCCTTCGGCTCCGTCCTCTTCGCCTCGGCGGGCGGCGGCGCCGTGACGAGCCCGGCCGACGTCCGGGCGCGCTCGGGTGTCGCGTCCTTCAACGCCTCGGCGACGGCTCGGATGTGCTCGGGTGTCGAGCCGCAGCACCCGCCGATCAGGCGCGCGCCCCGACGAACGGCCTCGCGCGCGAACCAGGCGAAGTACTCGGGCGAGGACTCCGGATAGACGAAGCGGCCAGCAACGTAGGAGGGCACACCCGTGTTGGGGGCGGCGAAGAGCGGCAGGCGCGAGGCAGCCGCGAAGCCGTCTAAGGCGGCGAGCATGTCCCGCGGCCCGAGCGAGCAATTGGTGCCGATCACGTCCGCTCCGAGCTCTTCGAGCCGCCGCGCGGCCTTCGCGATCCAGCCGGTGTCCTCGGTGTCTTCCCAGGCATCCCCGGGAAAGGTCATCGACGCGACGAGCGGCAGCTGCGAGACCTCCCGCACCGCCTCGAGCGCGACGCGGATCTCCCAGAGCGAGGGGAATGTCTCCAGGATGAAGAGGTCGATCCCGCGGGCATCGAGCGCGCGAGCCTGGTCTCGGAAGATGGAGCGGATGAGCTCTTCCGACTCCGGATCGGTCGGATCGTAGCCGAAGCCGGTCGGGCCGATCGAGCCGGCGATCAGGACATCTTTGCCGGAGACCTCCCGAGCCTGCCGCGCGAGCTTGGCGGCAGCGCCGTTGATTTCGGCCGCCTGGTCCTGAAGGCCGAGCGCCTTCAGCTTGTGCCGGTTGGCGCCGAAGGAGTTGGTCTCGATGACGCGCGCCCCGGCCTCGATGTACTTCAGGTGCACGTCGAGCACGGCGTCGGGCATCGAGAGGCAGGCCTCTTCGACACTGGCGTGAGGCGGTGTGACCCGAGTCAGCAGATAAGAGCCCATCGCGCCGTCGCCGACGAGGACGCTCGTCTCCAGCAGCCGGCGAAACCGTGAAGTCATGCGAGAGGGATTATCGCCGTGCGGGTCGCGCAAGGCGAGGAGGACGGGGTCCTAGGGGCGAGAGAACACGACCACGCCGTTTCGCCCGGCGTGCTTGACCTGATAGAGGGCGCGGTCGGCCGCCTCGTACAGCTCCTGGGGCCCCTTCATGTCGGCGTTGTACTCCGAGATGCCGAACGAGCAGGTGACCCGAAACGGCTTTCCGGCGTAGGAGAACTCGTGATTGGCGATTCGGCTCCGCAAGCGCTCGGCGAGAGTCTTCGCCCCGTCGGTGCGCGCTTCGGGAGTGAGGACGGCGAATTCGTCTCCTCCGACCCGGGCGAACGTCTGCTCCTTCCGGAAGAAATCGGAAACCAGGTAGACGACCTCCTTCAGGACGAAGTCGCCGCAGAGGTGGCCGTGCGTGTCGTTGATCGCCTTGAAGGAGTCGATGTCGAAGAGGATCAGCGACAGCGGCCGGCCGTAGCGCCTCGCCCGGGCGATCTCGCGGACGGCTTCCTCGTCGTACTTGCGTTTGTTCGAGATTTGCGTGAGCCCGTCGCGCACGACCATGTCGTGGATCGCCTCGTGGTAGGCGTTCTCGACGTCGCGCTCCTGCAGAAACTTGAAGTGCACCGAGCCGATCTGGAAGCGGTCGCCGCTGCGCAGAAGGGTTGGCACCTCGATCCGCACGTCGTTGACGAAGGTTCCATTGGTCGAGCCGAGGTCTTCCAGGATCACCGACTCGATCCGGTACGTCAGGGAGGCGTGGCGGCGCGAGAGCGAATCGGCGTCGGGGATGCTGACGTCGGCGCCCTTGGCCCTTCCGAGGATGAGCGTCTTGCCCGGCCGGAAACGGTAGCGGGAGCCGAGCATTTGGTTACGCGGGTGAGCGATCAGGATGATGTTCGCCTCGGGACCGGGGTCCGTCGCGCGCCGACGGGGGGTGACGGAGGTGTCGTCTCCCTCGAAGCGGTCGGACTCCTCGGCGGGATCCGGCGCCGGAACGATCTCGAACCGGGACGTCTCACGATCCCCGAGACCCCTCAACGGGGGCGGGCCGGGTGCCATTGGACCCTTCACGAAAGTTGTTCAATTATCGCACGTTTCCGAAGGGCACCCGGTGCGGTGTGCGGGATGGAGTGCCTGCCGCCAGCGCGGCAGAGTCGGGCCCCGGTGGGTCCGTGCCTTGGGCTGGAAGCCCAGCGGCCACAAGAGTTGAGTCCGAGCTAACGGCTTGTGTATCCGGGATATCCGCGACGCCGTTCCCCCCGCCGCCGGTCTCCCAGGCGCCGG
Organism: Thermoanaerobaculia bacterium; assembly: GCA_035498405.1. GTDB lineage: Bacteria > Acidobacteriota > Thermoanaerobaculia > UBA5066 > Gp7-AA6 > DATBFU01. The sequence goes on along the minus strand of DATKAE010000134.1, from coordinate 10,004 downwards.
TCGAGAGCGGAAAATGGATCCGGGGGATCCAGAGGCTCATGGAGAAAGACTTCCGTGGCGTTGATCATCGGGAATCGCGCCTCGAGTCTCTCCCAGAGCGCCCTGGGCCGCACCGTCAGTTCGAGCAGGTCCCGGATGAAGCCTGCCTCGAGAGCCGCAGTCGGAATCCCCTGGGTGTCGTTGATGGCGGCCACGATCCGGCGGGCGTCCGCGATGAGCACGGCCTTGGCCAGATTCCAGCCGCTTGCGCTCAAGATGTGCCGTCCTTCGATGGACCACGGCTCCGGTTGGTGCTTCTCGATCTCCCATCCCCCCATAGGCGACCTCCGTCTTTGGACCTGAACCGTTTGGATTTGTCGCAAAAGAGTCTAACCGCAACCGCGGCTGATGCGGTCGGGGAGGGACGGAGGTTTCGGCGCCCCGGAGGCAGGGCTGTCGGGAGACGGCTCTGGTCTAGGTGACGGCTAGCCCTGGCCGGGCGCGCCCGGGCGCGACGGCGAGTGCCTCCGAATCCGCCCCCGCATGGTCCGCGAGGAAGGTCCGGCCGAGCGGCAGCCACCGAGGCGAGCGCGCCACCTTCAGCAAGGCCCTGCTGATCGCAATGGCGCGAGTGCGGCCCGTGGCCGAAACGAGCGAGGCGAGCGGCGGACTCGAGGCGTTCTTCTTCGGGTCGCCCTTCTCGGTGAAGCTCGCCATCCAGGCGTTGCCGCAGAAGGCGAGGTGAAAGGACCAGCGGCTGTGTCGTCCCACGAGCTCCGCCAGAGCGGTGGCGGCCCAGTCCTCCGAGGAATACGGAGGCACCGGCGACGGCGATCCTTCACCCAGGACTTTCCGGGCCAGTACACGGTCGAGCTCCGGTCCGGTGAGCTCGGCGAAGCTCGATCCGGCACGCGCATCATAGGCTTCCGGCCCGTCTTCCTCGATGAACGCCATTTTTGGCGCCTCCTTGGCGGTACCGCAGATCGGACACTTCGGGCTCTGGCGGCTCTCCTCGGAGGAGGCCGTCACGACGGCTTCGCAATCCCCGCAGCGCCACGTCAGTTGCTGGCTCATTACCGTTTCCTCCACTCGTGATGGCCCGATTTTGTCCGGCAGGATCTGGAGCCCGCTTTTTGTTCAGGTAAATTTCGCTTTAGGAGCTTCGGAATCAGATTAGGCGAGGCGTGGCCTCCCGCCAATCCCCCGGGAGTGCCCGGGCGATGGCACCGAGGTGCCCATCCCGGCTGGAGTCAGGTCGCGGCAGGGATTTCCCCGAAGCGGCCGCTCTCAAAGTCCTCGACGGCCTCGATCAGCTCTCTTCGGGTGTTCATGACGAAGGGTCCATAGCGCGCGACGGGCTCGGAGAGCGGCGCCCCGCCGATCAATAAGACGCGCAGAGGCTCCCGAGACGAGGCCTCCACGCTGATGCTGTCGCCGTCCTGCGCGAAGAGGATCAGATCTTCGTCGCCGGCCGGGCGGGCGTCGGACCCGAAGGAGCCTTTTCCTTCGACCACGTAGGCGAAGACGTTGAAGTCCGAGGGCACGGGCTGTGTGAACTTCGCTCCGGAGGCGATCGTCGCGTCCAGGTACAGGATCGGCGTGCGTGTATCGATGATCGCCTTCGCGCCGAGTGCTTCGCCCGCCAGGACTCTGACGGACACCTTGCCGTCCGCGGTGGCGGCGGAAGGAATCTTCGCGCCCGCGACCTCCTGGTATCTCGGTGTCATCATCTTGTCGCGGCGAGGCAGGTTCACCCAGAGTTGAAAGCCGTGCATCCGCCCGCCCCGCTTGGCGAAGGTCTCTTCCGGCATCTCCGAGTGGATGACGCCCGAGCCGGCGGTCATCCACTGCACGTCTCCCGGGCCGAGCTTGCCGGCGTTGCCGTGCGAATCGCGGTGCTCCATGCTGCCCGAGAGCATGTAGGTCACGGTCTCGAAGCCGCGGTGAGGGTGGTCCGGCGCTCCCTTGGCTTCTCCGGGGCCGAGATCGACCGGCCCCATCTCGTCGAGCAGCAAGAACGGATCGAAGTGGTCGAGCTCCGGCGTGGGGAAGGGCCGGTGAACGAGAAACCCGGCGCCTTCTCGAGTGGTGATGGCGTGAATGATGCGATCGACGGAACGGCTTGGCATGACTCCTCCGGGGATTTGGTGTAGACACCCCAGGCGATATACAGCGGGCCGGCAGCGGCGGATTCAGGCGCGATTGACCGCGCTCGCTTCGCGTCGCCGGCCGAGAGGCGGGTCGGGCTACAGGGGCTCGGGCGGGATGTGCTCGGGGCGCTTGCCCCGGTTTGCGGGATCGCGCCTCGCGTGCTTCCTCGGGTCGAATGGCTCGCCGCTATAGCAGATCGGACACTTGAGCCGGCCGTCCCGGGGGATCTTCGCAAATCGAGCCGCGCGACAGCTGCGGCAAATCCACCGCGCGAAGCGGCGCTCCTCGAAATTCTCGGCCATCGGCTCACGTAATCCTATCGCTCGGGCGCGCCCGAGGGATGGGATTTCCTTCGAGGCTGCAGGCCCTGCGGTTTCAGCCCGCGGGAAGAGCAGACCGGGCCGCGTCGGGAATTCCGAGCGCGCGGATCCCCTCGTAGGTGGACTCTTCGACCGGGGCGAAGCGGCGCACTCCGGAGTGCTCGAGCGACGACCGAAGGTCCGGGTCCCGGTGGAGGCCGAGCAGCACTGCGGCGATTTGCTCCTTGAGGGCGGCGTCGAGGCCGGCCCGGGCGAGGAGGGGCTGAATCGGCATCGGACCCCATGACTCGATGACCCGCAGGGGGCCGGCCAGCCCGGGTTGGCGTCGCCGGACGATCCAGAGGGTGTTCGAGTCGATGGCCGCCGCGTCCGCGCGACGCTGGGAGACCAGCGCCAGCGAACGGAGGTGAGAGCCGGCCTGCACGAGCTCTCCGAAAAAGGAATCGGGTTTCCCGTCGTGGCCGAGCTCATTCAACCGCGCGAGCATGTTCTGCCAGCCGCTTCGGGAGTAGCGGTCGTTGTAGGACCAGACCGCGCCGCGCAGGTCCGCGAACGTTCTCGCGGGGTGCCGCGCGTGCACGACGACATCGGCGAAGTAGACGGGCCGATTCTCGGCGCGCGGGTCCAGGAAAACGGGAGCCACGGGCAGTAACTCGACGGGAGACCCGGCCTTCTTGAGCAGCGGGTAGGAGGGCGCGCACACGAAGGCGAGATCCGCCAGGTCTCCGGCGAAGGGGTCCGCCTCCGGCGCCGGCCCGGAGACTCTCGTCTCGAATGCGAGGCGCACGGGAACGCCGATTCGCGACTGGAGGGTCTGCGCGACGAGCTGGAAGAAATCCTCGGGAATGCTCGGTGCCAGGTATGAGAGCACGCGGAGCGTTTCCACGCGCGCGACTCTAGCATCGCCAAGGCCGGCCGGATTCGAGTCCCACGGTTAAGATCCGGATCGCCATGTCGGGTTTGGGAAAGCCGGTCGAGTCGGCCGCCGGGACGGATGGCGAGCCGCAAGCGGGCCTGCGGGACCTTCCCGGCCTGATTCTCGCCGTGGCGGCGCTCGGCTTCGGCGTCTTCCTCTACATCGCCCGCCTGGGCGCCGTGCCCATCCAGACGGGCAATGAGGCGATGTATGCGGCGCCGCCGATCTACATGCTCGAGTCCGGCGACTACCTCGTGCCGCGCTTTCGCGACGCCGACTTTCTCGACAAGCCGCCGCTGACCTTTTGGCTCATTGCCGCCGGCTACCGTCTGTTCGGGATCTCGGTGACGACCGCTCGCCTGCCGGCGGCGCTCGCGGCGCTCGCGACGGCGCTTGCGGTCGGTGTCTGGTCCGGCCGGCGGCGAGGCCTTCGAGCGGGACTGCTCTCGGCAATGGTCCTGCTCTTCACGTACGCGTTCTGGACCTTCACGCGCTATTTCGCCGCCGACGCCTTCCTGGCGCTGACGTTGACGCTTGCCGTGATCTCGCTCGATGCGGCCGGCCGCGCGGAGGAAGGCTCGGATTCTCTCTGGGGCATCCTGTGCGGCGCGGCGCTTGCCATGGCGTTCATGGCGAAGGGATTGATCGGGATCGCTCTTCCCGTTGGGGCGGTCGCGGCGGGTTTCGCCCTGGACCGCTTCCGGCCGGTCCGGGTGATGCGCCGTGGCTTCGTGGCGGGCGTCGTGCTCCTCCTGCTGATTGCGCCGTGGCACATCGGTATGGCGCGGCGGCTCGGGGAAGAATTCTGGAGAACCTTCTACTGGGAGAATCAGTTCTTGCGAGGCGCCACGACACGCTTCATGCGCTCTTCGCGAGGCCTCTTCGCCTATCTCCCGGTCATCGCAGTGGCCGCCTTTCCCTGGAGCTTCCTGCTGCCGGGCTCGCTGCGGCGTCAGAAATTCTCGAGCGCGCCGCTTGGCTGGTTCTTGTTCGGACTCATCTTCTGGTCCTTGATGGGGATGAAGCGGGACGTGTACATGATGACGATCTTTCCGGCGATCGCGGTCCTCGTCGGCGAGAGGCTCGATCGCGAGGCTTCGGGCGAGCTTCCGCGAGGACGCGTCGCCTGGATCCTCGCCGCGTCCGTCTTTGCCCTGGCGCTGCCCCTCTTGGCGAAGTTTTCGGGGCTTCTCTCGACGTTGGTTGGCCGAGGCGCCGTGATCTTCCTGGGGGCCGCGATCGCGCTGGTGGTCGCCGCCGCGCTCGTCGCGGCGGGGAGCCCGAGACGACTGGTTGCCGGCGCGGGAGTCGCGATCGCCTGCGGCGTCTGCTTCCTGGCGCTGATGCAGATCGACCGCAGGCTCGCCGCGTTCGATCCGATGCCGGCGTGGGGAGAGAGGGTTCGCCGGGAGTGTCCGCTCGATGACTGCGACTGCTTCCTCGTCACCGTCAATACCATCAGCGTCGAGTTCTACTCGCAGAGGGCCTGGAGATCGGTGCTGCACCCCTTCAAGCTCATCGGGCGAACGCGCCACCGGACGGGCTTCCTCGTGATGCGCACCGCCGAGGAGCCGTCGCTCAACGAGCTCCCGATGCGCTACGAGGTCCTCGAGCGGCGCCCCTGGATCGCGGGCGACTGGGTCACGGTGGCCCGGCGGGAGCGATCGCCGGTGGAATCGCTCTCGCTCGTGCGCATCGAGAGCCCGGAGGGGACGCCGCCGGCGCCCGCCGGCCAGGCTCCAGACGGCGCAACGCCGTGAAGGCAATCGGGGGGGGCAGGCTAACAACATCCAGGCCCGACGGCGTCCGGCCCGCCGCCTCCGGTTTTGCGAAGCAAGCCTCTCGCCCAGATCTTCCAGGCTTCGGATATCCCCGGGACCGCGAGCAACCGCCCGGCCTCCTGCCGATCACGTGTGTAGATGCGGAAGACGTCTCGAACGGTGAGGCCGGTGTCCGGCTTGTCGACGATCCGGATCTCGTCGCCGGCTCCCAGGTCACCCTCGACGAGGATCCGCAGGTAGGAGCCGGGCCGTAGCGCCTCGGTGAAGCGGCGCAGGAACAGGCGATCGTTCATTCGAACTCCGAGTCGCCAGCAAGGAATTCTCGGTTCGGAGACCTCGAGGACGACGGTCCCAATCTGCCAGTGCTCGCCGATCACCGCACCGTTTACGTCGATCCCTTCCGTGGTGAGGTTCTCGCCGAATTCGCCGTGCCCGATCGACCGGCCGATCTGCTTTTCCCACCACCGCGTGTCCTCGATGGCGTAGGCGTAGATCGCTTTGTCGGGGCCGCCGTGCGCCCCGCGATCCGCCTGGTCGTCCCCGGCCAGATTGACGCCTCGAGCGGCGACTCGCCCGGAGACCGGGGTCTTCCAGACGGCGCTCTCGACCGCTCGACCTTCGTACTCGAATTCGCGCGGCAGGCCGACGCTGACAGAGAGGACTCGTCCTGAGGCGGTTGCCATGGCTTCTCCTTACGAGTCTTGCGGCGACTCTCACCACGCCATACGCCATCGCGCCACCGGGAGGTTCGGCTGTTACATCGCCCCATCGAGAGGCCGTCGACAAACGGGAAGAGCCGTCAGCGACCGCTCATTTCTCCGCCTCCTTGGACTATTTTTTCCAGCGCTCGGCCCACGCGAGCACGGGCACGCCGGCTGCCAGCACCGCGATCCCGACGAGGGCCCCGATACCCGTGTAGGCGACGCTCGACCAGAGCAGGTAGAGGCACGTCGCGCAGAAAAGCAGCGGCACGACGGGATAGAGAGGCACCCGAAACGGGCGCGGGGCGTCGGGATCGCGGACTCGGAGCACGATGAGCGCGAGCCCGACCAGGAACAGGAAGGCCCAGAAGACGGGAGCGGTGTACTCGACCATGGTCGCAAATCCCGAGCGCGTGAAAGCGCCCAGCCCGACGAGCGCGAGCGCGATCAGGCCTTGAACGAGCAGGGCGTTGCCCGGCGTGTCGGCGCGGCCGCGCCAGCGTCCGAGGGCGCGGAAGGTCCGGAAGTCGCGTCCCAGTGCGTAGCTTGCCCGCGCGCCCGTCAGGACCGTGCCATTGGCGGAGGTCACCGCCGCAATCGCCACGAACAAGCTCACGATCCCGGCTCCGGCTCGCCCGAGCCAGCGCTGCAGGAGATCCGCCGCGACGGCCTCCGACCTCGCCATCGCCGGCATCCCCAGCCCGCGCAGATAGGCGGCGTTGACGAGCAGGTAGATTCCCGTCACGAACGCGACGCCCCACAGAAGCGCCCGCGCGAGATTGCGCCGGTCGCCGCGCATCTCGGCGGAGATGTAGGCAGCCTCGTTCCAACCACCGTACGTCAGGAGGACGAACACGAGGGCATGCCCGATGGCCGCGGAAGGTGGCGTCGCCGCTGCGGGTATTGCGGGCGCGCCCGCGGCCGGAGGGGCGGTCACGGCGAAACCGCAGACCACGACCAGCAGCAGTCCGAGGACCTCGGCGGAAGTCAGAATCTCCTGAGTCCACTTGCCCTCGCGCAGGCCCAGGAAATTGATCCCGGTCAAGACCACGATGAGTCCCGCCGCGAGGATCGGCGAGGACTCTTCGCGGAGGAGCAGGAGCCGCGACACATAGTCCCCGAAGACGAAGGCGAGCAACGCGATCGAACCCGTCTGCAGCACGGCCAATCGGGACCAGGCGAAGAGAAAGGCCGGAGCCCTTCCATACGCCCGCATCAGATAGTGGTATTCGCCGCCGGGATGCGGATACGCCGTGACCAGCTCCGCATAGCAGAGCGCCCCGACGAACGAGGCCGCGCCGCCGGCGAGCCAGAGCAGAAGAACGATCGAGACACTCCCGGCTCCCGCCGCGACGATCGCCGGGGCCTTGAAGATTCCCGCTCCGACGACGATGCCGACGACCAGAGCGATCGCGTCGACGAGCGAGAGCGCCCGCAGCGGCTTTGCGGCCTTCGTCCGAGCGCGAACGGGATGGCTGGGCAGTCCGGAACCTCCGCCACGCGAGTATCTCCGCCCTCGCGGTGGACCTGGTGATGAAAATGGATCTGAGAACCTGGAGCAGCGTGAGGGATCAGGAAGGGATGAGCGCCGCGCCCCGTTGCGCCAGAAGCTCCCGCATCAGCGAGCGGTGGCAGCTTCGCTCGTCCTCGCAGTAGCAGCCGATCGAAAAGTTGGTCGTGTGCGACAGCGCGGCGAGCAGGTCCCACACACGGCTCGCCTCCGGTCGGTTCATTTCGGCCCGATAGCGTCTCGCGAAAGAGCGCCAGTGGCGCTCGTCCTGCGCCGCCCGACCGGCCTTGCGCAGCTCCTCGGAGGGCGCCAAGTTCGGGAGCCACACGTCGTAGAAGTTCCTGGTCGCGAACTCCGCTTTCGGCACGCCCCGCGGTGGCCGCCGGACGGCGCCGATCCTCAGCCCCTCGCCTCTGGCCCGAGGACTTCCGAGGCGCACGATACGAATCGCCACGACCGCTCCGGCTCCAGGCTACCGCACGCCCAGGCTCGGTGGGGCATTCGGGTCAGGCACGTTCATCGGCTCTCTCCCAAAAAAAATACAACAGTACAGGCCTGGCCCCGTCGGCCGAAGAGGGTCCGCGGACTGCCCGGCGCGAGGGTCGGCATACCAGTGGAAGAGTTGGTGCGGCCGGCGCCCCGTTCTCCCCCCGGAAAGGTCCTGACGACATCTCAGAGTAGACAGTTCAACGAGTTGGCTCCGGGCGCCTACCATGGACTTTCGACGACTCTCGGCAAGACACGGAGAAAACACGGAGAATTGCCGCTCGCGAGTCCGTTCAGCTCGCTCGCCGAGAATGAGGCTAAGGAGCAGGTATCGACTGCTGGAGGTTTGGCCCGACTTACGTCCTCACCTGCGGCCGGCTCCGTGGCCAGCCGATCCTGGCGCGTGACCGCAAAGGACGGGTGCCCGACGCCGCAAGGGGAGTTCAAGGAAGACAGCCATGGCAGAGCAGACTCTCGATAACCTGCGCGAGCGCATCCGGCTGCTCGACCTGGACCTCGTGGCGCGGGTGGCAGAACGCGTCGATCTCGCGAGGCAGGTCGGAGAGATCAAGCGACGGCGGAAGCTCTCGACGGCGGATTACGCTCAGGAGAGAGCCGTGCTCGAGCGCGCGCGATCCGCCGCGCAGGAGCAGGGCCTCGATCCCGGCGTGGCGGAGGATCTCTTCGCCCGGCTCATCCGAGCTTCGGTCATCGCACAGGACGAGGACAACCTTCGCGTTGCCGGGCTGGGCGCCGGCAAGACCGCCGTCATCGTGGGCGGCGCGGGTCGCATGGGCCGCTGGTTGGGTCGCTTTCTGTCCGCCCAGGGCTATGAAATCGGCGCCCTCGACCCGGCCGCCGCGCCGGAGACGGAGGCGTGGGCTCGCCGGGCGCTTCCGTCGGCCGACCTCGTCGTCTGCGCTACCCCGCCGGCTGCCATCGTCGAACTCTATGCGGCCTGGTCCAAAAGGCCGCCGGCCGGAGTGATCGTGGACATCGCCAGCATCAAGACCCCGTTGATCGAGCCGATCCGGGCTCTCCAACGCGCAGGTGGCCGCGTCGCGTCCATCCATCCCATGTTCGGCCCATCCACGATCCTTCTGCGAGATGCGGATGTCGTCATCTGCGACACGGGGACTCCCGAAGCCACAGTGATCGTCAAGAAGCTCTTTCAGCCGACCACGGCGCACCTCGTCTACTTGCCGATCGACGAACACGACCGCGTCATGGCGGACCTTTTGAGCCTCGCGCACGCCGCCGCCCTCGCGTTTGCACTCGCGCTTCCCCCGGCCGAGCACCCCGTGCGCAGCTCGACCTTCCAGGCGCTCGAGTCGGTGGCTGCCACCGTGGCCCGGGAGAGTCCGGACGTCTATTATGAGATCCAGGCGATGAACCCCTATTCCGGGTTGGCCCTCGAGCGCCTGCGTGGCGCACTCGATCGGATCGTCGCGACGGTTACGGCCCGGAATGCGAAAGGATTTCGGACGCTGTTCGCCGAGGCGGAGCAGCGCACTCAGAGAAGAAACTCCAGAGACCCCGATATCGGCCGGTGATCGGGAGGTGAGTAGTGATGCCTTTCTAAGCCGATGAAACGGCCGATTCGTTTTTCAGATGCACCTTACCAAGCTCGCGCGCTCGACGTTCTCTTGGAGCCATTGTTCTACATTTCGAATCTGGCGCTCGCGAGCTGCTTGTACCCCGCGTGGCGGACCGCTCGAATTCAGTGGGAGCCCGACGTGGCGGAGCTGATCCGATTGTTCAAGGAGCGATCGCGACCGATCATCTGCTTTGCTTGGCACGCGTACGAACTGAACGGCATCTGCGTATTCCGTGACTTTCCGCGGGACCTCGTGCCTCTTGCAATCGGTCACGATGGGCCTCAATCGCGTGCATTGCAGCAATCGGCCGCCTGGTACGGCTTTCCCATCTGGGTGTACCGACGCAGATCGCCGATTCAGCCCAAGACTCAGCTAATCAATCTTCTGAAGGCAGAGCGGCCCGTCATCGGCTTATTTCCCGATTCGGGAGGCCCTGACGGCCAGGTCAGACTCGGTTTCTTGGAGGTCGCGCGAGCTGCCGAGGCTCTTCTCGTCCCGATGGCCTGGCATGCACGCCCCGTACTCGTGATTCGATCGGCACCCCGTCGCTACTGCCTCCCGG
>DATKAE010000133.1:0-1612 GCA_035498405.1 Thermoanaerobaculia bacterium | reverse complement strand
CACGTGTCCGACAGGACCTTCTACGACACGCTGGAGGTGACGACGAGACCGGTCATCGCCTCCCACTCGAGCTGCCGTGCCCTGTCGGACGTCCCCCGCAACATGACCGACGACATGATCCGCGCCCTGGCCCGAAACGGTGGCGTGATCGCCATCAACTTCGGGGCGGGCTTTCTCAACGCCGCGGACGGAGACGTCCTGCGGCGGAGGATCGGAGCTCTTGCCGCGACGGAGCCGGGCTTGACCGGCCGGGCCCTGGACGAGTTTGCCGCGGCCGACTACGTGCGGGAGTTCGGCCGGATGCTCCCGTCCTCTGCGACCCTCGAGGACGCGGTGGCCCACGTCGACCACGCGGTGAAGGTCGCGGGCGTCGACCATGTCGGCATCGGCAGCGATTGGGACGGGATCAACTCCGTGCCGGCAGGGCTGGAGGACGTGTCGAAGATGCCGGCCCTGACCGCCGCCCTCCTGCGGAGAGGCTACACCGAGGACGCGATCAGGAAGATCCTCGGTGGGAACCTCCTTCGCGTTCTTCGGGAGGTCGCCGGCCGCTGAGCCGCTTCGGCGCGAGTCGTCCCGCCGCTCATCGCGCCTTGACCATCTCCTCGATGTCTGCCGCGGCCTTCTTCAGGGCCTCCGCCATCCGCGCGAGGACCGGGCTGTCCGGCCCCAGGCGCCACGCGTTGCCGTAGGTCTGCCGGGCGAGCCGCGCGAACGCCGCGTTCAGCTCACCCATCCCTCCGGCCGCGAAGCCTCCGACCATGTCTCGCACGCGATCGAAGATGTCGTCGGCGACCTGGCGGTGCTCGCGGAGGAAAGCCTCGCCTTCGGGGGTGATGTGGTAGACCTTCTTCCCCTCGGTCTCGACGGCGCGCACGAAGCCCTGGTCCTCGAGAAGCTGCAGGGTTGGATAGACGGTCCCCGGGGACGGCGTGTACCAGCCCCCCAGCCGCTCTTCGAGGGCCTTCATGATCTCGTAGCCGTGCCGTGGCTTCTCCTCGAGAAGTCGGAGGATGACGTACTTGACCTCGCCCGATTCGAAGACCTGGTGACGGCGGCGGTGCCGGCTTCTCCACGCTTTCCTGTCGCCGGCGGGACCGAAGCCAGCCCAGAAACGCGGTCCAAACCCGCCGGCGAAGTCCCCGAACCATTCATGCCGCATGGTTTCCTCTGTCAAGACATAACGTACGACATGACGTACGATATGTCAAGGGTGAGGATCCCGGTGGTGGTGGAGAAGCGCCAACCCGGGGAGGTCGAGACCCGGCCCGGGCGGCGTCAGGCCTTGGGAAGCGCCTCGCCGCGCATCGGCATCGAGCGGAGGCGCACTCCGGTGGCGGCGAAGACGGCGTTCGCGATGGCGGGCGCCGCGGCGATGATGGGCGTCTCGCCGCCGCCCGCCGGAGGGATGTCCCGGTTCTCGACCAGGTGGACGGCAATCCGCGGGACGTCTCTGAAGCGGGGGACGCGGTAGCGGGAGAAGCGCGGGTTCAGGATCTTCCCGTCCTTGAACTCGAGCTCCTCGGTGAGCGCCCCTCCGAGCGCCATCACGATGCACCCCTGCACCTGAGAGAGCAGGCTTCCCGGGTTCAGGATGGGGCCACACTCGAAC
>DATKAE010000132.1:0-117562 GCA_035498405.1 Thermoanaerobaculia bacterium | reverse complement strand
TTCAAGGACAGGATTCGCGGGCCCCCGACCTCGAAGGCGCGGCCGAAGGTCTCCTGTTTCTCCAGGCCATTCGCGAAGACGCGGGCCACGTCGTAGACGGAGACTGGCTGGAACCGAGTCGTGCCGGGCCCGATGACCGGGATGAACCCGGGATTCCAGGCAACGATTGGCGCCAGCAGCGACACGAACCCGTCGCCGGGGCCAAACACGATCGAGGGGCGGACGACCGTCCAATCGAGCCCCGAGGCCCGAACCGCCCTTTCACCCGCCGCCTTGGTCCGTGCATATTGGGAGGGCGCGTCCTCGGCCGTTCCCATCGCGCTCATGTGCAGGAGCCGGCGCACTCCCGTCCTCCCGAGCGCCGCGACCACGTTCTCGGTCGCCTCGCGGTGCATTCGGTCGAAGGTCTGCTCCCCCTTCTCGTTGATGATGCCGACCAGGTGGATCACGGCTTGGCGCCCCGCGGCCGCGCGCTCGAGCGAGGCGCGGTCCAAGACGTTGCCGGACGCAATCTCGACCGGCTGGTTGTAGCGATTTCGCGCGCTCCCGGGCCGCCGCTCGAGGACGGCGACCTCGTGTCGCCGCCGCAGGAGAGCGTTGACCAAATGTGTGCCGACGAAGCCCGTGCCCCCGGTCACGAGTATCTTCAAGCGAGTCTCCTTTGCCGCCCTCTTTTACCATGTCCCCTTGGTAGGGATCGGCTCGTTCGAGCGCGCTTGCGCCTACGCGTAGCCGAACAGGTCGCTGACGATTCGCTCGCCTCGGGCCCGGAGCTCCGCCACCGACCGGCGCGCTTCGGCCAGGCGCTCGAGATCGCGTGTCGGGTCCGCCACACGCAGGGGCGGCAGGCCCGACTGGCGGGTACCCAGCAGATCCCCGGGCCCCCTCGCTTCCAGGTCCTTCTCCGCGATGAGAAAGCCGTCGCTCGTCTGCTCGAGCACGGCGAGACGGCTGCGGGCCTCCGGCCCGGCGCCCTCGCCCACGATCAACGCGCACCACGACGGGCGAGAAGAGCGTCCGACGCGGCCCCGCAACTGGTGAAGCTGAGCGAGACCGAAGGTCTCCGCGTTCTCGATCACCATGAAGGTCGCCTCCGGAACATCCACGCCGACCTCCACGATCGTCGTCGAGACGAGGATGCCCACCCGCCCCGCCGAGAAATCGGCGAGGACTCGCGAACGCTCCTCGGGCGGCATCCTCCCGTGGAGAGTCGCAATTTCGACACCCGGCACGGCGCTCGCGATGCGGCTTGCGGTCTGCCGCGTGGCCGCGACTTCGCGCTCTCCTTCCTCGATCGCCGGCACGACGACATACACGCGCTCGCCGGCCCGGACTCGCTCCGCCGCAAACCGATAGATCCTCTCCCGCGCGTCTTCCCCCCGCACCCGGGTGAGGACCGGGCCGCGCCCCGGCGGCTTCTCGTCCAGGACGGACACGTCGAGCTCGCCGTAAATGGCCCAGGCGAGCGAACGAGGTATTGGCGTCGCGGTCATGACGAGCACGTGTGGGCTCTCTCCCTTCCCGAACAACCGCGAGCGATGGGCGACCCCGAAACGGTGCTGCTCGTCCACGACGACCAGGCCCAGGCGGCGGAACCGGACTGGTGACTCGACGAGGGCATGGGTGCCGATCAAGACGTCCACCTCTCCCCGCTCGAGTGCCGCGAGCAGCGCCCGACGCACCCGCCCCCGGACGCGGCCCGTCAGGAGCGCGAGCCGTACGCCTGCCTTTTCGAGCCACCCGGAGAGACTCGCCGCGTGCTGCTCGGCCAGGATCTCGGTCGGCGCCATCAAGGCGCCCTGAACTCCGTTGCGGGCCGCGAGCAGGAAGGCGAGGCCTGCCACGACCGTCTTGCCGCTCCCCACGTCTCCTTGCAGCAGACGCGCCATGGCGCGACCGGAGCCCAGATCCGCAGCGATCTCCCGTACGGCTCGCCTCTGCGCGCCGGTCAACGAAAACGGGAGCGCCTCCCGGGCGCGACGCCGCAGATCCTCGTCGGCCGCGAGCCGAATTCCCGGCCGCGACCGCAGGCGAGCGCGCTTCTCCTCGATCCGCGCGGCGAGCACCGTCAGCTCCTCCCCGGCGAGCACGGCCCGAGCGCGCTCGGCGTCCGCGAGCTCCCCGGGAAAGTGGATCGCCTCCAGTGCCGCCCGGACCGCCGAGAGAGGCGCGCTCGCGGTGACAAATTCCGGCGAAAGCGAGTCGAGGGCGCGGCGCACCAGAGCCCTCCACGAACGTGGCGAGATGTCGGCGACCCGCCGCGTGATCCCGACGATCCGGCCCGAGTGAAGAGGGTCGGCTTCCTCCTCTCGGCCGAAGAATTCGGTTTCCGGGTTCTCGAGGCGCAGTTCCCCCCGGGCGGTCACCGCGGGTGATCCGTAGAGGACCGCCGAGCTCCCCGACTGGGCCGCCTTCAGGAAACTGGGATATCGGTTGTGCCAAACGACTCGGATCGCCTCGCTGCCGTCGTCGGCGAGGGCCTCGACGCGGAGGCCTCCGCGTCGCATCCGACTCCCGCGGGCTCCGGAGAGCCGGACGAACAGGGTGGCCGGCTCTCCGGGAACCAGCTCCTCGATCCGCCCGAAGCGGCGCCGGTCCTCGTATCGAAACGGCACGTGGAGAAGAACGTCGGCCACCGTGCGAAGGCCGGCTTCGGCCAGTCGGGAGGCGCGCGCCGAGCCCACGCCGGGTAGACGCGAAACCGGATCCTGGAGCGCGACGCGCCCTCTCTCGACGGGCCTCGGCGTGCGAGGCGTCGTGCTCACCGGTGTCAAGGCTCGATCATCTTTCGTCTGCCGCCGGCGGGACGGTTGCGCCGACCGAGGAGGCCGTCGAACCTCCGGTGCCGATGGGGCCTTGCCGCCGGACGTCGATCGGCGACCCTAGGCTCCGGCGGATTGAAACGTCAACGTCACGAGCCCGAACTTGAGCACGTCTCCATTCTGCAGCGGCACCGGAGTTCCGGTCGCAACGCGGTTTTCGTTGACGAACGTCCCGTTCATGACGCCGATCTCTTCCATGACGTAGAAGTGCCCGCCCATCTGATAGAGCTTGGCGTGGCGCCGGGAAGTGGAGCGTTGAGGGTCGAGCGGGGTGAGGTCGATGTCGGGCGTGATGCCGGTGACCGGGTCGCTGCGACCGACCAGCGTGTCGCCCTCGCGGTTTAGGAAGAACTCCATCTCTTCCTCGGTGGCCACCAGCCGGCAGACGTCCCGCTCGCGGAGAGCCACGGACCGACGCGCCGCGGCGGCCGGCTTTTCTTCCTCCGCGACCTCACGGCCGAGCGCCTGTTCGAGCATGGTCGTGACGTCCCGCAGTCGGCGCGAGAGCTTGCGCATCATCCGAACGGCGATCTCGGTGTTGCCTTTCAGCATCGAATCGAACGTGGCGCCGTTGATTCGAACCAGCTCCACGTCGGTCTTGGCGCGCGCGGACGCGGTGCGCGGCAAATCCTCGAGAACGCTCATCTCGCCGAAGAAATCGCCCTTCTCCAGGGTCGCCAGAACGCGGGTCTCCTTGCCGATCGACTTCAAGAGCTCGACGGTCCCGGATTGGATGATGAACATCTCGTTGCCGATTTCCCCCTCCGAGAAGATGATGTCGCCCATGGGATGGGTGACGAGGAATCGCTCGAAGGGGCTCTTCCCGCCGGGGGTTCCCGACTTGAAGACGGCTTTCATGACCTAGGCGACCGCCCGCTCGGCGAAACGGAGGCGCGGACTCTTCTCGAGCTCGACGCGAACGGTGATCCCGAGCGGAATCGTTCGTGGACGACGCAGATGCCCCGCCGGGAAACCCATCACGACCGGAAATCGCGCCCCGCCAAAGCGATCCCGCAGGAACTCCCGAACATCTTGCGGGTGCTCCGCTCGCTCGCGCGACACCACCGAGCCGATGACCATGGCCTGAATGCGATCGAATGTACCCGACCCCTCCAACTGGGTCAACATTCGGTCCAGCCGATAGATCTCCTCGCCGATGTCCTCCCAGAAGAGCACGTTGCCCTCTCCTCGGACGGCTTGCGGCGTCCCGCACAAAGAGGCCAGCAACGACAGACACCCCCCGACCAGCGGCCCCTGACCGACGCCCCCGGCCAGGACGTCTTCCGGGCCGAATTCGTGCGCCGGCGGCTCCTCTCCCGCGAGGACCCGTTCCCAGTCGAGCCCTTCCTCGTCGGCGATTTCCGCGGCGACCATTGGACCGTAGTAGGTGACGATGCCTCTTCGGCCGAGCAGCGCGAAGAGCGCCGTCAGATCGGAACCCCCTAAATGGATCTTGGGGTGGGCGGCGATCTCGTCCGCGTCCAACCGACTCAAGATCCGCGTCGCACCATAGCCGCCTCGCGCGAAGAAGATGGCATCCACGGCGGCGTCGCGCAAGAGGGCGCGGTAGCCTTCGGCGCGCTCGGCGTCGCCTCCCGCGAAGAGGCCCTCCACTCGACGCAGATTGGGGGCCTCGACGACACCATACCCGCGCCCCCTCAAGCGCGCGATCCCCTTGTCCAGGCGAGCCGGATCGACCGGACCGGAAATCGCCGCAACTCCGATGGTCCCCCCCCGTTTGAGTCGAGGCGGACGCACGATCGCGATCATCGAGCCTGCGCGGTAAGCCCGCCGGCAGCCAAAGACCCTGAGCGAGCCGATAAGCCGAATTCTGTGACCGGTTTCCCGGCGACGATCATTCCTCTCGGCGCGGGGTCCTCCCCGCGCTCGAGCAGCCGACCCGGAGACAGTCCGCCGGAGCGGAACGGGACGGGCGCCCTCTGCCTCCCTATTTGGCCTTGCTCCGCATGGGGTTTACCGTGCCCCCTCCGTTGCCGTCGGGGCGGTGCGCTCTTACCGCACCGTTTCACCCTTACCGTCCCGCCTCGATTGGAGACGGAAAGGCGGTTTGTTTTCTGTGGCACTTTCCTTCGCGTCGCCGCGACCGGGGGTTACCCGGCATGCCGCCCGTGTGGAGTTCGGACTTTCCTCCCCGATCGCTCGGGGCGATCGCCTGGCTCGCTCAGAGCCAACCACAATTGTACCAGTGATGCCGGCTAGATCACGTTGCCCTAGAGACGGTTCCGGTCGTCCTCGAAGAAGCGGATCCACTCGTCGGCGTCAATTCTTTCCGAATCCTCCGCCGCGGGTCGCCTGCCGGTTCCGAAGCGAGCCCAGAAGGCTCTGGGTGCGAGCGTCTTGGCTCCTGCGTCGTGGGCTCGGCGGGCCAGATCTCTGTCCGCAGTCACGAGGATGATCTCGCCCGGCGTGCGCGCGCGGGAAATCTCCCTCAAGATCAGTTCGTCCGCCGTCTCCCGGCCCGAGCACCGGATCAGAAGGCCGCCGAGAGCCGTTCCCCCACCGGGGACCTCGCCGTCGAAGAAAAGAACGGCGCGGGATCGAGTGCGGCGCAAACGGTCGCAGAGCTCGGCGATCAGGGCCGACCGATCTTCCGGCTCCGGGCGGGAGCGATTCCGCGCGAGCCCAATGAGGTTGTTTCCGTCGAGAAAGTAGGGCACGGGTCAACAACCTCTCAATTGCTCAACCGCGACGGGCGGCCTGGCGCAAGGCGCGCCGAGGATGTTGCAGGCGAAGGAAGAGCACCCGAACGGCGTGCCCGACCGACACCCGATGGGTCACGAGCAAGACGGCGAGGGCGACCAGGAGAACGACCGAAAACCAGGGCACGAAGAAGACCAGAATCGCGAGCACGATCGCCACGACGTCCTCGGCGAGCGAGAGGGCCAACTGCGCGAAGCCGCGAGTCGCGGCCGTTGAGGTCCATCGGGTCGTCGACTTGACCAGGTGGGCCGCCAGGGTCGAAGCGGCTCCGCCGGCTGCCGTGGCGGCCAGCGCGGCCGGCGTCGTCCCGGCCGAAGCCGCAAGAGCGAGAAGCGCGCCCGCCAGCGGCCGCAGAAGCGTCTGCCCGAGCTCCCAAAGCCGATCGACGACGGGGATCTTGCCCACGATGAACTCGGCCAGGAACAGCACCAACGCGATCTGCAAGACCGGCGGGCTCGAAAGAAACGATGCGGTCGGTCCCGGAAAGTCCTGCGGGAGGAGGCGAACGACTCCGTTGAAGAAGAGCAGGACGGCCCAGGCATTCCAGCCTGCGGCCGCGGCCAGACCCAGGCCGGTCAGAAGCGGGGTCAAGTGCGCGGCTTGAACAGGCGCGAGAAGAGAGTGGGTCGGTCGTCGGCTCGTGGAGGCAGGGTAGGATCGGCGGCGACGGCGTCGGGTGGCGCCGGCACTGGCGGTTCCTCGACGGGCCGCACCCCGCCCGGTCCCGAGATGGACTTGAGAACGGCGTCGAGCAGAAGCTGATTCTCGGGTGTCGAATCCAAATCGAGGGCCCGCCGGGCAAAAGGCTCCGCCTCCTCGTCGCGTCCGTGCTCGTGGAGCGCCACGGCGGCTTCGCGAACGTACTGGGATCGCCGAGGCTCGAGGCGCGCGGCCTCCTTGAGGTTATCGAGCCCTCGCGCGATCCACATCGTGTTCTTCAGTTCGACCTGCGCCAGCGTGAACCGGTACTCGGCGTTGTTCGGCACGAACCGGATGGCCTCTCTCAACATCTCGACGGCCGGGTGGTAGTCCTTCTGCTCGATGAGGGCTCTTGCCCGGCGGTAGTTCTGGGCCGCGAGCTGTTTGCGCGCCTGGGGGCTGGAGGTCGACTCCCCGAGGTTCGCCACGGGTACGGGCGGCGCGGCGAGCGAGGCATCGTACTCGGCCCGTCGCGCGGGTTCCGAGAGCGTCTCATGCGCCGTCTTGAGGCGCTCGAAGACCGTCGTGAGCTCCTTCTCGCAGTGCGCGAGGTCCTCCCGATGCCGCAGGTCCGGATGGAAGAGCCGGCTGCGCTCGAAGTACGCCTGATGAATCTCCTCGACCGGCGCGTCGTTACGCACGCCGAGCAACTCGTAGTGCGACAGCCAGTCGATCCGGCGATAAGTGTTTCGGACCAGCTCCGCATGGCCCGGCGTGCGCTGCGCCGCCTGCGCCGCGACCTCGACGTTCAAGGCCTCGATCCCGCTCGCGGCCTGGGGCGCCACGCCTTCCTTGCGCCATTCCACGATCCCGCAAGAGAGCAGCGCATAGGCGATCTTCGCCGTCGCCGTCCGCGAGGTTCCTCCGATCTTCAGCAGCGAGTCCAGGTCCAGGCGCCCGTCGATCCGAGACAGGATGTACGCCTCCTGCGGCGTCAGCGGCAGATACTGGTAGCGGGACATCGGGTCGCTCGACAGGATGGGAACGAGCTTTCCGTCTCCCAGCCGTTCCCGGAAGACGTCCGCCTCGGGGAGCCGCCGGATTCCCTCGACGATGATCGCCGCCGTCGAAAGCGTGAGGGCGACGTCGGGGTCGAGCACGCCGGTCGAGGACTGGAAACGGTACTCGCCGTCTCCCCACTCGAAGGTCGAGAACACGATCTCCTCGACCAGGCGCCGCATCTCGGCGTCCAGAACCTGTCGGGAAACCAGGCCCTTCTCCAGGAGAATCTTGCCGAGGCGCGCCCGCCCCTGCTTCGCAACGGTTTCCAGCGCCCACGACAAGTCCTGGTCGGTGATCCAACCCCGCCGCTTGAGGAACGCTCCGATCCGCTGTCCCTCTCGAGAGGACGTCGCCGTGCGCAACTCGCCTTTCTCGAAGAAGAGGTGGCGGGTCTCGTCGCCGCGAACGAGCGTGAGAGTCCCCTTGAGCCCCTCGAGGAAGATTCGCCGAAGCACCTGCGGTAGAGGGTTCTCTGTGAGGAACCCTCGGAACGCCGCGCGTTGTGTGCTACTCATCCCTGTTTCCGAGACAGACTGCTCCTTAGGGTAGCAGACTTCATCGCACCGAGACGACGGCCGGGTGGTTGCGCGCGGTCGTGAAATACGACGGAACGGCCGCCTTGCCCTTCTTGGCGGCTTCCAGTGTCGGGTAGCGTCCCCAAAAGACGCGGAAACAGTTGCGCCCCTCGTGAGAGACGGGCAGCAGCCACATCGCCTGACCGCGGTCGTGACGCCAGGCCTCGGTGAGCGAAGCGACCTCGCAGACGAGCTCCAGCTGAATCGCGTAGTGCGTGCGCCGATCCGATTCGAGTCGGGTCCGATCACGCTCGGCTCGACGCACCCAGGCCTCTCGCGACTCGGCGGCGGGCGGCGCCGGCGCGACCGCAGCGGCCGAGGGAGCGCCCGTCGCGGCCACCGGCGTCGCCTTGCGGGCGCGAGCGGGAGGAGCCGCCGTGGGTTCGGGCGGACGGGGGCTCGCCGCCAACGGCCGCGGGGTCGCAGGAGCCGCCGTTGGCCGCTCGATCTTCGTCTCGATCGGCGCCGCCGTCACGGGAGGCGGGAAAGTGACGGCCGGAAGGGTCGTCGGCTCGGGCTTTGCGGCGCTTCTCGACGCCGAAGGGACAACGGCCCGCCAGAGCAAGACCGCCACGATCGACGCCGCCAGGATTCCGAGAGCCCAGACCATCACGCCCCCTCGCCGGGGCCCCGAAGGGGGCTCTCCGCCGCCGACTTCGAAAAGCTCCGGAGCCTCGGGAACTGTGGTCCGGGGGCGCTCCGTTTCCGGAGCGGGCCCGGCTTCCCACTGCCTTTCCTGCGGCCCGGCCTCGAACCGGTCGAAACCCGAGGAGGTCGAGCCTGGCAGCTCCAGCACGTCCCCGCTGGGGACGGCTTCGCTCTCCTGCGCCGGAACCTCGACAGCAACCTCGACCTCGGCGGGCAAGGCTTCGGCGACCTCGGGGGATACCTCGATAGGCACGTCGAAGCGCGCCGTTTGCCGTTCCGGCAGCTCCTCGACCGCGACCGGCGAAACCTCGGCCGCGGGCTCGGTCACGCGCTCCGGTTTCGCGGCCAACTCGAAGGGCTCCGCCTCCGATCGAGGCACGCTCCGCACCAGGTCCAACGTCACTAACGCCGCCAGAAGCTTGCGGACGGCGAACTCCTCCGCCGGGGCCTTCTGAGCGATCTCCGCTGCGGTCGACTGGCCATCGATCAAACGTACAACCGACTCGGCATCCGCCGTCAACCCGAAGTTCGGAAACTCCGCATCGAACTGCTCGCCACGAACCAAGGTGTGATCCGGGGCCCCGAGCTGATGATCGATCAGGCTGCGATCCCGGGACCGGAGGAATAGCTCGAGCAGCAGCCTCGGAACCGGCAATCGGAATTCGCCCCCCCGGGGACGGGCCTCAGCGTCGAAACGATAGCTGCCGTCGTTCCAGGAAAGCAGGTCGGAAAGCACCTCGATGGCGCGGATCTTCTCGCCCCATTTCCACTCCCGTCGGGTCAGCAGCCCCGTTTGGAGGGCCGCAACCGCCGCATCCCCTCCTTGAGGGGCCAGTCCTTCGACCGCCTCGGCGGCGAGCTTGCCGGCCCGAACCAGGATGGCGGCAGTCTCGAAGCGAGGATCCGATGAAGTCACCGCGACGATCTCTCCCTCTTCCAGATCGAACCCGGACTCCGCCGCACCCCGGGTGAACCGAAGCGTTCCACTGGACTTCTGTCGCCAACAGGTGACCAGGGCTGCCAGCGGATCGACCTCGCGGAGCTCCCCCTCGGCTTCGAATACGTTTTTCATGCGGACCGCACCCTCCCCTGCTCGAAGTACTCGAGGATGGCTCGGGCCGCCACCGTTCCCACGGCCTCCTCGATTGATTTCGGGTCCGCCGACGCGAGACCCGAGAGAGAACCGAAGCGGGACAACAGCCGGCGCGCCCGCGTCGGACCGATGCCCGGAATATCCGTCAGGCTCGATTCCCGCATCCGTCGAGTCCGGCGTCCCCGATGCCTCGAGATGGCGAAGCGATGCGCCTCGTCTCGCAAGCGTTGCACGAGCTGAAGAGCCGGGTCCTTGCGGGATAGGCGGATCGGGTCGGGCCGGTCCGGCACCCAGATTTCCTCCTGCCGTTTCGCGAGCCCCGCGGTGGGAAGCGACAGTCCCAGGCGGTCAAGGGCCGCCACGGCCGCCTGGAGCTGCCCGCGGCCGCCGTCGACCAGGACCAAGTCCGGCATGTTTCCGGTTTCGTCGCGCAGCCGGCGGTAACGCCGCCCGATCGCCTCTCCCATGGCCCGGAAATCGTCGGGCGCGAGCAGGCTCTGGGAGGCGATGCCGAACAGCCGGTAATCGGACTTCCGGGGCCTCCCGTCTTCGAATACGACCAACGACGCGACACTGTCGGTGCCCTGTAGGTGGGAGATGTCGAAGGCCTCGATGCGGCGCGGGGGCGTGGGCAGGTCCAAAACGCGCGCCAGCCGCTCCACGGCCAGGGCCTCGGGGCCGCCCGCCCGGCGGAAGCGCACGCGGTGCCGCTCCTGCGCGTTGGTGGCCGCGAGGGCGACCCGCTCCGCCGGCGCGCCCCGGCGAGGCACTCGGACGCGGACGCGGGCCCGACGCCGGGCCGCAAGAAACTCTTCCAGCAGCTCCGGCCGGTCGATCGATACGGGCAGATGAATCTGCTCCGGCAAGAACGGGTTGACGTCGTAGAACTGCGGGAGGAAGGCCTCCAGGAAGGCTGCCGGGTCCACCTCCTCCGATTTCTCGAAGAAGAATTCGCGCCGATCCTGCACGACACCGCCCCGAATCACCAGGACGCAGAGGGAAACGTCGCCGCCCGCCTCGAAGAAACCGAAGGCGTCGACGCTCTCTCCCTTGAGCGACTGGACGAGCTGGTGCTGCGACACGTCGGCGACCGTGCGCAGCGCGTCGCGATAGGCGGCCGCCATCTCGAAGTTCTCCTCCACCGAGGCCCGGAGCATCTTGCTCTCGAGCCGGCTCGAGAGCTCTCGGTTGCGCCCCTGCAGGAACAGGAGGACGTCCTGCACCGCCTCGTCGTAGGCCGCCTTCGTGGTCAGGCCGGCCACGCAGGGCCCGAGGCAGGCGTGCAGGTCGTAGTAAAGGCAGGGCCGGGGCAACCGGCCGTCGATCTCGATCGTGCAGGTTCGGATGAGGAAGTGGCGCGTGATCATCCGGAGGATACGCCGGGCGAGCCCCCCCCAGAAGGGGCCGAAGTAGGAGTGTCCGTCTTCCTCGACGCGGCGCGTGATGAGGGCCCGGGGCCAGGCTTCTCCGGTCGTGATCTTGATGTAGGGATAGGTCTTGTCGTCCCGCAGGCAGACGTTGTATCGAGGCCGGTGCTTCTTGATGAGCGTGTTTTCGAGAAGCAGGGCCTCGAGTTCCGTGTTCGTGACGATCGTCTCGAGGTCCCGGTAGGCGGAGAGGAGGGCGGCCACCTTCGCGCTCTCCGCTCCCCGAACGAAGTAGGAGGCGACGCGCTTCTTGAGCGAGAGGGCCTTCCCGACGTAGAGCAGCTTTCCCCGCGGGCCTCGAAAGAGGTAGACACCGGGGGCGTCGGGCAAGCCCTCGGGAGGACGCCGCTCTTGCGCCACGGATTCAGTGTAGCGGGGAAGCTCCCCGCTGTCAGCTATCGAACGACGTCTCACGATGCCGAGGCTCTCTCAAGTATGATCTCGGCGCTCGACACGATGAAGGAATGTCCTTACTGCTATGCCCGGGTCGGTCCCACGGACACGACCTGCCCCCGCTGCGGTCGCAAGATCGAGCAGTGGCAAACGGGCTTCTACACGCGGCAGCCGCTGTCGCACCGGGCCCGCACGGCCGTCTGGGTGGTTGCCGCGGTCGCGCTGATCTTGATCATCGGGGGCTTCGCGCGGTCCTGCCACTGGCTGTGAGACAACGCAGCTAGCGGAAGATCTGGAGCTCGCGCAACCCGCGCAGCTCGTCGCGCAGCGCGGCCGCTCGCTCAAAATCCAGGTCCTTGGCCGCCGCCTTCATGCCCTTTTCGAGCTCGGCGATTCGTCGCCGTAGGCTCTCCGGGTCGGGCAGGCTCTCCCGCGACGGCGGCGCGAGGGCGTCGTGGTAGTCGAGACTCGACAGGCGCACGAGCGGCGAGTTGACTTCCTTGATGATCGAGGCCGGCTCGATCCCGTGCTCTCGGTTGTAGGCCTCCTGGATCTGCCGCCGCCGGCCCGTTTCCTCGATGGCCCGGCGCATCGAATCGGTCACCGCATCGGCGTAGAAGATCACGCGACCCTTCACGTTACGGGCCGCGCGCCCGGCCGTCTGGATGAGCGAGGTTTCACTCCGAAGGAAGCCCTCCTTGTCGGCGTCCAGGATCGCCACCACGGCCACCTCCGGCAGGTCCAGCCCCTCCCGCAACAGGTTGATGCCGATCAGGCAGTCGAATACCCCGCGACGGAAGTCGGCCAGAATGCCGACCCGCTCGAGGGTCTCGATGTCGGAGTGCAGGTAGCGGCACCGCACGCCGACCTCGGAGAAGTAGCTCGTCAGCTCCTCCGCCATCCGCTTGGTCAGGGTCGTCACGAGGACTCTCTCGTTGGCCGCCGCCGCGGCCCGCACCTCGCCCAGCAGGTCATCCACTTGTCCCTTCACGGGACGCACGGTGATCACCGGATCGAGCAGACCCGTCGGGCGAATGACCTGCTCCACGATCTCGCCCCCGCTTCGCGTCAGCTCCTCCGCCCCCGGCGTCGCGCTGATCGCGATCGTCTGGCCCCTGCGCGCTTCGAACTCCTCGTAGGTCAGCGGGCGGTTGTCCAGTGCCGACGGGAGCCGGAAGCCGTACTCGACCAGGACCTCCTTTCGGGAGCGATCCCCGTGGTACATGCCGCGAACCTGGGGCAACGTGACGTGTGACTCGTCGACGACGAGGAGGAAATCTCGGGGGAAGTAGTCGAGCAGCGTCGGCGGCGGTTGGCCCGGGAGCCGGCCCGAGAGGTGTCGCGAGTAGTTCTCGATGCCGTTGCAATAGCCGAGCTCCTTGATCATTTCGAGATCGAACATCGTTCGCTGATGGAGCCGCTGGGCCTCCAGAAGCTTTCCCTGTGCGTTCAATTCGGCGAGCCGCTCCTCGAGCTCCCGCTTGATCGTCTCGACCGCGCGTTCGAGGGTCTCCCGGGGCGTCGCGTAGAAGGTTCGCGGATAAATCGCGAGCCGCTCCGCCCGCGCCAACCGTGTTCCCCGCAAGGGATCCATCCGGGTGATCTTTTCGATCTCGTCGCCGAAGAACTCCACCCGGACAGCCACGTCCTCATAGGCGGGATGGATCTCGAGCACGTCGCCGCGGACCCGGAACGTCCCGCGGGCGAGATCGAGGCTCGTGCGCTCGTACTGCATCTCGACCAGCTGAGAGATCAGCGCCGGCATCCCCGAGCGGTCGCCCACCTCGAGATACGCCAACATGTCGTAGTACGCCTCGGGAGAACCCAAACCATAGATGCACGAGACCGAGGCCACGACGAGGACGTCGCGGCGCTCGAAGAGCGCCTTCGAAGCGGACAGACGCAGCTTGTCGATCTCCTCGTTGCGCGACGTCTCCTTTTCGATGTAGGTGTCCGACTGCGGAATGTAGGCTTCCGGCTGGTAGTAGTCGTAATAGGAGACGAAGTACTCGACGGCGTTTTCGGGAAAGAAGGCGCGGAACTCCTGGAAGAGCTGCGCCGCGAGCGTCTTGTTGTGCGACAGAACCAGCGTCGGGCGGTTGAGCGCCTCGATCACCTTGGCGACCGTGAAGGTCTTCCCCGAACCGGTGACGCCGAGTAGGACCTGATCCCGCCGCCCCTGCCGGATTCCCTCGACCAGCCGATCCACGGCCTGGGCCTGATCCCCCTGAGGCGTGAAATCGGTCACCAGTCGAAACGCCCCGCCGGCGCGGGCTTGGGCCTCGAGGTACGAGGGCGGGCGGGAGAAGGAAGCCGTCCGGACCGGCGTCTCCGGAACTGGTCCCCTCGGTCCCGTTCGGCTGCGCGGGCTCACGGCGCCGGAGACGGAGCGAGTGTCGGAACCGCTGCGCGGCCGGCCGAGGCCCCGGAAGCCGCGGATCCCCCCTCCAAGGCCGCCGTCAGGTCGCGCACCTGCTCGCGGGTGATGAGGCCTCGGGTCGCCCCGGAGAGGATGGCCCGCATGCGCTCGACCGGCTCGCGCGAGACTCGACGCTGCTTCAGGTCGCTGCGAAAGCCCGCGTAGGCGGCTTTCAGCCTCTCCTTTTCCTCGCCGGTCACGTCGGGAGCGAGGTTCCTTTCGATCTGTCCCATCATCAGGTCGGTCATGGTCTCGGGCTTTCGCCGCACGTACGCCAGGAAGACCGCCAGGAGGATCAGCACGAGAAGCCCGGCGACGCCGCACCCGACCAGACTTCCGCGAGCGCAGCCGCCGGGACCCCGGCCGGGCTCGATCGGGGACGGCGCAAGAGGGACACCAGGGGGAGGCGGGCCGCTCACGGAACTGTCGCTTATAGCACAGCGAGTCGGGATGCCTCAAAATGAGAAGCGTGTCGCGCCGCGTCTTTCTGGTCGGGATTCCGCTGTTGGCCGCCGGAGTGCTCGGCGCCATGGCTGGCTCTCTCGCGAGCGACTTCGTGCGGGTGCCGAGAGTCTCGGAGCTCGAAACCTATCGGCCGGACATCATCACCGAGATTCGCGCCGCCGACGGCTCCACGATCGCGCGTTACGCCGTGGAGCGGCGGGTCCTGGTTGGCGCGGCGGATATCCCCCCGGTCGTGAAGAAGGCGATCATCGCCACCGAGGACCGAAACTTCTATCGCCACGGGGGCGTCGATCTGCGGCGCTCGCTGGCCGCTCTCCTGTCCAACCTGCGCGTGCAGAATTACTCTCAGGGGGCTTCCACGCTCACGCAACAGCTCGCGCGCGCAATCTTCCTGTCGCCCCGAAAGACGATCTCTCGAAAGGTCAACGAGGCGCTGGTTGCCTTCGAGATCGAGCGCCGGTACTCGAAGGATCAAATTTTCACGATGTACGCCAACAAGATCCCGCTCGGGCACGGGAACTACGGCGTCGAGGCGGCCTCCCGCTACTACTTCGGCAAGAGTGTCCGCTCGCTCTCGCTGGCCGAGGCGGCCCTGCTGGCGGGAATCATCCAGCGTCCGGCCGACCAATCTCCCTTTCGTAACCCCGAGCTTGCTCGTCGGCGGCGCTCGACGGCGCTGCGCCGCATGCTCGAGGCCGGGTACATCACGGAGGCCGAGCGTGCGGCGGCGGAAGCGGAACCGTTGCCGACCGCACCGGCGCTCAAGGAGACGGTCATCGCCCCTTACTTCTGCGAGGAGATCCGCCAGTATTTGGAAAAGACCTACGGCGCCCGAGACCTCTACCGGCGCGGCCTGCGAGTCGACTCCACACTCGACCCCGAGTTGCAGAGCCTCTCGGAAGAAGCGCTCGGCTGGGGCCTGCGCCGCCTGGCGCGGCGCCGCGGCTTTCCGCGCCCCCGCAATCTCCTGGCCGAGGGATACCCGGACCCCGACGCGTACGTCGACCCGAGCTGGGAAGGGGCGGCGCTTTCCGAGGGCGAGACTCTCCGGGGAGTCGTGAGCCAGGTCGGACGGACGGGGGCGGAGGTGCGAATTGGGTCCCGCACCTTCCCGCTCCGGGCCTCCGGATTCGCCTGGACCGGCGCCGCCGCCGCGTCGAAGATCCTGCGGCGCGGCGATCTGGTCACCGTCACGCTGGAGAGCGGGAAGGACGGAGGAGCGCTCACGCTCGAGCAGGAGCCGCGAGAACAGGGCGCGGTCTTGATCCTGGAAGGCTCGACCGGCGCGATCCGAGCCATGGTGGGCGGCTACGACTGGACGCACAGCAAGTTCAACCGGGCGACCCAGGCGCTCCGGCAGGCGGGCTCGACCTTCAAGCCGTTCGTTTACCTGGCGGCGCTCGAACAAGGCTATACGCCCGCGGACACGATTTTCGACGGACCGGTGTCGATCGTTTACGACCCGCGCCGCCCCCCCTACCAGCCTGTGAATTACGAGAAGACCTATTCGGGGATCGTGACGCTGCGGCGAGCACTCGAGCACTCGATCAACGCGCCGACCGTGCGCTTGGCCGAGCTCGTCGGGTTGGACAACGTCATTGCCGTGGCGCGACGGCTCGGGATCCGGGAGAAGCTCGAGCCGTATCCGTCGATGGCCCTGGGGGCTTTCGAGACCACTCTGC
Source organism: Thermoanaerobaculia bacterium (assembly GCA_035498405.1). Classification (GTDB taxonomy): domain Bacteria; phylum Acidobacteriota; class Thermoanaerobaculia; order UBA5066; family Gp7-AA6; genus DATBFU01. The sequence continues at coordinate 101,616 of DATKAE010000132.1, read as the reverse complement.
TCGAGCTCACCTCTGCCTACTCGGTCTTCGCGAACCAGGGGCTCGCCTCCACCCCCTATGCCTTCGAGAGGATCAGCGACGCCAACGGCGATGCGCTGGAGCAGACGCACCCGGAAACCCGGGAGGTGGAGACGCCGCAGGCTTCGTACCAGATCCTCCAGATGCTGCGCGGCGTGACCCAGCGCGGAACCGGCATCGCCGCGGACCGCCTCCAACTGAACATCGCCGGAAAGACCGGCACCACGAGCGACTTTACCGACGCATGGTTCATCGGGATGACCCCCCGGTACACGATCGGTGTCTGGGTCGGCAACGATCTGAAAACCATCAGCCTTGGCCAGGGAATGGAGGGGGCGCGCGTCGCCCTCCCGATCTGGATCCGAATCCTGGAGGGGATGAAGGCACGGGGCCGGATCGATCCGAAGGCTGACTTCGAGTCGCCGCCCAACGTGGTTTTGACGGCCGTCGACTACCAGACGGGCCTCAAGGCGACGCCTGCGACACCCGCGCCGATCCTGGAAACCTTCGTGAGCGGATCACAGCCGACCGAGGAATGGAGCCCGCGTTGGGGGGAGATCACTCGCCTTCCCTGGTCTCTGCAAGAGTCCTTCTACATCCCCAAGAAGGGCGAGCAAGCCGGCGCGACGCCCTCTCCCGAGCCGACACCCCGGAACTGACCCGTTGAGGCGCTTGCGCGGGGACAACGCCGCCGGCTGGTGGGCTCCCGGAGGAGCGCTCTTCCTCGCCCGCGCGAGCGATGCACTCCTGCGGTTTGCGCTCTTCTTCGCGACGGCCAAGCTGCTCCAACCGGAAGCCTTTTCCCTCTATGCTCTGATCACGGCCGCGCTCGCCATCTGCCAATGGCTGCTGGCTCTCGGAGCGCCGCGGGTCGCGCTGTACTTTCACGCCCGAGGGGAGCGCGGGGCGCTCTTTGCCTGGCTCTACATACTCGCGGCCTCGGCCGGCGGCATCGTCCTCGTCTCGATCGCCCTCCTGCCGCCCCTGCGGACGCTTTTTTTTCGCGGAATCCCCGACCGCCTCGTTCTCCTCGGTATGTCTCCGCTGCCCTTCCTGCTCCTCGGCGACTCCTTGGGCTCTGCTCTCGTGGCCTCCCGTCGCGCACGCGCCTACGGAGCCACGCTCTGGCTTCGAAACCTCGGCTCGGCGCTCGTGCTCGTCACGGCGCTCTCGGTGACGGACCGGCTCACCTGGGTTCTCTGGGGTCGACTGATCGTCACCGCGACCGTAGCGGGAGCGCTCGTCTTGGCGGTTCGCGCGATTCCGGACTGGACTCGCGTCTCCGACTTCACTCCGGCGGCGCTTCGCTACGGAGGGCCGACCGCTCTTTCAGCCGGCGCGGTGGCGCTCCACCGGCGGGCGGATGTCATGCTTCTCTCCGCTTTCGGCCGGACCGCCGAGATCGGGGCCTACTCGCTGGCTCAGGCCATCGCCGAGACGTTTTGGCTGGCGACTGATTCCCTCGAGCAGGCGCTCTTCGTCGACGTGGCGCGCCAGGGTCCGGCGCTCGCCCGTGCGCAGGCGCGCCGGGCCCTTCGCCTCTACCTTTGGCTCGGAGCCGCGGGGTTGGCCGGCGGCTGGATCGGAGGGGAATTGCTCATCCGGTTCTTTTTCGGAGCCTATCCGGCCGCGCGTCCCATTCTTCCCTGGCTCCTCGTCGCGACCGTCGCCTGGGGCATGGCGCGGCCCTACTACTCCTATTTCTCCTCACAGGGCTTCCTTCGAACGGCGCTCTATTGCAACGCCGCGGGGCTCGCGGCGAACCTGGCCCTCTGCGCCCTCTGGATCCCTTCCCAGGGTGCCCTCGGCGCCGCGCGAGCGTGCCTGGTCAGCTATGCCGGTCAGTCGGCTCTATTCTGGGCGGCCTTTCAGAAGGACCCGAGCCCGCCGTCGGAGACGGGGCAATCAACAGGCTGATCGTCGCTCGACGCCGCCCGTCTCCCGCTACTGCGTCACCGGAGCAATCGGCTGGGCTGGGCCGCGACAGTCGCTGCGCGACCGGCGGCCAAAAACTTCTAACCGAGAGCCTCCCGCCCGGCTCCGGCTACTGCGTCACCGGAGCAATCGGCTGCACGTCTATGGTCAGTTCGGCGAGAACGTCGCGGTGCAGGCGCACGTGGACGGAATGCTGGCCCAGCCGTTTGATCGGCTCCGCCAATTCGATCCGACGTCGGTCCACTTCGATGCCGCGCTCGGCCAGGGCGTCGGCGATCTCGGAAGGAGTGACCGAGCCGTAGAGGACGTTCTCCTCCCCCGCCTTCTTCTGAAGCGCGATCGTCAGTCCGGTCATCTTCGAGGCGACCTCCTCGGCGACCCGCTTCTCCTGGAGCGTCCGCGCGTCGTAGGTCTTCTTCTCCTCGGCCAGACGCCTCAGATTGGCGTCGGTGGCTTCGTAGGCGAATCCCTGCGGAAACAGGTAATTGCGGGCGAATCCCTCCTTGACCGTCACGGTATCTCCGCGGTGACCAAGACCGCGGACATCGTCTGCCAGAATGACTTTCATCTCGTCTTCTACTCTTTCTCGCCGCGACGGCGGAACTTGACGTACCAATCGAAGAGTCCGAGCAGCGCTACTCCCAGATTCATCGGAGGGTAGGCCACCAGAACGTAGAGTCCAAAGCGGACGACCGGTGCCCGGAACCATGCCCGGGCGAAGTGGCAGATGATAGAAAGCCCGGCCACGAAATACAAGCCCGCCAGGGCCAGCAGGACGTCGCCGGCCACCGATCGGGTGACCCCCGGAATCAGGCCGAAGCCGGCTCCGGCCAGAACGAAGAGAGCGGCGACCCCGGCGGGAATCTGGAGCCTCTCGAAGCGCGCCGATTGCGCCGCGGAAGCCGGTCGCGCCGCCCAGGCGCCGACGTAGAACGTCACGGCGCTCGCCAGCACCCAACCCAGAGCGAACAGCCCGGGCCAATACCGAACGACCAGGTTGCGCATCTGAAGGGCGCTCGCCTTCATCTGCTCGAGGGTCGCGGCGTCGACCTTCGAGTGCCGCCACGACTCGACGGCAAGCGGAATGTTCGCGTCCAAGAAGGTCGCCAAGACCGTTCCGAGCGGCGCCTCGCCAATGGCCGGACGCGCGAGCAGCAGCACCTCAAAGAGGGCGATACCGGCGACACAGAGCCCGAGGAAGGCGCGCGATGGGTCCAGCCCTCCGCGCACTCGGCCGGCGAAGAAGACCGGGAGCCCCGTCAGCAGAACCGTGCCGGCGCCCACCCCGAGCCCGGGACCCCACCCCAGGATCGCGGAGAGAATCGCCGTGACCAGAACGGCGCAAAGCCCCACCGCCAGCGCCCCGGTGCCGTGGCCAAACGACCATCGCACGAGGGCCGCCACACCGAGCGGCCAGAGGAAGGCCGCGAGCACGCCGATTCCCGGCACGAGGAAGGACCCGGCGATGAGCGCGGCCGGAAGAGCCGCCGCCCAGGCCATCTCCCAGTGTCCCCGCGAGTCGGGGCGAGCGGCGGACGGAGCCATCGTCGGAGAGCCCACTCTTTCGATCCGTCGGACGGCCCGGCGGCGAGGACCGAGGGCTTCGGCTTCGGTCTCGACCGCCCGGCCGGATCAGTCTGTCGCGTACGGCAGCAAGGCGATCGAGCGCGCTCGCTTGATGGCCGTTTGCAGCTTGCGCTGGTGCAAGGCACAGGTCCCCGAGATGCGCCGGGGCAGGATCTTGCCGCGCTCCGGAATGAAGGACTGCAAGAGCTTGATGTCCTTCCAGTCCACGTACTCGAGCTTCTCCGCGCAGAACTTGCAAACCTTTCGACGGCGGACGAAGAACTTCTTTCGCGCGGGCTTTCCGTCACGGCTTCCTCTTTCACCGCGCGAGGAACCCCGCGAGGGCATGGCGGTCATGCTTCACTCCTTTCCGTGCTTCCCTCGGAGGTCTCGGGGGACGGCGCCGGAGCGGCCGGGGGACGCGGCGGCCTCTTGATCGCCTTGATTCGGAGCCGCTCGGCCATCTTCGCCGACGGTTTCAGCTCCTCGTCCGCGCGGACCGCGAGGTGCCGCAGAATCTGGTCCGAGAGCCTCAGGCGCCGCTCCACCTCGGACACGAGAGCAGGCATCGCCCGGACCTGGAAGTGGTGGTAGAAGGCCTCCCGCTTCCGAAGGATCGGGAACGCCAGCCTTCGGCGCCCCCACGCCTCGTCGCGCGCGATCTCGGCGCCTCCCTCCGTCAGCAGTTTGCGGTAATCGGCGGTGACACGGGCGGCCTCCTCGTCGGAGAGATCCGGCGTCACCAGGACCACGATGTCGTAGAGCCTCACGAGTTCCTCCTCATGGATATCAATCCGGGCGGGAAGTTCCCCCCGGAGAGGAAGGGTTTGGATTTGCGATTCTCATCGCGGCATCGATGCCTTCCGACAGCCACGCGCGCAACGCATCCGCGCCACGAGCCACGGCGCCCTCGAACGCCTCCCTTTCCTCCGGCAGGAAGCGTTCGAGCACATAGTCGGCGAGGTCCCGTCCCGGGGAGTAGCGATCACCGCGCACCCCGACGCGAAGCCGGGGAATGACCTGGCCGACGCGTCCCACGACCGAGCGCATCCCGTTGTGCGTGCCCGCGGATCCCCGTGGACGCATCCGGAGCGTGCCGAGCGGAAGATCCACCTCGTCGTAGACGACGCAGACGTCGCCAGGTTCGATGCCGTTCTGTTGACAAAGAGCGTGAACCGCCTCCCCCGAGGCGTTCATGTAGGTCTGCGGGAGCGCCAGGAGCACTGGAATGCCTGCGATCGATCCGCGGCCGACCCGACTCCCGCTTTCTCGAGAGCGAATCCGGATCCCCTGCTGCGAGGCCAGGGTCTCCACCACGCGGAAGCCCGCGTTGTGGCGCGTGCCTTCGTATCGGTCACCGGGATTGCCCAGGCCGATGATCGCGTGCAGGCGTTATTTCTCCTTCTTCTCCTTCTTTTCCGGCCTCTCCGGCTTTTCGGGCTTTTCCGGCTCGGCCGTCTCTTCCTCCGCTGCCACCTTGCCCTTCTTGAGCACTTCGGGCTCGGTCGGCTCCGCGGCAGCCTCGGCGGCGACGGCGGCCGGCTCCTTCTCCTGCGTCGGGTGCGCGACGTGGACGAGCACTTTCTCGGGATCGTCCACGACCGTGACGCCGGAGACCGCCGGCAGGCTACCGATCCGCAAGGCGTCTCCGATGCCGAGCTCCGTCACGTCGATTGGAAGCTTCGCGGGGATGTTGGTCGGGAGGCACTCGATCTCCACTTCGCGCGTCACGAAGTCCAGAATGCCGCCTTCCGTCTTCACGCCACGGGCGAGCCCCACGACCTCGATCGGCACCTTGATCCGAATCTTCTCGTCCATCAGGACGCGCACGAAGTCGATGTGCAGAGGGTCGCGGGACACGGGGTCCCGCGACAGCTCGCGAATCATGGCGTGTCGGCTCTGATCCGAGCCGGAGAGCTTCAGGAGGAAGATCGTGTTTTCGCCGGCACCCGCCCGAAACACGTCCGTCAGCTCCCGGCGCGACAGCTCGATCGGGACGGTCGGCTTTCCCGCCCCGTAGACCACGCCCGGAACTTTTCCCTGTCGGCGCGCGCGACGGGCCTCGTTCTTCCCCGTTTCGGCCCGGCGTGCGACGTTCAACTCGATCGTTTTCATGGCATTCCCCGCGCGGAACCCCGCGCAAAGGGCCGGATTCTACACAAAAAGCGAAGAAACGGAAGCCCCCTCGTGGATCCGTTGGATGGCCTCCCCCAGCAGAGGCGCGATCGTCAAAGGGTGGATCCGGGGACAACGCGCCACGGCCGCGTCGACCGGAATCGTATTGGTCACGAGAATCGTCTCGAGCCGGGACGCCTCGAGCCGCTCGAGCGCCGGACCCGACAAGACCGGATGAACGGCGGCTGCGAAGGTTCGCCGCGCCCCCTGGGCGCGCAGCGCTTCCTCGGCCTGCAGCAGGGTGCCCGCCGTGTCCACGATGTCGTCGAGAATGATGACGTCCTTGCCGGCGACGTCGCCGACGACGTTCAGAACCTCGGTCTCGTTCTTGCCCGTGCGCCGCTTGTCGATGATCGCCAGGGAGGCGTCCAGGCGCTTGCCGATGGCGCGGGCGCGGGCGACGCCGCCGACGTCGGGCGAGACGACCACCAGGTCCTCCAGCTCGAGCTTGCGAATCGCCTCGAGCAGGACCGGCGCCGCAAACAGGTGGTCGACCGGAATGTTGAAGAAGCCCTGGATCTGCGCCGCGTGCAGGTCCATCGTCAAGATTCGGTCGGCCCCCGAGGCCGTCAACAGGTCCGCCATCAGCTTGGCCGCGATCGGAACGCGCGGCTTATCCTTCTTGTCCTGCCGCCCGTAGCCGAAATAGGGCATCACCGCCGTGATGCGCGAGGCCGAGGAGCGGCGGAAAGCATCGAGCAGGATCAGCAATTCCATCACGTGGTCGTTGACCGGACTGCAGGTCGGCTGCACAACGAACACGTCGGCGCCGCGGACGTTCTCATCGATCTGGCAGTAATTTTCGCCGTCGGAGAAGTTGTAGAGCGTCAGCTCGCCTAACGGGATGCGAAGGTAGTCGCAGATCTCGCGCGCGAGCGCCGGGTGGGCGCGCCCCGAGAAGATCTTCAGCTCGCCGTAGGAGAAGTAGGTCACCAAGCGGCGGCATTCTAACGGAAGGCGGCCTCGCAGCCGCTTCGCTGCGCCGCGCAACACGGGGCGAGACCTGCGTCGTGGCTGGGGCGCTAGGACTCGAACCTAGAAATGCCGGCTCCAAAGGCCGGTGCCTTACCAATTTGGCGACGCCCCAGAAGAGCCGCCTTCAGTCGGGATTTTACCTCTCGATGCTGATCCGAATCGGCAGGCGCGAAGCGGAGAAGAGCGACGAATCTGCCTCACCTCCCTCGCTTCCGTGGACGCTGAGCCCTGACCGCCGCAACGAGTTTCGCCGGGTTAGGATTCGAACCCCAGTGGGTGCCACGAAACCGATGGCTGGCCGTGCCGTCCTCGTGACGGGGGCGACGAGCGGGATCGGCCTCGAGACGGCGCGGCAACTCGCGGCGATCGGCGCGCGCGTGATCCTCGGCGTGCGCGATCCCGCGCGGGGCGCCGAAGTCGCGGCCCACATCGCGCGCGAAGGCGGGTCCGCCGAGGTCCTGCCCATCGACCTCGCTTCGTTCCGCTCGGTTCGCGAGGCGGCCGCCCGATTCGAGGCCTCACATTCGAATCTCGAAGTCCTCGTGAACAACGCGGGCACCGCGGTCCCGAGGCGCCAGGTCACGGGAGACGGGCACGAGCTGACGTGGCAGACGAACTTCTTGAGCGGGTTCCTGCTGACGCGCCTCCTCCTTCCCGTTCTCAAGCGCGGGGAGAGGCCCCGCATCGTCAACGTCAGCTCCGAGGGACACCGCAAGGGACGAATCGACTGGGGCAACCTCGAGCTCGAGCGAGCCTTCGGGGGCTTCCAGGCCTACGCCAACACCAAGCTTGCTCAGATCCTGTTCACGCGGGAGCTCGCCCGGCGGGAGCGGGACCTCACGGTCAATGCGCTCCACCCGGGCGCCATCGCCACGCGGATCTGGCGGAATGCGCCGCCCGTCTTGCGCTACATCCTCATGGCGATTCTGCCCTCCCCGGCGAAGGGAGCGGCGCCCGTGACACGCCTGGCCTCGGACCCGGCGCTCGACGGCGTGACCGGGCGTTACTTCAAGCGGTTCCGCGAGGCGGCGCCCTCCACGGCGGCCTCCAGCGACGCGGACGCCGCTCGGCTTTGGCAGGTTGCCGAGGAGCAGATCGGGCTCGCTTAGCGTCTGCGGAGACGTACGGAACGTCGAGCTCTACGCCGGAGGCGCCGCTCTGTCGGCGCCGATGCGATTGAGGTACTCGCGGCGTCCCATCGTGCGCGTGGGGATGGCGCGCGCTCCGGGATGGTTGCGGAGAAGCGCCGCCACTGCCTCGGGGGAGGCACCGACGAGGACCAGCGTCGAGCCGGAGCCCGTCACCGCACACTCCCGCGCCACACGCCGCCCGTCCGCGAGGTAGTTCGCCATCTCGGGCGCCACGGCCAGGACCGCCCCTTCCAAGTCGTTTGGCCCGAAGAAACGGCCGGATTCCTCGATCTCGAGAAGGGCCGGCGGGGACGAGGCTCCGCCCGTCCGGTCGAAGGCCTCGTAGACGGCCGCCGTCGAAATCGAGAAAGGTGGAACGATCAGGATCAAGCTTTCGCGGGGCCCGTCCTCCCGCAAACTCACGCTTTCTCCGCGGCCGCCCACGTCGGCTTCTCCGCCGAAGAGGAAGAAGGCCACATCACTGCCGAGCTCCGCGGCGATGCTCGCGAGGTCGGCGTCAGGCACGGTCCGTCCCCAGAGCCGGGACAGGAGGCGAAGCGTGACGGCCGCGTCGCTGCTGCCTCCCCCGAGTCCGGCCCCGACGGGAATCCGCTTGGAAAGCCGCAGTCGGACGAGGGGCTCGAGGCCGAGCCGCTCCGCGAGCGCCATCGCGGCCCGCGCGACCAGGTTCGAGGGTCCGACGGAAAGACCCGGCAGGTCACATGTCAAGTCGAGTCGGGCCGCCGACTGCACCTCGATCTCGTCGGAGAGGTCGATCGTCACGAGGCGAGAACGAATCTCGTGGAAGCCATCGGCTCGCCGCGGGCCCACACGCAGCTCCCGATTGATCTTCGCCGGAGCTTCGCCACGAAGGACCCGGCCGGCGCTCACCGAAGGACCTCTCGGGACAGGAGCTTCAATTTCAAGGTGCTTCCGGTACGCTTCTCCTCGATCTCGATCCGGTCGGGCCAGGGATCGCGCCGCCCCGAGAATCGGGCCTCGAGCTGCCCCTCCGCCCTCTGGACCCGCAGCATTCCGAGCTCCGCACGGTCCAGATTGAAGACGCCCTCGGCGGGAAACGCGCCACTCCAACGGAGCAGCACCTCGGACCCGTTCTCCCCGGCGATCTCCGCTGGCGGACCGATCCAGATCCCCGCCAGAACGGCTCGAAGCTCCTCCGCCGGCAGGCGCACGGGCGAGATCTTTTCTCCCCGAAGCTCACCATCGGAGTACGTGGCGATGGGCGATCCGAACGGGCCGGCCAGCGTGCCCTCCACCCGCTCCCCGCGGAGCCGGACGGCAAGCGTTCCGGCGGCGCGAAAAAGACCCTGCGTCATGGCCGCGTCGTACAGGATGTTCTCATCGCCCGCCTGCCCGGCCCGGGCCGTCGCCCTCTCCCATTCGCGTAGAGCCGCGACGGAAGTCTCGGCCGAGGCCGGGCCGAATCGCAGGGCACGCGACGCGCAGGCCGTGCCGAGCAGGACGACGGCCAAGAGGCGAGCCAGAGAGCGCCGGGATCCGAGTCCGACGGCCCGGCCGCACGGGAAGGCGCCGGGCGCTCTCATGGGGAGCCGCCGGCGGTCAGCGGCCCGAGAGCCGGGCCCGCGACTGCGAGAGCTTCTGGCGGATCTTCTCCGGCTCCTCGGGCTTGAGGGTGAGAGCCCGCTCCCAATGAGCGATGGCGCGATCCATGTTCCCCTGCCTGGCCTGAAGGTCCCCGAGGTGCTCTTCGATGGTCGGATCATCGGGATCTCGCCGGTGCGCTTCCAGCAAGTTTCGCTCCGCCGCCTCGGTCTTGCCCAACCGGAAGCAGACCCAGCCGAGCGAGTCGAGATAGGCGCCGTTTCGCGGCTCTCGAGCGACCGCCTTCTGAATCATGGCGTAGGCCTCGTCGAGGTGTACCCCCTTGTCGGCCCACATGTAGCCGAGGTAGTTCTGGGCCGCCGCGTCGTTGGGGCGCAGGACGAGCAGCTTGCGGAACGCGTCCTCCGCTTCCGAGAAGTTGCCCGCCCGTTCGAGGCTCGAACCGAGGCGAAAGAGCATCTCCTCGCTCTCGGGGAAGCGCCCGGAGCCGTCCCGGGCGACGCGCACGGCCGCCGTGAAGTCCTTGACCCGGGCGTAGGCATCGGCCGCCGCGAGCACCCGCTCGGGATCCTCCGAGGCCGCGAGCGCCGACAGGATCTCTTCCCCCTTCTTCCGGTCGCCCGCGCGGATCTCGAACTCTCCGACGTCCGCCGCCCACTCGGGATTCCGCGGTTCCAGAGCGGCCGCCGCCTGCGACTTGGCGAGGGCTTCCGCGAAATCTTCGCTCTCCCGGCAGGCGCCCAGATAGATCCGCAGCGCGCGCGGCTCGATGTCGCTGCCCGAGACGGCAATCGGCCCGAGCAGCTTGCGCGACCCGGCAAAATCCCTCCTCACGAATGCCAGGTACCCGAGCTCCGTCACCGTCGCGCGGCGCGAAGCGGCCTTCTTCGGATCGTTGGTGGCGCGCTTCAACAGGTCGTCCAGGATGGAGGAGGCCTCGTCGAAGCGCCGCTCTCGAATGAGCTCGGACGCGAGCGCACGAGCGGTGGCTTCGTCTTCCGGGTCCGCCTCGCGCAGCGCGCGCAGAATCTTTTCTCCCTCGGGGACGTCCCCCTTCTCGAAGAGAACCTGCGCCAACAGCCGCCGGATGGCACGATTCTCGGGTCGCCGGGCCGCCAGCTGCCGCGCCAGTTTCTCGGCCTCGGCAAACCGCCCCGCCCGCGCCAGATCCAGGGCGATCCGCTCATCGAGCGCCCCGTTGTCGGGATCCGCTTTGCGAAGGGCTTGCAGCAGCGTCAGCGCGTCGTCGAGGCGGTCCTCGTCTTCATACAGCTCGATGAGCGCGGCGGCGATTTCCCGGTCCCTCGGGTTCGCCTCGTAGAGATCGCGATACAGCTCCTCTGCCTCCCGGAAGCGGCCGCTCTTGGCCTTCGCCTCCGCGGCGAGCCGCATCAGTGCGACCTGGCGCCGTGTCTGCGGAACCTCGTCCAGCACCCGCGCCGCTTGCGCAGGGTTGCCCTGCGCGAGCAGGGCTCGGGCGAGCGCCGCGACGGTCGTCGGATCCCCGGGCGCAAGGTCGTTGGCGGCCCGCAGGTCGGCCACGGCCGCCTCAAGCTGCGACGGATCGCGCTCGGCGGCTCCGAGCTCGAGAGAACCGAGAAGCCGGCGCCCGTCGGGGAACTGCGGGTCCAGACGCACGACCTCTTTTGCTTGACGGAGCGCCTCGTCCGGAACGTTCAGGTCCCGCAGGAGCTGCGCGTACTCGAGTCGGACGATGGGGTCGTCGGGAAGAATCTGAATGACCCGCCGGTAGAGGTCGAGCGCCTCTTGGAAACGTCCCTCCGCGATCGCGGTGTGAGCCCGCAGAAACAGCTTCCGGCTCTCCGCCGCCGGGTCCGGTGTTTCGGCGGCGACACCCACGACGAGCGCCGCGCCGCAAACGAGCACGAGCAGAAGCTTCCTCACCCTCACAATGTAGCATCCTCGAGGCGCTCGCCGCCCGGCGCGCGGCACCGGCGACCGAGCCGGCCCCGCGATATGCTGACAAATCGCGAGGAGCCGCGATGAAATGGTTCTCTGCCACTGCACTTGCGCGGCCGCTCCGACCGGGGCCCGCGGAGTCCGTCTCGGCGAGATTTCTCGACGCGAGGCCGAATTCCGTCTCCGCACCGTGACCGAGGCAGGGGCATGACGCGACTGGGGCAACTCCTGGTCCGGGCCGATCTCGTCACCGAGAACCATCTCGCGCGCGCCCTCGGAGTCCAGCATTTCGCCGGCGGCCGCATCGGCACTCTCTTGCTGGAGCGGGGAGCCGTTCACGAGGACGATCTCGGACGGACCCTGGCGCAGCAGCACGGCTGCGAGTACGTGCCGTGGCAGGTTCTGGACAGCGTCTCCCCGGCGGCGGTCGCGGCGCTTCCCGCCAAATTTGCCATCCGCCACGGTGCCGTGCCTTACGACCGAGGCGAGGGATTCCTGCGTGTCGCCCTGCGCGACCCGTCGGACCTGAGAATCCAAGACGAGCTCTTCTTCGTGACCGGCCGCAAGATCGTTCCGGGCGTCGCTCCCGAGGTTCGGATCTTCCAGGCTCTCGAGAAGTACTACGGGGAACGCCGCACGCCGCGGTACGCGATCCTGGCCGAGAAACTCTCGCGGGTCGCCACCCGGCCCGGGACGAAGGCCGCCGCGCCTCCCCCGCCTCCCGACTTCTTCCCGGAATCACAGGCACGCGCCGCCGCGCCGGGCGCCACGACGGGATCGGCGAACAGCGGAAAACGCGAGGCGACCGCGACCAGGGTTCCGGACATGCCCGCGGTGCCCTGGGCGTCGTTCGCTCAGTCCGGCGGCACCCCGGCCAAGGAAGAAGACGAGGAGGAGGTCATCTCCTGGGAAGAACTGTCACCTCCGTCACTCTGGATTCCGGCCCCCGCCGCGGAGAAACCCGCGACGCCGAAGCCTTCTCGCAGCGCCACGCCGCTGCCGCCCGTCTCGGCGGCGGTACCGCCCCCCGCTGCCGCCGCGACTCCCCGCGCGGTGCCGGCGGCTCCGGCTCCGCCGGCTGCGCCGGCAGAACGCTCCCGCCGAAAGGCCGCCCAGCGGGAATCACCCGCCAAGCCCGTGGCTCCGCGAACGGTCCCGCCGCCTCCCTCCGAGTCGGGAGCCCGGCGACTCTCGCCGGAGACATTCGACTTCCCGGAGGTGCTCGTCGCGACGGACCGGTCCCGGGTGGTTGCGGAGGCGCTTGCGGCGCTTTCGCGTCGTTTCGTCCGAGTCGCCGTGTTTGGCTCCAAACCCGCCGGTGTGGCGGGCCTGGCCGGCGTGGGACCGGGCATCGACCCCGCGAAGATCGCCGCGATCGAAATACCGTGGGGCGACCCCTCGGTGTTCTTGAACGTGCGGCTCTCGCGGGCCTTTTACCTCGGGGCGCTGCCGCCCCTCCCGCGCCACCGCCCAATCGCCGAAGCCATGGGCAAGCGTGCCGAGGAATGTGTCGTGCAGCCGGTTTGGATCAAGGACAAGCCGGTCGCTTTTCTCTACGCGGAGTTCGACCTCGACCGCGGCGCGACACCCATGGACCTCGCCTACCTGCGCGGTCTGGCCGCCGCCGTTGCGACGGCCCTGGCGGCTTCCATTCGGTCGAGAAGGGGGCCGTAATATAATTTGTCGGCGCTCTCCGGAGGCACAATGATCAAGGCGGATATCGTCGATCTCGTGGTGGATCGCGCGGCCATTCCGCGAGCCAAGGCGGCCACGGCAGTGGAGACCGTCATCGAGTCGATGCGGTCGGCGCTCGGCGCGGGCGATCGCATCGAGCTGCGAGGGTTCGGCGTCTTCCAGGTCAAGCGCCGCAAGCGAGGAATCGGCCGCAACCCGAAGACGGGTGTCGAGGTCACGATTCCCCCGGGGAACACGATTCGGTTCAAGCCGGGCAAAGACCTGCGCGACCTCCAGTAGGCCGGTCCGGAAGGCACGGGCGCATGCCGCGGCCTCGAATCGGGGAGCTGCTCATCGCCCAGGGTTCCCTGGCACCCGCCGCAGTAAATCGGGCCCTGGGCTTTCAGAAGGCGGCGGCTCGGCCCGTCCGGCTCGGCAGCATTCTGTTGAGCTGGGATCTGATCGACGAGGAGAGCCTGCTCAAGGCCCTCGCCGCCCTCCACCATTGCGAAGCGGTCACGAGCGAAATGCTGTCGAACGTCCCGCTCGACATCATCCGAATGCTCCCGGCACAAGATGCCCTTCGGCTGAACGCGATTCCTTACGCGCGGCTTCGTTCCAGCATTCGGGTGGCTTTCGCCAACCCCTCGGATCTGGAAGCCATCGATCGAGTGACCGCCATCACCGGGCACCGCTGCGTTCCGGGTGTCGTCACGGAACTGCGCCTGCTCCAGGCGCACCGCCGATACTACGGTCGCTCGATCCCGCTCGAGTTCCGCCGCCTGATTCCCCGCGCCGAGCCCCTTCGACCGGCCGCCGCCGAGCCACGCGCGGCGACACCGGCGACGCCCGTTCCCGTTCTCGGCAAGCCGACCGCGAAAAAGACGGCCGCCGAGGCGCCTCCCATCTCGATTCCGGATCTCCCCCCGGCCAGGCCGCCGTCCGGACTCCGTCGCGACGCCGCGGGCTCCGCGACACCCGTCGGAATCATTCCGCCGACAGGGGCGGAGCGAGCCGACCGATACCGCTCGCCCCAAGCGACATCTCGGCCGAGCGCCACGGAGGATCGACTCGACCGCGTGCTGGCGAGCGTCTCCCCGGAAATTCCCCGACTGATTCTCCTGGCGTTGCGCGAGGGCATCTTCGTCGGCTGGCGGGCCCGTGGTCTCGACGCCACGGCTCTCCAGGCGATTCGGATCGCCCGCGAGGCTTCGTCGGTCTTCGCCTCGGTCGCCCGGTCCGGAACGCATCATTTCGGAAGCGTCTCGCCGGAACTGTGGCCGGAGTCGCTCTGGAGGCTCTTCGACGGACCTCCGCCTTGCGGAGTCTTTGCGATCCAATCGGGCCGGGGCGTCGTCGCGCTTCTCTACGGAGATCGGCGCGGCAAGCCCATGAAGTTCGAGGACACGGCGCGGCTCGCCCGCGCGGCCGCGGACATCGCGGCGGTCCTGTCCAAGGCGCCGCCGGAGAGTTTGCGGTAGGAGCCTGCGGGGCGGCGCGAGACTCCTCCGACGTGAGATAAAGGCGGCGATGGAGAGCTTCCCGGGGATGGTCTCGCTCCCCCCCCCGCGGCCCCGCCGTCGCTGGATCGAGCACCCGCTGTTTCATTTGGGCCTGCTCGTCGCCACCTTCTTCACCACCACCTACTTCGGGGGAAGGATCTTCCAGCGCGAGGGAGGCGGCGGCTTCTGGGGCGGACTCTCGTTCTCCGTCCCTCTTCTCCTCATTCTCGGCGTGCATGAGATGGGCCACTACCTGACCTGCCGCCGGTACGGCCTGGCAGCGACCCTTCCGTATTTCCTGCCGGCACCGATCCCCACGCTGATCGGAACATTCGGGGCGTTGATCCGGATCAAGCAACCGATCCGGGACAAGCGCGCCTTGTTGGACGTCGGCGCGGCCGGGCCGCTCGCTGGCTTCGCTGCCGCCATCCCCTTCCTGCTCTACGGCGTCGCGCGATCGACGCCCTTGACCGGAGCGAGCACGCCGGGCACCATCCTCTTCGAATATCCCCTGGCCGTACGCCTCGCCCAGGACCTGGCCGGGGTCGGGCATTACTCGAGTGCCGCGGTCCGCGAGCACCCCACGTTCATGGCGGCCTGGTTCGGCCTCCTCGTGACGGCGCTCAACCTGCTACCGATCGGGCAGCTCGATGGCGGCCACGTTCTCCGGGCGGCTGCGGGCCGGCGCCAGCCCTGGATCTCCTACGCCGTGTTGATCGGCGCCGTGGCGACCGCCTTTCGAGGCCCGACCTGGGCTTTCTTCGGCGTCTTCGCGGCGCTCTTCGTCGGAGTGGCCCACCCGCCGGTGGATAACGAGGCGGAACCCCTCGGCCTCCGGCGCGCCTCGATCGCCGTGCTCTGCGCCGTCGTCTTCGTGCTCTGCTTCACCCCCGTCCCCTTGCAGTTCACATCGGATTAGCGCGGGCGCGCGGCGGCAGGTCGATCCAGAATGTCGCGGGACCCGCGTTGACCAACGACACATCCATCATCGCGCCGAAGACCCCCGTTTCCACCGGCAGGCCCAGAAGCCCGACGACTTTCGCGAAGTACTCGTAGAGCGGGCGCGCCTCGCCGGGCGGCAGCGCCCGTTCGAAACCCGGCCGCCGACCCCGCGACAAATCCGCAGACAATGTGAACTGCGAGACGACGAGGATGGCCCCGCCGACCTCGCCGATCGCGAGATTCATCTTCCCGGCCTCGTCCTCGAACACTCGCAGGCCCGCCACCTTGCGTGCCGCCTCCTCGGCGAGCGCCGCGTCGTCTCCCTTTTCCAGCCCCAGCAGCACGAGCAGCCCCTTTCCGATGCGGCTCACCGACTTTCCCCCGACGAAAACTTCCGCCGAGGAGACCCTCTGAATCAAGAGCTTCACGAGCTGCCCCCGGACGGCTCCGCCTTGCGGGCGCGTCGCCTCGAGGCGATTCTTCTCAATTCCGAGGGCTCCGCGGCGCCGAGCACGTGCGCGCAGGCCCAGTACAGGACCGTGCCGCCCAGAATCAGCGCGAGCAGCACCAGTCCTGCCGGCACGACGCGCATGCCCGCGGGATAGAGCGCGCGGTCTGCCACGCCGAGCACCGCGCCCATGACCACGGAAGCGGCTCCGATCCGCAGGAGCGACCCGAGAACTTCCCCTCCGCGCAGATGCCCCTGCCACCTCCGGAGCGCGCCGAGCAGGACCGCGACGTTCACCCCGGCGGCCAGCGAGGCAGCCAGTCCAATTCCCGGCAGACCCATCCTCGGGACGAGCCAGAAGCAGCCGAAGACGAAGACCAGGCAGTCCGCGAGCGCGGCGACGACTGGCAGCCGCGTCTCGTGCAGGGCGTAGAAGGCCGGGACCACGACCCGAACGACGGCGAAGAAGAAGAGCCCCGCGGACAGGGTCGCCAGAACGCCAGCCGTCGCCTGGGTATCGGCCACGCGGAACTTCCCGCCCTCGAGCAAGACACGCAGGATCGGGAGGCGAAGCACGATCAGGCCCACGGTGGCCGGAATCGTGACGAAGGCGATCAAGCGTAGCGCGAAGGCGAGGGTGGTCTTGAAATCCTCCCGGTCCTCGGCGAGCGCCTGGCGCGAGAGCAGGGGAAGAATCGCCGTGGCGAGCGCCACGGCGAATCCGCCCAGGACGAGCTCCTTCAGCCGGTTGGCGAAGTAGAGCCGCGAAACGTTCGACGTTCCGAGCTCCGTCGCGAACCGGGTCGCAAACGTCAGGTTGATGGTGTTGATCCCGTAAGCGAAGAGGCGCGGCGCCACCAGAAGCAACACGCGGCGCACGTCGGGGTCTCGCCAGCCGAGCGCGGGTCTCCCGACGGCTCCGAGCCTCTTCAACTGCGGCCACTGCACCGCCATCTGCAGGACCCCTCCGGCCAGAACACCGGCCGCCAGGGCGTAGACGGGTTGCTCGAGCCGCGAGAAGAGGGCGAGGGTCGCGAGGATGAACCCGACGTTCATGAACACGGGTGCGGCGGCGGAGATCGCGAAGCGGCCATGGGCGTTCAGGACCCCCTGGAAGAGCGCCGCCAGCGAGACGAGGAGGATGTACGGAAAGATCCACCGGTTCAGGGAGACCGCGAGGGCGAACTGCCACGGCTGGGCGCGGAACTCGTGAGCCAGCAGGTCGACGAGGAAGGGAGAGCACACGATGCCCGCGACGGTCAGGGCCGCCAGCAGGAAGGCGAACGTCCCGAGGGCCCGCCCGACGAAGGCTCGGGCCTCCCGGTCGCTTCGGGTGGACTGGATCTGTGCGTAGACCGGGATGAAGGCCGAGGACATCGCGCCCTCGCCCACGATGTCGCGCAGCATGTTCGGGATCCGCCACGCCACGATGAAGGCGTCCGTCTGCGCGCTCGTTCCGAAGAGAAGCGCGACGATCTTCTCGCGCAGGTAGCCCGTCAGCCGGGACAGAAGTGTCCAGGGGGTGATGGCAGAAGCCGAGCGCACCAGGCGGCCGTGCGTCTCGTCGGTCGAGGCGGAAGACATGGGGTGCGCGGATTCTATCGAGCCGATCCGCGTCCCGCGGAAGCGAATCGATCGGACATCATCTGTCCCCCGGTTTCGGGATTATTCTTCCGAGCACCTGAAAGGAGGGTGAACACATGGCCAGCGTCAACAAAGTGATCTTGATCGGAAATCTCGGAAAGGACCCGGAAATTCGGACGACACCGCAAGGCACCGCCCTCGCACGTTTCTCCGTTGCCACCACGACGACCTGGAAGGACAGCTCCGGAGCGAAGCAGGAGCGGACCGAGTGGCATGACGTCGTCGCCTGGGAGCGGCTGGCCCAGATCTGCGGAGAGTACCTGCACAAGGGAAAGATGGTCTACGTCGAAGGGAGTCTTCAGACCCGAAGCTGGGAGGACCAGAACGGGCAAAAGCGCTACAAGACGGAAATCAAGGCTTCCAACGTCGTCATGCTGTCTCCGCGCGACGCCTCGCGTGCGGTCGGAGCCGTCGCTCCGGTCGGCGCTCGCGAGGCGAGCGAAGTCGCCGAGGCGCCGACCTACGACGACGACGTGCCGTTCTAGGACTCGCCGGCCTGCCGGTCGAGCCGGAGGCGGGTCTCAGGCCGACTCGCCTCCCTCGCGCAGCCCCGCGATGGCCTCGATGAGACGCGGAACCGCGCGCGGGCGCCGGGCGGCGCCCGCAATCCGCCGCAGGTGGCGGGTGTAAGCGTCGAGGCGCAAGGCCGCTTCGGCGCGCCGGCGCGCCGGCACGTCTCGCTCCACCGCCTCGACGCAGCTGCCGTACTCCTCGATGCGGCTGCAGACCAAGAGCAGGTCACACCCGGCCCGGCAGGCGAGCACGCAGCGCAGCGGGAGATCCCCGAACGCGGAAAGGGCGCCCATCTCCAGATCATCGGAGAACGCGGCGCCGCGGAACCCAAGGGTCGAGCGCAGCAGCCCGTGAGCCGTCCGTCGCGAGAGAGAAGCCGGCACACCATCGCCGCCCGCCGCGTGCGAAATCATCACCGCCCTCGCGCGCTTCTGCGTCAATCGGAAGGCCGTGAGGTCTCGTTCACGCTCCCGGCGGTCGGCCGGGATGACGGGGAGGGCCCGGTGCGTGTCGAGCGAGGCACGGCCGAGGCCGGGGAAGTGCTTCACACAGCCTCCCACGCCGCGCGAATGAAGGCCCGACAGGAACCCGTTGGCCGCACGCGCAATGGCCGCCGGGTCGTCGGACGCGCAGCGCTCTCCGAGGACGTCGGCGGAGGCGCCGGCTATCCTCCGGTCCACGACGGGAGCCAGATCGACGGAGGCGCCCAAACGCGCGCAGGCTTCTCCCGCAAGCTCCCCGGCCCGCTGCGCCACCCCCCTGCGGGCGGCCTCGCGGAAGGAGATCGAAGGGCCGAGGATCTCTTTCAAACGATCCACCGGGCCGCCTTCCTGATCCAGGAAGACGAGCAGGCCGCACCGCCGGAGCTCCCCGACGAGCGCCTTCGCCTGGTCCAGGCTCTCGAGGTTGCGACGAAAAAGGATCACCCCGCGCGGCGGATGCCGGTCGAGGATCGCCCGCTCGGCTCGGGTGATCGTGGGACCGGACAGCCCGACGCCGAAGAGGGACGCGGTCACCCCGAGCCCTTGAGGCGCTCCTGAAGCGAGGCCAAGAGCGAGAGGCCGGCGATCGGCGTCAAGCGATTGACGTCCATCTCGCGCAGCTTCTCGAGCACGAGCTCCTCCTGCGCCGTGAAGAGCAGCATCTGCCCCTCGCCGGCGCTCTCTCCCTGGCGGCGCGCGAGCACCGGCGCCCCCTTCACGTCCAGCTCCTGTTTCTCGAGGTTCTGGAGGATCTCCCGGGCGCGCGCGGTCACGGCGGCCGGCAGACCGGCCAGCTCGGCCACGTGGATGCCGTAGCTGCGGTCGGCCGTCCCGGGGATGACCTTGCGGAGGAAGAGCACGGTTCCCCCGGTCTCCTTGACGGCCATGGTCGCGTTGACCACCGCCGGTTTGACCAGTGCGATCTCCGTCAGCTCGTGATAGTGCGTCGCGAAGAGCACAAGCGCGCTCTTGCCCGGCGTGTCGTGCAGGTGTTCGACCAGGGCCCAGGCGATCGACAGCCCGTCGAAGGTCGACGTGCCGCGGCCCACCTCGTCCAAGAGGATCAAGGAGCGGGGTGTCGCCTCCCGTACGATCGCCGCCGACTCGAGCATCTCGACCATGAACGTGGACTCCCCGCGCGAGAGGTAATCGGCGGCCCCCACGCGGGTGAAGATCCGATCCACGATGGACATTTCGATCGAGGCCGCCGGCACGAAGCAACCCGTCTGGGCGAGGAGCACGGCCGTCGCGACCTGGCGCAAGTAGGTCGATTTGCCACCCATGTTCGGGCCCGTCACGACGAGGATCCTTCTGTCCGGGGACAGATCGCAGTCGTTCGGAATGAACGGCTCCTCCCGTCTCAGGCTCTCGATCAGCGGATGCCGGCCCTCGACGATCCGCAGCAGAGGCGTCGAACTGAGCCGCGGGCGCACCCAGCCGCCCGCTTCCGCGGCCTGCGCGAGCGCCGCGAGGAGGTCGAGCCCCGCCATTGCCCGCGCCGTCTGCGCCACGCGGTCGGCTCCCGCCGCCAGCCGGCCGAGCAGCTCCCGATAAAGGCGCTCCTCGATCGCGGCGATACGCTCCTCGGCGCCGAGGATCTTCTCCTCGAGCTCCTTCAACGCGGGCGTCACGAACCGCTCCGCGTTGGCCAGCGACTGGCGCCGGATCCATTCGGCGGGCACGCGGTCTCGGTGGGCGTGACCCACCTCGAGCGAGTAACCGAAAACGCGGTTGTACCGGACGCGCAGGCTTGTGATCCCGGAGCGCTTCTTCTCCTCCGCCTCGATCGCGAGCAGCGCGCCCTGTGCGTCGCGCCGCAGGCTTCGGAACTGCCCGAGCTCGGCGTCCGCCTCGTCTCGAATGACGCCTCCGGCCGACGCCAGCGCCGGGGGCTCGGGCGTCAATGTCTCCTCGACGAGTCGAACGAGATCTCCCGTATCCGGCACGCCATCGGCGAGGTCTCGCAACCGATTCGCCCTGAGCTCCCCCGCCGCCGCTCGGACCGCGGGCACCGCCTTCAAGCCCGCGGCCCAGGCCGCCACGTCGCGGGGACCGGCTGTTCCTACCGCGATCCGGGCAAAGCGCCGCTCGAGATCCCCGACCTCGCCGAGGGCCGCCTGGAGCGCCTCACGGCTCGCCGCTCCGGCCGCCAGCTCCCCGACCGCGTCCCAACGCGCCTCCAGTTCGATCGGGTCCGTCGACGGTCGGGCGAGCGCTTCCCGCAGCGCCCGCGCGCCGAGCGGCGTTCGCGTGCGGTCCAGGAGGGCGCAGAGGCTGCGCGAAGCCTCGCCGTCAGAAGACTCGAACACCTCCAGGGTCGCGAGCGCCGAGCGGTCGAGGCTCATTCGCCCGCCGAAATGCAGCGGGCTCGGAGGCCGCACATGCACGAGCGCGTTGGGCCTCACCTCTCGCGCGTAAGCCAGCGCGGCGCTCGCGGCTCGCGCGCCGGGGACCTCCGGCGAAGCCGCGGCGGAACGCTCCTGGGCAAGGGCCGCCTCGAACCACGCCTCCGGCCGGCGCGTCTCGATCGCGCCCGGCGACGGCGGAAGCCGGGAGCCCGCCGGAAGCAGTGCTTCTCGGGGCCGGAAGAGCGCCATCAGGTCGGGGAGCCCGCTCGAGGGAACGCTGCCCGCGTGAAAGCGACCGGTCGACACGTCGAGGAAAGCGACCTCACTGGTCTCGCCCGATGGCAGGATCGCGGCGAGGTAGGAGGGCTCTCCGGGCCGAAGCGACTCCGCGTCCAGCACGGTTCCGGGAGTGATGACGCGCGTGATGTCGCGCCGAACGAGCCCCCGGGCGGCTCGGGGGTCCTCCACCTGGTCGCAGACGGCCACCTTGCGTCCGGCCGCGACGAGCCGCGCGATGTGATGGTCCGCGCTGTGGTAGGGCACACCGCACATCGGCGCTTCGATGTCCGAGTCCTTGTGTCGAGCGGTCAGGGCGATGCCGAGCAACGGAGCGGCCTCGCGGGCGTCGTCGAAGAACATCTCGTAGAAGTCGCCCATGCGGTAGAAGAGGATCGCGTCCGGCACGCGGTTTTTCATTTCAAAGTACTGCCGGAGCATCGGAGTAGCTCGGGGAGGCGGAGCGCTCACGCGTCTGCTAGCATAAAACAGGAGAACGGTCGTGGCGGACGAACGCAACGTGCTCGCCGTTGACACCGCGAGCCCCGCTCCGGGCGTGGCGCTGCTCGCCCGCGGCGAGACATTCGAAGAGAATCTTCCGCCCGACCGCCAGGCCTCGGAAGAACTGCTGCCCGCCATCCGCCGCTGCCTCGCGCGAAGCGGTCTCTCACTCGAGCAGATCTCGCGTCTGGCGGTTTGCGCCGGGCCCGGTTCCTTCACCGGACTCCGCGTCGGGCTCGCGACCGCCTGGGGTCTCTCGCGGGCGGCGGGAATCCCCGTCGAGACCGTCCCGACTTTCGAAGCCATGGCGGAGGCCTGCCGGGGCGTGTCCGGCGGCCCGGTCTGGACCGCATTGGACGCCGGCCGCGGCGAGGTGGTTCTCCAGGAATTCGGACTGGAGGGACCGCGCGCCGAGGCACGACGGCCCGCCGCGCGGCTTTCGCGCGTCGAGGCCGCCCGACGGGTTGGCACGGACGACCAGGTGGCGCTGCCCCGGGATCTGCTGACGCCGCAGGGACGGGCGCTCCCCCGCTCGCCGGCCCACGCCCTCGCGCTCGCCGTGGCCCGCGCGCCCCGCCCGGCGACTTCTGATCCGTTTCACGCCATCTACGCTCGGACGAGCGCCGCGGAGGAGAAGCATGGCGCTGCGTAGGCCGGATCCGGCGGACTACCGCCTGGTCCCGGCCGAGGCCGCCCATTTGGACGAGATCGCTCGAATCGAGCAGGAGTCCTTCCCGGTCCCCTGGAAGCGCGAGTTCTTCGAGAGTGAGCTCGGAGAGGCCTTTCGCTACGCTCGCGTGCTCGTGCGCCCCGACGGTCCGCCTCCTCTCGTCGGCGGCTATCTCTTTGCCATTTCGCTCCACGACGAGTTCCACATCAACAAGATCGCCACCGACGCGCAGTTGCGACGGCTCGGCTACGGCCGCCGGCTGCTCGAGGACGCCCTCGAGCGCGCCCGCGCCACGAAAGCGACCACGGTGACTCTGGAGGTTCGCGTTTCGAACACGACGGCGCGAGAGTTCTACCGTTCGTATCGTTTCCGAGAGGCCTATCGGCGCAAGGCGTACTACCAGGACGGGGAGGACGCCTTCGCCCTGGTCTTGCCGGTCGCCGCCCTGCCGGTTGAAACGCCCTTCTTCCGCCGCTAGACTTCGGTCGTGACCCGCCCGTCTTCCCGAACCCAATTCAACAACTTAAGGAGGATCGAGCGATGAACCAAGCCCACTCGGAGGACCTGACGGAGATCGACGCGGAATACCGTCGCCTGCTCGAATCCCACCGCGATCATGAGCTGCGGCTCCAAGCTCTCGCCGGCAAGACGCGCCTTTCCGAGGACGAAGAGCTCGAGGAAAAGCGTCTGAAGAAGGAGAAACTCCTCCTCAAGGACCGAATGGAGGAAATCGCCCGAAGCCATCGCGGCGGGGTCGCCCACTGAAGATTCCGATCGCCCGGGAGGGCTGGCCCTTCCTCGGCGTCGCCCTTGCGGCTTCGGCGGCCGCTCTCCTCTTGCGACAGCCGGCCGTGGCCGTCTTTTGCCTGCTCCTTCTCGTCTTTCTGCTGCAGTTTTTCCGCGACCCCGAACGATCCCCGGAGGGCGGGGAAGAGACGATCGTCTCGCCCGCCGACGGAACGGTTCTCTCGATCGAGTCGGCCCCGGAAGCGCCGGCGGGCGCCGCGCGCCGGATCTCCATCTTCATGTCGGTCTTCAACTGCCACGTCAACCGCTCCCCCATTACGGGCCGCCTGACGCACTACTCCTACAGCCCCGGCAAGAAGATGGCCGCCTTCGACGAAAAGGCATCGACGCTGAACGAGCAGAACCGGATCACCGTCGGGGGGGCGCGCGGGACCGTCACGTTCAAGCAGATTGCCGGGGCGCTCGCGCGCCGGATCGTTTTCACGGCGCGACCCGGAGACGAGCTCGCGCGCGCTCAGCGAATCGGCATGATCAAGTTCGGCTCGCGCGTCGACTTGTTCGCCCCCGATGAGGTTGAGATCCTCGTCCGGCGCGGCGACAAGGTGCGCGCGGGTCGAACCGGAATCGCCCGATGGAAGTGATGCGCGAGCCTCCGGCCCGCACCGGGAGAGAGCGCGCCGAGGCCTCCGGCCGGTGCCTCCCCTCCTCGCCTGTCACTCCTCGCCCCTCACCCCTCTCATGAAACCCTCCTCGCGTTTGCGACTGTCCCGGGGACTCTTCGTCCTCCCGACGCTCTTCACCGTCGGCAACCTCTTCTGCGGCTATCTCTCGATCTGGGCGTCTATCCGGGGAATGTTCGAGAGCGCGGCGGTGCTGGTGATCGTGGCCGCCATTCTCGACGCCCTGGACGGCCGCATCGCGCGCCTGACCAACTCGACTTCGGAGTTCGGGGAAGAGTACGACTCGCTGGCAGACCTGGTCTCCTTCGGTGTGGCGCCAGCCGTTCTCGCCTACTCCTGGGGCCTGTCCGACTTCGACCGCGTCGGCTGGATCGGGTCCTTCCTGTTCGTGGTTTGCGGCTCGATGCGGCTCGCCCGGTTCAACATCCAGACCAAGGTTGTCGACAAGCGCTACTTCGTCGGACTGCCGATTCCCGCAGGGGCGGCCACGATCGTGAGCCTCGTGCTGGCGACTCCGGACCGGCTCGTGTCACGGGTGTGGATGGCGGGTCTGCTCGTGATGACGGTGTTGGTTTCCTACTTGATGATCTCGACGATTCGCTACCGCTCCTTCAAGGATCTCGACCTCCGGCGGCGTCGCCCGGCTTGGATCCTGCCGCTGATCGCCGCCCTGTTCGTGGTCATCGCGCTCGCGCCCAAGATCGCCCTCCTGACCGTCTCCATCACGTTCGCGGCTTCGGGCCCCGTCGCAAAGCTCTTTTCGCTCCTTCGGAGGAAGCCCCCCTCGCCCCCGCTCCCGAGCCCGTAACCCCGGCTCGCGGTCAGCGCCGCCCCGCTTTGGGTTTCGCCTTGGTCTTCCCCGGCGTCGGGGTCGGGGCAACGGGAGGGGCGCTCCAGTCGCCGGCCAGCTCGGTGCCGGATGCCGCGAGCACGTGCGAGCGGAACCGGCAGCAGTCGGCGGGCGGCCGGCCGCGAAGGAGGATCGCCGCGCCGGAGATCCGCTCCTGCGGGCCCACCAGCGTCTCGTAGAAGCGCACCCGTGTGGCGCGGCCCGGCGTGACCGGGCGACCCTCCGCGTCGAAGACCTCGTACCGGTCGAAGCCGCCAGGCTGGACATCGCTGATGTGATTGGAGGGAATGTCGACCTCCACCCAGTTGGTCGTGCGCGAGATGACCGACGCGTGCATGGAGCGATTTTCGGCTTCGACCCGTACACCCGTCGTATCGGGCGTCACCGATACGCGCAGCTCGGGCAGGAGCGGCCGTCCCAGCAGCACGTCCGAGAGGGCCGCCAGGGTGAAGATCCTCTCGGACTCCGACGATCCATCCATCACGACGAGCCGACCCTTCATCAGCTTGCGGCCGGCCAGGTCGGAGCCGAACCGATAGAGCAGCTCCGTGACCAGCGGCTGGTGAAAGGAGATCAGGTCTCCCGCACCGAACGTCGAGCCCTCGATCTCGACGGGCGCGGCGGGCTGGAAGAGAAAGCCGGCGACCCCTTCCTGGTTGAGCGCCAGATCGTGGCGGAGCGGCACACGCGCTTCGTCGGTCAAGGCCCGCAAGAACTTTTCGCCGAGAGCGGGCCGCGGAGTGCCGGCGGCGTCCGTCCACTCCCCGCGGGCGCCGGCCAGGTATCCCGCCCACCACGGCTTTCCCAGGGCGTCGGTCGAGATCGGATCGGCGGAAGTTCCCTCTCCGAAGACGAACGCGACGAGGCCATCCAGTGGAGCAAGCCGCTTTCGCAGGTCTTCGGCTTGTCCTTCGGCCGGCGCGAAGCGCAGGGAGCCGGTCAGGAAGAGATCGGGCGGCACGCGCGAGCGAAGCTTCCCGACGAGCGCGCCGAAAGTCTCGGCCGCCGATGCGGAGAAGGGAAGGTCCAGGTGCACTCCTTCGACCTTTCCGAAGGCGCCACGCGCCGCGAGCAGCCTTCCGAGCCCCTCCCCGATCGCACCGGCCAGGGCTTCCTCGGCGCCGGGCGAAAGGGCCGATGCGAACTCCGGGTCCGAATCGACCCGCAGGACGACGGGGATCCCGGCCAGGGGCCGCGTCGGGGGCGGCGCGACGGAGGCCTTCCAGGCGCCGCCCTGCTTGCGCAGAGACATCGCCGGCAGGAAGGCGTGCGCGAAGGCTCCGCGCGACAAGACCGCCTGGGCCTCCGGTTCGGCGGCGGCCAGCCCGTCCGAGAACCAGACGGCGTCTCCGGCCGGGAGGGATCGCGGTCCCGACCGCCCCTGCCCGCCGCAGGCAAGCATCGAGAGCGCCAGGGCGAGAATTGGCGCGGCAGGTCTGCGGCTGCTCATGATGCACTGCGCGCGTCGGCGGTCTGGGCCGCCTCGGAAAGAGGCAGATCGAAGCTCACGCGAAATCCCCCTTCCGGACGATTTTCTGCCGAAATCGTTCCGCCGTGCTCCTCCACGATCTTCTTGACGATGGCCAGTCCCAGCCCCGTGCCGCCGCTGCGAGCCGAGAAGTAGGGATCGAAGAGGCGGGCCAGGATCTCCGGGGAGGCGCCGGGACCATCGTCTTCGATGGTAACGCGAGCGCGGTCGGCTTCGCGGGTGAGGCCGAGCGCGATCTCGCCGCCGCCCGGCCCCAGGGCCTCGACGGCGTTGCCGATCAAGTTCGAGAAGACCCGGGCGAGCAGTCGCGGATCGGCATCGGCCATCGCCGTCGGCTCGGCGCGCAGCCTCCAGCGGATCCGGGGCGCGCCCGCAAAGGCCGCGGCCGCTTCCCGCATGGCCCGCCCGAGGTCTACCGGGGCCTTCTCGGGACGGGGCAGCCGCGCGTAGTCGGAGAACTCCGCGGCCGACCGGCGCAGCTCCTCGGTCTGCCGCAAGACGTTGGACACGCAGTCCTCGAGCACTCGATCGAAGTCGGAGGATCCGCGCCGCCAGACCTCGCGCAGGTGCTCCACGGACAACCGAATCGGCGTCAGCGGGTTCTTGATCTCGTGGGCGATGATCCGCGCCATCTCGGCCCACGCCGCCAGGCGGTTCGAACGGACGACGTCCGAGACATCCTCGATGACGGCCATCCGGTCTCCCTCGGCGGCGAGCGGCAGGGGAACCGAGACGATCCGCCATCGCTCGCCCGGGCGCGGCTCGACCTCCGCCGTCACCGGGCGCCCCGGAGCGTGGTACAAGACGGCGCGCACCGCTCGCATGGCGTCGCCCGGGAAGAGGGCGTCGACCGTCGAGGCGTCCCCCCCGCCTCCCCCGAGCGAAACGGCTGCCGGGTTGGCGAGCAGGACCCGGCCGGCCTCGCCGAACGCCACGACACCCGCGGTCAGATGGGAGAGCAGTGTCGCCAGCCGCTCCTTTTCCCGAGAGACCGCTTCGGTCTGTGTCCGGAGGCTCTGCGACATCGAGAGGAAGGCACGGACCAGTTCGCGCAGCTCCTCGTCGGGCGGCTCCGGGATGTGCGGCGAGAAGTCGCCGCGCGAAACGGCGCGAGTCCCCTCGACCAGGTCGGCCACGGGCCGCGCGACGCGCACCGCCAGGCGGCCGGCGATCGCGGCGGAGACGAGGAAGATCAGGACGCTGAAGGCCCAGACGGCCGCCGTCAACTGCGACGCTTCGGCCGCGGCCACCTCCTGTTGCGGAAGCAGCAGCAGCGACAGCAGGGCCGGCGCCGTCAGACCCGGCACGCCCGGGACCGCGCGAAGCGCGGCCGTGACCTCCTCGAATCGGCTCCCGGCCACCCGCCGCGAGCCCTCCAGCTGGGCCGCTCCCTGGAGCCCCACCGAAACGTACACCGAGGCGGAAGCCCGATCCGGAAGGAGGCCGGAGGCGTAGAGGTCGCGGCGGGAGGTCGCGATGAGGCTGCCGTCGGGCCCGTAGACCGACAGGTCATATCCCACGGCGTTGGCGAGCCAGGCGATCAGCGTGTCGTCGAGGAGCCCCAACCGGCCGCGCGCTGCCGCGGCAGACGGCAGATAGTCGTCCAGGACGCGGCGCGCCGTTCCGAGCGCGGTCCGGGCATGGTCAACGGTCTCCCTCTGTGAGCGCGTCTCGATCTGCGACCGCAGGAAAAAAGTCACCGCGAAGAGGGGAACGAGAACACCGAGCACATACAGCGCCACCAGCCGCCCCCGGAACGTCCGGACCCAGCCGGGAAGCAGACCGTCGCGCGGCTCCTGCCAGATCAGGCGGCCGAGAAGAAGAGCGCTGCCCACCAGATAAACGACCACGACCCCGGGAATCAGGAGGGCGGCCGTCAAGAGTCGACCGAAGAAGTCGGGCAGCGGCAAGGCAATCAATCGGTACCCGTCTCGGGCGGGACGCACCTCCCCGTAGAGCACCTGGCCGCGATAGAGGAGGTGCACGCGCTGCGGGCGATCGGCTCCCCGCAGGCGCGCCAGCAGGGCCGGAGAAAGACGCAGACCCTCGTCGCGGCCCTCCCCGTCGGGAGCGTAGCTCGCCAGCAGCGGGCGCCGGGGCGCCACCCAGGGCCCGCGCTCGGCTCCGGGTCCCAGCACGAGCCGCCGATACACGCCGATCCGAGGAGGCAGCGGGTCCCAATTCGGCCAGTCGGCGACCTCGACGCGCGCCACACCCCACAGACCGTGGCCGGACCGCAGACCGACGAGGCGCCGCACGACCGCGACACGGAACCGGTCGATGCGAATGGATGCGGCGGCCGCCTCCTCCGGCGTCTCGGCCTCGGGAATCAGGGAGAAACGACTACGCGATCGGCCCGCGCCATCGAAGATCTCGTACGAAATCAGGGCCCGCCCCTCGGGGCCGTCGGCGCCATCCCGCCAGATCCGATAGGCGAGGTCCGAAAGGTCGACATCCGACACCGGTGCCGGCAGATCCCGCTGCAGGTCGATCTGGGAGATACGGGCCACGGCGTACTGAGCCGCCGCGACAGCGCTCGTCGAGGGAAGCTCGGGGTCCGGAACACGGATGGCCGAGGCGATCCGAAAGGCTTCGGCCGCGCGCGCGTGCTCGCGCAAAGGCGAGACGATCAACACGACCAGAGCGGCGGCCCCGACCAGCAGCCGCGGCAGGACGAAGGGCTCCTCGGTCTGCGGCCCGACAGCTCGCGCCCACAGCTCGAAGGCCGCGACTGCCATGAGAAGAACCGCGGCGGGCTCCACCGGGGCGGCCGAGATGACCGCGAGACTCGCGACGATCATGGCGGCGGTGAAGATCACCGCGGCGGTCAACCACTTCTGCGAGGAACGAGTCTTCCCCCGACCTGCGGCCCCGAACGCCAAAGCCGCGACCACCAACGCGGTCAGACCCGACAAGTCGAGCAGGGCGCGAAGTCCTCCCTGTCCGATCCCCGTCAGCTCCGGCGGCTCGATGCGCGTCGCAGAGACAAGAGAGGCGACAAGCAAGCCGTATCCGAGCGCGACTCGGACCGGGCCCCGCGAGCCCCGGTCCCCGCCTCGAAGACCGTAGAGCGCCGGCGCAACGGCGGCGACGCCGATCGCCAGGGGCCACGCGGTCGGAGATGCCAGCGCCCGCGGCTCCGCGCTCAGGAAGGAGGTCAGAAGAAGGAACAGCAATGCGAGCCACATACCGGCAGCCATCGGCCCGCGGGATCGCGCGAATCCGAAGAGGGCAGCGAGCACGGCCAATGCGAAGGGAATTCCCCGGCGCGACGGCGCCGGCTCGACCCAGTCGGCTGGGACCGCGGCGACGAACGCGTCGCCGTCGCGAAAGAGCGCCGCCGCGTCGGACCGGCCGACCGGCCTCCAGGCGGCCGCCTCCCCGGCCAGGCCCAGGGCATTGCCGAAGTCCGGCGCGCGAACGGGGAAGGACCGCGCCGTGGCGACGACGCCCTCCCGCGGGCCCGTCCCGACCGACCGCCGGTAAACGAGGGTCAGCGTGGTCGCCGACCACAGCGCCGAGAATCCATCGGCGTCCGAGAGCTGGGGGACGGGCGAGGGCGTCTCGCCCCACCAGGCGTGGACGTTGCCGGCGCGGTCGCTCAGCGCGAGCCAGAGGCCGGGGGGTGCTCCCTCCACGGCCTCGCGGGCGGCCGCGAATAGGGCGGCGCGGTCGACGAGGACACCGCCTCCGAGGAGGGAGCGGGAGACTTCCGGATTCTCCGAAAAGGAGCTCGCCCGCGCCGCCAGATCGGAGGCCGCGCGAGCGAAGGCTTCGGTGAGAGCCGGCGTCAACCGGACCGGCCGGTGCGGTGTCCCTCCCGCCGCAAACCAGCCGTCGAGCCAGAGGAGAACGAGCGCGCCGCCCAGGATCAGGGCGGCCTTCACCCACCGGGTCAAGGGTTGGCGGTCACCGCCCACGGTACCGGCCCGGTCTTTCCGGTCAACGAATCAGCGGCAAGTCCACCCCGCGCGCCCGCGCGGTGGCGATCGCCTCGGGGTATCCCGCATCGGCATGCCTCATCACCCCGGTGCCCGGGTCGGCATTGAGCACGCGGCGAAGCCGACGATCGGCTTCGGGCGTCCCGTCGGCCACGACGACCATCCCGGCGTGGATCGAGTAGCCGATCCCGACCCCCCCGCCGTGGTGGACGGACACCCACGTGGCTCCGCAGGCCGTATTGAGCAGCGCATTCAAGATCGGCCAGTCGGCGATCGCATCGGATCCGTCTCGCATGCCCTCGGTCTCGCGGTTCGGAGAGGCGACCGAGCCCGAGTCGAGGTGGTCCCGGCCGATCACGATCGGGGCCCGCACCCGGCCCTCTCGCACCATTTGATTGAAGAGCAGGCCCGCTCGGTCCCGCTCACCGTACCCGAGCCAGCAGATTCGCGCCGGCAGGCCTTGGAACGCCACGCGTTCATCGGCCAGCGTCAGCCACCGTTTGAGCTGGCGGTTCTCGGGAAACAACTCCTGCAGGGCGCGGTCCGTCGCGCGGATGTCCTCGGGATCCCCCGAGAGCGCCGCCCAGCGGAACGGCCCCTTGCCCTCGCAAAAGAGCGGGCGGATGTAGAGGGGAACGAAGCCGCCGATCTTGAAGGCGTCGTCCACGCCCGCCTTCAGGGCCTGACCCCGCAGGTTGTTTCCGTAATCGAAAACGACGGCTCCGCGGCGTTGCAGCTCGAGCAGCGCCCGCACATGCGCGGCCATGGTGGCGTAGGAGCGCTTCAGATACGCCTCCGGGTCCCGGCGCCGCAGCAGCACGAGATCCTCGTCGGGCGCGCCGCGCGGCACGTAGCCGTTCAATTCGTCGTGAGCCGAGGTTTGGTCGGTGATCAGGTCGGGCGCGATCCCGCGCGCGATCAGCCGCTCGAGCAGGTCGACCGCGTTGACCCGAACACCGATCGAGACGGCCCGGCCCGCGTCTCGCGCCTCGAGCGCCTGGTCGATGGCGCGGTCGAGGACATCCTCCCGCCGGTCGAGGTACCGCGTTTGAATACGGCGGTCGATCCGCTCGGAGTCCACCTCTGCGATCAAGGCTGCCGCCCCGTTCATCGTTGCCGCCAGGGGCTGGGCGCCTCCCATGCCCCCGAGGCCCGCCGTGACGACCAGCCGCCCCTCCAGATGGTCCAGGCCGAACTCCTTCTTGGCCGCGGCGGCGAACGTCTCGAAGGTCCCCTGTACGATCCCCTGCGTGCCGATGTAGATCCAGGAGCCGGCCGTCATCTGGCCGAACATCGTCAGGCCCATCGCCTCCAGCCGCCGGAACTCCCGGCCCGTGGCCCACGCCGGCACGAGCAGCGAGTTGGCGATCAGCACGCGGGGCGCGTCGGCGTGCGTCGGGAAGACTCCCGTGGGCTTGCCCGACTGCACGAGCAGAGTCTCGTCGGCGCGCAGGCGCTTCAGAACGGCAACGATTCCGTCGAAGCACTCCCAGTTGCGCGCCGCCTTGCCGGTTCCTCCGTAGACGATCAGCTCCTCGGGCTTCTCGGCCACGTCGGGGTCCAGGTTGTTTTCGAGCATCCGGAGGGCGGCTTCCTGGGGCCAGCCGAGACAGCGCAGCGCCGTTCCCCGGGCGGCGCGCACGGAGCGCGTCGCGGACACACTCGTCGTCACGGGCAGAGTATAGCCGGGTCCTCGCGCGCTTCCTTCAGGCGAGAGAGCCGACGGCGTCGAGGAAACTCGGGCTCGAGAGGAACTGCCGGGACGCCTGGAGATCCGGGGCGAGCCGACGGTCCTCCGTCCAGGGCTCGACCACCCGACGGAAGGCGCGCCGGACTCGCTCGATCGGTCGGGAGGAGGGAAGCGGGCGTAGGAACTCCATCGCCTGAAACGCCGACATCAGTTCGATCGCGAGGACCCACTCCAGGTTCTCCACGATCGTCGAGAGCTTGCGCGCCGCGATCGGAGACATCGAGACGTGATCCTCTTTGTCGGCGGAAGTGGGGATCGAGTCGACCGACGCCGGATGTGCCAGCGTCTTGGACTCGGACACCAGGGCCGCCGCCGTGACTTGCGCCAGCATCAGGCCCGAATTGAGCCCGCCCTTCTCGACGAGAAAAGCCGGCAGCTCCGAGGTCGCCGGGTTGACGAGCTTGGCGATCCGCCGCTCGGAGATCGAGGCGAGGTCGGCCGCCGCCAGGGCGGCGTAGTCGAGCACGAAGCCGACGGGGGCTCCGTGGAAGTTGCCTCCCGACACGATGTCGCCCCGTCCCGGAAAGACGAGGGGATTGTCGGTGGCGCTGTTCATCTCCCGCTCCAGAACCTCCCGGGCATGGGCGAAGGCGTCGCGCGCCGCGCCGTGCACCTGGGGCATGCAACGCAGCGCATAGTTGTCCTGCACGCGGCCGCACCCGCGGTGCGATTCCCGGATGGCGCTTCCCGCGAGCAAACGTCGCAGGTTGCGCGCCGAGGCGATGGCCCCGGGATGGGGACGCGCGCCCACGATCCGCGCGTCGAACGCCGCGTCCGACCCCCGCGAGGCGTCCAGCGTCGCCGCGCCGCAAAGGTCCGCGGCCTTCGACAGGAAGATTGCCCGCTCGAGGGCGAGGCCTCCGACGGCCACACTCATCTGAACGCCATTGATCAGGGCGAGTCCCTCCTTGGCGCCCAGGGTGACCGGACGGATCCGCGCCGCCGCGAGCGCGCGCCCCGCCGGAAGCCGGCGGCCGCGCCGGCGCACCTCTCCTTCCCCGATCAGGGCCAGAGCGAGGTGCGAGAGCGGCGCCAGGTCTCCCGAGGCGCCCACACTCCCCTGCCGGGGCACGACCGGCAGGAGATCTGCGGCGAGCATCGCGAGAAGGGTCTCGACGGTCGAGGGGCGAACGCCCGAGAAGCCCCGCGCGAGCGCGTTGGCGCGCAGGACCATCATGGCGCGCACCGCCCGATCCGGCAGGGGCTCGCCCACCCCCGCGGCGTGGCTTCGGACGAGGTTTCGCTGCAGAACCTCGATCTCGGCGGGAGAGATCTCGACGTTCGCGAAGTTTCCGAAGCCCGTCGTCAGGCCGTAGACACGGTCGCGACGCCGGAGCGCCGCCTCGACCGCGCGCCGCGAGGCGGCGATGGCCCGGCGCGCCGGCGGGGCGAGAGCGGCCCGCGCTTCTCGGTCCGCTACGGCCCGCAGGGACTCGAGCGTCAGGTCGCGCCCCGTCAATCGGAGAATTCGCATCGCGCGATTCTAGCCCGCGTCGACGGCCGTCCTCGGCTGAAAGGAAGCCTCGAATCTGTTACGCTGCGGCGTTTTTTGGAGACGCGACGCCTTGAAAGTAGTGGCCGTGCTCGGCGGACAGTGGGGAGACGAGGGCAAGGGGAAGATCGTGGACCTGCTCTCGGACCGATTCGACATCGTCGCGCGCTATCACGGCGGCCATAATGCCGGCCACACGGTCAAGTTCGGCGACCGCCACTTCGCCTTTCATCTGTTGCCCGCCGGCATCGTGCGCGGGCGCAACGCCGTCATCGGTCCGGGAGTCGTCGTCGATCCCGACGCCCTTCTGTCGGAAATCCGCGCCCTGCGCGACCAAGGGATCGAGGTCGGAGGCAACCTCCTCCTCTCGGATCGCGCGCAGGTCATTCTTCCCTACCACCGTCTCCTCGACGCTGCGCGGGAAGCGGCGGCCGGCCGGTCCAAGATCGGCACGACTCTTCGGGGCATCGGCCCGGCGTACGAGTCGGCGGCGGCCCGCAAGGGCATCCGCGTGGCCGAGCTCTACCGCCCCGAGACGTTGCGCGACCGCGTCGCGAGCCTCGCCGCCGAGACCGGCGTCCTCGCCCGAGCACTCGGGGGCCCGGATGTGCCGGCGCCGGGCGACGTGGTCATGGAACTCGGGCGCGCCGCCGAGATGCTGAAGCCGCACGTTGCCGACACGGGCCGGCACCTGCGCCGCCACCTCTCCGCCGGAGGGACGCTCCTCGCCGAAGGAGCGCACGGCGCGATGCTCGACATGTCTGCCGGTACCTATCCGTTCGTTACGTCGTCCCACTGCACGTCGGCGGCGGTCGCCTCGGGCCTGCAGATTCCGCCCCGGGCGCTCGAAGGAGTCCTGGTGGTGCTCAAGGCCTACACGACGCGAGTCGGCGGCGGCCCGTTTCCCACGGAGCTGTCGGATGCGACGGGCGAGCACCTGCGCGCCCGAGGCAACGAATACGGGACGTCCACCGGCCGCCCCCGGCGGATCGGCTGGTTCGACGCGGTCGTGGCGCGAACCGCCGTGGAGCTTTCCGGCGCGGACGCGGTGGCGATCACGAAGCTCGATGTGCTGGACGATCTCGAGGAGATCCCGGTGTGCGTCGGCTACGGGCTGGATGGCCGAGAGGTCGACGCCCTGCCGGCCTTAGTCGAGGACGTCGCGCGCCTGGAGCCCCGCTACGAGAAGCGCCGCGGCTGGAGGACCAAGACGACCGCCGTGACCCGATACGACGATCTGCCGCCGGCGGCGAAGGACTACGTCCGCTTTCTCGAGGATCGCGTCGGCGCATCCGCCGTCCTCATCGCGACCGGTCCTCGCCGCGAGGAGACGATCTGGCGCGTCGAGTCGGCGTTCCTCTCGTCGCTGCCCAAACCTTCCTGACGGTCGGATCTGCGCGATCGCGCGCCTTATGACGCAGAGGCTCGTTCTGCGGGCCCCGATCTCGTCTACGAGTACGGGTGTGCGGCAGCAGCGAGTGGCGATTGCGACGAACGCCTCGGTCTAGTTTGGATCTTGTGTGCGCCAGGTTGGGTCGTGGTCCATGTTCGGCTTCCAGCTCGTCCTGCGCCCGCCGTATTTTACCGGCCAGGTGGTTATTTGTTCGATGAGTGATTGACGGACGAGTGTGCGGATATCGGCGAGCCATGGATCGCCGGGGGTGTATCGGTGCGGCTCCGATCGTGTAAAAAATGTCACGCTTCCGAGGCGATAGCCGTGGTCGTTCGTGGTGTTGATGTTGTCCCACAGGAATGGGTCTTTGGAACTATCGACTTCGATGGGCGGATAACCTCTCCCATCGGCATACGATCTGATGACATCCGTGCCATAGGCGCTCTCGGGACGGCCTTCGTAAAGCGCGGCGGCGAGCTCTTCTGCGCGGTCCGCTAATCCGTCGGCGCCTTTGATGAGTGTTCTGATCTCCCTGTTGTTGAGCCAGATTGTGTGTATCGGCAACCACTTGTCGACGTAGGCCGCGGCCGCGGCCGGCTGCGGTGGTCCCTGGATGACTTCTAAGTCCACCCAGTGCGCATGGTTGCTGACATTGTTGTTCCTGGTGAGCGCGACTCGTGCGCTGCCAGCGGTAATTTCTGCTCGCAATGCGCTGTTCGGATTGATGGTCACCTTCTCAATCGCCTCGTCGGTCGTCTTCTTGATCGGC
Source organism: Thermoanaerobaculia bacterium (assembly GCA_035498405.1). Classification (GTDB taxonomy): domain Bacteria; phylum Acidobacteriota; class Thermoanaerobaculia; order UBA5066; family Gp7-AA6; genus DATBFU01. Next base: position 66,202 of record DATKAE010000132.1, on the reverse strand, counting down.
TCGTCGCTCACCTTTTCAAAGAGCTGCTCTGCGCGGTTGTACTGCACGAACATGTAAGGTTCATAACTCTGCGTCGCTTCAAGACCGTCCGGACCGGTGAACTTGATCTCCGTGTGGCTGGGACCGATCATCACGTACGCGCCGGTACGCTCGATCTCCTTCCCAGTAATACCGGCAAGGACATAGCCCTTACCAAGATAGTCAGACTCGGGGCGGAAGACCGTTGGCCGAGTGGGCAGCTCCCCACCATCGGGCAAGAGGTTGTACGTCGTGGGATCAAGTACGGGATCATCTTGGCCACGATCGGGCTTCACCAAGCACAAAGCCACACCATCATGGCCAGGATGAGACAACCCATACACGTCCGTGAGAACCGTTACCCCACCAGGAGCGATCGCGTAGGCAAGCGAGACATCGGAAGAACCGCTGCTCGTGCCCCTCTCGGTAAAGATGAGCCTCCCAGAAATCGGCTCCGACGTCGGGTTATACATACGAAGATCGCTGCGCCAAACGCTGCCGAGCGCCCCTTTGGCATGCGCAGTCATCGGGATGACCTGATCGGCCCCAAGAGTCGCCGCGAACAGGAGGTCGCCGCCGAGAACGAGGAAGCGGAAATACCTGGTCCGGCGGGCTGTCCGGCGTGATCCCTCGGGGCGGCTCGGGAGTTCTCGTCCCATGGTGTTGCCTCGTCGGACTTGGCGGTCCTCTCCGGTTGGTGAGTCGCTAAGTAGTCCGACGACCGAGTCGTTGGTGGTCTCTTTCATCGTCAGCCCTCATCCAGCCTATTGTGTCTGAGCCGGGAACTGACGAGAAGTAGACCACGCTTTGGCAGGGGCCCGCTACTCGATTCGCCGGTGCGGCCTTCGCAACGGGCTGCGCAGTTCTCGCAGATCCTTTTCCCGTCCCTCTCGCTGATCACTCGGAAGAGGAAGAGTCAGGCGTCGCTGCGGCACCCACATGACTTCCGGCATTCGTTCGACCCTGTCACTCGTCGGACGATTTGCTCGATGACGCGGCTGCGGTGCTCGACTTCTCCATCGCACCACCTGCGCCGAGCACGAGAAGGACGATCTGACGCCAAAGAGAGTCGGGGAACTCGGCACAAACACGGCACAGCGTGAAGAGTCGGCCATGTCGCAGCGGATTCGAATTGAAGTATCCTTCACGACTGCTGAGACTTGGGCCGTTAGCTCAGTCGGTAGAGCATCGGCCTTTTAAGCCGGTGGTCGTGGGTTCGAGTCCCACACGGCCCACCAACGCCCGCGGGGGTCCCCAGACGGACGTTTCGAAACATACCGGGCCAATGCCATTCCGTGCGACCGGAAGGCTCAGGCGGGCTTGCGCGCGGTCTCTCTCCTCGCGCTGCGCGGAAGGCGCGAAGGGGCCGCGTCGGGCCGCTCCACGGTGATCCCGGTGCGCCTCGGCGAATGAGCCCGCGCCTGGCGCGGGCTCATTTCAAAATTCGGAATCGAGACGCTTTGGCCTACTGTCTGGTGAAGACGGCCACGTTGTTCACGGCCTGGCCCTTGGCGTTGGTGCCGGACTGGGTGACGTTCAAAGTCTTGCCGTCCGCCGACACGGTCACCTTGACCGTCATGGTCACCTTGCCGTCCTTTTTCCAGGTGTTCTCATAGTTGTTGTCGTCGATCTTCTTCGGTGACGCCGTGTCGGCTTCCGGATTTCCGGTCCACGGGACGTCCTTGCCGTCGAAGTGGGAGGCGTAGGTGCCGTGAAGAGTCTTTCCCTCGGCGTCGATCGTGTCGGAAATCAGTTGGGTTCCCTCCTTCGTCACGACGAACTTCAGCGTCTCACCCCTCGGACGGGGGCCCGGGCTGAACTTGGACTTGCCGACGTCGAGCTTCCAGATTCCGACCCAGTTGTCGCCCGCCATGCCGACGGCCGTCAAGAGAACGAGGGCTCCGCAGGCCGCCAGGGAAACCTTGAACACGTTCTTCCGCATACCTCTCCTCCTTCGAAAAATGGACTTCTTTCGTTCGAGTTTACAACCGCGAACGAATGCTACGGGAGCCGCGACTCGATCTGGCTGATACAAGTGCATCAGTCGCCGGCGGCTTCGGCGACGACACCGGGGAGGCGACTATATCAATTGTGATATAGTTACGCGCACGTGGAGAGGAAGGCCTTCGGCTCGGATCGCGTCGACCAGAGCTCCGGGGGAGATCTTCGCCTGACCTGCGCCGTGTCGAAGGGCTGGCAGGCGCGCCGCGACCGGACGCTGACGGCCCCCGCGCATCCGGGCACCGCCGTCCGCTGGGAGGGCGCGCTCTTCGAGGTGTTCGAAGCGATCCCCAACGAGGACGGGGGCATCTGCTACTACCTCGAGGCCTGGGACGAGCGGCACACGATCCGCGTCCTCGAGCGTTACGACGAGGAAAGCGAAGCCGCGAGGCAGGCCGTAGGGCGCCGGCGGCTCGATGCCGAGAGGCGCCGCCGCTCGAGCATCCTCCTTGCTCCCTTACTCGGGCACCTGCCCGGCCCGCTCCAACAACGAATGGAAAGCGACTTCGGGGCTCCCGCTCGCCTGATGACGATCGCCTCGGCGCTGCCGCTTCTCGTGCTCGGAGCCCTGGGAATCCTGGCCTTCCTGGCTCTCGCCTTCGGCGCGTCGCAGTCCTCCTTCTCCGGATGGCCGAGGCTACCGCTGCCCCTGGGTGTCTACCTCTTCGCCGAGTCGGCCGTCCGCCTGGGCGTCGCCTATCTGGACGAACGGCCGCTGGGCTCCGCGGCCGGCGTCCTGCTGTACGGTCTCTGGCAGCGCTTCCGGCGAGGCAGGGCCGGGGACACGCGGGGGTATGCTGCTCTCAGGATGCCGAGCTCGACGGAATCCGGAGGAGGGAACCCATGAGACGGTCGCGATTGGAAGCCGCTGCCGTCGCGCTCTCGATCGCCCTCGCCGCCGCCGCGAGCGCGCAGGAGAGCCCGGCGCCTGCCCCCACGCCCGCCTCGGAGGTCCGCAAGATCACGATCACCGCCCGGAAGTACGAGTTCAAGCCCTCGAAGATCGAGCTCCTCGCCGGCCAGCCCGTGGAAATCACGATCGAGGCGGAGGACGCCACGCACGGCTTCACCTGCAAGGATCTTGGAGTCGAAAAGGTCATCATCGAAAAGGGAACTTCCCAGACCATCCGTTTGACGCCGGAGAAGCCGGGCAAGTACGAATTCAAGTGCGCGAAGTTCTGCGGCCTGGGTCACGGGAAGATGAAAGGCGAGATTCTCGTCACGGCGCCCGAGCCGGCTCGCTGACGGCACATCGGGCGCGCTCTTGCCCGAATTTCACGAACTCTTCATCTCCGAGGTCGAGCGCTTTTTCCTTGACGCCCGAGGCCCGTGCCCCCTAGCATTCGATCGACGATGAGCGTCTCGACGCTGCGATACCGTCGCCTCCACCGCAACTCCCGTGAGAAAGCGGGGAGGCCGGGCCTTGCCTCGATGATCTAAGCCCCAACCTCCAGGGTTCGCCCAAACCGCCCGCCCTCTCGGGAGAGAAGGCGGGCTTTTTCTTTTTGGGAAAGGAGTCTTCGATGTCCGTCGCCGCCGAGCTTCACGATCGAGTCGTCCGACACGGAGCCGTTCGCAACCGATATCTCGAGCGCTTCCGGCGCGGTGAGATCGGCGAACAGGAGTTCGACCGCTTCGCCGTCCAGTTCTTCGCGTTCGTCAAGAACTTCCCCCGCATTCTCGCCACTCTCCTCGCCAACACGCCCGAGGATGCCGCAGCCGACGAGCTCGCGACGATCCTCGTCTCGGAGCTCGGGGACGGCGATCCCAAGCGCCGCCACGAATACCTGTACCACCGGTTCCTGCGCTCGATCGGCATCGATCCGCAGGAAGCCGCCCGACGAAGTTGGCTCCCCTCGACGAAGGCCTACATCGAGGGGCTGGCCGAGCTCTATGGCAGCCGCGACTATGCGCGGGCCCTGGGCGCCTCCTTCGGGCTCGAGCACATGGCGATCCCGATGTGGGACCAGCTGATTCCGGGTCTGGAGCGCCTGCGGGAGAAGCGCGCGAGCCTGGCCGCGATGGACCTCTTCTACTGGACCTTTCACCGCGACCTCGAGCAGGGCCACGAGGACGCCATGGTCCGGGCACTCGATGGCATGAAGCCGAAGGAGGAGGCGTCGCTCGAGCGCGGGTGTCTGGCCGCGCTCGACCTGCTGGAGGGGTTCTGGCTCGGGCTCGACCGGCCGGTGCCGCTGGCGGAGCCGGTCTTCTAGGGAGCCTGCGCCGTGATTCGGGGCCCGCGACGCCGCTAGGTGCCTCCTTCGGGGAGTGTCTCGCCGTCGAGCGGCACGGCCGGCGGCGGCGTGCCGGTCGGGAGCCGCCCGATCAACCCGCGGATCGGCTTGGCGAGAATGAGAATGAGAAGTGCTCCCCCCCCGATCACCTTGGCCACCGAGCCGAAGAGCGCCGGCAGGGGCATCGAGGCGAAGCCGCCGGCGACGAGTCCCGCGACGAGATTCCCGAGCGCCGTTCCCATGAACCAAACGCCCATCATTTGCCCGACGAGCCCTCTCGGCGCGAGCTTGGTCACGGCGCTCAAGCCGACCGGACTCACGCACAGCTCGCCGACGGCGCTCATCACGTAGAAGCTCACCAACCAGCCCGGCCCGACCTTGTTGGCTCCCCCGTGCGTGGCCAGCGCGCCCCACGCCATGACGAGGAATCCGATCGCCATCGCGGCGAGGCCGTATCCCAGTTTGGCGGGCAGTGAAGGCTCGAAGGATCCCAGCCGAACCCAGAGCCAGGCGAAGACCGGCGCGAGGAAGATCACGAGAATCGACTCGACCGGGAGAAACCACGAGGCCGGCATCTCCCAGCTGCCGATCAGGCGGTCGGTCAGACGCGAAGCGAAGAGATTCATCGAGGAGCCGGCCTGCTCGAAACCGGACCAGAAGAGTGCGGAGGCGGCAAAGAAGACGAAGATCACGGCCACACGCTTCTTCTCGGCGCCCGTCAGACGCCCGAAGAGCAGCAGAAAGAGAAAGTAACCCACGACGATCGTGAGGATGATCACGCTGGTCGACTGCGCCACCCCCGGAAGGCTCAGGCGGATCGCGCCGAGTCTCTGGAGAGCGGCCAGTAGGACCGTGACGCCCGCGGCCGCGGCGACGGCCACGAGCAGCTGCCGGACCGCCTTTCGCCGCGCCACGCCCTCTTCGGCCCCGAGCCTCCGTAGGCCCGCGTCGCCCAGAAACTTGCCGCCGAGCCGGTACTGGATCAGGCCCAGTATCATGCCCACGCCGGCCGCTCCGAACCCGATGTGCCAGTTGACGTGCTCGCCGAGCAAGCCGCAGATGATCGGGCCGATGAAGGCCCCCGTGTTGATTCCCGAATAGAAGAGCGAGAACCCGGCGTCCCGCCGCGCTCCCCCTTCCGGATAGAGATCACCCACGATCGCGCTGACGTTCGGCTTGAGCAGGCCCGTTCCGCAAACGATCAGGCAGAGACCGAGGTAGAAGGTCGGCACCGCCGGAACGGCCATCGAGAAGTGCCCGGCGGCAATGATGCAGCCCCCGACGAACACGGCGTTGCGCTGACCCAGGATCCGGTCGGCGACCCAGCCCCCCGGCAAGGCGAAGAGGTAGACGCAGCCGACGTAGAGCCCGTAGATCGCCGCAGCCACCTGATCGCTCTTACCCAATCCGCCCTTCTCGACCGACGCGACCAGGAACAGGATGAGCAGCCCGCGCATCCCGTAGTAGCTGAACCGCTCCCACATCTCGGTGAAGAAGAGAGTGGAGAGTCCTCGGGGGTGGCCGAACCACTGGCGATCGGACGGCCGGGTCGCGGTCATTTCGCGCACTCTACATGGGATCGGCCGGAACCGGACGCGCTAGAGTGCCGCGGTGCACGTTCCGACGTTTCTCGCGCCGCTGGTCCTCATCTTCGTGGCGGGTCTGGCGGCGGCCTACCTTCTCCACCGCCTGCGCCAGCCGGCGCTGATCGGATTTCTGTTGGCCGGCGTCCTGCTCGGGCCGTTCGGCCTCGGGCTGGAAGCCGACCTCGCCACGGTGGACACGCTGGCCGAGGTCGGCGTCGTGCTCTTACTCTTCACCGTCGGCCTGGAGCTGGAGCTCCCCAACCTGACGCGTCTCGGTCGAATCGTCTGGTTCGCCGGGCCCATCCAGGTCCTCGGCACCGTCGCGCTCGTCTCGACCGTCGGGGCGCTTCGCGGCTACGACCTCCGGCGCAGCGTCTTCTTCGGTTTCCTCGTCGCCCTGTCCTCGACGGCAATCCTGCTGACGCTCTTGATGGAGCGGCGGGAGATGGACTCCCTGCACGGCCGCCTCTTGCTCGGGATCCTCATCTTTCAGGACCTGGCGGTCGTTCCGATGATTCTCGCCATTCCCGCCCTGGCCGGCCAAGGCCGCGGGGGACTGCCAGCCGCTCTGGCGGCTCTGGGCAAGATCGCGGTCACCGCGCTTCTGCTCGTGATCGGCGCGCGATTCGTCGTGCCTCGCCTGCTGCACGCTCTGGCGGGAACCCGCCAGAAGGCCGTCTTCGTCGTCGCGATTCTGTTTCTCATGTTCGGCACGGCCCTGGCCGCGGCGCGGGCGGGCCTTTCCGCCGCCCTCGGAGCCTTTCTTGCGGGTCTCGTCATTTCGGAATCGGACTATGGCCACCAGGCCATGGCCGACGTCGAGCCGTTTCGCGACGCGTTCAGTGCCCTCTTCTTCGTCTCGATCGGGATGCTGTTCGATCCGCGAATTCTCCTCTCGGAGCCCGCCGTGGTCGCCGCCTTGTTGCTCCTGATCATCGTCGGCAAAGCCGCCTTCGGCGCGCTTCCGGTTCGGCTGCTCGGCTACGGGGTCGCCGCGGCGACCGTGGTCGGCCTGTCGCTCGCGCAGATCGGCGAGTTCTCTTTCGTGCTCTTGAAGGAGGGGAGAAGCGCCAACCTCATCTCGGTCGAGCTCTACCAGATCTTCCTCGGCGTGGCGATCATCTCGATGGCCGGCACGCCCGTGCTCGCGGAGGCCGGCCATGCGCTGGCCGCCCGCCTCTCCCGCGGGCCGAGACCCCCCTCGCGCTCTCCGCGCCCCGAATCCGGACTGCCCGCCGAAGACCACGTCCTCGTGCTGGGCTTCGGCTTGACCGGGGAAACGCTCGCGCGCGTGCTCGACCGCGCGAAGGTGCCCTGCCGCATCCTCGATCTCCACCCCGAACGCGTCCTGCGGGGAAGGGAGAAGGGCCTCGCAATCGAGTTCGGAGACGCCACCAACGACCGCGTGCTGAAACACGCCGGAATCCAGCGCGCGCGGGCCGCCCTGATCCTGCTCTCGGATCCTCGCGCCACGCGGCGGGTCGTCTCTCTCTGCCGAAGCCTCGCGCCCGGCCTCTTCATTCTGGCGCGGACGCGCTATCTCGCCGAGGTCGGAGACCTCTCCGCGCTGGGCGCCGACGAGGTGGTCGCGGAGGAGTTCGAGACGTCCCTCGAAATCGCCGGTCGAGCCCTGCGGCGCCTGGGCTTCCCGCTCCCGTGGGTCGAGGCCGAGACCGACGAGATTCGCCGGGCGCGGCATGACGCGTTCGGCCGCTTCCGCGCGCCCGAGGCGATGCCGGAACAGCTCCAGAAGGCGCTGGGCTCGACGCGCGTCGAGCTCGTCTCGATCGGTCCCGGCTGGCCGGCCGTCGGCCGGTCGCTCGCAGAGTTGAAGCTGCGCGCGAGCGGAGGCGCGTCGGCGCTGGCGGTGATCCGGGACGGCGAACCCACGGTCTCCCCCGCGGGCGACTTCGTCTTGAAGGACGGAGATCAGGTCCTGCTGCTCGGCAGCGAGGGCAGTGTCGAGCGAAGCCTCGACTTGTTGCGCGGCTGACGGCGGCTAACCGGCAAAGGCCTCCGCGAGGCTCTCGCCCGCGGCACGCGCGGTCCGGCGCAGATCCGCGTCCGCGTGGGCCGTCGAGACGAACCACGCCTCAAACTGCGCGGGCGGCAAGAAAGCGCCCCGTTCCCGCATCGCGTGGAAGAAGAGCGCGTAGCGCTTCGTGTCGGAGCGCTTGACCGAGGCGAAATCGGTCATCGGGCCCTTCCCGAGAAAGAGGGTCAGCAGGGAACCGACGCGCTGGAGGCAGACACGGTCGTTGAGGCCTCGCGCCGCGACCTCCCCGCCGACGAGCCCCTCGAGCAGGGCCGCTTTGCGTTCGAGCTCGGCGTAGGGAGGGCGGCGAGCGATTTCTTGCAACATGGCGATCCCGGCCGACATCGCCAGGGGATTGCCCGAGAGCGTTCCGGCTTGATACACGGGGCCGACCGGCGCCATCTTCTCCATCAGGTCCCGCGGGCCCCCGTAGGCCCCGACGGGCAGCCCGCCGCCGAGGATCTTGCCGAGCGTCGTCAGGTCCGGCCGGACGCCGTAGAGCTCCTGGGCTCCTCCGGGAGACGATCGAAACCCGGAGATGACTTCGTCGAAGATCAGAAGCGCGCCGTGGCGCGTCGTGATCTCCCGGGCCGCCTGCAGGTACCCGGGTATCGGCGGCACCACACCCATGTTGGCCGCGAGCGGCTCGACGATGAACGCCGCGACCTCGCCCGGGAAGCGGCGGAACACTTCGTCCAGCGCGGACGGATCGTTGTACGGCACGACGGCGGTCAGCGCCGCCACTTCCTCGGGCACACCGGGGCTGCCCGCAATCGAGAGAGTGGCCACACCCGAGCCGGCGGCCACGAGAAAACTGTCCGCGTGGCCGTGGTACCCGCCCTCGACCTTGATGATTCGCCGCCTTCCCGTGGCGCCGCGCGCCAGGCGAATCGCCGAGAGTGTCGCTTCCGTGCCCGAGTTGACGAAGCGCACCATCTCGATGGAGGGAACCATTCGCGTGACCCGCTCGGCGAGCCGCACCTCGAGCTCCGTGGGCGCGCCGAAGGAGGTTCCCTGTCGCGCGGCCCGGGAGAGAGCGCGCGTCACGAAAGCCGGAGCGTGCCCGAAGAGAAGCGGCCCGTAGGACATCACGTAATCGATGTAGGACCGCCCGTCCGCGTCGCGCAGGCGCGCCCCCTTCCCCGACCGCACGAAGAACGGCTCTCCGCCGACCGACGCGAAGGATCGGACGGGCGAGCTCACGCCCCCCGGCATGAGGAGCCGAGCCCGGCGGAAGAGGGCGGCCGAGGCGCCGCCCCGACTCTTTCGGCGGCCCGCGCTCAGCCTTGCGCCAGCCACCGCGCCGCGTCTTTCGCGTGATAGGTCAAGACAAAGTCGGCGCCGGCCCGCACGATTCCGGTCAGAATCTCGAGCACGATCCGCCGTTCGTCGATCCAGCCCCTCTCGGCCGCCGCCTTGACCAGGGCGTACTCGCCGGAAACGTTGTACGCAGCAATCGGCGCATCGAACCGCTCGCGCGCCTCGGAGATCACGTCGAGATAGGCGAGGGCCGGCTTGACCATCACGGCGTCGGCGCCTTCTTCGAGGTCGAGCGCGATCTCGCGCATCGCCTCCCGGCGGTTGGCCGGATCCATCTGATAGCCGCGGCGGTCGCCAAATGTCGGCGCGGAATCGGCCGCTTCCCGGAACGGACCGTAGAAGGCGGAGGCCGCCTTGGCCGCGTAGGAGAGGATTCCCACGGCCGTGTACCCGTCGTCGTCGAGCGCGCGCCGGATCGCGCCGACGCGGCCGTCCATCATGTCGGAGGGACCGACGACGTCGACACCCGCGCGCGCGTGCGAGAGCGCCGCCCGGGCGAGCAGCGGCAACGTCGCGTCGTTGTCCACCTCGCCGTCTCGGATCACGCCGCAATGCCCGTGGGAGGTGTACTCGTCCAGGCACACGTCGGTGACGACGAGCAGCTCCGGCGCGTCCTTCTTCAGGCGGCGCACGGTTTCTTGCACCGCTGCCCCGTCATCCCACGCTTCGCTTCCGTTCTCGTCCTTCTTCTCGGGAATCCCGAAGAGGATCACGGCGGGCACGCCGAGAGAGCGCAGCTGCTGCGCCTCGGAGACCGCCTCGTCCGGGGAGAGCCGGAAAACCCCGGGCAGCGACGGGACCTCCTCGCGAAGCCCCCGACCGTGCCGGACGAAGAGCGGCGCGACAAACCGATCCGGCGAGAGCCTCGTCTCACGAACGAGGTCCCGCATTGCCGGCCGGCGGCGCAGGCGTCTCAAGCGGGTGGTCGGGAAGCTCGTCACGGCGGGGCGAGAATCTACGCCCGGGCGGCAGTCGTGGCAAGCTCCTCGAGGAGGCTCAAGGCGGACGAGAAGCGCTGCTCACTGGCGACCGAGATGCGGCCCACACCGCGGGCCTCCAGGAATCGCCGTGTGAACCGGCCCAGGACGACCGCCGGCGTGGCCCTCAGGCGATCGGCGGCGGGGTCGCCGAGCCCTTCGAAGAGCCACTGCGCGGCCGACGGGGAGGTCGTGCAGAAGGCCGCAAAAGGACGCTCCAGGATCTCCCGCTCGAGTGCTTCGTCGCGGTGCCGGGCGACCTTCCGGTAGACCACCGCGCGTCGCACGCTCGCTCCTCGCCGGCGCAAGCCGTCCGGCAGCTCCGGCGCCGCGTCTTCGCCGCAGGGCAAGAGGACGCGACATCCCTCCAGTCGTTCCGGGAGGGCTTCGAGCAGGGCCTCGCCCGATCCCGCCGCCACCAGTGCCGGTTCGATCCCGCGCCTCCTCAAGGCCTCCGCGGTGACCGGCCCGACGGCGGCCAGCCGAGCCCCCGACGTGGCCTGCGAGAATCGGGACAGGAGCCGCGGGTCGCCGGCGACACGCTCGACGGCGACCTGGCTCGTGAAGATCGCGAGGTCCGCCGGCTCGGCAAACGCCTCCTCCGGCGGCTCGACGGGCTCGATCGAATGACTGACTCTTTCGACGACCTCGACCGCGCCGCTGCCTTCCATCGAGAGAAAAGGGTTCGCGCCCGACCGGACGACGAGCACGCGAGGCCGGCTCAAGGCGAGGTCTCCTGGAGGAGCTTCGCCGCTCCGCGGGCGAGGAGGCGTTCGGCCGCTCCCCGGCCGAGCGATTCCGCTTCTTCGACAGGGCCCGAGGCCGAATCCCGCAGGACGCGCGCGCCGTCCTTCGCGAAGACGCCGGCCTCGAGTGTCAGCTCCGTGCCGGCGACTCGAGCTCGCGCCGCGACGGGGGCGTGACATCCCGCCTGGAGCGTCACGAGCAGGCTTCGCTCGGCCAACACTTCCCGATGGGAGCCCGCGTGGTCGATCCTCGAGAGCGCCTCCCGGGTGGATCGGTCCTCCGTCCGGGAGATCAGCGCGAGCGCTCCCTGGCCGACCGCCGGAAGGAGGATCTCGGTCGAGAAGACGTCGCAGACCTCCGAGACCCGGCCGAGGCGCGCCAGGCCTGCCCGTGCGAGCACGATCGCGTCCCACTTCCCTTCCTGCAGGCGCCGCAGGCGCGTATCCACGTTGCCGCGCGCCTCGGAGATCTGGAGATCGGGCCGCGCCGCGAGGAGTTGGGCGCGCCGCCGCGGACTGGAGGTCCCGAGACGCGCGCCGGGAGGAAGCTCCCCGAAGGTTCGCCGCGGCTGCGACACGAGGACATCGCTCGGGTCCTCGCGGAGCGGAACGGCAGCGAGCTCCAGCCCCTGCGGCAACGAGGACGGCACATCCTTCAGGCTGTGCACCGCAAAGTCGATTCGACCCTCGAGAAGCGCCAGGTCGAGCTCCTTGGTGAAGTCTCCCTTCCACTCGATCGGAGACCCGGCCGCCGAGAGCCGGTCGCCCGTCGTCCTGATCGTCATGATGTCGACCTCGGCGCGCCCGGCGAGGAAACGGGCAACCCAGTTCGCCTGGGCGAGCGACAACGCGCTACCCCGGGCCCCCAGGCGAAGCTTCATCGCGGGCGCGAGGCTTCCCGACGAGCGGTTCCGCCGGAATCCCCGGGCTCCAACTCCTACTCCCGATCCAGGTCGAACAGATGGCGGACGGCCTCGGCCCGGTCGAGCTTCTTGACCGGATCGCTCTCCGACTTGAGCCGGCGGAGCGGCTCGTGCAGCATGCGCGCCGCCAGCGCGTCGGCAAACTCCTTCAGGCGCTCCCGCTCCGCCGCGGGGGCCCTCGCGAGCTCGGCGTCCCGCAGCTCTTCGATGCGCCGCCGAAGGTCGGTCACGGTCGGGACGACGGAGAGATTCCCCAGCCACGCGTGGAACTTCTGCAGTTCGTGCTCCAGGATCGTCTCGGCCCGCGGAACCTCCCGCGCCCGGCGCCGCCGATTCTCGTCGGCCACCTCCTCGAGGTCGTTCACGCCGTGGAGGAAGACGTTGTAGACCTCCGCCACCGAGGCCTCGATGTCGCGGGGCACGGCGAGATCCAGGAAGAAGATCGGCTTGCCGCGCCGGTGGCGCATCGCGGCCTCGACGTCCTCCCGGCGGACCACCGGCACGGGGCTCGAGGTGGTCCCGACCACGACGTCGGCCTCGGAGAGCTGGGAGGCGACCGTCTCCCACGACACCGCTCTGCCTCCGGTGCGCTCCACCAGCGCCGCCGCGCGCTCCGCCGTGCGGTTGGCGATCCGCAGGTCCGAAACGCCCGCCTCCCCCGCGTGGCGCGCGAAGAGGCTGCCCGTCTCGCCGGCCCCCAGAACGAGGATCGTTCGTTCCGAGAGGTCCCCGAAGACCTTCGCCGCGAGCTCGAAGCCAATGGCCGGTATCGAGAGGGGGTGCATGCCGATCTCCGTCTCGGACCGAACCCGCTTGCCCGCCGCCAGTGCCCACTCGAAGAGCCGGTGCAAGACCGTCCGCGTGGCGCCCGCTTCGCGAGCCACGAGAAGGGCCTGGCGCACCTGACCCAGCACCTCGCTCTCGCCGAGCGCCATGGAATCGAGTCCGGCAGCCACCCGGAAGAGATGCCGCGCCGCATCCTCGCCGACTCGGTGAAAGCCCGCACCCGCAAGCTCGCTCGCGTCCAGGCCGCGCCACTCCGAGACGTAACGCGTCACCGCCTCGCCGACCCCGTCGTCCCGCGCCACGCCGTAGATCTCGCTGCGATGGCAGGTCGACACGATGACGCTCTCGGAGACCAGTCCCTGGCCCACGAGACCCCGAAGCCCCTCCTGGACCTCCTCGGTCGTGAATGCCACGCGCTCCCGCACCGACTCGGCCGCCGTGCGGAAGTTCCAGCCGAGCACGAGAAGCCGGGCCTCGTTCGGGGCGGTCATCGGAACGTGTGGGCCCGCGACAGAAAGAGGTTGACGAAGGTGTAGGAGAAGATCACGAGGCCGAAGCCCCCGATCGAAAGGAGAGCGACGCGCTGGCCCTTCCACCCGCGCCGGTCCATCCAAAGAAGGAATCCGTAGACCAGCAGCGTGAAGACGGCGAAGAGCAGCTTGGCGTCAACCACACCGCTCCAGACCTTTCGAGCCCACGCCGCGCCGAGCAGAACCGACACCGAGAGCGAGGAGAGTCCGATCGTGACCGCCGTTCGGTTCATGCGGCCGATGACCTCCAGGGCGGGCAGGCGCGAGAAGAGGACTCCCGTCTTGGCGCGGCGGATCTGCCGACTCTGGATCAGGTAGAGCAACGACAGAACGAAGGAGAGGGTGAAGGCCGCGTAGCCCAGGATGGCGAGAGTCACATGGAGGGCGAAGACAACACCCTGGGTCCCCGGCCGCGGTGTCGAGGCATGGAAGGGAATCAAGAGGCCGATCGCCGAAAACAGCACGATGAAGGGGATCAGGAAGGGGCCGATCGCGCGTTCGCGGTGGCGAAAGAGAAGCGCGAGGTAGGCGACGCCGAGAAGCCACCCGAAGAGCGACATGGAGCCGGCCAGCGTCCGGTAGGGCACGGACCCGAGCGCGCGGGCGCGCAGCTGCAAGTCGACGAACTGCAGCAGGAGCCCCGCGACGAGCAGCGCCGAAGCGAAGCCGCGCCCGCGGGGGGTGAGCAGGCTGACGATCGAGAGGGCCTCGGCGCCGAGGTACAAGAGGACCGCGAGCCAGCCGAGGAAGTGCCAGTCCATGGACTCCCTGCTAGTTTATCAAGGCGATCCCGGCGCTCGGGGCCCTCGGCCGCGTTGCGCGCCTATCGCCCGGAGCCGGCCTTGGGCGCCTCGGCCTCCTTCTTGTTCGCTTCGACCTCGATCACGATCTCGACGTCCTCTCCGAGCAGCAGCCCGCCCTGATCGAGAGTCCGGTTCCACGTGACGCCGTAGTCCTTGCGGTTCAGCGGAAACGAAACCGAGAATCCCGCCTTTTCCGTCTTTCCCATCTTCGCGAAGCCGTTGCTCGTGACCGGAACCTGAATCGACTTCGTGACGCCGTGCATCGTGAGGTCGCCGGTCACCACGAAGGCGTCGCTTCCCTTCGGCTCGATCTTCGTGCTCTTGAAAGTGATCGTCGGAAACTTCTCCACCTCGAAGAAGTTGGCCGACCGCAGATCCTGGTCGCGGTTGTCGTTGCTCGTATCGATCGAGGCGGCGCGGATCGTCAACTCGACCTTCGAGGCCGCCGCATTCTGGCGGTCGATCCAGATCATTCCGTCGAAATCCTTGAACCGCCCGTTGATCTTGGTCACCACGTGCCGAATGCGAAACCCCAGCGTCGAATGCGCCTTGTCGAACACGAAGGTCTCCTCGGCGCCGCGACTCGGCGCGGCGAGGGCCGCGAGCACCGCGACCGCCGCCGCGACTCGAATCGGAATCCGTGCTTTCATCGTGCCCCTCCTCTCGATGGGATGCTCAACGCCAAAAACTATGCTTCGTACTCGATGCCGGTTTCGCGGAGCCGCGGGCCGCTTGACCTGTCCGCCGCCGCCCCATAGACTCGACTGCCCCATGTCAACGGCGGTGCCCGGCGGCCTGTTCCCACCTTCTGCATGACCGCCGATCCGCTGGGCACCCTTCGTCCGTTCCCTCTCGCCTCCGGCGGGACCGGCAGTCTCTATTCGCTGACGGAGCTGGAAGGGAAGGGGTTCGGCCGCATTTCGCGGCTTCCGGTCAGCCTGCGGATCGTCCTCGAGTCATTGCTGCGCAACCTGGACGGCGTCAAGATCAAGGAAGAGGATGTGCGGACTCTGGCCGCCTGGAAGCCCAAGGCCGAGCGCACCGCCGAGGTCCCCTTCGTGGTGTCCCGCATCATCCTGCAGGACTTCACCGGAGTGCCGCTCCTGGTGGATCTGGCTGCGATGCGCTCCGCCGTCTCGCGGCTCGGTAAGGAGCCGACCCTCATCGAGCCTCTGGTGCCGGTGGCCCTCGTGGTTGATCACTCCATTCAGGTCGACCAGTGGTCCTCTCCCGACGCGCTGCGGGCCAACATGGAGATCGAGTTCCGCCGCAACCGCGCGCGCTACGAGTTCCTGAAGTGGGGAATGCAGGCGTTCCACGGCTTCCAGGTCGTGCCCCCGGGTGTCGGCATCGTGCATCAGGTGAACCTGGAGTATCTGGCGCCCGGCGTCCACTCGAAGGACGGCGTCTTCTATCCCGACTCCCTGGTCGGCACCGATTCGCACACTACGATGATCAATGGCCTCGGCATCGTCGGGTGGGGCGTGGGCGGCATCGAGGCGGAGGCCGGGATGCTCGGCCAGCCCGTGTATTTCCTGACGCCCGACGTCGTGGGCGTCCACTTGTCGGGGAGCCTGCCCGAAGGGGTCACGGCCACCGACCTCGTCCTCGTCGTGACCGAAATGCTCCGGCGCGCCAAGGTCGTCGGCAAGTTCGTCGAGTTCTTCGGCGAGGGCGCCGCATCGCTTCCGGTCACCGACCGGGCGACCGTCGCGAACATGGCACCGGAATACGGCGCCACGATGGGCTTCTTTCCGATCGACGAGAAGACGTGCGACTACCTGCTCGCCACCGGGCGCAGCCCGAAGCAGGTCGAGACCTTCCGCTCCTATTTCCGGGCCCAGGGCCTCTTCGGCATGCCGCGTCAAGGCGACTGCGATTACAGCGACGTCCTCTCGCTCGATCTCGCGGCCGTGCGGCCGAGCGTCTCAGGACCCAAGCGGCCCCAGGACCGGATCGATCTGCCGAATCTCAAGAGCCAGTTCCGCGACCTGTTCGCCAAGCCGATCGGCGAGAACGGGTACGGCAAGGATCTCGCGGCGCTCTCGCGGCGCTTTCCCGTGACGCTCGATCGTCCGACTCCCGGCGGGGGCAGCCAGGCGACGCCCAGTCCCGAGACGGCACGGGCCCGAAACACCAACGCCTGGACCGAAGCCGAGATGGCCAACAATCGTCCGACGCCGGACCGTTCCATTCCGGCGACCGAGCCGCCGGCCCGCGTCGACGTCGGGCACGGAGACGTGCTCATCGCGGCGATCACGTCGTGCACGAACACGTCGAACCCGAGCGTCATGCTCGCCGCTGGCCTGCTCGCGAAGAAAGCGGTCGAGCGAGGGCTCGCGGTCTCCCCCCGTGTCAAGGCGTCACTGGCCCCCGGGTCTCGAGTCGTGACCGATTACCTCGCCAAGACGGGGCTCCAGACGTACCTCGACCGGCTGGGGTTCAACCTCGTGGGCTACGGCTGCACGACGTGCATCGGCAATTCGGGACCGCTCGACGCCGCGATCGAGGAAGCCGTCACGCAAAACGACCTCGTCACGTCGGCGGTGCTCTCCGGGAACCGCAACTTCGAGGCGCGGATTCACCAGTCCATCAAGGCGAACTTCCTGATGAGCCCGCCTCTGGTGGTCGCCTTCGCCCTGGCGGGGCGGACGGACATCGACCTCGAAAGCGAGCCGCTCGGCCGAGACGGCGGCGGAAGACCCGTGTACCTGCGCGAGATCTGGCCGACGGCCGCGGAGGTCGAGAAGACCCTCCTCGCTTCGGTCGACGCGGCCACCTACCGGCGCCTGTACTCCGACCTCGCGGCGGCAAACCCGCTCTGGAAGGACATCTCGAGCGCGACCGGAACGGTGTACGCGTGGGACCCCGCGTCGAACTACATTCAGGAGCCTCCCTTCTTCGAAGGCTTCCGGCTCGAGCCGGCGCCGCTCTCCGATATCAGAGGCGCGCGGCCGCTCGCCCTCTTCGGCGATTCCGTCACGACCGACCACATCAGCCCGGCAGGCGCGATCAAGAAGAGCTCGCCGGCGGGTCTGTATCTACAGTCCCTGGGGGTGCCGCCCGAGGACTTCAACAGCTACGGCTCTCGCCGCGGCAACGACCGAGTCATGACCCGCGGCACGTTCGCCAACGTGCGCATCAAGAACCTGATGGTCCCGGGTGTCGAGGGTGGTGTGACCCGACACTACCCCTCCGCAGAGCAAATGACCATCTTCGACGCCGCGATGCGCTACCAGAAGGAGGGAGTTCCGCTCATCGTGCTGGCCGGCCAGGAATACGGGACCGGCAGCTCGCGCGACTGGGCGGCCAAGGGGACGCGATTGCTGGGGGTCCGTGCAGTGGTGGCGCAGAGCTACGAGCGCATCCACCGCTCGAACCTCGTCGGGATGGGCGTGTTGCCGCTTCAGTTTCCCGAAGGGGTCGGAACCTCAAGCCTCGGGCTCGAGGGAACCGAGACATTCGACCTCGTGGGTCTCGCCGGCGGGCTCCGCCCGAGGCAGGAGACTCCGCTGACGATCCGGCGTGCCGGCGGCCGCGCCGAAGAGATTCAGGTGCGCGTCCGGATCGACACACCGATCGAGGTCGACTACTACCGACACGGGGGAATCCTCGCGTACGTGCTCCGGCAGCTGGTGCGATCGCAACGCCCGGCCGTTCCCGCCTGACCGTAGAGAAGCGCGCGCGGGCTGCCGATCGACCGAACAGATCCCGGGCTGCCGGGACGCCCCGGCCGGGTCTGTCGGCTTGAGGTACATTTCTCGCGAATGACCGATCCTTCCGCCCCTTCGGCCGCCCGCTTTCTCGACGCCGCCGCCGGCCGACGGGTTGACCGTCCGCCCGTCTGGATGATGCGGCAGGCCGGGAGGTACTTGCCCGAGTACCGGGAGATCCGCCAGAGAGTCTCGTTTCTGGAGCTGTGCCGCTCGGTGGACCTCGCCTCGGAGGTTTCCCTGCAGCCTTTTCGGCGCTTCGGGCCCGACGGGGTGATCTTCTTTTCCGACATCCTCGTCCCGGTCGAGGCGATGGGCGCCGCCGTCCGGTTCGGCGACGCCGGGCCGGAGCTTTCGGAACCGGTGCGCGATGCCTCGGGCGTCGAGAGGCTCCGCCGCTTCGATCCGGCGGCCGCGATTCCTTTCACGGGCGAGATCCTCGGGCGTATCGCCCGAGAGGTCGGGGGCCGCGCCGCCGTGCTCGGGTTCTGCGGCGCGCCATGGACGCTCGCCTCCTACCTGATCGAGGGCGGCGGCTCGAAGAGCTTCTCGGTCATCAAGGAAATGATGGGGCGTGACGGCGCGACGCTGCGCCGATTGCTCGATCTTCTTGCGGACGTGGTCGCCGAGGTTCTCTCCTTCCAGCTCGCCTCGGGCGCCCAGGCCGTTCAGGTCTTCGACACGTGGGCGGGCGAGCTCGCTGAGGAGGACTACCGCGAGTGGGCGCTTCCCGCCGTCTCCCGCGCCATCGCAGGTGTCCGGCGACCCGCCGGCGCTCCCGTCATCCTGTTCGTCAACGGCTGCGCGCACCTGCTCGAGTCGATGGCGGAGGCGGGGGCGGACATTCTCTCGATCGATTGGCGCCTTCCGCTGGCCAAGGCCCGGCGCCGGATTCCGGGCCGCGTGCTCCAAGGCAATCTCGATCCCGGCGTCCTCCTCGGCCGGCCGACCGAGGTCGCCCGCCGGACACGCGAAATGATCTCCTCGACGGGAGGAGAGCAGCACATCGTCAACCTCGGCCACGGGGTTCTTCCCGGCACTCCCGTCGAGTGCGTCGAAGCCTTCTTCGAAGCGGCGCGAGTTCCGTTGCCAGACCGTGCCTCGGCTCGTCCCGCCGCGACGGCGCCGGCATGAACGCGGGCCAGATCTCCCTCGAGCTGCTCCGGCGCTACAACGTTCCGGGGCCCCGCTACACCTCCTATCCCACCGCGCCGGTCTGGAAAGAGGCCTGGGGCGCCGCGGAATACGACCGAGTCCTGCGCGAGAGCAGCGCGTCCGCGGCTCCCCCGCCGCTCTCGCTGTACGTCCACCTCCCGTTCTGCGAGAAGCTCTGCTACTTCTGCGGCTGTACCGTGGTCATCACGGGCTCGCAGCACACGCCCGAGGAGACCTACCTCGCCGCCCTGGAGAAGGAGATCGACTTCGTGGCCGATCGCGCGGCCGGGGGGCGGCACGTCGTCCAGTTCCACCTCGGCGGCGGCACGCCGACTTACTTCACCCCGGAGCACTTGACCCGCCTCGGGCGAAAGATCCGGGACCGCTTTGCTTTCGCGGACGACGCCGAGATCGGTGTGGAGGTGGATCCCCGTGTCACGACGCGGGAGCACCTGCTCGCGCTGGCCCGCCTCGGATTCAACCGACTGTCGATGGGCGTGCAGGACTTCGAGCCGCGGGTTCAGACGGCCATCAATCGCGTCCAGCCCTACGCCGACACCCTGCAACTCGTCCAAATCGCGCGCTCTCTCGGATTCCCGAGCATCAACATGGACCTCATCTTCGGTCTGCCGTTCCAGACCCCGGAGAGCTTCTCGGCGACGATCGACCAGGTGCTCCACATCGGGCCGGATCGCCTGGCCGTGTATTCCTATGCAAACGTCCCGTGGATGAAGAAGCACCAGAAATTGCTCGAGCCTCACCTGCCGAGCGAATCGGCCAAGTTCCAGATCTTCCGCACCGCGCTCGAGCGATTCACCGAGGCGGGCTTCGAATACATCGGCATGGACCACTTCGCCAAACCGACCGATGAGCTGGCGCGTGCGCGGCGCGAGCGGACGCTGCACCGGAACTTCCAGGGTTACACGACCAAGGCGGGAACCGACCTGATCGGCCTCGGGATGAGCGCCATCGGCTCCATCGGAGATTGCTACGTTCAGAACCGCCGGGGCCTGGGCGAGTACCACGAGGCGATCGAGACAGAGGGTTGCGCGACCTTTCGCGGATTTCGCCTCTCGGCCGACGACCGGCTGCGCCGCGCCGTGATCGGGAATCTCCTCTGCCACGGAGTCGTCGTCAAAGCCGAAATCGAGAAGGCCTTCGGCATCCGCTTCGACGAGTATTTCGCCGACGCGCTCGAGCGGCTCCGGCCGTGCGCCGACGACGGGTTGATCGAGCTGTCTCGAGAGGAGCTCCGCGCCACTGCCGTCGGGAGGGTCTTCCTCCGGAATCTCGCGATGCCGTTCGATGCCTATCTGACCGAGGCGCCGGAAAAACCGGTCTTTTCTCGGACTTTGTAGCGGCCGCGCGCTCGTACTAGCGTGGCGACCCATCAGTGTGGACAGCGCGCGGCCGAAGAGAGTCTTCAAGTTAGCCCGGCATAATGGCGAACGAGCGAGCGGTCCTGTTCTTGCAACTTGGGGGGCCGGAGAACCTCGAGGAGGTCCCGAGGTTTCTCTATCGGCTGTTCTCGGACCCCGACGTCATTCGGGTCAAGCCGGCGGTCGTGCGGAAGGCCATCGCCGCCTCGATTGCGCTCGGCCGCCAGCGCGCCTCCCGCAAGCTTTACGCCTCGATCGGCGGCGGATCGCCGATCCGGCGTTTGACCGAGGAGCAAGCGAGCGGAGTCGAGGCGCTGCTCTCCGAGCGAGGCCGGCCCGTGACGATCCGCGCCGCCATGAACTGCTCGGCGCCACTGGTCGAGGACGTCGTCAAGGAGCTCGCGGCCCAGGGCGTCCGCCGATTTCTCGCGCTGCCCTTGTACCCGCACTACTCGCTGACCACCACGAAGGGCGCCCTCGAGCGCGCGCGTGAAGCCGTCGGCCGGTTCGCTCCCGGCGCGAGCCTCACCGAGATGTGTTCCTGGCCGACGCACCCGCTCTTTGTCCAGGCGCATGCGGAGCTGATCGAGAGGGAGCTTGCCCGGTTCCCGGACCCCAGACCCGAGGCCGTTCACGTCCTCTTCTCGGCGCATTCGATTCCGAAGAAGCTCGTCACCAAGGAGGGGGACCCGTACGCTTCGGAAGTGGAGTCGTCGGTGCGCGAGATCCAGTCTCGCCTCGGGGGACGCTCCCCGCACTCGCTCGCCTATCAGTCCAAACTCGGCCCCGTCGAGTGGCTGGGCCCTCCGACCCTCTCGGAGATCGGCGAGCTCGCCCGCCGCGGCCAGCGGCAGGTGCTGGTCGTCCCGATTGCCTTCGTGACCGACCACGTCGAGACGCTCTACGAGATCGACCAGCTCTTCGGCGAGGAGGCCCGACGGGCCGGGATCCCGCATTTCCGCCGGACCCCGGGACTGAACAGTCTTCCGACGTTCCTGCGGGCCCTGGAGGACTTGATTCTCGCCCAGGAAGGATTCTGGGCGTGAGGGCTCGCTCATGACCGCGACGATCATCGTTGGCGGCGGACTCTCGGGCCTCGTGCGCGGACATCTGCTCGCCGGGCGCGGCCGGGACGTCCGGGTGCTCGAGGCGACCGATCGCGTGGGCGGGGCGGCGCGCACCGAGAAAGTCGAGGGCTACCTGCTGGAGCTCGGTCCGAACACGGTTCGGCCCACCCCCGAGATTTGGGACCTCGTGCTCGAACTCGGTCTGAAGGAATCCGCCTTGCTCGCGGACCCGCGATTGCCTCGCTACATCGAGTTCGAAGGAACTCTGCACGAGCTCGCCCCGGGGCCGCAGACGCTCGTCAAGACTCGGCTGCTCTCGACCGCGGGAAAATTCCGTCTCCTCCGAGAACCTTTCGTCGCGCGCGGGAGCGACCCGCAAGAGACGGTGCACGACTTCTTTTCCCGCCGCCTGGGTCCGCAGGTTGCGGAGCGGCTCGTGGCTCCTTTCGTGTCCGGAATCTGGGCCGGAGACGCAAAGGCGCTTTCCGCCTCCGCGAGTTTCCCGAGGCTTTTCGCCTGGGAGCGGCAACACGGAAGTCTCGTGCGGGGCGCCTTCGCTTCCCGGCCGCGCGCGTCGCAGAAGGCCGCGCCCAAGACCCGGACCCCCAAGGGGCTGCTCTCCTTCCGCGAAGGAATGGAGACGCTCCCCCGCGCCCTGGAGGCCCGTCTCGGATCCCGCCTGAAGACGGGCTGCCGTGTCAACGCCATTCGCCAGGCCGCCCGGGGCTTTCGCGTCGAAACGGATCGCGAGGTTCTCGAGGCCGACGAGGTCGTGGTTGCAACACCAGCCGGCGACGCAGCACGCCTGCTCGAGCCGCTCGACCCCGAGGCCGCGCGCGCCCTGGCCGCCATCCCTCAACCGCCGCTCGCGGTCCTGCACCTGTCCTGGCCGGTGGAAGCCTTCCCTCGGCCGCTCCGGGGCTTCGGCCACCTGGTCGTTCCCTCTTCGGGACGCCGCGTCCTGGGGGCGGTTTGGAGCTCGAGCCTGTTTCCCAGCCGCGCGCCGGCCGGCCAGACACTCCTGACCGTGTTCATCGGGGGCGCCCGGGATCCCGGCGCAGCGCAGCTTCCCGACGAGGCTCTGGCCGACCTCGCCGCGCGGGACCTCTCGGCCGTGCTCGGCGTCCGCGACGCTCCGCGCATCGTCCGCGTCACTCGCTACGCGCGAGCCATCCCGCAGTACGACCGCGAACACGACTCACGCATGAAGGCCCTCGAGCAAGCGGAGGCGCGCTCGAAGGGGTTGACCTTCATCGGAAACTACCGCGGAGGGATTTCCGTGGGCGACGTCGTTCGAAATGCGGCCGCCGTTGCCGAAGCGGAGGCGTGAGCAATGCCCCTCGGAGTTCGTACCGAGGACCTGCGCAAGGTCTACACGACTCCTCCCCCGGTCGCCCGCGGCCCCGGTGTGGCGGTTCCGTTCCGGTTTCGACGCGGAGATCGCAAGCCCAAGATCGAGATCGTCGCCTTGGATGGCCTCTCTCTGGACGTCGCACCGGGCGAGCTCTTCGGCCTGCTCGGCCCGAACGGCGCCGGCAAGTCCACGATCGTCGGCGTCCTGACCACCCGGGTGCGCCCGACCGCGGGGCGCGC
The DNA here is from genome assembly GCA_035498405.1 of Thermoanaerobaculia bacterium. Lineage (GTDB taxonomy): Bacteria > Acidobacteriota > Thermoanaerobaculia > UBA5066 > Gp7-AA6 > DATBFU01. Next base: position 43,333 of record DATKAE010000132.1, on the reverse strand, counting down.
CTGGATCGGCGACCACGACGTGTGGAGCGACGGGGTCGCCGTCAAGCGCCGCATCGGTGTGGTGCCCCAGCGGCCCAACCTGGACTTCTCGCTGACGGCCCGGGAGATCCTCCTGTTCCACGGCGCTTACTTCGGAATGCCGGCCGCGGAGCGCGCCTCGCGGGCGACAGAGCTGCTCGACCGTTTCCGGCTCACCGATCGCGCGGACCAGCTCGCCGTGGGATTCTCCGGGGGCATGCTCCAGCGCCTCTCGATCGCTCGCGCCATGGTCCACGACCCGGAGGTTCTCTTCCTCGACGAGCCCTCGGCGGGACTCGATCCCCAGACGCGGCTGTTGCTTTGGGAAACCGTCCGCGAGTACCACGGCCGGGGCCGGACGATCGTGCTGACCACCCATAACATGGATGAGGCGGACGCGCTGTGCGATCGCGTGGCGATCGTCGACCATGGAAAGCTCATCGCCTTGGGACCCCCGGCGGAGTTGAAGCGCTCCGTGCCGGGCGGCTTCGTCATTCGCTTGCAGGTGCAGCCGCGGCCCGTCTCGCTCCTCCGACAGCTCGAGCGGATGCAGGGGGTCACACAGGCTCGCCCGGTGGAGGAGTCGGGGATCGACTTGTACGCGGATCGCGGAGGCCCTCTCGTTCCGGAAATCGTGAACCTGGCCCTGCTCGAGCGGGTCGCCATTCACGACGTCCATATCTCGGAGCCCTCGCTCGAGAACCTGTTTCTCCACCACACTGGCCGGAGCCTGCGAGACTGAGCGCGGCATGAACGCGAAGACCTTTCTCGCCCTTCTCGCCCGCGACGCGCATGTCGCCCGGCGCAATTTCCTACCCCTCTTGCTCCAGACCCTGCTTCAACCGATGTTGCTCGTTTTCGTCCTGGGCAGGGTGCTCACTTCGAGCGGCATGATGCCGCTCGCCTACAAGAGCATGCTCTTGCCCGGGATCATCGCGTTGTCGATGCTGCTCGCCGGAATCCAGGCGGTCGCGATGCCGTTGATCGCGGAATTCCAGTTCACGAAGGAGATCGAGGATCGGCTGCTGGCGCCCATCGAGATCGAGTGGGTCGCGATCGAGAAGGTGCTTTCCGGAATGATCCAGGCGCTGCTCGCGGGCCTCGTCGTCCTTCCGGCTGCGTGGCTGATGGTGGGCAAGGGTGTGGCCCTGCAACTGGGTCACCCGATCGAATTTCTGGCGGTGACCTTGCTCGTCGCGCTCCTCTCTTCCGCCGTGGGGTTGTCGCTCGGCTGCTCGATCGGCCAGACCCAGATCGGCCTCATGTTCTCGCTCGTGCTCGCCCCGATGATCTTCTTCGGCTGCACCTACTACCCCTGGAGCGCCCTGGCGAGTTTTCCCGTGCTGCGCCGGGTCGTTCTCGCCAACCCGATCGTCTACGCGAGCGAGGGTCTGAGGGCCTCCCTCGTGCCTCAGTTCCCGCACTTGCCGACCCTCGCCATCTTCGGCGCGCTGATCTGCTTCGACTTGTTCTTCTTGCTCTTCGGGCTCAACCGCTTTCGGCGAAAAGCCGTGAGCTAATCGGCTTCGGCCGGCGGCCCGCCTCTCCCGAGGGGCTCAGACCTTCGATCGCCGCAGACGCAGCGAGTTGCCGATCACGGAGACGGAGCTGAAGCTCATCGCCGCAGCGGCGAGCATCGGCGAAAGGAGCAGGCCGAAGACGGGATACAGGGCGCCTCCCGCGATCGGCACGCCGATCGCGTTGTAGACGAAGGCGAAGAAGAGATTCTGCTTGATATTGCGCATCGTGGCCTGCGAGAGATGCCGCGCCCGAACGATCCCGAGCAGATCGCCCTTGACCAGCGTCACGTCCGCGCTCTGCATCGCGACGTCCGTTCCGGTCCCCATCGCGATTCCGACATCGGCCTGCGCCAGGCCCGGTGCGTCGTTGATCCCGTCGCCCGCCATTGCGACGATCCGCCCCTCCGCTTGGAGGTGCCGCACAGCCCCGACCTTCTCGCCCGGGAGCACGCCCGCGAAGATCTCGTCGATCCCGAGCGGTCTTGCCACAGCCTCCGCGGTCGTTCGGCTGTCGCCCGTCACCATCACGATGCGGAGGCCCGCCCGGCGCAGCTCCCGAAGGGCCTCGCCTGTCGTCTTCTTGATCGGATCGGCCACGCTCAGGAGCCCGGCCGCTTTGCCGTCGATCGACATCAGGAGCACCGTCTCCCCGAGCGCGCGCCGGCTTGCGGCTCTGGTCTCCAGCGGACGAAGCTCGATTCCAAGCTCGGAGAACATCCCTGGGTTGCCCAGGACGACGCGGCGACCCCCGACGACGCCCATGACGCCTTTGCCCGTTCGCGACTCGAATCCCGAGACGGCCAGCAACGGCAGTCCGCGGGCCTCGGCGGCCTTCACGACCGCCTCGGCCAGCGGATGCTCGCTCCCCCGCTCGAGACTGGCCGCAAGACGCAGCAAGTCCGAGTTGGAGGCGCCTCCGAGGGAGTGCACGAAGACGAGCCGCGGCCGTCCCTCAGTCAGCGTCCCCGTCTTGTCGACGACGAGCGTATCGACCTTTCGCAGCGTTTCGATCGCCCCGGCATTTCGAAAGAGCACGCCGACGGTCGCGCCCTTGCCGCTCGCCACCATGATCGACATCGGAGTCGCGAGGCCGAGCGCGCAGGGGCAGGCGATGATCAAGACGGCGACCGCGTTGACGACCGCATAGGCCATCCGTGGGGCCGGGCCGAAGAGGCTCCAAGCCACGAACGTGAGCGCGGCGAACAGGACGACCGCCGGCACGAAGTATCCGGACACCTTATCGGCCAGGCTCTGGATGGGAGCGCGGCTCCGCTGCGCCTCCCCCACCATTCGCACGATCCGGGCGAGCAGGGTCTCGGAGCCGACGCGCTCCGACCGCATGAGAAACGACCCGTTGCCGTTGATCGTGGCTCCGATCACAAAGTCTCCCGCGGCCTTTGCGACCGGGATCGGCTCGCCGGTCACCATGGACTCATCGACCGAGCTCGAACCTTCCTCGACGATCCCGTCCACCGGCACTCTTTCGCCCGGGCGAACGCGCAGCCGGTCCCCGACTCGCACCGATTCCATCGGAACGTCTTGCTCTCTTCCACCCGCCTCGACACGGCGAGCCGTCCTCGGCGCAAGCTCCAGGAGCGCCCGGATCGCCGTGCCCGTGCGGCCGCGGGCCTTCAGCTCCATCACCTGCCCGAGCAGCACGAGCGTGACGATAGCCGCCGCCGCTTCGTAATAGACGCCAACGCGACCCGCATGATCGCGGAAGGATTCCGGGAAGAGGCTTGGCAGAAGCGTCGCTACCACGCTGTAGGCGTAAGCGACGGCCACGCCCATGCCGATCAGCGTGAACATGTTGAGGTTGCGGGAGTGGACCGACCGCCATGCGCGCAAGAAGAACGGCCAACCTCCCCAAAGAACGACGGGCGTGGCGAGAGCGAGCTCGAGCCAACCTCCAAGAGGCGACTCGCGCAGACGCTGGAGGGGGCCAAGTCCGAGCATCTCGCTCATCGTCAGGAGCAGGATCGGAGCGCTCAGAATCGCCGAGACCCAGAAGCGCCGGCGCATGTCGGTCAGTTCCGGGTTCTCGACTTCCTCCAAGGCGACCGTCCGCGGCTCGAGGGCCATGCCGCAGATCGGGCAGTGCCCGGGCCCGTCCCGGACGATCTGGGAGTGCATCAGGCACACCCATTCGACCTTCGTGCCCGGTTCGGTCGGCGCATTCGGCTCGAGCGCCATGCCGCATTTGCGGCAAGGACCGGGCTTCGCCTCGCGCACTTCCGGGTCCATCGGACAGACGTAGCGGACGCGGGTCGGCTCGGATCCTTCGGCACTCGGTCCGGCCGCCGAGGTGACGCCGTCCGCCGCCGGGGAGCTCGTCAGGTAACGCGTCGGGTCGGCCTCGAAGTTTCGCTTGCAGCTAGGCGCACAGAAGAAATAACGGCGCCCGTGCCAGTCCGTCGAAAGCGAGGTCTCCGGGTCCACCGTCATACCGCAGACCGGATCGACCGCGGCACCGGCATCGGCGGAGACCGGCGGTCGCCCTTGTATGCTCACGAACACTCCGCCATTTGCAACAAATCCGCATTCCTCCGAGGCGGGCGTCCGGCTCCTGCCCCCGGCATCTGCCACGACAGCTCCCGGCCAGCGACGCGAGAAATAACCGGCGGTCTGGGCCCGTTTCAGTCCGAAGCCTATGCCCAAGCGTAGGCTACCGGAGATCGTTGCATACGCCCGCCAAAACGTTGGACTTGGTCGTTTGACCGGCGCCGGGTACACCGGAGGGCCACGGCGAACCAGCCCTGCTATGATGTTCGTGCGTCATGAAGACCGTGAGCGGACCGAGCAGGCTCCGTAGACGATGAAGAAGAACGACATTCCGATGGCGGGACAACGTCCCCGCACGTGGGGCTTCGTTCTCGTCGGTCTGCTGCTGCTCTCGACGTTCCCGCCGGGAGCGGGCGACTGCTGCAGTGTTCTGGCGCCCGCGCCGCAAGCTTCGACGATGAGCTGCTGTGCCAGCGAGCAGACGCTGACATGTCCGGAATGTCCCGCGCCGCATGGCGGGGCGCCCGCTTCGTTCGCGGCGACCGGCCCGGCCAACGCGACGGGAGCCGTTGCCGCTGCCCTCGCCCAAACGCCAACCCTCGTCGACGATCGACCCCCGATCCCCGCTCCGGGGTATTTCCGCCTCGAACCGCGCACCGAGAGTCCTCCCCTTTACCGGCTGCACTCCCAGCTCCTGATCTGACACCGGCCTTCTCCTGAGAAGAGAGGCGGCGGAGTTTCTCCGCCCTTCGGTTCGGAGTCCGTTCCGGACCCATTGGAGGCAAGACCGGTGACCACGCACAGACTTCGGAATTTTCTTTCGGGCGCACTCCTGGCCGTGGCGGCGGGCGCCCCTGTACTCGGGCAATCGCCGCTGCAGTCGAGCGGAGCAGCCCGGGCCACGTTCACAGATCGCGGTCTCGAGGATCTCGTATCCGAGGCCCTCGCGAAGAATCCAGACATCGCCGCCTCGGCCGCAACCGCGGAGGCGGCGGGCTTCCGTATCGCCCCCGCCCGTACGCTCCCCGACCCGTTTCTGGCCCTCAACTACCAGAACGACGGCTGGGCCTTCTCGCTCGGCGTACAGGACATGACGTTTCTCGGCCTCGTGTTCGCACAACCGCTTCCGTGGCCCGGCAAGCTACGCCTCGCCGGCGAGGAAGCCGCCTTTCGCGCCGAGGAAGTGAAGGCCGGGACCGTGGGGCGCACGCGGCTCGCGGTTGAAGCGAGGGTGCGCCGCGCCTACTACGAGTACCTGTTGGCCCGTTCTCTTCTGGACCTGATCGAAGATCGGAGTCGCGCCTGGCGAGAGATCTCCACGATCACCCGCGAGCGGTACGCGGTCGGCCTCGGTGTCCAGCAGGACGTACTCCGCGCGCAGGTCGAGGTCCTGCGTCTCGACGAGGCGCGAGCGGATCAGACCGCACAGGTCGCGAACCGGCGGACAGAGCTCAACCGAGTGGTCGGTCGTCCGCAAGACGCTCCCCTCGACACGGACCAGCATCTGGAGTATCGGCCCGACGTACCCGCCCTGGACGCCTTGCTGATCGCCGTTCGGGATAGAAGCCCGGAGCTTGCCGCGGCGAGCCACGGAATCGAAGCCGACCGGTCGCGCGTGGAGCTCGCGAAGAAGGACCTCCTCCCCGATTTCGTCGCCAGCGGCGGCCCGATGTACCGTGGCGGCCTCGACCCCATGTGGCAGGTCGGGCTCGGGATCACCCTGCCAATCTACGCCGGCTCTCGTCAGAAGCCTCGCCTCGAGGCGGCGAAGGCGGAACTTCACTCCGATGAAAGCCTCTACTCCTCCGCCGCCCTCGAGCTCGAGTTCCGAACTCGCGAACGCTTCCGCAACCTCGACGCGGCGCTCCGCGTCGCGCGGCTCTATCGGGAGGGAGTCCTGCCGACCGACGAGCTCTCTCTGGAATCGGCCGTCGCGAGCTACCGAACCGGCAAGGTGCCCTTCGTAACCGTTCTGGAAGCGCTCACCACGCTGTATGCCGACCGGGCCACTTATCTCGGACGGCTTGGGGACGCAGAGAAGTGGCGCGTCGCCATCGACGAAGCCGAGCTCCAGCCGAGCGCCAGCATGACAGCGGTAGGCCCCGCCGTTGCGACAAGCAAGGGCTCGATCATGGGCTCGACGAGCGCCGCGGTCGGAATGAGCTCCTCTCCCTCCATGAGGTAGACGACCATGAAATTCTCTTCTCGTTCCACACTTCCCTGGGTGCTGGCGGTGCTCTTCGCCGTGGCCTTTGGTGTGCTCGCTCTCTCTCGGGCGAAGTCTGCCAGACCCGGAGCAGCCTCCGCGGCGACCCCCCCCGCTTCGCGCCTCACACCTCGCGAAAGGAAGGTCCTCTATTGGACCGACCCGATGAGTCCCGGCTATAAGTCAGACAAACCCGGCAAGTCGCCCTTCATGGACATGGATCTCGTCCCCGTCTATGCGGAGGGGACCGAAGGAGCGCCCGTCGCGGGCCTGGAAGGCTACTCGACGATCTCACTGACGCAAGAGCGACAGCAGGCGATTGGAGTCCAGCTTGGCAGGGCGGGAAGCCGGGAGCTCGTCAAAAAGATCCGAACGGTGGGGCGCGTGACCCTCGACGAGACGCTTCTTCATCACATCCACGCGAAGTTCGAGGGCTACGTGGAGCATTTGTACGTGGATTACACGGGCGAGTCCGTGCGAGAGGGCCAGCCACTGCTCTCGATCTACAGCCCCGACCTCCTGGCGACGCAGGAGGAGTACTTGATCGCGTTCCGCGCGCGCCGGCAACTGCAGACGTCTCCGAATCCAGACGCCGCACGCGGAGCAGTGGATCTCTATGAATCCGCTCGGCAGCGGCTTCTCCTCTGGGACATCAGCCCCGGAGAGATTTCCGAGCTCGAGGAGACAGGGAAACCCAAGAAGGCTCTGACGCTGTACTCCCCGGTCGACGGATTCGTGATGTCCAAGAACGCCGTTCAGGGAGCCCGCGTCATGCCGTCCGACACGCTCTTCGACATCGCCGGAATCCGCCGCGTCTGGGTTCAGGCCGATGTCTACGAATCCGAGGCGCCGTTCGTCGCTCTCGGGCAAACGGCCCGGATGAGCCTCTCGTATCTGCCTGGTCGAACCTGGACAGGAAAGGTTTCCTTCATCTCACCCGTTCTCGACGAAAAGACACGAACCCTCAAGGTCCGCGTCGAGCTTCCGAACCTGGACGGAAGCCTGAAGCCCGAGATGTACGCGGACCTCACGCTCGAGCGCCCGCTCGGACGCGTTGTGACGGTGCCCGACGGTGCGGTGCTCTCGACCGGGACTCGATCCATCGTCTTCGTGGCGAAGGGGGAAGGACGGTTCGAGCCGCGCGCGGTGACCACGGGGGCGAAAGCCGACGGCTTCTTCGAGATCAAAGAAGGGATTCAGCCGGGGGAAGAGGTCGTCACGCAGGCCAACTTCTTGATCGATTCGGAGTCCCGGTTGAAGGCCGCACTCGGAACCATGACCGGTCCCGAGGGCCATTCCCATGGGTCGCCGCCGGCCACCTCCGCTCCCGGCAATTCCTCACTCGACTCGAAATCCGCGACGCCACCAGCGCACACGCACTGAGGCCCGTCATGATCCAAAGAATCATCTCGTTCTCCGCGCGCAACCGATTCATCGTGCTTGCAACGATAGGGGCCGCGATCTCCCTCGGCGTCTGGTCGATCAGTCACATCGCGCTGGATGCCCTGCCGGACCTTTCCGATACACAGGTCATCGTGTACTCGCGCTGGGATCGCAGCCCCGACATCATCGAGGACCAGGTCACCTATCCGATCATCACGTCGATGCTGGGCGCACCACGAGTGAAGGCGATCCGCGGCTTCTCGGACTTCGGGTTCTCCTACGTTTACGTGATCTTCGAAGAGGGCACCGACCTCTACTGGGCGAGAAGCCGTACTCTCGAGTACCTTTCGAAGATCCAGCCCCGGCTGCCCCAGGGCGTCCAAACGGAGCTGGGTCCGGACGCGACGGGAGTCGGGTGGGTCTTTCAGTATGCCCTCATCGACAAGTCCGGGAAGCATTCGCTGGCTGACCTTCGCTCCATTCAGGACTGGTCCGTCCGCTATGACCTTCAGGCGGTGCCGGGCGTTGCCGAAGTCGCGAGCCTCGGCGGATTCGTGCGTCAGTATCAGGTGACGGTCGACCCCAACCGCCTCTCCGCCTACGGTGTGCCCCTCATGTCCGTCATCGAGGCGATCCGTTCGTCGAACAACGAGGTCGGAGGGCGTCTCGTGGAGTGGAGCGGAGTCGAGTACATGGTTCGAGCGCGCGGATACGTTCGGTCCATCGGGGACCTCGAGGAAATCGTCGTCAAGACCGACGAGAGGGGTACCCCCGTGCGCCTGCGGGATGTCGCCGAGATCCAGCTCGGTCCCGAGATTCGGCGCGGCATCGCCGAGCTCGATGGCCAGGGCGAGGTCGCCGCGGGCATCGTCGTGATGCGCCACGGCGAGAACGCGATGAACATCATCCGCCGCGTGAAGGAGCGCCTGAGAGCGATCGCGCCGACGCTCCCCGAAGGGGTCAAGATCGTTACGACCTATGACCGGTCAGACTTGATCGAGCGATCGATCAAGACCCTCAAGCACGAGCTTCTCCTCGAGATGCTCATCGTCTCGCTCGTCATTCTCATCTTCCTGTGGCACGTCCCTTCCGCCATCGTCCCGATCGTTACGATCCCGGCGGCAGTGGTGCTCTCCTTCGTTCCCATGTACTTCTTTGGGGTCAGCTCGAACATCATGTCGCTTGGCGGAATCGCGGTCGCGATCGGTGCCTTGGTGGACGCAGCCGTGGTCGTTGTCGAGAACGCCCACAAGAAGCTAGAGATTTGGGAATCGACGGGGCGGAACGGAGACTCCAAAGAGATACTGATTGCGGCGATCCAGGAGGTGGGCCGTCCGAGCTTCTTCTCACTCTTGGTCATCGCGGTCTCCTTCACGCCGATCTTTGCCCTGGAAGCCCAGGAGGGGCGCCTCTTCCGACCGCTCGCGTTCACCAAGAACTTCGCGATGGCGATCGCGGCGGTCCTCGCGATCACGCTTGCCCCGGCCCTACTGCTCCTGCTCCTCCGATTCAAGCGCTTCGTCTTCCGGCCGGCGTGGCTCTCGGGCCTGACGAACGCGATCGCGGTCGGGCGAATCCATTCGGAAGACAAGCACCCGATCTCGCGCGTGCTGTTTCGGGTCTATTTGCCACCGGCCAAGTTCGTTTTGCGCCATCCGAGACTCGTCATCGGCGCGGCTGCGCTGATCGTGCTCGCGACGATTCCCGTGTACAGGCGCCTCGGTTCCGAGTTCATGCCGCCGTTGAACGAAGGCTCGATACTCTACATGCCGACCACTCTGCCCGGCATCTCCGTCACGTCGGCACAGGACCTTCTCCAACGGCAGGACCGGCTCCTGCACCAGTTCCCCGAGGTCGAGCGGGTTTTCGGAAAGGCGGGACGCGCGGAGACGTCGACCGATCCGGCACCCTTTTCGATGATGGAGACGGTCGTCATCCTGAAGCCCGAGTCGCAGTGGCGGACGAAGCCGCGTTGGTACTCCTCGCTCGTTCCGGATTTCCTAAAGCCCCTCCTCCGACCGCTGTGGCCGGAGACGATCTCCTGGGACGAGCTCGTCAACGAGATGAACGCATCGCTCACGCTCCCGGGGCAGACAAACGCGTGGACGATGCCGATCAAGAACCGTATCGACATGCTCACGACGGGCGTGCGCACACCCGTGGGCGTAAAAGTATTTGGTTCTGACCTGGCGGAAATCGAAACGATCGGCAAGCGCCTCGAAGGGATTCTCCAAGCGGTCCCCGGAACGCGGAGCGTGTACGGCGAGCGCGTGGCCGGAGGCTACTTTGTCGACTTCAACCTGAAACGGCGCGAGATCGCCCGATACGGCCTGACGATCAAGGAAGTCCAGGAAGTCATCATGTCGGGTATCGGCGGCGAGAACGTCTCGACGACAATCGAAGGGCGGGAGCGCTATCCGATCAATGTGCGCTATCCGCGGGAGCTGCGGGACGACCCGGACAAACTCGCCCGAACGCTCGTGCCCACGATGTCCGGAGCGCAGATTCCCCTCTCGCAGCTCGCCGATATCCGCCTCGTCGAGGGACCTTCCATGATCCGCGACGAGAACGGCCGACTCTCCGGGTACGTCTACGTCGACGTGGACACGGAAAAGCGCGACATCGGCGGCTACATCGCTGACGCGAAAGCAGCGGTCGCACGGGATCTGCAGCTTCCGACCGGCTACACACTCACTTGGAGTGGGCAGTATGAAGCCATGCAGCGTGTTCGCGAGAAGTTGACAGTCGTCCTTCCGGTGACGCTCTTCCTGATCTTCGCCCTCCTTTATGGCAACACGAAGTCCCTGCCCAAGACACTGTTGGTGCTCCTCGCCGTCCCCTTCTCCGCCGTGGGCGCCGTCTGGCTCCTCTACGCCCTCGGATACCACATCTCGATCGGCGTCTGGGTCGGCCTGATCGCGCTCCTCGGGCTGGACGCGGAGACCGGAGTCTTTATGCTTCTCTACCTCGACCTCGCATACGACGAAAGAAAAGCGGCTGGGGCGATGCGAAGCCGCGAAGATCTCGAGGACGCAATCCTGCACGGCGCCGTCAAACGAGTCCGCCCCAAGGTCATGACCGTGGCCTGCGCGTTTTTCGGACTCGTCCCCATCATGTGGTCGAGCGGCACGGGAGCCGACGTCATGAAGCGCATCGCGGCACCCATGCTCGGAGGCCTCGTCACGTCCTTCGTGATGGAGCTACTTGTCTACCCGCCGATCTATCTGCTCTGGAAGTGGCACGCCGAGGTCAAGCCAGCGCGGCTCCAGCGGGAACTGGTTCTGACGGCCTCGGGGGACGCGCGCTGAAGCGTTCGACGCGCAGGTCCGTGACGAGCCCCGTTTCAGTCCTTGTGCGGCTTGGACCCGGGCGGAGCCGTGTGAGCGGGCTTTCCGCTCTCCGCTTCGGCCGACGCCGCCGGTGACTCGCGGTGGTGCTCCGCCTGCGCCTCCACGGCGGACTTGAGCTCCCTCTCTTCCTCGGGTGAGAGCTCCGGTAGGTGCCGCAGGAACGCGACGATCTCCCAGATCTCCTGCTCCTTGTGCGACGGCGCAAAGGCCGGCATCCCCGTCATCCGTATGCCGTTGGCAACGATCCAATGAAGCTCTCCGTCCGGGCGGCGTTGCACGCGAGGCAGCGTCAGATCGGGGGCCGGCGGGTTCAAGCCTTCTCCGTATTCCGCGGCGTCCACGCCCGGCGCCCCGTGGCATCCCACGCAATTCTCGCGGTAGTGCGAGCGCCCTTCGCGGAGCACCTCCGCGGAGGAGGTGAGGGGGTTCTGCCGCGCCGGCGCGCGCCGGGCAACCGATCGATTCAGCGCCCGGCGGGCCAACGTTTCCTCGAGCTTTCCCGGCGGAGAGGAGGCGGCGACGTTGAAGGATCCGGTCTCGATGAAAACTCCCGCGCCGACCGCAACGACCAAGAAGCCCAGGAGAACGCCACCGAGCAGTTTCATGCGAGTCCTCGAGCCGCTTCAGGCGTGCCCGCTGTTGGAAACATCGCAGGTCATCTCGGCGCCACGCTCGACCTGGATCGTGGCGTGGTCGACACCCGCCTCGTCTCGTAGCAGACGCTGGACCGCCTGCAGGACCTCTCCCCGCCGGCTCTCGGCGGAGGCGCGGATGTGGACACTCGCCGAGTGAAGGCCCGAGGTCAAGGTCCAGAAGTGAAGGTCATGCAGCGCCTCCACCCCCGGCACCTCGAGAATCTGACGGCGGAGCGCGGCGACGTCGATCTCACCCGGCGTGCCTTCGAGAAGAATGTGGGCCGACTGTCTCAGAAGCGAAACCGAGCGCGGCAGGATCAACGCCGCGACCCCCAGGGACACGGCCGGGTCGAGCCACACCCAGCCGGTGCGGGGGATCGTGACGGCGGCCGCGACCACGGCCAAGGATCCAATCAAGTCGGTCAACACCTCCAGATGCGCCGCCCGCATGTTCAGACTCTCCTCGCGTCCCTGCGCGAGCAGACGCATCGCCACGAAGTTGGAAGCCAGACCAACCACCGCCACACCGAGCATCGGCCCGCTCTTGACGGCAACCGGCTCGCGGAAGCGGCCGAAGGCCTCGTAAAGGATCCAGCCGGCCATGACGAGCAGCAGCTGGGCGTTCACGAAGGCCGCCAATACCTCCATCCGATAGAAGCCGAAACTGTGACGTCCCGTGGGCGCGCGATCGGCCAGACTGATCGCCGCATACGCGAGGGTGAGCGCGGCAATGTCGGTGAACATGTGCGCCGCGTCGGCCAGCAGCGCGAGACTTCGGGAAAAGAGGCCCCCCGCCACCTCGAGGACGAACATCCCGGCGGTCAGGACGAGCGCCGCCCGCAGGCGCCGGCGCCAGGCGTTCCGGTCGGCCGTGGCTCCCGAGGCCGGGCCCGCGTGCGCCGGCGCGAGCTCCATCACAGGCTCCCGCCCTCGTCACCGCGCACGTTTCCCCTCGATCTCCACCTCCACTCGCGAGTCATTGAAGCAGGCCCCTTCGCCGAGGTCGGTCAGCGTATCGGGTACGAGCGCCGAGGCCGTGGCGCCGTTGGCGGTATTCTGGCTCCAGAGCCCCTTCGGGAGGAAAACGACTCCCGGCCGCATGCTCTCTTCCAGCCGCACACCGCACCGCACTTCCCCGCACTCGTTGTACACGCGCACCGTTGCGCCTTCGGAAATCCCGCGCGCCGCGGCGTCCTCGGGATGCATCTCGAGGGCCACCGGACCCCGCCGCAGTTCGCCGAGACTCGAGCTGATCGTCTGGTCGCTCGCCGGCGAGATCAAGGCGAGAGGAAACTCGGGACGTGCCGGGTCCTCCCGGAAACCGTAGAGTCGGAGCGGGGCCTCGCGGTCGAGCTCCTCCGGAACGAGATGAATCTTCCGGTCCGGCGTGCGCGGGAACACGTCGATGAATTGCACGGGATTGTTTCCGAACGCCGGGAAGGCGACGCCGTCGCGCGAGAGAACCGCGCCCAGGTCTGTGCGGGAGCGGCTCGACTCCATGATGACGGCCGCCAGGTCCCCCGCCGTCTCGCCATCCCCCGGCCGCCGCACGCCCGTCAGCCGGCAGAGCTGCCCGAAGACCTCGTGATTCGGGCGAGATTCCCCGACGGGCGGGATGACCGGCTGGCTCCCCTGAAGCACAAACGCCCCGTAGCCTCTCGAGAGCTCGGCCCTCTCGAGAAAGGTCGTCGCGGGCAGCACCACGTCGGCATACCGCGCGGTGTCCGTCATCACGGGGTCGAACACGACGGTGAAGAGGTCTTCGCGCGAGAGTCCCCGCCGGACCTTCCCCTGCTCCGGAAGGGTCATCAACGGGTTCGAGTTGTACACGAAGAGCAATTCGATCGCCGGACGCGCGGAGAGCAACGCTTCGCCGGCCCGATTCATGTTGATCTCACGAGTCGCCGCCGCCGGTCTCTCGCCTGCCGCCGCGAACGAGTCGAGGTCCCAGACAGCCGAATTGCTCATCGTGTAGCCGCCCCCGCGTACCCCGAACTTTCCGGCCACCGCGGGCAGGGCCAGGATCGCCGCCACGGCCGATCCGCCGTTTCGGTTTCGCTCGACTCCCCAGCCGCATCGGATGGCGGCCGGGGCCAAATCCGCATACAGCGAGGCAAACCGCTCGATTTCGCGGGCCGATACTCCCGCCACTCGCGCCGCCCGTTCGGGTGTCCACGGCACGGCGCGGTCGCGAAGCTCCTCCCAGCCGACCGAATTCGCCGACAGAAACGGGATGTCTGCCCGGCCCTGCTCGAACAGCCACCCGATCACCGCGAGCGCGATGGCCAGGTCGGCGCCGGGACGGACTGCCAGGTGAATGTCCGCGCGCTCTGCCAACCGGGTGCGCCGCGGATCCACCACGACGAGCTTGGCTCCCTGCCGCTGCGCCGATTGCAGGTGCGGCAGCAGGTGGATCCCCGTCACCGAGGGGTTCACCCCCCAAAGAACGATGAGGCGCGAGTGCGCGTAGTCCTGGAGCGCGACCCCCGCCATCTTCCCGTAGAGACCCGCAGCCGCCCGTCCCGACGGGGCCGCGCAGACATTTCGGGCGAGCCGCGATGCTCCCAGACGCGTGAAGAGGCGAGCATCCGTGGTGTCCTGCGAAAGGTAGCCGTTGGAGCCGCCATAGGAAAGGGGCAATATGGCCTGGCCGGCACCCGTCTCTACAAGCTCGCGCATCTTGGCCGCCACCAGACCGAGAGCCTCGTCCCAAGTCGCCCGCCGGAAGCTCCCTTCTCCTTTCCGGCCGATGCGGATACGCGGATAGAGGACGCGCTCCGGGCCGTAAAGGTGCTCGGGATAGCGGCGAACCTTCGAGCAGATGAACCCCTCCGTCAGGGGGTTGACCCGACTGCCGCCGACCGAGACGACGCGGCCTTCCTCCACTCGCACCTCGAGGCTGCAAGCGTCGGGGCAATCGAGCGGACAGGCGCTGGCGACGATGCGCGCGGGCTCGGGGATTGGGGCGGCTTCCATCGGTTCGAACCGCGTTTCTTGCGGCAGGGCGGATGGTAGCCCGGTCCGTCCCGATCTCCAAGTGGAGACCCGCTTCACCGCCGCTCCCGGGACACGATCCGCCGGCCCGCGCGGTTACCGGAAGCGAACCTCGCGAGCCCGAGCCTAGCTTCGAATCTCTTCGAAAAAGCCGTGGAGCTCGCGCAGAGCGGGGCGATTGACCTTCTGCTCGCGCAGCGACTCCCGAAGCAACTGCAGCGCCGCCATTCCTTCGGGGATCATGTTGAGTTCCTGAAGAACGGGCAGCGCCTCGAGGACCAATTGAGCCGCCGCCGGCTCCTCTCCCAGCTCGAGCAGCAGATCGGCGACGACCAGGTGCAGAGCGGCAACGTCCGCGCGCATGCCGATCCTTCCGAACTCCTGCTGCGCCGCCCGATAGGCCTCGACCGCCGCGGGAAGCTGACCGGTCTCCCGGAGCAGCGTGGCCAGGCCCCATTGCACCTTGGCGAGTGCGACCCGGTCCTCGAGGCGCTTCAAGATCGGGATCGCGCGCCGAGAGGCCTCGATCGCCTGCGCCGAGTCGCCTTGCATGGCGTAGAGGTGGGTGAGGTTTCCGTAGGCAGACGCCATCAGCTTCTCGCTGCCCAGACTCTCCGCTTCGGCACAGATGCGGTGGAAGACGTCCGCCGACTCGCCCAACCTTTCGTTCTCCAGCAGGGCGAGGCCTTCGAGGAACTGAGCCTTCAGGCCCTCCTCCGGCATCGAGAGTTTCTGGAAACTCTGGACGAGGGAAGGGACGAGCTCGAGGACCGCCTCGAGCTCCCGCTCTTCCAGACGCAACGCCAGCCGCTGGTATGCCAGCCTCGAGAGATCCGCCACCGCGTTCATCGTGTGCCGGAACCCGGCCTCGGCCCGATCGAACCAGAGCCTCGCCTCGTCTCGGCGGGAGAGCTGACGGCAGGCCGTCCCCGCCACGAGCGCGAACTCGCCCAGAAAGTATTCGCGCTCGTCGAACAGCCCGATCGCCCGGTTCGGCAGCAGGAGGAACCGGTATGCGAACTCCGCTTCCTCGCGGACCGTCGCCGGAGATCGGTCGAGCCGGTCGCGCAGCCTCGTGCAGACCGCGAGCAGCACGTCCGGCTCCTCGAGCCGCAGCTCCGCAGCGCGGGCCGCGCGCTCCCCGAGAGGCACCGACAACACCCGATCGGCGGAACTTTCCACCTCTTCGGGGCTGACCGCTCGGTGGGGAAATCGGAGCACGCGTCCCGCCATTTAGCGCTCCTCGTCCAAGTGGCTCTGCAGGTCGAGCGCGAGCTCCTCGGGTTCGCGCGAGAGCACGCGATTCAGCGCTTCATCGGGCGAGGGTTGCCCGGCGAGCTTCCACATCTGGAGCGAACGGCCGTACTCGCAAGCGGCGGAGAGAAGCGTCAAGCGGAGCGCCTTCAAGGGCATCTGCGGTCCGCCGCCCCGGCGAGCCAGCCGCAGGAACCAGACCAGCAGGTCCTCTACCGCCCCAGCGGTCTCCTCGGCGTTGAGCCGGTAGTAGGTCGACAGAGTCGAATGAATGAACTCTTGCAGCCGCGCAAACGCTTCCCGCGCCTCTTCGTCTCGGACCGGTGATGTGCGTTGCACTCTTTCGCTCTCGGGGAATTGAATCAAAGGTTACACCACCACCGTGGTGCCTCAAAGGGCACGAACGTGGGGGTGGAAAGGGCTGGCTACGAACCGCGCCGACGCGGCTAGGTCGGGATGATGCCGCCGATCTTGATGACGAACCGCGTCGTCTTCTTCTCCGGCCGAGCGGGTTGACGCTCAGGAAGCCGGGCGGGAGTGGAGGAAGAAGCCATCGTCGTCTCCTTTCACCGAAACGCTCGGGTTCTCCGAGCCACTGCGAACGAAATCTCTCTGAATTGGATCACAAATCGGCCCCGAGGGTATCGGAAGAAGTTTCCCCTTCGCCGACATCCCAACGAGGCATCGCGGGCGGATCTCGGAATGGACGAGGAACCCGGCGCGTTGTCAAGCTGTTGCAAATGAACGGATTGTCCGGATCTCGACGACTCTAGCCACCGCGGCCCGAGATTGCCGCCAGAGGAGCCGCATCATGCTTCGAATCCCGATCGCTACCGCACTCTTGACCGTCCTGGCCGCGATGGCCGCCTCGTCGAAGAAGGACCCGGCGTCGAAGAAGGCGCCGGACACCCCCGATGTGCTGCGCTTCGCGGCCGCCGAGAAGCTTCTCCCCAACGGCTTGAAGGTCATCGTCGTGCCGACCGGCTTCCCCAACCTCGTGTCGCTCCAGATCCCGGTGCAGACGGGTTCCCGAAACGAGGTCGAGCCCGGCAAGTCCGGCTTCGCCCACCTCTTCGAGCACATGATGTTTCGGGGAACGCCGGACTATCCCCCCGACAAGTATCAGGGGATTCTCACGCAGGTGGGCGCCCGCCAGAATGCCTACACGACGGACGATTTCACCAACTACCACACCACCTTCTCGAAGGAGGACCTCGAGCTGATGCTCCGGGTCGAGGCCGACCGCTTTCAGAACCTCTCCTACGACACGGCCGGCTTCAAGACCGAAACGCGAGCCGTCTTGGGCGAGTACAACAAGAACAGCGCCAACCCGCTCGTGAAACTCGACGAGGTCCAACACGAGCACGCCTTCACGACCCATACCTACAAGCACACGACGATGGGGTTCCTGAAGGACATCGAAGACATGCCCAACCAGTACGACTACTCGAAGGAATTCTTCCGCCGCTGGTATCGGCCCGAGTACACGACGATCATCGTGGCGGGCGACGTCGATGCGGCCGGAGTCTTCGGCCTGGTCGAGAAGTACTGGGGTAAATGGAGCCCCGGACAGTACAAGGCGGCCATTCCCACGGAGCCCCCGGCCCGCGGGCCCGTCTACACGCACGTCTCCTGGTCCAGTCCCACGCTGCCCTGGGTCTCGGTGGCGTTTCACGGGCCGGCCTTCTCCGACACGCGGACGGACTACGCGGCAACCGATCTCCTCTTCAACCTCTGCTTCGGCGAGACCTCCGATCTTCACAAGAAGCTGGTCGAGACCGAGCAGAAGGTCGACCAGCTCTCTTACGACACCGGCGCGACCCAGGATCCGTCGCTCGTGACCGTCTACGCCAGGGTCAAGAAGCTCGAGGACACCGTCGACGTGCGAAACCAGATTCTGGCCACCTACGCGGCGGCACTCGCGGCCCCGGTCGACCCGAAGCGGCTCGCAGAAGCCAAATCCAACGCCCGGTACAGCTTTTCCCGCCGCCTCGACAACACCGAGACGATCGCCGCGACACTCGCCCGCTTCGTCCGGTACACGCGCGACTACGACACGCTGAACAAGCTCTACCGCGTCTACGCGTCCTTGACCCCCGAGGACCTGCAGGCCGTCGCGAAGACCTACTTCACCGACTCCAACCTCGTCGTGGCCACACTCTCGAAGGACGCCATGCCGGCAGACATGGCGAACCTGCCGTCCCTCTCGACATTCGCCCCGAAGGCCGCCTCCGCCGCCGACGTCAATTTCCTGGTCCAGAAGACCTCGCTGCCGCAGTTGAACGTCAAGCTCCTCTTCACCGTCGGCTCGGCCTATGACCCCAGAGGGAAGGAGGGGCTCTCGGCCCTGGCGGCGGCGATGATCGCGCAGGCGGGCTCGAAGGAGCGGCGCATCGACGAGATCAACAAGGCTCTCTACCCCATGGCCGGGACGTTCAACGACCAGGTCGACAAGGAGATGACGACCTTCACGGGCTCGGTCGACCGCGACAACTGGAAGGCCTTCCTGGAGGTCGTCTTGCCGCAGCTGCTCGACCCCGGCTTTCGGGAGGACGACTTTCAACGCCTCAAGGATGCGCAGTTGAACGCCCTGACGGAAGACCTGCGCGGCAACAACGAAGAGGAGCTCGGAAAAGAGAGGCTCCAGGCCAACGTCTTCGCCGGGACTCCGTACGGTCATCCGGTGCTCGGCACGGTGGCCGGAATCCGGTCGATCACGCTCGAAGACGTCCGAGAGTTCGTGCGGCGTGCCTATACCCGTGCCGCGCTGACGGTCGGCCTCGCCGGGGACGCGCCGGAGGCGATGCGCGAGCGGCTCGGAAGCGAGCTCGCCCGGCTACCGCAGGGGCCCGCTCTTGCCCCCCCGCAGGGTGTCGTCGGGCGCCGGCCCGACGGGATGCAGGTCGAGATCATCGAAAAGGAAACGCGCGCCACCGCGATCTCCCTGGGGCATCCGACCAGCGTGACGCGCTCCTCGCCGGACTTCGCCGCGCTCTGGGTCGCGCGCACTTGGCTCGGCGAGCACCGCTCCTCCGTCTCGCATCTCTACCAGCGCATCCGCGAGACGCGCGGGATGAATTACGGTGATTATGCCTACATCGAGGCCTTCCCCCGCGGCATGTTCCAGTTCTTCCCTTCCCCCAACCTCGCCCGGCGCGCGCAGATCTTCGAGATCTGGATCCGCCCGGTCGTGCCCGAGAACGCCCATATGGCGCTTCGAATCGCCGTGGTCGAGCTCGAGAAGCTCGTCCAGAACGGGTTGACCCAGGAAGAGTTCGAGAGCACCCGAAACTACTTGAGGAAGAACGTCTACGTGATGACGGCGACGCAGAATCAGCAGCTCGGATACGCGCTGGATTCCCGCTGGTACGGCATCGGCGAGTTCACCTCGTACATGCGGGAGCAATTGGGCAAGCTGACGCTCGCCGACGTCAACGCCGCGATTCGCAAACACCTCTCGGCCAAAGACCTGTCCGTCGTCATCGTCACGAAGGACGCGAAGGGACTGCGGGAACGGCTCGTCTCCGACGCTTTCTCCCCGATTCGATACGACGGCGAGAAGGCGGCGGCGCTCCTGGACGAGGACAAGGTCATCGGCGCCCGGAGGCTCGGCCTCAAGCCCGAGAACGTCAGGATCACCCCCGTCGATCAGGTCTTCGCCAACTGACCGGGCATGCCGGCCGCTCCGTGAAGGGAGGACCTAGCCGATCGCCAGCACCGCGGCGCCGCGGACCTCTCCTTGCTTGATGCGCCGGAGCGCCTCGCCCGCCTCCTCCAACCCGTAGAGCTCCGTCTGGGCGCGGATCGGCACCCTCGCCGCGAGCTCCAGGAACTCATCGGCGTCGCGGCGCGTGTAGTTCATGACGCTGCGCACGCCGCGCTCGCCGTAGAGCCTCTCGTACTCGAGGCTCGGAACGGGGGTCATGTGAATCGCGTTGACCGCGACGGTCGCGCCCCGGTCGAGGCGCGACAGCGCCGCCACGACGACCTCGCCCGCCGGCGCGAAAGTCGCCGCGGCGTCCAGGGCAACTCCGGGATCGTCGAACGTGTCGCCGGCCCAGACCGCTCCCAGGCCGCGGGCGAGCTCGCGGTGGTGCGACTCGCGCGTGAAGGCGAAGACCTCACAGCCCCAGTGGAGCGCCACCTGAATCGCCAGGTGCGCCGAGGCACCGAATCCGAATAGACCCAGGCGGCCCCCCGGGCGAACGCCTGACAGCCGAAGCGTCCGGTAGCCGATGATTCCCGCGCAAAGCAGCGGGGCCGCCTCGCGCGCCGAGAATCCCGCCGGCAGCCGGTAGACCCAGCCCGCATTGGCCGCCATCCGCTCGGCATAGCCGCCGTCGCGATCTCTTCCGGTGAAGGTCGCCGCGGGGCAGAGATTCTCGCGAGCCGACCGGCAGAACCGGCACTCCCCGCACGTCGAAGCGACCCATCCGACGCCGACGGCCTCCCCCGCCACCAAACCGACGACACCCTCCCCGACCTCGGCAATCCGACCCGCCGCCTGATGGCCAGGCACCAACGGCAGAGCCGCCGGCACCTCCCCCTCGAGGATGTGCAGGTCGGTTCGGCAAACGCCACACGCCTCGACCGCGAGGACTACCTCGCCCGGCCGCGCACGGGGCTGCGGCCGCGAGACCTCCCGAAGCGGCAAGGCCTCGGCCGGACCGACCGATTCCAGCCACATGGCTCTCATGGAGGCTCGATTCTGTCCTATTCTGAGCGGGGCCGATGAACCGCCTCGACGGGCTGCTGGCCGATTACGCTTCGTCCCACCGCACGCGGGGGAACCTCGTGTGTCACGCCCTGGGAATTACGCTGATTCTCTATGGCGCCATCGCGATGCTTCTCGAGCTCCGGCTGCCCGTCACTCCCTGGACCGGGGCGGAGGTGCTGATTGCGGCGATGGTGTTGTTCGATCTTTCGTTGAACGTCCCGCTCGCGCTGACCATGTTTGCCGAAGCCCTGCTATTCGACCTGCTCGCGCGGGCGGTCGCGGAATGGCGCGTCGGGGCGCTCGCCTTCGTGATCGGCTGGGCCTTCCAGGCGATCGGACACGCCGGCTTCGAGAAGAATCGCCCCGCTTTCTTCCGAAACCTCGCTCACCTGTTGGTCGGGCCGCTCTTCCTCTGGAACGAGCTGCTGCGAGTGCGCCCGATCCCCCGAGCGTAAAGGCGGTCAGCAGAAAGTCGTCAGAACGGCGTTGGGGTGCTCGAGGCGGTATCCCTCGCCGGAAGGATCCGGGTCGATGTCGAGCACGGCGCCCTGGAGCCGCGCGAACGCCTCGTTGTCCATGACGACGGGGACCTCCGAGACCTCGAAGCGATGCCCCTCGTCGGGCGGGTTCTCCTCGACCGTGATCCGAAAGCCCGTCCCGCCGCAGCCGAGCAGGTAGCGCACGGTCAGTGCGGCGCGCGTGAAGTCGCTCTCCTTCTTCAGGCGGGCCGCGGCGGCCGGGGTGATCGTCAGCGGCGCCAAGGTCATAGGATCTCGATTGTATGGCGGGAACGCGACGGCTCCCATCGGCTCTGACGATCGCCTCCTCGGACTCCGGCGGAGGCGCCGGGATACAGGCCGATCTGCTCACGTTCGCGGCTCACGGCGTCCACGGCACGACGGTTCTCGCGGCGGCAACCGCCCAGAACACCCGCGAAGTGACCGCGATCGAGACCCTTTCGCCCCGCTTTCTCCGGAGACAGCTCGACGCCGTCTTCTCGGACTTTCGGCCGCGTGCGGTCAAGATCGGCATGCTGTTCGGCGCGTCGCAGATTCGAGCTGTCGCCGCGGGACTTTCGCGTTGGAAGGCGTTCAACGTCGTGTTGGACCCCGTCATGGTGGCGAAGTCCGGAGCGCGCCTTCTCTCTCGAGGGGCGCTCTCGAGCCTCGAGACGCGCCTTCTACCGCTCGCCGACCTGGTCACGCCGAACCTGCCAGAGGCGGAGGTTCTCGCCGGAATCCGCGTGAGCACGGAGGCCGACCGCCGCCTCGCGGCCGGAATCATCGCCGACAAGGGGCCCCGCGCCGTTCTCATCAAGGGCGGACACTCCCGCAGCAAGGAGGTCCGCGACCTGCTCTTCGACGGCCAGTGCTTCACCGTCTTCGCCGCGCCGCGACTGCGCACACGGGCCAGCCATGGGACCGGCTGCACCTTGTCCTCCGCGATCGCCGCCAACCTGGCCCTCGGGCGACCCCTCGACGAATCCATCGAGCGGGCCATCGCGTATCTGCGCGCCGGGCTCCGAGAAGGGCTCTTCCCCGGCCGAGGTTTTGGCGTGCCCGACCACTTCCCGGGACGCCGACGCTAGGCCGGAGTGTCCTCGAAGATGCCGAGGGCCTTGTTCTTGCGCACGCGAGCGGCCGGAAAGCACTTGCCGTTGCTCGCAATGTAGACGCCGGGGGGCAGAACCTGGACGAAGGAGAGCGCGCTTCCCAGATTGAAGAGCCCGTCGGAGCTGCCGAACGCGTAGGGAACCATCGCGCCGGTCAGGACGACCGTCTTCTCGGTTCCGCCCGCCGCGATCCAGCGCGCCGTCTCCACCATCGTGTCGGTCCCGTGCGTGATCACGACCTGCGTCTCGGGAGCCTGCCGGCAGTTGGCGAGGATCGTCTCCCGATCGGCGTCGGTCATCTCGAGGCTGTCCACCATCATCACGGTGCGCACCGCCACGTCCAACCGGCAGCGACCCAGCCGGAGCATTTCCTGAATGTGCGTGTCCTTGAAGAAGAGCGTGCCGGCGAGCTCGTCGTATTCCTTGTCGAAGGTTCCGCCCGTGATCAGGATGCGAATGGCCATGGAGACTCCTCCCGAGCGCCGGGCGGGATGATAGTCCGCACCCGGGCGAGAGGACCGAGCCGGGCTCGCCGGCGCGGCCGGCTCCGCGCCGCGCTCACACCCAGTAGTCGCAGGGGTAGGCGAGGCCCGTGTAGGCGAGCTCCGAGATTGCCGTCTGGTCGGCATCCCGGTTCTTGTCCATCTCCTTCAAGTGACCGACCATCCGGTACTTGGCGCCTCGAACGAAGGCCTTTGCCAGAAGCACTTCCTGAGCGGCCTTCCCGCTCCCGTCCCGGGCGGCCCCGGCGGTCGACCTCGAGAGGACCGCGAGGCAGGCGTACAGATCGATTGCCACGTTGGCCAGCCGTTCCTGGTGATACTCCTTGCCGAGCACGCCCTTGCCGTACTTTCGCAGCAGCGTCTCGACGGCGCCCGCGGTAGCGGCCGTGTACCGGCAAACGGCCTCGCCCTCTCGCTGGAGTTCCGGCACGACCTTCTCCAACCGGCCCGGCGCGACGTAGCCGCGTATCTTCCTCCCCGCGTAGTCCGAGAGGACGCCGATGGAGGAGAGCGGCGCCTTCAGAGCTCGCGCGACCTCCTGCAGGTCCTCTCCGGCGTCGCGCATCCCGGACAGAGTCACGAGCGCCCGCAGGATTTCGTTGGTCCCCTCGAAGATCATGTTGATGCGCGAATCGCGCAGCGCCCGCTCGTACGGGTACTCCTCCATGAAGCCGTTTCCGCCCGCGATCTGCAGGGCGTCGTTGATGGTTTGCCAGGCCGCTTCGGTGCCGAAGACCTTGCAGCAGGCCCCTTCGAGCGAGTAGTCGGGCAGCCCGCGGTCGACCAGACCGGCCGTCAGGTACACCATCGACTCGAGCGCGTAGGTGTTGACGACCATCCGGGCGAACTTCGCGCGGATCATCTCGAAGTCCGCGATGCGCGTCTGGAACTGCCGGCGCTGCGTGGCGTGTTGGGCGGCCGCCCGGATCATCGCCTTCGAGCCCCCGATACACCCCGCGCCGAGCGAGGTCCGCCCCGCGTTCAGGATCTCGACGGCGATCTTGAAACCCTGGCCGCGCGCGCCGAGGACGTGGAACGACGGCACGCGCACGTTGGTCAGCGTGATCGGGACGGTCGAAGAGCCCTTGAGCCCCAGCTTCTGCTCCTCGCGGCCGGGCTCCACCCCTTCGAGGTCCTTCGTCACGACGAAGGCCGTAATCCCGCGATGGGCGTCCTTCGCGCCGAGCTTGACGTCGCGCGCGAATACCGTGAAGAACTGGGCGAAGCCGCCGTTGGAAATCCAGTGCTTGTTGCCGTTCAAGACGAAGGTGTCGGTCGCTTCGTCGTAAACCGCCGTCGTCTTGATCGACGCGGCGTCGGACCCCGCCTCGGGTTCGGTCAACGCGAACGCCGCGATCATTTCCCCGGCGGCGAGCGCGGGCAGCCACTTCTTCTTCTGCGCGTCGGTGCCGAAGAGAACCAGCCCCTTCATCCCGATCGACTGATGCCCGCCGACGAGGATCCCGAGGGATGCGTCGGTCGTTCCGATCTCCTCCATCACGCGGCAGTAGGCCGAGGAGGAGAACCCGTATCCGCCGTAGGCTTCGGGGACCGTCATGCCGAACACGCCGAGCTCGGCCAAACCCTTGATCACGTCCTCCGAGATGCGGTGCTCCTTTTCGATCTTCCGCGAATCGATGTGATCGCGGGCGAAACTCCGAAAGGAGTCGAGGAACACGCCGACGGTTTCTTGCTCAGAAGGCGAGACCTCGGGAAACGGGAAGAGGAGATCCTCGGGCACCCGCCCCATCAGGAGGGATCGGATCGGGGACTGCAGGAGAACTTCCTCCCGGGGCATCGGGCTGCTCATGGTCTCACCTCCGTTGGATCCGCGATTTCAAAAAGTCACCTCGGCGCGTTCCGGATAGAAACGCCCCCCCGACTCGGCCAACTGCGAGATCGTCATCGAAGGGAGGAAGCGCGAGCCGAAGCGGTCGGCGAGCTGTCGGAGCCAGGCGGCCACATGGTCGAGGCCTACGGCGTCCGCATGGCGGAGGAGCCCCCCTCGAAACGGAGGGAACCCCGTGCCAAAGATCATCGCGAGGTCGAGCTTGGCGGGCGAGGCGACGACCCCTTCCTCGAGACAAAAGGCTGCTTCGTTGACCATCGGCAGCACCAGGCGGGCCTCGATCAAGTCGCGCTTCAAGGGCGCGCTGTCGGAAGCCCTCGCTCCGAGCGCGCGGTAAGCCTCTCGGGAAGGGCCGAGCCGCTTGCCGGCCTCGTAGTCGTAGAACCCCTTTCCCGCCTTGCGGCCGAGCCGCCCGCTCGCGACCATGCCTTCGTACCCGGCGGCCTTCATGCGTTCGGGGAACGCGGCCTCCAGCGTTTCTCCGGCCTTGACCGCGACGTCGAGACCGACGTCGTCGAGCAGGCCGACCGGTCCGACCGGCATGCCGAACTCGGTCATGATTCGGTCCACTTCCTCGATCCGGCATCCCTCCTTGACCAACCGGACCGCCTCCGACAGATACGGCGCCAGGATCCGGTTGACGAGGAAACCCGGAGAGTCCTTCACGACGACCGGAGTCTTGCCGAGCTTCTTGGCGAGATCGAACACCGTCGCGACCGTCTCCTCCGAAGTGCGTTCGCCGCGGATGATCTCCACGAGCGGCATCCGGTGCACCGGGTTGAAGAAATGCATTCCGACCACCCGCCCGGCCTCGACCGCTCCCGCGGCGATCTCCCGGATGGGCAGCGTCGACGTGTTGGAAGCGAAGATCGCATCGCGGGGCACGACGGCCTCCCACTCCTTGAGAACCGAGCGCTTGACGCCGAGCTTTTCGACGACCGCCTCGATCGTCACGTCGCACTTCGCGAAGCCCGAGAAGTCGAGCGTACCCGAAAGCAGCGCCATCTTGCCTTCCATCTCGTGCCGCGTCAGGCGCCGCTTGGCGAGCGCCTCCTTCCAGATGCGCGACGCGGCGGCGAACCCGCCGGCCAGAGCCTTCGGGTCGATGTCCTTCATCCGGGCCGGCATCCCCTTGTCGGCCGCGAGCTGCGCGATCCCGCCTCCCATCAACCCCGCGCCCAGCACCCCGACGCGCCCGACGGGGCGTGGGCGAACCCCTGCGCCCGCCGCGGTCTCCTTCTTCACTTCTTCCGTCTGGAAGAAGATCCAGAGCAGATTGCGCTGGACCGGGCCGCCGAAGACGTTCGCAATGTGGTTCGCCTCCGCTTCGAGCCCGGCGGCGACCGGCCTACCGTAAGCCTCCTCGACCACCTCGAGGGCCTCGAGGGGAGCGGGATAGTGCCCGCCCGTCTCCTCGATCACCTTCTCGCGAGCCTTGGTGAAAACCACGTGCCTCCCCACCGGGTTGCCCTCGAGCGCGAGGGTCGCCAGGTCCATGGGATGGCGGCGCCCGCGCGGCTTGGTACCGGCGAGCTTCGACGCCGCAAACCGATGGGCGAAGTCCTCGAAGATGGGGCTCGGCACCGCTTCGTCCACCAGTCCGACCTTCTTGGCGCGGCGAGCATCGATCTGCTTGCCCGTCAGGATCAAGTCGAGCGCGGCCTGCAACCCGACGAGCTTCGGCAGACGCGTGCAGCCGCCCCAGGCGGGGAAGATCCCGAGGCGCACTTCCGGGAACCCGATCCGCGCCTTCGGCGTCTGCGCCATCAGCCGGTAGTCGCAGGCCAGCACGAACTCCGTGCCCCCGCCCAGGCAGACGCCGCCGATCGCCGCGGTGGTCGGAAACGGCAGGTTCGCGAGCTGCTCGAAGAGGGCCTGCCCGCGCTCGACCATGGTGCGCGCCTCCTCGGCCCCGACCTGCGTGAACTCCTTGACGTCGGCGCCGGCGATGAAGACGTCGGGCTTGCCGCTCCGGACGAGCAAGCTCCTCAAGCGCGGCTCGCGCGAGAGCCGAACGAGCATCTCGGAAAGCTCCGCGAAGACCTCGCGCGAGAACTTGTTCACCTTTTCGCCCGGCAAGTCGAAGGTGAGGATGCCCAGCCCGTCCTCCCGGATCTCCAGAGCGAACGCCGAGCCGGTCACAGCGCTTCCACCACGATCGCCCCGCCCTGGCCGCCTCCGATGCACATCGTCGCGAGACCCAGGGGCGTGCCGCGCCGCCGCATCTCCTTGAGCAGTGTGGTCACGAGCCGGTTGGCCGAGGAGCCGACGGGATGCCCGAGCGCGATCGCGCCGCCGTTGACGTTGGTCTTGTCCCAGTCGAGCTCGCCCACCGGTCCGCGGGTCCCGTACTTCGCGTGCCACGCCGCCGAGGGAAAGACCCGCGCGTTGGCCAGCACCTGGGCCGCGAACGCCTCGTTGAACTCGACCAAGCCGACATCCCCCCAGGACACGCCCGCTCGCTCGAGGGCCATCGGTACGGCAACCGCAGGCCCGAGGCCCATCCGCTCCGGCTCGAGCGAGGCGAAGGCGAATCCTCGAATCCTGCCGAGCGGCCGGTAGCCGCCGGCCCGCGCGGCCTGCCCGCTCATCAGGAGCGCGGCAGCGCCGCCGTCGGTAATCTGCGAGGAGTTGCCCGCCGTCACGGTGCCGAACCTCCGGTCGAAGTAGGGCTTGAGCTTCGCCAGCGCCTCCATCGTCTGATTCTCGCGAACGCCGTTGTCCTGGAGGGCCATGTCTTCGTAATCGGGAGGGATCGGGACGGGCACGATCTCCTCCGCGAGCCGCGAGCGGGCCGCCGCCGCGCGCTGGTGGGATCGGAGGGCGAAGGCGTCTTGCTCTTCGCGCGTGATCCCGTGCTCCTTGGCGAGCAGCTCGGCCGTGTCGCCCATGTTCAAACCGGACACCGGGTCTGTCAGCCCCATCTGGAGCCCGACCTCGGGCTTGAAATGCCTCGGTCGGAACTTCGACGCGGCCGCCACGCGCCCCGGCACGTTCTTGGCCGTGAAGACTTCGGCGAAGAGCTCCCGCCCTTCCTTGGGGTAGAGAAG
This sequence comes from Thermoanaerobaculia bacterium, assembly GCA_035498405.1. Lineage (GTDB taxonomy): Bacteria > Acidobacteriota > Thermoanaerobaculia > UBA5066 > Gp7-AA6 > DATBFU01. Next base: position 15,740 of record DATKAE010000132.1, on the reverse strand, counting down.
GGGAATGTTCGACATCGACTCGACACCGCCGGCCACGATCGCCTCCGCATCGCCCGCCGCGATCCGATAGGCGGCGTCCACGATCGACTCGAGGCCGGAGCCGCACAGTCGGTTGACCGAGTACGCCGGCACGCGCGCCGGCACGCCCGCCCGCAGCGCCGCGACGCGGGCCACATTGACGGCGTCGGGCGGCTCGGCGATGTTGCCGAAGATGACCTGATCGAGCTCGGCGGGATCGAAGCCCGTACGCGCCAGAAGCTCGACGATGACGATTCGCCCGAGGTCCTGGGCGGGGACGTCTTTTAGCAGTGTCCCGGCACGGGCGTAGGGGGTCCGCAGGCCATCGACGACGACGACCTCACGCGACATGCGATCTTTCGGCCGCCTCGTACATCCGCTCGATCAGAGCCTGATAGCGGTTCTCCAGGATGCGCCGCTTGACCTTGAGCGTGGGCGTGATCGAGCCGTCCTCGATCGTCAAGTCCTGCGGCAGGAGCGCGAAAGCGCGGATCTGCTCGTGGTGCGGCTTGTCGGCGTTGTAGGCGTCGATCTCTTGCTGAAACTTCGCCCGAATGGCGGGGTTGGCGTCGATCGACTCCGGCCGGAAAGCGACGCCGTCTCTTTCGGCCCATTCCTTCAAGCGATCGAAGTTGGGCACGAGGAGCACCGCCAGGAACTTCTGGCGGTCGCCCACGACGATCGGGAGATTCACCAGGGGCGACTTCTTCAGCTCGTTCTCGATCGGCTGAGGCGCGGCCTTCTTGCCGCCGGCCAACACGATCAGATCCTTCTTCCGGTCGGTGATCGAGAGGTAGCCGTCCTCGTCGAGCATGCCGATGTCGCCCGTGTGGAACCAACCCTCCCGGTCAATGGCCTCCGCGGTGGCCTCGGGCTTCTGGAAATACCCTTTCATGATGTGCGGCCCTCGGCTCAGAATCTCCCCGTCTTCCGCAATCTTGACCTCGACTCCGGGAATCGGCCGTCCCACCGTGCCCAGACGCCAGGCGTTCGGACCATTGACGGCGATCACCGGCGAGGTCTCCGTCAGGCCGTATCCTTCGTAGATCGTCACACCGGCTCCCAGGAAGAACTCGGCGAGGTCGCGCGACAGAGGAGCGCCTCCGGAAACCGCGAAGCGAAAGCGGGAGCCGAGCGCGTGTCGGATCTTCCCGAAGACGAGCCGGTCCGCCAGGCGCACACGCCGGGCGAGCCCGGGGGGCAGCGGCGCTCGACGCCCTTCGAACGAAAGCCGCTCGCGCCCGACGCGCAGCGCCCAGGCGAACAGCCTCTTCTTCAGCGAGCCTCCCTTCTCGACCTTTTCGAGAATCCGGGCGTGCACCTTCTCGTAGACGCGGGGGACCGCCGCGAAGCAGTGCGGGTTGATCTCGAGCAAGTTGTCCCGAAGCTTGTCGATCGACTCGGCGTAGGCGATCGACGTGTGGCGGTAGAAATAGGCGTAGTCGATCATTCGCTCGAAGACGTGGGACAAGGGTAGAAAGGACACCGCCGTCGCATCGCTCCGGATCGGAACGACCTGACAACAAGCGACGACGTTGGAGACGAAGTTCGCGTGCGTCAGCATCGCGCCCTTCGGCTCCCCCGTCGTCCCGGAGGTGTAGATGATCGTGGCGACGTCGTCGGGCTTGACGCGGGCGGCCCTCTGCTCGAAGAGGCCGGGACTCAACTCCAGGGTGGGGCGGCCCTTGTCGACGACCTGATCGAAGCTGAGATATCCGGGTTCCGAAGGAGCGCCGCTCTCGACGGCGATCACGTAGTCGAGGGCGGGGCACTGGGCCTTGACCGTCGCGGTCTTGGCGAGCTGCTCGGCCGTGGAGACGAAGATTGCCCGCGCCGCGCAGTCCTTGAGCAGGCCGGTGATCTGCCCGGCCGGCAGAGTCGGATAGATGGGCACCGACCAGGCGCCCGCGCACTGGATGGCGAAGTCGGCCATCGCCCACTCCGGCCGATTCTCCGAGAGGATCGCCACGCGGTCGCCCGGCTGGATTCCCAGAGCGTTCAGCCCCAACGACAGCGACCGGACCGTGAAACCGAAGTCGGCGGCCGTAATCGGCCTCCAGGAGCCCCCGACCTTCGAAAGCAGCAGATCCGACTTGCCCGACGCCACCGCCGACAAGAAGATGTCGCAAAGAGTTCGGACGTCAGTCGCCATGCGGGGCATTCTGTCCCTCCCCCTCCGGTGCGGTCAAGATGAAGTCGGATCACGCTGAGAGCGGCCGCTCTTGCTCGCATCCCGGATAACATCGCGCCATGGCGGTGGCGCTTCTCTTGACGACGGCTCTCGCCCTGGCAGGATTCCTCTTCACCTCGGTCCAGGGATTTGTGTTGGCCTCCGGTGTCGTCACATCCGCCGCCGCCAAGACGCTCATCACACGGCACGTCGGCTACGCCATCCCGACCGTGCTTCTCTCGCTCTTCTCGCAGTCGATGGTGATCTTCTACTTCATCGGAACCGGGAAGCTCGTCAAGCAGGAGGCCGAAGGCTTCCCCGAGAGCGAGCGCCGACGAATCCAGCAGCTCTTGGCGCTCTTCAAGCGGAGGACCTCTCCGCCGGCAACCTTCGCTCTGCTCTCCGCGATCGGAGTCTTCGTTCTGGGAGGAGCCGTCCATACCCGCGCCCTTCCCTCCTGGACCCACCTCGCCGCCGCCATCGCGGCGGTCCTCATCCACTCCTGGGCCCTCCTCTCCGAGTGGCGCGCCTTCGGTGAAAACACGGCTCTCATGAACGACCCGCGCGGCTACGCGAAACGAAGCAGGGCCTCTGCCCCTTAGAGGCTCACGCCGGTCCAGTCGAGGAGAATCTTTCCTGTGTTGCGGTCCTCCCTCATGCGAGCGAGCGCCTCTCCTGCCCGGGTCGCCGGAAACACCGAGTCGACGTCGACCGAAAGCGCTCCCGAGTCGAAGCCGGGCAGGATCTCCTGGCGAAAGCGCGCGACGAGCCGCGCCTTCTCCTCCCGCGATCGCGACCGAAGCGTCGAGCCGATCAGGCGGCCGCGCTTGCCCATGAGAGCCGGGATGTCGAGCCTCGCCTCGACCCCCGACAGGTTGGCCAGAAAGATGACGCGTCCCTCGCGGGCGAGCACGCGAAGGTCTCCGGCAAGCGAGTCGGCCCCCACGGGGTCGAGGACCACGTCGACGGCATTCCCGCCCCATTCCCTCTCGATCGCCTCGGCAAAGGACACGGCGCTCGAATCGATCACCAGCTCCGCGCCCGCCTTCCGCATCGCCGCGAGCTTCGAGGCGCTCCGCGTCGTGGCGGCCACCGACGCGCCCAGATAACGCGCCGTCCGAATCGCGGCCAGCCCGACCCCGGAACCTCCCGCGTGGACCAGCACCCGGTCGCCTCGCTCGAGGCGCCCCTCGATCGAAAGATTCAGATACGCCGTCAGGTACGCCTCGGGAATCGCGGCGGCTGAGACAAGGTCGATTCCCGCGGGCGCCGGAAAGACCTGGCCGCGGGGCGCCGCGACCAAGTCCGCGTGACCGCCGCCGGCGACCAGGACACAGACCCTCTCGCCCGATTCGACAGCCGTTCCCGACGCCTCCAACCCGAGAATCGGCGATTCACCGGGAGGCGGTGGATAGCGCCCGAGGATCTGAGAAAGGTCGGCGCGGTTGACGCCCGACGCCGCCACCTTCACCAATACTTCGCCGGGAGCCGGGACGGGCTCCGCCGCTTCCTGGAGGCTGACCCGGTAACCCCCTCCCTCGACGGACGCTTCGAGAAACCTCATGTCTCGATTCCCAACAGACGTGGAGCTCCGCGACCGACGCCGCCTGCTCGGTTCACTCGCCGGCCCGCGCCGACGCGCCGGGCCGGGGCTGCGGGTCGCCGGCGGCTCGCATCCATACGCCTTCCTTCCGGTAAAACGGGCCGTTGTCGAGGTGCCACCCGACGTCGACCCACCTCCCGTCACGATGGACGAAGATCTCCGTGCCGCGCCCCGAATCGACTCCCGTCGACTTGTCCCCGATACCAGTCTCGAAGACATAGGTGTAGTAGAGGATGGCGACATTCCCGAACACCTGAATCTCGGTGCGGGGAAACTCGAGGCGCAGCAGCCGAACACCCTTCTGGTTGAGGAACCTCGAGAGGGCCGTCACACTCGCCCGGCTCTCCCACTTCTCGTCGCTCTCCTGGATGGCGATGAGCTCCGGCCCGATTGCTTTCTCGATGACGGCAGGATCGGTCTGGAAGAAGGCGCGCCACGCGGCGTCCCGAGCGCCGAGGAGCTCCTTGCGCAGGTCCTCGGTCACCGGGCGCGGCCCGCAAGGGTCTTCACGTCGCGACTTCGGGGCCCCGCAGGACTGCCCCGGCAACACGGCGATCGCCAAGAACGCCCCGAGGACGCCGGGAAACAATCTGAAAGGTGTCATTGCGCTCCTTCGCTCGCCATCGAAATGGCTCTTCCGTCCGCGCGCGGCATGATCGTACGGGCGCGATACCGACAGAGATGTTAGTGGACGAGACGCGGCCGAGCCGTGACGGACCGCGCGGCCGGGAACCCGCGCCGGTAAAGGGTTACTTAACGACCAGCTGTGTCGTCTGCCCTTCCGCGACGCTGAACGGGAGGGACCGGCTTCCGTCGCTGGAGACGACAAAGAGCGTGTAGGAGCCGGGCGCCAGGTGCTGCCAGACGGTGACGGGAGGCATCACCGTCACGACTCCGTCCAGTCGAAATCCATTCAGCAGGTACGGCGCTCCCGACCCGTCGAGGATCCGGCCCGTCAGGCCGGCGCTGGAGCGGGCCTCGACGCTCCCCCCGGGGGTCATGGCGATGGGAACCGCGGCCGGAACCGGAACGTCCATCGCCCCAATCGACCGGGGCGCGTAGCCGCCGGAAAACACATAGACCGCGTAACGCCCGGGAGCGAGCGACGGGATCTCGCCGGTCCCGGTCGAATCGAGCGCCACCATTCCCTGGAACGCGATGGAGCCGTCCGGCCCGAACGCGAGCGCGTTGACGCCGCCGAGCGGAATTCCGGTCAGGCCGTCGGTGACGCGAATCGAGGCGCCGCTGCCTTTCAGAAGGCTGAAATCGAGCGGCGCACCGTCTCCCCCGACGGTTGCCGACTGAGTCTTCAGTTGATAGCCGGCCTTTCGCGCCGTCACTTGATAATTTCCGGGATCGAGGTCGGCGATTTCGTAGGCGCCGGCGGAGTCGGTCTGGGCGCGCTTGACCGCCTGGGCCTGCGTTTCCTGGCCGGTCTCGGCCTGGACCGTTGCGCCATCGATTGCTTCGCCCGAGCCGGCGTCGACTACGGTGCCAGTAAGCGTCGTCGTCGGGAGGTTGATGTCACCGTTGGTGTCTCCGGAGACGGTGAAGGACTTTCGGTAGGAGACTCCCGGGCCGTTCACGCTGACCTGATAGTTGCCGTCGCTCATTCCTTCCAAGGCATAGCGCCCGGCCTCGTCGGTCTGGCCGGTGAACCGCCCGGAGCCGTCCGGCGGGTCGGGAAGCGCCAGCAGGAAGAGGCCCGAAAGCGGCGAGCTGCCGCGGGTGACCCGGCCCGAAAGGCGCGACAGTCCTTCGAAGACGATCTCGACCGGCATCTCGGCGGTCGCCTCCGGGATCTCGACGGTTTTCGAAGTCGTCCGACCCTGCATGAACGCCGTCGAGGCGGTCAGCGTGACGACGCCGGAGGGAACGTCGCGCAACGTGAATTTCCCGGAGTCGTCCGTCACGGCCGTATCGCGGTATCCGGTGCCGGCGGCAGCGGTCACCCGGACCTGACCGAGCTGGCCGGCCGGCAATCCCGACACGGCCCCATCGAGAAGAGTGCCGGCGCCGACCTGCAGCAGGATGCCGTCCTGGCGCTGGTTCTCTGCGAGGATGACTTCCTTGGGAGCCGAAGTTCCCCGGTCCGACCGCGCCGTCAGACGGAATCTCCCCGCACCGAGATGATCGAACCGGTAGCCCCCGCCGCCGTCGGCCGAAACCGTCTGCGATGCCGGGCCGAAACCACCCGTGTCTCCCTCGTCGTCCAGGCGAACCTGCGCCTGGGGCACCGGCGTCGTCCCGTCGCTTCCGACGACCGCTCCGGTGATCGAACCGCCGCTCCCCAGCGGCATCTGCACCTCCATCCCCGCGTCGGCGTCGAAGTCCCGCGTGGCTTCGAGGTAATCGGGATGGGTGGCTGTGAGCGTGATCTTGCCCTCGGGGAGTCCGTCGAAGGAGAAGCGTCCGTCGGCGTCCGTCGAAGTCACGTTGGCGCCGCCTCCGTCGAGAAGTCGGGCAGCCATCGCGGCCGGCCCCGGAGGCGAGCCCGCGGGCTCCCAGGAGACGGTCGCGTTGGCGACGGGCACGCCCGAGCTGGCGTCGATCGTCTTTCCCACCAGGGCTCCGCCGCGCTTCAGAGACACGACGACGTCTTCCTTGGTTTCGGCGCTTCCAACGGAAACCCCGCCGACGTCGGCCGTGCGATAACCGGCCGCGGAAGCCCGAACGGTCCAGGTGCCGGGAGGAACGTTGCCGATCTCGAAGGAGCCGTCGGCCGATCGCACATTCTGGGGACCGGGAACCCCGCCTCCGGGAGCGCGCAGCAGCAGGTTCCCGAAGCCCCCCCGGGCGCCGGCGCTCAACGTCACGGTGAATTCCGAGATGGGACTGCCCGAGGAGTCCTGCACCCGGCCCCGGATCGTGCCGGTGTTTGTCAGGACGATCGCGACACTATTGGCAGGAGGTGTGGCGCTGCTGCGGGCGGGAGCGTATCCCTCGGCGTTGACCGCGATCATCACCGCCTTGCCGGGCACCAGATCTCCCAGTCGAAATACACCGTCGCCTCCGGTCGAGGCAGTCTGCGGTCCCGCCGATTCCCCGATGAGAAACACCGTTGCGCCGCCGATCGGAGCGCCCTGCGAGTCCCGAACGAACCCCGAAACGGCGGCCCCCTCCGAAAGAACGATGGGAGCCCAAGTGCTCTGCCCCGGACCCTTGACGGAAAGGCTCGCCGTCTTGGGGCCAAAGCCCTGGCGCGAGACAAGGACCTCATAGTCCCCTTCCTCCAGACCGGACAAGGAAAACGCTCCGTCGGCGGCCGACACGGCGTCAGCCGGTCCCTGGCGCCCGCCGACGACGAGGAACCGTCCGCCGCCTCTCCCGGTGCGCCGCAGCGCGCGAATCTCGGCGCCCGCGACGGCCTGGCCCTTGGCGTCGACGACGCGCCCCCGGGCGCCCAACCCTGCCTTCAGGATGAAATCGACGTTCTGAAGGCGCTCGCCCGCCTTGAGCGCGATCCCGGTACTCCGCGCCGGCGCGAATCCCGCCTTCGTCGCCTCGAGGCTCAAGCCGTGCCCGACCGAAAGCCCCTGAAGTTGGAACTGTCCGTCCGGACCCGTCACGGCGCCTCGATCGGCGGGGAGGATGGCCGCTCCCCCGCCCCGGCGCAGCAAGCCTCGCAGCGACGGATCCCGCGCGACTCGAACCGAGACGCCGCGAACGGGCTGCTTCTTCTCGTCCAGCACCCGGCCTGAGATGGAAGCTGCGGGCTCGAGGGCGATCGAGACGCTGCCCGCCGCGGTCGCCGCCGCCGCTACGTTTTGAATCGCGGACGGAACGTAACCCGATCGGGCTGCCTCGACCGTGTACCTTCCCGACTCGAGACCCCCGGCCTGGAAACGGCCGCGGCTGTCGGAGCGCACGGCGCGCCGCGCGGGCGCCGCGTTGAGTCGCAGGCCGGGCTCCAGGATCGCGATCCGCGCGCCGCCGACCGGCTTTCGCGTCGTCCCGTCGATGACCGTGCCCTCGATCGACGCCGCCCTGGAGAGCCGAAGGCTCGCGCCCGTCTCCGCGCCGGTTCGCACCTTGACACCGCTCTGGCAAGCCACGAACTGGTTCTTCCAGATTGCCTCGACGGCGCGAGCGCCGGCGGGAACGCCTGTCAGACGGATGAGCCCGGTCGCATCGGCGCGCCCTGCCGTTTGCTCACAGACGACGATCGCTCCCGAGGCAGGATTGCCCGAAGCATCCAACACCGTCACCCGAACCGTTCCGCCCGCCCGGAGCGTGACGAGGGAGTCTCCGCTCCCGCCGAGAAGCGCCCGGGATGCGGGAACGTATCCCGCCGCCCTGACCTCGAGGAAACGAAACCCTTCGGGCGCGGTGGCCAGTGTGAAGCCGCCGTCAGCGCCGGACTTCGTCTCCGCGAAGAAAACGACGTCGGACTCCACGAGCCCGCCTCCCGAGCCGACTCGAACCGTCGCCTGCGGGACCGGTTTGTTGTTCTCGTCGACCACCCGCCCCTTCACACCCGCCACGGCCGGCAGCTGCAGGTCGGGAAGATCCATCGAATCGGATGGATCGAAGGGGCCGGACAGGAGCGCCTCGGGCAGGCCGGCCGATTGAACCCGAAGGGAAAACTGGCCTGCCGACGGAGAGGTCTCGGCACGAAACTTCCCATCGACTCCGCTCTTTGCTTCCCCCAAGACCTTCGGCTCGATACCTGCTGTTTGGTCGGCGAGGCTCTCCTCTTCGACGCGGTATGCGGTCCACTGGATGCGCGCCCCCGAGACCGGGTTGGCTTGAGGGTCGAGCAGACGGCCCGTGATCGTGCCCGCACGGACGCAGAGCGCTCCGGAGCCTAAGAAGAGCGCCAGACACAACCGGCGCAAGACCTGTCTGTTCATCGGGTCTCTCGGGATCTAGGACGGATCGGGGCCCTCCAAGGTTACTTCGGGCGGTGTCCCCGACGTCAGGGCGTTTCGAGGCGCGTCGTTTGCCCCTCGGCGATCGAAAAGGGATAGGCCCTTTCGCGCCCTGGCCCCTCGACGACAAGCCGATAGGACCCGGGCGCAATGTGATCCAGCGCGCTCACCGGAGGCGACAGCGGCAGGCGACCGTCGAGGCTCCCGATCGAGAAGAGGTACGGTGCCCCGGCGGCATCGAGGATTCTCCCGACTCCCGCCGATGCCGCCCGAATTTCCAGCCGACCTCCCGGCGTGAGCGAGACAGCCACCGGAGGCGATGGAACCTGCACCGGATTGATCGAGCGAGGAGCGTAGCCCGAGGAGTTCACGTAGAGGGCGTACGTCCCCGGCGCGAGCGAGGCGATCTCGCCGTTTCCCGAGGCGTCGAGCGCGACGGCTCCGGAAAAGGCGATGGCTCCCGTTTCGGAGAAGGCGACGGCGGAGAGCCCCGAGAGAGGCATGCCGGAGATCCCGTCCGTGGCGACGATCGGCAAGCCGCCCCCCCGCGTCAAGGTGAAGCCGAGCTCCACGGGAGAATCGCCGACCGTGGCGGAAAGGGTCTTCTGCCGATATCCGTCGCGTCGTGCCGTCACCTGAAACGCGCCCGGATCGAGCTCGTCGATCGTGTAGTGGCCCTGCGAATCGGTCTGCGCGCGCCGGACCTGCCATTGCGTGGCCTCCTGGCCGGTTTCCGCCGCGACGCTGACGTCCGAGAGTGCGTCGCCGGAGGAAGCGTCCGTCACGGTGCCGGAGAGGGATCCCCGGCCGAGGGCCACTTCCAGGGACGTCTCTCCGGAGACCGTGACCGTTCGCTGGAAACCGATGGCGCCGCCCATTCGGCCATTCACGACGTAGGAACCGTCTTCCAACCCCTCGAGAAGGGCGCGGCCATCGGCGTCGGTTTCTCCCCCGACAATCGAGCCGGGTGCGCCGAGATCCGGCTGCGCCAGGAGTCCGACGCCCGGCAAGGGTTCTTCCTTTCGAGTCACTCGGACAACGAGACGCGACGTCCCCGAAAAGTCGATGTCCACCGGCACTTCCGACGCCCCTTCCGGCACATCTACCTTCTTCGTTACCGATCGTGTCGACGCCCCGAACCGCGCCATCGAGACCGCCACGAGGACGACGCCGGAAGGGACGTCGGTGAGAGTGAATTGCCCGTCCGGCCCGGTCGCGGCGGAGCCCGAAAACCCGTCGGAGTACGCATGAACTTCGAGACCGACGAGCCGCTCCGGCGGCAGCCCGGTCACTCTGCCGCGGAGGACAGCGCCGGCGTCGAGAGACAGAACGACTCCTTCGGCGTTCTGCCCCGGAGCGAGCACCACCTCCGTCGCGCCGGAGCGTCCGGACGTCCCCTGAGCCGTCAGCCGATAGCGGCCCCCCTTCAGGTGCAAGAAGGAGAAACGCCCGCCCTCGTCGGCGGGCGTCTGGTCCCCCGAGAGGACGGAAGGAGCCCCTCCCGACTCGGCGAGACTCACCTCGGCGCCAGGTACCGGCGACCGGCCGTCACTACGAACGACCGTACCTTCGATCGAGCCCCCCTGTGAAAGCGTGATCGAGACCTCGCTCTCGGCAGACGCGTCGATCGTCTTCTCGGCCTCGAGGAAGTCGGGATGGCTCGCCTTGAAGATGAGCTTCTCCGGCGGGACGGCGTCGTAGTCGAACCGGCCGTCCGCGTCCGTCGTCGCCGGGTTCGACACCATGACGAAGGCGCCGCCCGGGCCGATGGCGATCCCTTCTGCGGTCCGCTCCGACACCCTTCTCCAGGACACCGTGGCGTTTGGCACGCCGGCGCCGCGAGAGGGATCGAGCACGCGGCCGGAAATCCTCTGTCCCTTCTTCAAGGAGAGCACGACGCCTTCCTTGACCTCGCCCTCCCCCACCTCGATTCCGACCGTCCTTCCTTCGAGAAAGCCTGGCGCGGAGGCCGTCAGATCGACCTTCCCGGGCGGTATGTCCGAAATCTCGAAGGCGCCGTCCTCGGAGCGAAAGTCCCGGGCCTCGATAGAAGGGCCGCGCGGGATGCGGCCGCGGATCGAGAACGTCACGATCGGCTCTCGCGTGGCGGCGTCCTCGACGCGGCCGCGAATCGTTCCGGAAGTCGAGAGAACGATCGCGAGATCCGGTGCCGGAGCCTTCACCGACTGCTTCGCCTCGGCGTATCCCTCGGCACGGACGGCAAGGCTGACCGCCGCGCCCGCGGAGTAGCCGTCCTGGCGGAATCGGCCTTCCGCGTCCGTCAGCAACTGGTTGTATCCGCCGTCGGGGCTCGACGTCGCGACGGTCGCACCGGCGACCGGCTCGGCCCGCTTGTTCCGCACGACACCGGCAACAGGAGCCGAAGGAGTCAGAACGATCGGCGGCCAGTCGGTGATGCCGGAGGCCTTCACCTCGAGAGCCGCGATCGACTTGCTCGCGTACGCCGCATGCCTGATCGCGGCCGAGTAGCTTCCCGACTCGAGCGCCCTCACGACGAATTTCCCTTCCCCGTTGGTCGCCGCGCTTCGGGAAGAGCCCGGACTCTCGGTGCTCCAGCCCGCCCCACCCGCCAGCCTTCGCTCTTCGGTGCGGGAAAGCGCCACCTGCGCGCCAACGATCGCTTCCCCCTCGCCATTGACCACGCGTCCGCGCGCCTCGAGCCCTCGCCGCAGAACGAGGGTCACGGGTTTGCCGGCGCCGGCCGCCGTCGCAATGCCGTCGCGGCGCGCGGAAACGAATCCCTCGCGCGTCGCAAGGATCGACACGGGGATCCCCGGCGGAAGGCCTCCGAGCCGGAACGATCCGTCGGCCCGCGAGAGCGCGGATGGAGCGCCGCGGGCTGGATCCCCGTAGAGCATCGCTCGGCGTCCGGTGCCGGGCAACATCTGCACGCGGGCACCCGCGACCGCCGAGCCACTCTCGTCCGTCACTTTTCCCGAGACGGCGGCGCCACGGATAAGAGCGATGCGAATCTCGGGAGGCGGCATCCCGGCCGCCACGGGCAGACTGGAGGGCAGATAGCCGCCGCGCCAGGCCGTCAAGTGGTACTCGCGGCTAGCGAGGCCGAGCAGGTGGAACCGACCGCGGGAATCCGTGCGCTCTTCGCGAACAGGCGGGGTCCCCGGGGCCGCAAATCTCGAGGTGACGACCGCCACGCGAGCTCGGGAGAGCGGCCGCCGTGTCTTCTCGTCGACGACGACGCCGGAGATTCCCGGAGCAGCGGCCAGGACCAGATCAGCCCGCGTCATCGCGCCCTTCCGGATCCGAACGCTGTCGCGGCGCGCGAGCCGGCCGTCCGGCCACACCACCTGCACGCTCACGAGTCCCTCCGGAAGGGCCTCGAACTCGTATTGCCCCGACGCGTCGGTTCGGGCGGCCGCGCCGCCTGCCGTCACGATCGCACCGGCCATGCCTTTACCCGACGAATCGACGACGGCGCCTCCCAGCCCGCCCCCGCGCTTCAAGACGACGCGCTGGCCGGCTCTCGAGCCGCCCACCGTGACTGCGGCCAGGCCGTGTGCCGAGACGCGGATCATGACGTCTCCGGTCGGTGCGGAGGCAAGCACGAACGATCCGTCGGGACCGCTCCTCGCCTCCTCGAAAGCGACGCCGTCCTCGGGCAAGTCGAGCGCCGCCCACGCGAAGACCCGCGCCTGTGTCACCGGCTTTCCGGACTCATCCGTGACGCGGCCCGAGATGACCTGACTCGGTGGAATCAGAATCTCGAGCTCCTCCTCCCCGCCGGCCTCGATCGGTCCGGGAATCTCGACGGCGGGAAGTCCATCGGCGAGGACGCGCAGCGCCGCCGGCTCCTCCATCTTCGCCATCGAGACCTGGAAGGAGCCCCTTGCATCGGTTCGCGTCTCGCTGACCGGTCGAGGCTCGGAGCCCAAGCTTCGATCGAGCAGTTGCTCCTCGGGAGAGCGATAGGTCAGGAGCTCAATCCGCGCCCCCGCGACGGGCTCGCCTGCCGAGTCCAAGACGCGGCCCGAGACCGAGCTGGCCGCCGCGGCCAGGCTGGCACTTGTAAGGACAACGAGCAGCCACGCTGAAAAAAGCAGAACACGAAACTGATACGGGTCTCGCTCGCTCTGACGGCTCTCTTTGCAACCGCGCGGAGGCCCCCTCACGCCCTCTACCACCCGGCTTCGGGTGCCCCCGCGCTTGTCAGATTCGTAATGTTCACCCAGAACCCAAGCAGTCGACGCAACCTTCGACCGGCATCCGCGTGGTTTCAGACTACCCTAATGACCCGGGGACTGGCCACAAATCTGTGCTGGACAGTAAATCTGACAGCCGCCTTGGAAGTAACAGCAGTTGTAGAACTGATTCGAGTCGCAAAAGTCGCAGGACTTCGTACCATTATGGCAGTCACAGCAGCGCTCGATCACCCCTTCAGGAGTGACGTACACCGATGATCCGAAGTTCTTCTCACCCATCAAAACTTGCTTAGCAACGAGGCGATCCTCGTCCAGGCCAAAGTAGTTCCCGTTTACCCAAACGGAAACCCACCAGTCGGAGCCGGGCGGCGCTGATATCTGGAACCTTGGATGGGCATCCGGGAGAGATCCGGTTGAAAACGCAACCTCCTGAATGCGATCAGCAGCGAGCGAATCCATCCACGCCTTCCCAGCAGCGCTGTTCTTGAACTCCGGGTCCACGACCATCGCGAGGCGCGTATGGCTCGGCTCCGAGTACATCCGTATAGCTCGAGTGGCGATAGGGCCTGGATCCAACTCGTACCACATTTGACCACTCGGAAGAACCAGCCCCCTGAAGTGCACCGCCAGGACAGCATCGCTGGAAACACCGTCTGAGGACGAGGAACCTGTCTGTCCTGGGACAGCTTGCGCGAGACCTAATGCAATGACAAGGAAGGCAACCAGGCTTTTCATAGAAACCTCCAGTGGAATGCTCAAGCTGGCAACAAAGAATGCCGACCGAAAGATTCAGACACATCAGCGGGAGCCGAACGGGGTCAGCGCCCATGAAATATACGTGTTGCACGGCGATTGTGTCAGTGCTGATCGAACTGACAAGGCGCGGCTGTTCCCAAAGCGTCCCATCGCCAGCGGGAACGACCCGCCTCATGTTCCCCGGCCTTCAGGGTCTTCGCGAGTTCGTCCTGTCGTCGGGTCCGGCTCCGTTCGAGGCGGGCCTGATGTTCCCGGCAACGCGGCTGCAAGTCCCAGTAGCAGCCGTGGACGAACACGACTTCTTTGTTCTAACGAGCCACAGTATCGCTCCGCCGGGTTACGATCGGAAGCCCATGACGGAGCTCCCGCTCTCCGGGCGCGCGGCACTCGTGACGGGGGCCGGGGTGCGTGTCGGCTCGGCAATCGGCTGGGCACTCGCCGAGAACGGCGCCGACGTGGCCGTGCACTACCGGTCCTCCTCCGGCGGCGCCGAGGATCTCGCGGACCGCATCCGCGGCGCGGGCCGGCGTGCCGTCACGATCGGCGGCGATCTCTCGCTCGAGTCCGACTGCCGAAGAATCGTCCGCGCATGCGTCGACGGCCTGGGCTCGATCGACCTGCTCGTTCACTCCGCGGCAAACTTCCACAAGGCGTCCCTTTCCGAGACCGACGCGGCGCTCTGGGATTCCGCGATGAACGTCAATGCCCGAGCCGCCTTCCTGCTCGCCCGCGAGGCGGCGCCCATGCTGCGAGAGCGCCTGGGGCGAATCGTCTTGATCTCCGACCTCATGGCCACGCATCCGCAGCGCCACTATCTGGCGCACGCCGTCTCGAAGGCGGCCGTCGAGGGCTTGGTGCGTGCCCTAGCGGTGGAGCTCGCCCCGGAGATCTCGGTCAACGGCGTCGCCCCGGGCGCCGTGCTCGTCCCAGAGGGCACTTCTCCCCAGGCCGCGGCGCGCTGGGCCCGCCAGACGCCGCTCGAGCGGCTGGGCGACCCCGAGGATGTGGCGCGCACCGTGGTCTTCCTCTGCGCTGGGCCGTCCTACCTGACCGGTCAGGTCATCGCGGTCGACGGGGGGCAGGGGCTGACCTAGTCGCGCCCCCTCGGGGCAACCTCGGGGAGCCGCGGGCGCTTCCGAAACTAGCGCGAGTCGTCCGAGCTCGCAGGAGGTCGCGCCGGGGGTCGCCCACGATACGCGTCCTCCCGCAGCATCTGGCGACGCCGCTCGCGCGCCGCCTGCTGCATCTGGAGGAGCCGGTCCCACTGCTCCGGCTTCAGGACCTGCCTGATGTCGAGGATCATCAACGCCCGGGCCTTCTGCAGCTGCTTGCGCGCTTCCTCGACCGCGTCGATCTTCTTCTCGATCTCGCGCCGGTCGCTCGCATGGTCCTCCACGGCAGACTGAAGATCTACCTGCTTCTTCTCGAGGTCGGCCTTCAGGTCGATCAGCTGCGGCCGCGACTTCAAGAAGATCTTCTCGATCTCTTTCGACTGCTCCTCGGTCAGCCCGATCGCCGAGGCGACCCGCGGCCGTTTCCACCACTTCCCGTCCGGCACCTGAGGTTGGCCGAGAAGGGGGATCGCCGCGCCGAGGGCGAGGAGGAACAAGCCTGCCTTCTTCACGATCTGCCCTTGCTCGGCTCGGCCGGATCGGGCGCCAGCACGTTCCAGTCCGCGGCGTCTTCCCCGCGAGAGAGAGAAGCGACCTGACGCAGTAGGAGATCGTCCGCCGCGTCCTCGGCGGAGAGCTCGGCCCGGTCCGACCCCCGGACGGCCGTCGAAGCGGGAGCGGGCCGCGGCGCCTCCCTTCCGGGAAGAAGCAGAACAGCCAGTAAGACCGCGGCGGCCAAGCCGATCGCCCAGGGAAGGGGCCGGAAACGCCGGCGGCCGCCCGCGCGGCGCAACGCCTCGATCGTGCGGCTCTCGGCTGCGCGCCACTGCTCCGGCGACCGGCTCGTCACCGGCTCCACGTCCTCGCGGCCGAGCTCTCGGACGGCAGCCTTCCATTCCTGGAACGCGCGCCCGCACTCCGGGCACTTCAGCAGATGCGTCGGCAACGCCTCGGGCTCA
This sequence comes from Thermoanaerobaculia bacterium, assembly GCA_035498405.1. Taxonomy (GTDB): domain Bacteria; phylum Acidobacteriota; class Thermoanaerobaculia; order UBA5066; family Gp7-AA6; genus DATBFU01. The sequence goes on along the minus strand of DATKAE010000132.1, from coordinate 70 downwards.
CCCGCCGGAGGCACGGCAAGGCCGAAAAGCTCTTCGTCGGTCAGATGACCCGCTCGGCCATTCGGTTCCA
>DATKAE010000131.1:0-2531 GCA_035498405.1 Thermoanaerobaculia bacterium | reverse complement strand
ATTCCCGGCCCGTTTCGATCCGCTCTTCCTCATCGATATCGGAGGCGGTTCGACCGAGTTCGTGATCTCCGAGGGATCGCGCGTTCGCCTGACCGAGAGTCTTCCCCTGGGTGTGGTGCGTCTCTCGGACCGCTACTCGCGCAATGATCCGCCGAGCGATCGGGACCGCAAGGCGATGAAGAAGGCCATTCGAGCCGCGGCCAAGAAGGCGGCCGAAGCGGTGCGGAAGGCCGGCTTCAAGACGTGTGTCGGCTCCTCCGGGACGATTCAATCCCTCTCGCTGGTTCACGAAGCCGCGATACTCGGCCGCGAAGCGACTCCGACGGGGCATCGGACGCTGACACGCGAGGGACTCAAGAAGATCAACCGGCTGCTGCGGCGGACCACCGCCCGGGAGAAACTGAGGATCCCGGGGCTCGACCCCCGCCGGCGGGACATCGCGGTGCCGGGAGGGCTGCTGCTCGCTTGGATCCTGAAGCGCACGGGCGCGAAGTCGATCATCGTCGGCGAGCGGGGTCTGCGCGAGGGAATCCTGCTCGATCACGTCGCGCGGCACGGCCAGAAGCGCGTGCTGGACCGCGACGTGCGCGCGCGCAGCATCGACCGGCTGCTCCGGCGGGGCAACGTCGAGGTGCTCCACGCGGCGCACGTGGCGCGCCTTGCGCTGGAGATCTTCGACCGCACGCACTCCCTGCACCAGCTCTCGGCGACCGAGCGGGAGTGGCTCCAGTACGGGGCTCTGCTGCACGACATCGGATGCCAGATCGGGTACGTGAAGCACCAGCGGCACTCCTACTACCTCATCACCCACGGCGACTTGACCGGGTTCTCCTCCGAGGAGGTCGAGGTCCTGGCCTCGATCGCCCGGTATCACCGGGGCGGGGGTCCCAAGCCGCGGCACGAGAATTGGCGCCGGCTCGATCCCTACCTGCGTCCGGTCGTGGAAAAGCTGGCGGCGATCGTGCGGATCGCCGACGGCCTCGACCGAAGCCACCGGCAGCTGGTGACGGGAGTCGAATGCCGCGTCCGGTCGCGCCGCGTCGAGTTCACGGCGCCGGCCCGCGGCGACTGCGAGTCGGAGCTGTCCGAGGCCCGGCGCAAGGCGAATCTGTTCGGGCGGGTCTTCAACCGGCGGGTTTCTTTCCGGGCCGTGCCGGCCGCGCGCGAAGAGAGGGTGCACCAGAAAGACCTCGAGATACTTTCCGCCGAGGCCCTGTGGGGCTGAAGCGAGTTTCGGTGTGATGAACGGAAGGGACGCTTTGTGAAAGAGCATTTTGCGGAGCAGCTCGAAGGCCTCCGCCGCAACCTGATTCTTCTGGGCGGCGAGGTGGAACGCCAGATTCAACGGGCGATCGAGGCCCTGACGGAGGCGGACGAAAAGAAGGCAGAAGAAGTCATCGCCTCCGACGAAGAAGTCGATCGCATGGAGATGATGGTGGAGGAGCAGGCGGTGCAACTGCTCGCCCTCCAGCAGCCCGTCGCGGTGGACCTACGCTTCCTGGTCGCCGCGCTGAAGATCAACAACGACCTCGAGCGAATCGGCGACCACGCGGTCAACATCGCAGAGGGCGCGCAGCGTCTCGCCAGTCAGCGGCCCTTCAAGCCCTTCATCGACATCCAATACATGGCGGAAGTCGCAATGTCGATGCTGAAGCAGTCGCTCGATGCCTTCGTCAACCGCGATGCGGACCTCGCCAAGAGGGTGATCAAGAAGGACGACATCCTCGACGAGAAGAACGTCTCGATCATCCGAGAGCTGCTGACGTACATGGCGGAGCACCCGTCCTTGATTACGTATTGCCTGGAGCTGATCTCGGTCTCGAAGAACCTCGAGCGGGTGGGAGACCTGGCCACGAACATCTGCGAGGACACGATCTTCATCGCCGAGGCCCGTTGGGTGAAACACCACGCCACCGAGCTGACTTCGTAGAGTCGGCGGCGAATCCTCTCGAGCGGCCTTTCCTCTGGGGCGCGGCCACCTCGGCCTACCAGATCGAGGGAGCCAGCGAAAACGACTGGACGGCGTGGGAGCGCGCCGGCCGGCTCAAGCCCGGCGCCGAGCCGTGCGGGGAGGGGTCGGGCCACCGGGATCGGTGGCGATCCGATCTGCGCTTGTTGCCGGAGATCGGAGCGAACGCCTACCGGTTTTCCGTCGAGTGGAGTCGGATCGAACCGAGGCTGGGGGAGGCGGATCCCGCGGAGCTCGAGCTCGAGTCGCGCCGCGTCGCGCTTCTCGAGCAACTTGGAGTCGAGCCGGTCGTCACGCTTCTCCACTACACGCATCCGCTTTGGTTCTGGAGGGAGGGGGGCTGGGAGAATTCGAAGAGCGTCGATTGGTTCGCGCGCTTTGCCGACCGGGTGGCGGAGGCCCTCGCGCCGCGCGTGCGGTACTGGGTGACGCTGAACGAGCCGATCGTGCTGTTGCTCGGCGGATATCTTTCCGGGGCAATCCCTCCAGGCCATCGCAGCTTCGCGCGCTCCGCCCGGGCGTTGGAGCACCTTCTTCGGGCGCATGCGGCGGCCGCCGATGC
>DATKAE010000130.1:0-79304 GCA_035498405.1 Thermoanaerobaculia bacterium | reverse complement strand
GTGTAGAGACGCACGTGTCCCGGTTCGAGGGGAGAAAGCTCGACGATCTGCCGGCCGAGCGTGTAGAAGTTCCCCTTGGACTTCGCCATCTTCTCGCCGTCCACGATCAAGTGCTCGGCGTGGAGCCACAGCTCGACGAAGGGATTCCCCGTCGCGCCCTCGCTCTGCGCGATCTCGTTCTCGTGGTGCGGGAAGATGTTGTCGACCGCCCCGGTGTGGATGTCGAAATGCTCACCGAGGTACTTCATGCTCATGGCCGAGCACTCGATGTGCCAGCCGGGCCGACCGGCGCCAAACGGCGAGGGCCAGGTCGGCTCGCCCGGCTTGCCCGCCTTCCAGAGCACGAAGTCCTTGACGTCCTCCTTCTCGTACTCGTCGTCGGCCACGCGCTCGCCTCGGCGGGTCTGCGCGAGGTCGATCTGCGAGAGCCGTCCGTAACCCGGGAACGAGGCAATCCGGAAGTAGACCGAGCCCTCCGACTCGTAGGTGTGACCGCGCTCTCGGAGCCGCTCGATCAAGGCGATCATTTCGGGGATGTGCTCGGTCGCGCGCGGGTAGCGCTCGGCCTTCTCGAGGTTGAGTGTCGCGATGTCGCGGAAGAAGGACTCGATGTACTGGGCCGTGAAGGAATCCAGCGAGACGCCCGCCTGCGTCGCGCCGCGGATGGTCTTATCGTCCACATCGGTCAGATTCATGATCTGGGTGACCCGGAGGCCCTTGGCGCGCAAGTGGCGCCGCAGGATATCTTCGAAGACGAAGGTGCGCAGGTTTCCGATGTGGACGACGTTGTACACCGTCGGCCCGCAGGTGTAGAGACGCACGTGTCCCGGTTCGAGGGGAGAAAGCTCGACGATCTGCCGGCCGAGCGTGTTGTACAGCTTCATCGTCTCACCACAGCCCGCGCGCCCGAGATCTCTCGATCTTGCGCCAGGTCAGCTCCCGCTTCAACCCGCGCAGCCGGTCGACATAGAGAATGCCATTCAAGTGGTCGATCTCGTGGCAGAGCGCCCTTGCAAGCAGACCCGTCGCCTCGATCTCGTGCTCGGCTCCCTGGGCGTCGCGGTGCCGCACCCGAACGCGTGCGGGGCGAACGACGCGTTCGGCCAGGTCCGGAATCGAGAGACAGCCCTCCTCTTCCTTCTGCTCGCCCGAGGACTCGAGGACTTCCGGATTGACGAGAACGATCCGCGCACCCGGATCCGCGCCCACCGAGAGATCGATCACGGCGAGGCGGCGATTGACGCCGATCTGTGGGGCGGCCAGGCCAATGCCCGGCGCAGCGCGACAAGTCTCGAACATGTCGGAAACGAGGGCCTCGAGGTCCGGGGATGTGGCGTTCGCTTCCTCGTTTGGAGCGAGCAGGCGCGGGTCTCCGACGCGAACGATGTCTCGGATCACGGCTGAGGTGTCCTCCCCCGCCCGGCACTGTCTCCACCAGGGTACAGGTGGCTTGCGTTCCTCAACGTTCGTCGATCCATAAGTCCTTTATTCAGAGCATATTTCAGGCCGCAGGACAAGTCCGGTTCATGGCATGCGAATCGCTCTTCTCAGTGACCGGAGGTTGAGACTCGATGGATCTGAGACGCGGCGGGCTACTGGCGGTCGGGCTGGCCATTGCTCTGGCGGGCCAAGCGGCGGGCCAGACGGGCAGCCCGCGCGGCGGTTACTCGTATCTCCGCGAGGTCAGCGGCGAGGTTACTGTCGACTCCCGCTGGAATGGTCAAGTCCAGGCCGCCCGCAACATGCCCATCTCGGTTGGCGACGAAGTCAGCGTCTCCTCCGGTGGCCGCGCCGAGATCGGACTGGCCGACGGCAATATCCTCTACCTGGGCGGCGGAACGCGAGTCGCCTTCGCCTCGATTCGGAATCAGCAGGGCGAGAGCGACGATACCTCGCTCGTGCGACTCGACGAAGGATCCCTGATCCTGGCGGCCGTTGGTTCCAACGAGAATGCCATTCCGCGCATCGATACCGAGGACGCGAGCACCTATCTGACCCCTGGCGCGCGAGCCCGAATCAACTACGACCCCAACCGGGGCACCGTCGTCGTCGCGCGCGCGGGGACGGCCGAGGTGCGGACGCGGGACGGGCGGCACCAAGTCCGCGCCGGAGAGTACCTGATGGTGCGCGGCGAAGAGGAGCCCGAGATCGAGCGAGGAGCATTCTCGCGCGACCGGTTCGACATCTGGGCCGCTGACCGATATGAGTCGGCGTTCGAGACGCAGAGCGCCTCGGCGCAATACGTCGACGAGAATGCCTCGGTCGACGTCGGCGCCATGGACGGTTATGGCGATTGGAGTTACAACGACACCTACGGCACAAACGTTTGGACCCCGCAGGTCGCGCCCGGCTGGAGCCCGTATTCGAACGGCTCCTGGTACTACACGCCTGCCGGCCTGACCTGGTGGTCCTATGACCCTTGGGGCTGGTATCCGTTCCACTACGGAAACTGGTTCTTCAACGCGGGCAACTGGTGCTGGGCCCCCGCCAGCGTCTATTCGCCCGCCTGGGTCTATTGGGGCTATTCACAGGGAATCGTCGGATGGTGCCCCGTCGGTTGGTACTCCTTCTACTCGCCCTGGTGCTCGACTTATTACCGCCATTGGGGCTGGACCGGCCGCGGTGGCGTCTATCTCTCCGTCCACGGGACCTTCCCCGCTCGGTCGGTGGACTTCCGCGGCTGGAACTTCGCCGGATCGGGTGGCTTGACCACCGCTGGCCGCATGGAAGTCATTCCGGGATCTCGCATGGCCGGCCGCATCGGTTCGACGGTCGCGATCTCCTCCAGGCCCATCGTCGTCGCGGCTCGGCCCGGAGAGGCCCGGGCGGCGGTTGCGAACTTCGTCAAAGAAGCGCCGCGCACGATCGAGCGCACGGCCTCGGAGGACTCGGCGCGACTTGCTCCGGTTCTCGCGCGGGAACGCACGCTCCCGCCGGCTACGGTGGATGCCCTTCACAACCGCGGCGTCGTCGCCGACAGGGGCCGGTTGGCCGGGCCCGGTGTCGCGGACATCGCGCCGCGAGGGGCCCTCGTGGATCGCGCGCGGTCGATCGAGATGGGCGGCGCCTATGCAGCAGGCGGCGGCACGGGGACCGGAATGACGCCGGAGCGCGGCCGCCCGCAGCCCGGTGTCCGAGAAGCGCCCTCTTCCGGCGGCGGCCAAGGCGTCGCGCGCAGCGCCCCCAATCGCGTCGAGCCGCACACGATCGTCCGCGGAAACGAAAGCGGCGTTCGCGCGCTACCGCCCTCTGGCGATCGAGAGTCCGAGGCGTGGCGCGGGGCATCTCGTTCCAGAGAATCCGGCGGGTCCGCGCCTCGATTCGGCCAAGACGTCGGCACCCGCACGATCGAGCGCGGCACCGAGACTTCTTCCCCGCCCCGCCAGAGCGCGCCGCAGGCCGACTGGAGAGGGCGCGGGCGTTCCGGGGTCCCGCGGCAGGATGTCCAGCCGCTTCAGACGCAGCGATCGGGCGAGGATTGGCGCTCCCGCTCCTCGCTCCCGCCGGCACGGCGTGTCATCGAGGGCTCGGTGCCAGGCCGGTCCGCTCCGGATGCGGGCGGCGGATCGGCTCAACGCAGCGACGGGCGCTGGCGCGGCGGATCCGCGCGCCCGGAGCCTCGAAACATGCCGAGCGGCGGGTGGCGGGACTACCGACCGCAAGTGTCGGCTCCGGCGCGAGAGATGGCGCCGGCGCCGCGCAGCGCACCGGCGCCGCGTAGTGCACCGGCGGCGCCCCGCGCGGCCCCGGCGCCTCACGCCGCCCCTCACACGGCTGCTCCGGCACCACCTCATCGCGGGCGCGACTGACTGTCCGAACGATCTCCTCTCCTCCTTGCCGCGCTCCGAGCGCGGCCTTTTTTTTGCCACGACGATCCCCCGCCGGCCTCTGCCTGCGGGAGGGTCCCCCGTCCCTGCGGTCGAGGCGAACCGAATCAGTCCTCCGCCGGAATCACCCAGGGGGGCTCTTCTCGCGCCTGCCGCGTGGCCCAGAGGTAACCGGCGAATGCCGCGGCCGCGGCGTCCAGCTGGTCCTCCCGAATCGCCTCGCAACCGAGCGGCAGCTCCAATCCCTCGGCGCGGAGAATCTCGTAGCGCCGCCGCCTCACCGCTTCGGGGCGGGTCCGCGCGGTTCGCTTCTGATCCTTCAGCCCTTCCCAGAGCTGGGACGGCCTCGTCTGGACGAGGTCCGTTTCCTCGCGCGTGCCTCGCCCCAGGATCCCGCAGCCCAAGCGCAGGAAGACGTCCGAAAGCGCCGAGGCATCCTTCGCCTTCACGGTGATCGCCGCCACGAAGCCATCGCGCTCGGCCTCGGGCGGCAGCAGCCCTGAACCGCTCGGGTCATAGCTCCAGGTCGAGATCCGACAGCGGCGCCAGCGGTCCATCTGACAAACGATGACGGGCCGCTCCGGCTGGAGCGGCCCCGTCGAGGCGACGCCCAGAAACCAATGCCGTGTCGCCGGGTCCGTCGGCTCGCGGCGCCGAGGGGCGGACACCGACGGAGCCGAGGCGCCTCTCTGCGCCAACCGCTGCAGCCCGTCGTAGGCGGCGTACTTGAAGCTCTCCGAAAGAGTGGGAAAGTTGAAGACCGCGTCGAGAAATACTCCGATCGCTCCGCCGGCGGCCATCACCAGCATCGGAACGTGGATCAATTCCGTCGCGTGCTCTCCGAGGACATGGGCCCCCAGCAGTTTATGCGTGGCCGGGTCGAAGAGCAGCTTGATGAACCCCTCGAAGTCCCCGGTGATCTGGCCGCGCGCGCTGTTCTCGAAACGGGCTCGCCCGACCTCGTAGGGCAGCCCCTTCTTCTGAAGTTCCTGCTCCGAGAACCCCACGGTCGCGACCTCGGGAATCGAGTAGATGCCGTAAGGAAGAACGTCCGCCATCGCGGTCTTGTAGGCGATTCCGAAGGCGTGGCACATCGCCACCCTTCCCTGTTCCATCGACGTCGAGGCGAGGCCGGGGAAGCCGACGACGTCTCCCACCGCGTAGACGTTTCTCACCGACGTCTGGAAATGGTCGTCCACGGCGATGTGACCCCGCTCGGTCAGGGAGACCCCGATCCGGTCGAGTCCCAGGGTCTGGGTGTTGCCGCGGCGCCCCGCCGAAAAGAGAACTTTGTCCGCCTGGAGCCGCGTTCCGGACTTGAGCTTCAGGCGCAGGGCATTGGTGCTGCGCCGCGGAACCCTCTCGACCGAGACGACCGCATCCCCGAGAAGGATCTCCGCGCCCATTCGCTCCAGCGAGAGCTGAACCCCGGTCGAGAGCTCCTCGTCCACGCCGCCGAGCAGACGCTCGCGACCCTCGACCAGCGTGATCCTCGTTCCGAGCGCCGCGAAGAGACAAGCGTACTCGGTCCCGATGACGCCGCCGCCGACCACCGTCATCGATGTCGGCACGCGGTCGAGGTCCAGGATCCTGTCGCTGTCAACGACATCGGGATCGCGCATGTCGATACCCGGCGGCGCAACCGGAGAGGAGCCGGTCGCAATCAGAAAGACGTCGGCCGCAAGGAGCCGGTCCGGACCCTCCGCGCTCGCGACGCGAAGGACGCCCGGCGACTGAAACGAGGCCTCGCCGGAATACAAGATGATCCCGTGCCGGTCGAGGTTGCGCCGGATCTGGCGCGCCTGGCGATCGATGACATCGCGCAGCCGGCCGACGAGCTGGCGCAGGCTCTTCTTGCGGTCCAGGTGCAGGCTCATCCCGTAGAGCTCGCGCCGCCGAAAGCCGGTCAAGTAGAGGGCCGTCTCGCGCAGCGTCTTGGACGGCAGCGTGCCCGTGTGCACCGAGGCGCCGCCGACCTCGGGCGCCCGCTCGACTAAGGCGACCCGTTTGCCGAACCAAGCCGCCTGGGCAGCGCCCTTCTCGCCGCCCGGCCCCGAGCCGATGACGACCAGATCGAAGCGCTCCGGGCTGGTAGCGGGAACGGACATGGCGCGGCCCCCCGCGAATCATAGACGCTGCGCAGCGCGGCTGCCGCCCCGCCAGTGGCGAGGCTCGAGAGTCTTACAATGCCTTCAATGATTCGGCGCCTCGCGGCCCTCCTCCCGAACGTGATCTTCGTCTTCTACTGCACGGCGGTCGGCGTTTACTTACTGTTGCGCCCGTGGGCGGCCACGCGCGGCTCGTCGCTTCCGCCGTCCGGCTTCTTTCGGGGCTTCGTCTCCGGTCTCGGTCTGATTCACCTGGCTGCGGGGTTTGCCGACCTGCGCGTTCTCTCGCGGGAGCTCTCGCCCCCGCTCGAGGGACCATGAAGGTCCTGTACGTCACAGATCGCACGGCAGCGGGAGACGAACGCCTCGAGGCGATCCTGTCCTCGCTCGCCGGCGCGCCGAAGCTGTCCGTTCAGCTCCGGGAAAAGGGCCCTCCCGACCGCGAGGTGCTCATCTGGGCCCGCCGCTGCCGGGAGTGGCTCGGACCGGAAGTCGTTCTGTACGTCAACCGCCGCTTCGACATCGCGATGGCAGCGGGCGCCGACGGCGTGCACCTGCCGGCCGACGGGTTGCCCATCGCGCGCTTGCGCGCCAACACGCCGCGCGGATTCCGGATCGGCGTCTCGACCCACTCCCCATCGGAGGCCCGCACCGCAATCGCCGAGGGAGCCGATCTCATTCTCATCGGACCGATCTTCCAGACACCCTCCAAGCAGGCCTTCGGACCCCCCCTGTCGCCCGAGGTCCTGGCGGAGCTGCCTCCGGCTTCCGATCATCGGGGGGAGGTCCTGGCGATCGGGGGCGTCGACGAGGCGAGCCTCGAGCGGCTCGAGCCGTACCGGGACCGGATCTCCGGTGTGGCCGGAATCCGCCTCGTCCAGGACGCCACCGACCCGCGCGCGGTCGTCGAGCGGATTTCTCGGCGATGACCGCGATCGAGAAGAGGTCGCGGCGAGGCGCGCACTCGTGCCCGGGCGGCGCGGCCCGGTGCTTCTCCGGTCGGCGCTGATGGGTGTCCTCATCGGGATTGACCTCGCGGAGGTCGAGCGCGTCGCGGGAGTCCTGACGCGGACCGGGGAGCGCTTCTTGGCCCGGGTCTTTCTCCCGGAGGAGATCCACCGAGGGCGGCGTCACCCGCGCGCGTTCGCCGAGCACGTAGCGGGCCGCTTCGCCGCCAAGGAGGCGGCGATGAAGGCACTCGGGACCGGTTGGAGGGGCCTCTCCTTCAAGGAGATCTCGATCGGGCGGGAGCCGACCGGCAAGCCCCGCTTGATCTTCCTCGGGCGTGCTCTGGAGCGCGCGCGCCAGCTTGGAGTCGTGTCCGCCGAAGTCTCGATCACGCACACCGCGGTGACGGCTGCCGCAGCGGTGATTCTCGTGACGGAAGACCCGCCGCGACCCGAGACTCCCTAAGCCCCGCCGAGCTCGCGTCCTTTTCAGGTAAACTCCGTCGCTTCGAGCCTTATGGCCGAGACACCCGACTACAAGGCGAGCCTCAACCTGCCGCGAACGGAGTTCCCGATGAAGGCGGATCTCCCCCGGCGGGAGCCCCAGCAGCTGGCGGCCTGGGAGGCGATGGGTCTGGAGAGAAAGCGCCGGGATGCCTCGGCGGGGCTCCCCCGCTTTCTCTTGCATGACGGACCGCCGTACGCGAACGGGCCGATCCACCTGGGGACCGCCCTGAACAAGATCCTCAAGGACGTCGTCGTGCGCAGCCGCGGCTTGGCCGGCTTCGACGCACCCTACGTCCCCGGATGGGATTGCCACGGCCTGCCGATCGAGCAGAAAGTGGACAAGAAGCTCGGCTCCCAGAAGCACCAGATGGACGCCGTCGCGCTCCGGAAAGCGTGCCGCGACTACGCGCAGGGATTCATCGATCTCCATCGCCAGCAGTTCCGGCGGCTCGGCGTCGGCGGCCTCTGGGACCATCCCTACACGACGATGAGCCTCGCCTACGAAGCCGAGATCGCCCGCGCCTTCGGCGAGTTCTACCGGAAGGATCTCGTCTTCCGAGCGCTCAAGTCCGTCCGATGGTGTTTCACGGACCAGACCGCGCTCGCGGAAGCGGAACTCGAGTACGTCGAGCGTGAGGACCCGGCGATCATCGTCGCCTTCCCGCTGGCGGAGCCGAGGCGGTTGCTGGACGAGCTCGCCCCGAACCTTCCCGATTCGAAGCGCCACTCTCCCATCTACGCGGCGATCTGGACGACGACCCCCTGGACGATACCCGCCAACGTCGGGATCGCCGTCCACCCGTCGACGGACTATGAGCTGCTCGAGCACGACGGCAGGTTGTATCTGGTGGCCGTTCCCCTCGTCGCCAGTCTCGCGACCCGGCTCGGCTGGGAGCTGGTCGTGGCCGGAAGGCTCCACGGCTCCGACCTCGTCGGCCGCGCTTATCATCATCCCCTTCCCGCCGAGATGCGCGGGGAGCTCTCCGGCGAGGAAGCGGCGCGGTCGTTTCGAATCGTGCCGGCCGACTACGTCACGATGGACACGGGTACGGGGTTAGTCCATACGGCCCCGGGCCACGGCGAGGACGACTTTCTGACCGGCAAGCGCGAGAATCTCCCGATCCTTTCCCCGGTGGACGAGGCGGGTCGGTTCACGACGGTTGAAAAGTACCGTGGCCATCGGGTCCTCGACGCCAACCCGCAGATCGTCGCGGACCTCCGGGCCGCCGACGCCCTCCTCGCGGAGGACCGTGCGTTTCGGCACGAATATCCGCACTGCTGGCGCTGCAAGAAGCCGGTCATCTTTCGCGCCACCGTGCAATGGTTCGTGCGCCTGGACGACCCCAAGACCGACGTGCGACAGCGCGCGCTTGACGCGATCTCGAAAGTGAGCTGGGTTCCCGCCTGGGGGCAGGCCCGCATCGCGGGCATGGTCGAGAGCCGGCACGAGTGGGTCATCTCGCGGCAGCGCCGGTGGGGCTCCCCCATCACGCTGCTCTACGCGGTCGAGAACGGCGAACGCGGGCGCGTCTACCCATGGTCGGACGATCGCTCGGAGCAAGAGCGATTTTTCGACCACGTCGTCGGCATCTTCCGCCGGGAGGGCGGCGATGCCTGGTTCGCGCGACCCGCCGAGGATTTCCTGCCTCCCGGAGCCGACCGCCGCGGGGTCGAAAGATTCGAGAAGGAGACCGACATTCTCGACGTCTGGTTCGACTCGGGAGTGTCGCACCTGGCGGTGCTGCGCCGCGGAGAGTGGCCGGAGCTCGCCCCGCGCGGCCCCGGACCGCCGGCCGACCTGTATCTCGAAGGGCACGACCAGTACCGCGGGTGGTTCCAGTCCTCGCTTTTGACGTCCGTCGCGCTCTTCGACGAGGCGCCCTACCGCGAGGTCGTGACGCACGGCTTCTTCCTGGACGCGGGACGAAGCAAGATGTCGAAGTCACTGGGCAACGTGATCGACCCACAGGACCTGGTGGCGAGGTACGGGGCGGACATCGTGAGGCTCTGGGTTTCGAGCCTGGACTACCGCGACGACATGCCGATCTCCGAGGAGATCCTTTCGCGGTGCGCGGAGGGGTACCGCAAGATCCGCAACACGGCCCGGTATCTCGTCTCGAACCTCTACGATTTCCAGCCCGCCGAGCACGCCGTGCTTCCCGACCGGCTCCAGCCGATCGATCGTTGGGCGGCCGCGGAGGCGCGCGCTGTCGCCCGCCGCGTCGCCCAGGCCTACGAGAAGTATGAGTTCCACGTCGTGTACCACGCCCTGGTCAACTTCTGCGCGACCACACTCTCGGCCTTCTACCTCGACATCCTGAAGGACAGGCTGTACGCCTCTCACCCATCCTCGCCCGAGCGCCGCTCGGCTCAGACCGTTTTCCACCGCCTGGCTCGGGCCCTGGCGACGCTGGTTGCCCCGGTCCTGCCCTTCACGGCCGAGGAGATCTGGAAGGAGATTCCGGGTCTGAAGGAAGAATCGGTTCACCTCGCGCGTTTCGAGACGCTGGGCGACTTTCCGGCCGAGGTTCCGTCGCCCGAGGCCTGGGAACGTCTGACGCGATTGCGAGAAGAGGTGAGCGTCATGCTCGAGGAAGCCCGGCGGGAGAAACAGATCGGCTCTTCCCTCGAGGCGGCCGTCCTCTTGACCGGAAGCGACGCCCTCGAGCGCGACCGCGCGGCTGTGGGTGCGGAAGGGGCCGGGCTGGCGGACCTGCTCATCGTGTCGCAAGTCTCCCCGACGGTTTTGCCGGAAGGGGAAGGCTGGCGCGAGTCGAGGGCCTACCCGGGATTGAGGCTTCGGTTCCGGAAGGCCGCCGGGCGCCGCTGCGACCGCTGCTGGAAGGTGACCCCCGAGGCCGAGCCGGAGGGGCTCTGCCGGCGCTGCCGAAAGGTCTTGGCGAGCCTGCCGAAGGCCGCCGCCGGAGCCTCGCGATGATCGGCGGCATGGCCCTCAAGGAGAGCGCCCTCTACCGGGCGGCCTACCTCGTCGTCTCGCTCGCCGTCTTGCTCGCGGATCAGTGGACCAAGGGGATCGTCACTCGGGCCTTCGACGTTCACCAGACACGGACGGTGCTGGCCGGCCTGCTCGACATCACCTACGTCCGCAACAGCGGGGCCGCCTTCGGCCTCTTCGCCTCCGTGGACTCGTCGATCAAGGCGATCCTCTTGAACAGTGTCGCGGTTCTCGTCTTTTTGGTCGTCTCGGCGTACGCCCTTCGCTCTTCACACCGCAGCGTCCGGCTGCAGATCGGTTTCGCTTTGATCCTGGGGGGCGCCGTCGGGAACCTGCTCGACCGCGTCCGCTTCGGCTACGTCGTCGATTTCCTCGATTTCTCGATCTCGGGACACCATTGGCCCGCCTTCAACGTCGCGGATTCGGCAATCTGTATCGGAGTGGGCCTGCTCTTCCTCGACATGCTGCGCAACGAAGCCGAGAACGCCGCGGGCGCGCGCCCGACGGCCGGAGCCGGGAGCTAGGCGATTCACCCGCGACTGATCCAAGTCGGATCCTTCTACCTGCCGACGTACGGCGTCCTGCTCGCCGTGGCGTATCTGACGGCGATCTGGCTCCTGCGGCGCAAGGCGGTCGCCGAGGGCCTGCCCGAGCAGCAGATCCTTGACCTCTCTCTCTACATCCTGGCCTCCGCGATTATCGGAGCCAAGCTCCTGCTGGTCGCCGTCGATTTGCTTCAGGGTCGGCACGTGGACGTGCTCGACGTCGTTCGCTCCGGCGGAGTCTTCTACGGCGGCCTGATCTGCGCCGCGGCGGTCGGCATCTGGTACCTCTACAAACACCAATTGCCGGCCTGGAAGGTCGCCGACATGGGCGCCCCCTCGATCGCGCTCGGGGAGGCGATCGGCCGATGGGGCTGCTTCGCCGCCGGCTGCTGCTACGGCAAGAAGAGCGACGGCCCCTTCGCCGTGACTTTCACGGACCCGTTCACCAACGAGCAGATCGGCACCCCGTTGAACGTCCCGCTCCACCCGACTCAGATCTACCTGTCGGTCAACGCCTTCCTGATCTTTCTGGTCCTTCAGTGGACTTACCGGCGGCGCCGATTCGACGGGGAGGTCTTCTGGCTCTACATCCTGCTGTACTCGATCACGCGAGGAATCCTCGAGATCTGGCGCGGCGACCACGTGCGCGGCTTCGTGATTCCGGGAGTCCTTTCGACCTCGCAGTTCATCGGCCTCTTGGCGGCGCTGGCCGCGGCCGGCGTGCTCATCTACCGGTCGAGACAGAGCCGGGCGGAAGCGTGAGCAGGGATTAGGGGTGAGGGGCGAGGGGTTAGGGGGAATTCGATTGACCCCCGTCCCTCGCCCCTCGCCCCTAGTCCTCCCTCGTCCCTGCTCGATGATTCGCCGCTTCCAGGTCGGGGCATCCTCGGCGGGCACCCGGCTGGATCTGTTTCTCGCCTCCGCCTGCTCGGACCTTTCCCGCTCTCGGATTCAGCGCCTGATCAAAGAGGGCGCGGTTCGCCTATCCGGAGCCTCGGCCAAGCGCTCCCACGTGGTCCGCGCCGGAGACGAGGTCGAAGTCGAGGTTCCAGAACCGCGGACGTCGATCGTCCAACCGGAAGAGATCCCGCTCTCGGTTCTCTACGAGGACGAGCACCTGCTCGCGATCGACAAGCCCGCGGGCCTGGTCGTCCATCCGGCGCCCGGACACGCCTCGGGCACCCTGGTCAACGCCCTCCTCCACCACGTGCGCGATCTCCATGGGATCGGCGGGGAGCTGCGGCCCGGGATCGTGCATCGGCTGGACCGCAACACCTCCGGCGTGCTCCTCGTTGCCAAGACCGATCTCGCCCACGCGTCCCTCTCGCACCAGATGAAGAGGCGCTCCATGCGCAAGGAGTACCTGGCGCTGGTGGCCGGCGTTCCCCGCGTGCGCAAGGGGGAAGTGACGTTCGCCATCGGCCGGGATCCGCGCGACCGCAAGCGAATGAAGGCGTTCCGCGCCACCGAGGAGCTGCCGGCCGGCGCGCGGCAAGCGCGCACGCTCTACGAGATCGAGCGAGACTGGTTCGCGCTCGGGCTGACCCTGCTGCGCTGCCGGCTCGTGACGGGCCGAACCCATCAGATCCGCGTGCACCTGGCGGCCTCGGGGCTCCCGGTCGTGGGCGACCCCGTTTATGGCCGGCCGCGCTACGACCGAGTGCGCGAGCCCGCCCTCAAGAAGCGGCTTGCGGAATTCCCGCGCCAGGCCCTGCACGCCGAACGCGTCGCTTTCCGGCATCCGGCGTCGAACCAACCGATCGAGATCGCGGCGCCGCTGCCGGAAGATCTCCGAAATCTGCTCGGCGCCATCGACGCCGCGTCGGCCTGAAGCTCGCTACGACGAATGGGGAGCGGCCGGGACCAATCCCAGCTGCCGCATCGCCGTCAACTCGTCGGAGACGTTCCACTCCTCGGCGATTCGCTCCCCGGCGAATCGAAGCGGACCCCCGCACGGCGCGCGAGCTCCCCGATACGCACGCGTCGGATCATCCCTTGGAGAGCGGCGCGACCGCTCCGGGGCGACCCAATCCCTGCGCTACTGGTGGTACGCCTTCACGATCGTATCGACCGCCTCCTGAACGTCGGAGTGCTCGAGGCTCGAGTAGCGCAGGATCTTGTTGCGAGCCTTGTCCTTGATGACGTAGCGGCCCCGGTCGAGCGTCACGGTCCATTCGTTCTCGAGGATGAGCCCTCCGGAGCTGCTCCCGTACCGCTTGCCACATTCGGCGATCGTGGCCTTCGCTTCCTCCAACAGATAGCTCAGTTCGTCAGACGTCAGCGTCACCTGTCAGCCTCCTTCGGTCGCCGAGCGACCTTCGGTGGGATGCCCACATCCTGTCCTCGTCCGCCCGGTCAGACGCCGCCAGCCCGCTGTCACGGGTCGCGAGGGATCGCGTCGAACTGGCCACGGATCTCCTCTTATAGTAAACGAACAGGAACCCGAGGGCCTCGCCTCGGCGCTCGATGCGCGGGCGGCTCCTCACCTCTCGCCGGCTCCGGCCGACGGCAGACCCGAGGAAATGGGGAGAACGGACCGCCTATTCGTGCGTGTCGATCTGGGCCTTCTGGAGACGCCCCGAGAAGTCCACGTAGATCGACTTCCACTCGGTGAAGACATCCAGCCCCGCGATGCCCGCCTCCCGGTGCCCGTTTCCCGTGTCTTTCATTCCTCCAAACGGCAGGTGCACCTCGGCACCGATCGTCGAGGAGTTCACATAGAAGATCCCCGTCTCGAACTCGCGCATGGCGACGAAAGCCCGGTTGACGTCGCGAGTGTAGATCGATCCGGACAGACCATACGGCACCGAGTTGGCGATGCGAATCCCCTCTTCGAGCGATGCGATCGGAACGACGGTCGTCACCGGGCCGAAGATTTCCTCGCAGGCGACACGCATCGTCGCGTTGGCGTCGGCGAAGACTGTCGGCGCGAAGAACCAGCCCTTGCCGAGCTCGCCTTCCGTCAGCTTCTCACCGCCGCTGGCCAACTTCGCTCCCTCTTGCTTGCCGATCTCGACGTAACGCGCGACGCTCTCCCGCTGCTTCTCGGACACGCACGGGCCCATCTCCGCACCGGGCTCGAGCCCGTTGCCGATCTTGAGCGCTCTGGCCCGCGCGACCAGTTTCTCCAAGAAGGAGTCGTAGACCTTGCGGTGTACGAGCAACCTCGAGGAAGCGGTGCAGCGCTGCCCCGTCGTCCCGAAGGCCCCCCAGATCGACCCGTCTACCGCCAGATCCAGGTCCGCATCGTCCATGACGAGGATCGCGTTCTTTCCCCCCATCTCCAGGTGCACGCGCTTGAAGGTCGGCGCGCAGGCGACCGAAATCCGACGGCCGACCTCGGTCGAGCCCGTGAAGGAAACGACCTTGACGTCGGGGTGGGAGACGAGCGGATCGCCGACGGCGCCGCCTGAGCCCATCACGACGTTGAAGACGCCCGCAGGCAGCTTCGCTTCCTCGAATACCCTCGCCAGGGCAACGACGGAAGCGGGCGTATCGGTGGCCGGCTTGATCACGATCGTGTTTCCCGCGATCAACGCCGCCATCGACTTCCAGGCCGGAATCGCCATGGGGAAGTTCCACGGCGTCACGAACGCGCACACTCCCACCGGCTGGCGAACGCACATGGCGAACTTGTTCGGCAGCTCGGACGGGGTCGTGAAGCCGAACAGGCGCCGCCCCTCCCCGGCCGCCAGGTAGGCCATGTCGATCGCCTCTTGAACGTCTCCCCGAGTCTCCGCCAGCACCTTCCCCATCTCGCGCGTCATGAGACGGGCGAGGCTCTCCTTGTCACGCGTCAGGATCTCGCCGGCGGCGTAAAGAATCTCGGCGCGGCGCGGCGCCGGAGTGTCCCGCCAGGCGGGAAACGCCTTCTTCGCGGCGGCCACGGCCGCATCGACGTCCCGGGGGCCGCTCTCGGCGAACACGCCGACGATCTCGTCCTTGTCGGCGGGGTTGCGATTTTCGAAGGTCTTGCCGGAGGCGGCGGGCACCCACCGGCCTCCAATGAAGTTGGTCTGCGGCTCGAGCGCCAGTGCGGTCGTCATGGGGAGCTCCTCCTGTTGCCCAACAGCGGGGCCGACCCCGCGTGAACCCGTCTCCGACAAGGAATCGTCAGCTCTCGGGCGGTGTGGCGAAGTCCGGCCCATCGGCGGTCGCCGCCACCACCGCCCCCACCGGCCGCCTCTCCCCGTAGGCCTCGAGCCCGGCGGCCAGAATGCGGATGGACGCCCGCAGGTCCTCTTGCTTGAGGACGTAGGCGATACGGACCTCATTCGAACCGAGGCCCGGGGTGGCGTAGAAGCCGTTGGCCGGCGCGACCATCACGGTGCTCTTCTCGTGCTCGAACTCCGCCAGCATCCAGCGCGCGAAATCCTCGCTGTCGGCGACCGGGAGACGCACGACGAAGTAGAAGGCGCCCTCCGGCCGCGTCAGGAAGAGGCCCGGGATTCCGCGCAGCCCTTCGTAGAGCGCGTTTCGCCGCTTCTGGTACTCGGCCACGACCGACTCCGTGTAACCGGCGGGCAGATCCTTCATCCCGACGGCCACGAATTGCGCCAGACCGGGCGGCGAGAGACGCCCCTGCGCCATTCGGAGCGCCGCCTGGTAGAGGTCGGGGTTTCGCGTGGCGAAGCATCCCAGGCGAATGCCGCAGGCGCTGTACCTCTTGGAGAGGCTGTCCACGACGATCACGTTTTGCTCGACGCCGGGAAGAGTCAGCGCGCTTCTCGCCCTCTGGCCGTCGTAGACAAACTCGCGATAGACCTCATCCACCACGAGGAAAAGGCCCCGCTCGCGGCAGAACTGCGCCACCATCGCGAGCTCGTCTTCGCGGTACACGGTCCCCGTCGGATTGTTCGGATTGCAGAGGAGCACGAGCCGCGTGCGCGCCGTGACAGCCCGCTCCCACGCCTCGCGCGGAGGCAGATGAAAGCCGTCCTCCACGCGAGTGGCGAGGGCAACCAGCCTGACCCCCGCCATGGTCGCGAAGGCGCGGTAGTTGGTGTAGTAGGGCTCGACCACGATCGCCTCGTCCCCCGCATCCGCGCAGGAGAAGAAGGCGAAGAGGATCGCCTCGCTGCCGCCGGTGGTTGCGATCAACTCCTCGAGCGACAAGGAAACGCCGAGCTTCCCGTAGTACTGCCGCAACGCTTCCAGATACTCCGGCGTGCCGGCCGACGGGGAATAGGCGAGAACCCGATCCGTCAGCGTCTTCAGCCGCTCCCGCATCTCGGGGGGAGTTTCCAGATCCGGCTGACCGATGTTCAGGTGATAGACGTGAACGCCGCGCCGTCGCGCCGCGTCCGCCAGTGGCATCAGCTTTCGGATCGGCGAGGCGGGCATGGCGAGGCCCCGGCTCGAAACTCGGGGCGTTGACTTCGGCATCGGGCTCACGGAGGAGAGATTCTAACCGCGCCGCGGCGCGGCAGGTGGCCTCAGGAAGTGGTCTCCGGGGCGTCCCCAGAAGGCGGCGGGCCCGAGGACATCCCGACGTTGCCCTGCAGCTGCGCCCCTTCGGCGATCACGACCTTGGGCGCCTGGACGGTCCCCTTCACGGTGGCCGTGGCGAGCAGCTCCGCCCGCTCCCGCGCCATGACCTGACCCTCGACCTTGCCCGCCACGACGATCGACTTCGCCAGCAAGTCCCCCAGGACATCGCCGGTCACGCCGATCGTCACGTTGCGCTCGATCTGGACCTTACCCTCGAAGCGCCCGTTGATCAGAAAGTCCTCGTCGCCAAAGATCTCTCCCACGAACCGAGACTGCGCCCCGAGGATGGTGGGCGCCGTCGGTGCGGAGGGAGCGGCAACCGGGTGAGGTGCGACCGGGGGCGGTTCCTGTTTTCCGAAGATCGCCAGACTCGACCTCCCGGTGTTGCGAAGGCGAACAGTATAGCCGGTCGGCGAAAGTCGCGAGATCGGGCCGAGCGCTTGCCCTACGCTCCCCACCGCGCGCGGTGCCCGCGCGCATCGATGTGGACGAAGGGACCGTGGGAGGAATTGGCGGGGTAAACCCCGATGCCCCCGACCAGCTCCGGATGTCTCGCCTCCACCGTCTCGGCCGCAGCCGCGACGATCCTCGCGTCGCGGATGTCCTGCCGGCCGTCGCGGTTCAGGTCCTCGATCCAGCCGCGCCCTTGGCCGTCCGGAAAGACGTCCGCCGCGTCGCCGTACAGGTGCCGCGACACCGCGGAGCGGCCCGAGGTGTCGCCTCCCGACCCGTTGTAGTCGGGTGTGCGGAAACCGCTCATCACGACGAGGCCGCCCACCGGGTGGCCGGCGCGGGACAACTCCTCGATGGTCAGCTCGAGCTTGTCGATGAGCCGGCGATCGAGCACGACATACTTGGGCCAAACGTCGTCCTGCCCCTTCGTCACGAACTGCCCCAGGCGGAAGTGTTCGGAAACGCGGGTTCCGAAATTCTCCGGCGTCACCTCGATGAAGCCCGGCGGATTCTCGTAGGCCGGATCCTTCGGCGACCGCCGCTCGAATGGCCAGGCGCCCATCCGATAGGCACCGATCCGACCGCCGACCTTGGCCGAAAACGGCGTCAGCACGATCAGGTTCAGAGCCTGCCGCGCGTCGGTCAGCCATCGATAGACGCCCGGCCGGCTGGGGACTCCGGCTTGTCCCGGCAGGGCAAAGACCGCGCAGAGTTTCCCGGAGAAGCCCGAGAGCAAGGCGTTGACTCCCGTCGAACGCGCCCCGGCGGTTCCCAACCCGGCGAGCAGCAGAACGGCCGTCGAGAGGGCAAGCCGACGCCGAGTCATCTCCCTTACGGTAAGCGATTCGCCACAGACTTTCAATCGCGTCCCCCCCTCGTCCCTCGCCCCACGCCCCTAACTCCTCGCCCCTCAGTAGATGATGACCTCGTCCCCTACTTTGCTCATCTGGTAGAGGCGCTCCAGGTCGTCGTCGGCCAGACGGACGCATCCATGCGAGACACTCCGACCGAGCTGGCTCGTGGCCTGCGTGCCGTGAAGGGCGTAGCCGTCTCCCAGATTCAGGCGGTAGCGGCCGAGGGTCTTCTCCAAGCGCCGCTGCTTGAATCCGAGCGGCGGCACGATGAGCGCCTTCCCCGTGCGAAGAAACTCCTTGGGCTCGACCTCCCTCTCCGCGCCGTCGGGCCGGACCTCGACGATCGAGTCCTTCTCGACCTTCAGGACGCGCCGGGGCGGGCCGCCGCCGTCCAAGAGCGACCAGACCCCGCTCGCTCCCTCGGCCACCGGCTGCCCGGTCTCCGCGTCGATGATGTCTCCCGGCTTGGCCCGCACTAGCTCGAGCTTGCGCTTGCGGGCTTCCTCCACGTAGTGCCAATCGGGCGGCACCCAGACGGGGTTCTCCTCCTTGGAGAGGATGTGGAAACGTCCCGTCGGCGTATCGAATGTCATCTTCCGGCCGGCGATCTCGAGAGTCGTGCCCTTGCCCGTCGAGACCACCGCCTGGAAAATCGTCTTCCCGCCGCGGCGGACCCAGAGCCGATTCTCGGCGGTGGAAATCAGGATCGTTTGCGCCGCCGCGGAGGGCTCGTCCAGATCGACCGACGCCTCCGCGACGTCGGAGCGGAGCTTCGCGATGCGGCTCGCCTGCTCTGCCGCGACGCCTCGCCAGCCCGCGACCGTTCCCGCCAGACGGGACCCGATCAGGCGATCGATTCGCTCGAGCCGGCCCACTCGTTCCGCGTCGCGCAGGTTCGCCCATTCGGCGGCTCCCGAGAGGCCTGCGACTCCGGCCGCGATCACGAAGAGCGTCCAGCTCCCGAGAAACCCCAGCCGGTAGTGCCAATGACTCGCCATCAGAACACGTAGACGCGCGTCTCGGGGCCGATCCGCTTCCAAATCGCTCCCAGATCGGCCTCGGAAACGAGGAAGGAGCCGGGCTTTGCGCCCTTCAAGGGACTCTCGGGGGGAGGCGGCGAATGCAAGACGACCTCCTCGGTCAACATGACGACATATCGCCCGAGCCCGCCCGGGACGTCCGTCAGCGGCGATGGAACCGGGAGGCCGGCCGCCGACCACACCCAGGCCGGGGGCTTCCAGGAGGCGCGCTCGAGTTTCTGACGGACCGTGAAGGCGCCCGACAGAGGCGCCGGCATGACTTTCTCTCCGGAGGCCGTGAGGATCGGCCTGGGCGCACCGACCTGGAGCGTCGCTTCACGCACAATCCGATCCCCGACCCGCAGCGTCAGCTTGCGTGCCTGCGTGTCGATCACCAGGTAGAACTCCGATGACTCCTGAGCGTCGACGGCCGCCAGGCGGGCCCCGAGCTCCTTGGCGAGTGCCTTCTCGTCGAGTTGCTGCCCGGAAAGATCCCGGCGGATCCGCAGGATCTCGAAGGGCACGCCCTGGCCGCGCAGGGTCAGGGCCTGGAACCGCGCATCCAGGTGCCGGC
The DNA here is from genome assembly GCA_035498405.1 of Thermoanaerobaculia bacterium. Taxonomy (GTDB): domain Bacteria; phylum Acidobacteriota; class Thermoanaerobaculia; order UBA5066; family Gp7-AA6; genus DATBFU01. The sequence continues at coordinate 60,024 of DATKAE010000130.1, read as the reverse complement.
GTTGAACCGTGGCCGCGGCACCGAGCGCCACTCCGAGAAGGAGCAACCCGAGACTCAGGCCCACGGGCGGGCGCCAGAGTTTCGGCGGGCGGCGCACGACTTGCGAGGGCCGCAGAAACACGGTCTTGAGCTGGAAGATGCCGGAAGCCCGTGGGCTGACCGTGCGCTTCCACCAGCCGCTGTCGTCGGTCGGATCGGTCATGGGAAGTCAGTCGCCATTCTGTCGCATCGTGCGGATCTGCGCTCCCTCCACCCGCTCACCGTCGGTCGCTTCTCGCCGCCTTCCACGAGCGGTATTGCTCGGGGAGACACCTCGCACAGGGCCGGTACCCCGCCGCGATGGCCGCCGCTTCGTCGCGGAAGAAGACGCGGTGCCGGGCGTAGCCTCGCCGCAGCGCTCGAATCGCCGAGGAGCAGTCCAGGCGGCCGTAGATCTTCAGCCGGCGGTTCCCTCCGAGCATTCCCGGCAGCGCGCTCTCCCGGATGACACCGTCGGGCCCGAGCAGCCGATAGGTTCGACGATTCGCTCGCGCCACGATTCGACAGCCCGCCCGTATTCTCCTTCAGCGGCCGGGCCCGTGCGTCCCGCCCCCTGGCCCCGGTGGCCCGACTGTTGCAAAAGCTCCCATGCGGCAGGCCCGAGCCGGCCGAAAGGAGAAACAGTGCGTTCTGAGCATGCCGTCTGCAGGAAAGCAGAGCGACTCCGTCCGCACGTGTGGGCCGCCCGCTTTCTTGCGGGAGCGACCTCCTTGCTCGTCGTCTCCGGCACCGCGCGAGCGCAAGGTGCCTCCGGATTCCACTTCGGAATCGCCGGGAGCGCCGAAATTCCCATACAGAACCAGTCCGACGTCTTCGCGACGGGCTGGAATGGAACTGCCCTTCTGGCCATCAACTTCGGAGATTCGCCGTTCGGCATTCGCGTCGACGGCTCCTACGGCGAGATCAAAACGAAAAGCGACCTTCAGGCCTTCGTCGGAACCGGAACGACGAGGTTGATTACGGGCACGGCCGACTTCGTCATCGGAGCCCGACACGGTCCCGTTCAGCCCTATCTCATCGGAGGCGTTGGTGCCTACGACTTGCGCTTCCAGGGACAGCAAGTCGACACCGGGAACGTCTTCTCGGATTCGACCACGCGATTCGGTTGGAACGCGGGGCTCGGCATCGCGTTTCCGGTCGGATCCATGGCAATCTTCGTCGAGGCGCGGTACACGAGCGTCTCGACGGACGGCAATCGTTTCTCCGACAGCGTCCACACGGGCGGAAGCCGCTTCACCTACGTTCCCGTGAACGTGGGCTTCATCTTCTGAGGGCCTGCGAACCCGGGGTGATCGATGGAACCTGTCGTCGGCATTTTCTCGTCGCGGTATACGGCCGCGCACGCCGGAAGCGCCCTCCGGAGCGCCGGCTTCCCGGAGAACCGTGTTCAACTCCTCTTGCCGATCGAGGAGGCCTCCGACGGGAGCCCCCCTCCGACGGAGGAAGCCGAGCAACCCGGTGTCGGTCCGGCGCTCGGCGGTGTCCTCGGAGCCGCGACGGGAGCCTCGGCTGGCTTCGGCCTGGGAGCGATGACCGCCAGCGTTCTCTTGCCCGGCATCGGCGCCGTCGGAGCCGTGGGCCTGTGGGCCGCGGCCGTCCTCGGTGTCGCCGGCGCGATCGGAGGAGCGAGCGCGGCGGCTGCGGAAGCGGCGACCCGGTCGGGACTGCCGAGGGACGAACTCTACCTCTACGAAGATGCGCTCGCCCGCGGCAAGGGTGTCGTGTTCGTCCTCGTCGATTCGGACAGGGAGGCGCTCCGGGCGTCGCAACTGCTGGAGGCCGCCGGAGCCCAGGGACTGGACACGGATCGAAAGCAATGGTGGATCGGCATCGAGGACCTCGAGAGGTCCGGTGCACATGGCTTGTCGGCGACGCCGCGCGAGTCGCCGCACCTGATCTACCGACGAGGGTTCGTCGCGGCTCTCCAACCCGGGATGAAGAGCTCGTCCTATGACGCGGCGGCGTCGCTGCTGGCGAAAGAACTCGGGGCCGTCGTTCGCGAGCCGGCGTTTCGGAGAGGCTTCGAGAAGGGGTCCGCGACGACGCGGCAGCGGCCCGAGGGACCAAAGACGGACGAAGGCCGGCGTCGCAAGGAGCCGTGAGATCGTTCGGAGGCGCCCAGGACTTGGATGCGCGATCGGGCGGGGCAGCCCGAGGCGACCGGGTCAGGAAGGTCCGCGTTCCCCTGTCAGCGCGGGGGGCGTCCGGCACTCTCGGAGAGCATCCTTCGACGAGGCGGCGGCCGGCGACTCCACGGCGCGGCGCATGGCGCCCAGAATGTGCCTGTGGAAGGAGTGGCAGACCGCGATTTCGATCGGCCCCCACAGCCAGCGCGGATACCGGGGGCTCAGATACCGCGTCTCGAGCTCGACTCGTGTCGATCGGTCGGGCAGCTCGCGCAAGGCGTAGCTGCCGCTCGTGAGCCGGACCTCTCCGGCGATCGGAAGCTCCTGTTTGAGGACCTCGAAGCGGCAAAGCCGGCAGGGAAGGATTTCCGTTATGCGCTTCAAGAGATACCCCTCTCGATAGACACACCGAGTCACATCGCCCACGGCGGATTGGCGGCCCTCGGCCCGCTCCGGCACTGGCAGGAGCAGCCGCAGGTGGAGCGGCGGACGTTGAGTGATCTGCTCGTAGAACATTAGCCCGACCCAGACCTGCTCGGGCGGTGCGGAAAACCTCATCCCGGTCACGACGGACACCGCTTGCGCCGCCGGCCCCGCGAACGCCGTTGCACCGCCTTTCACAGCGCCGCCGCCGGTTTCACTTCGACGATTCCCCAGAGAATCGACCGATCCCCTGCGGCGAAGTTTGCCCCGGTCGCGTCGCTCGGCTCCGAGAAGCTCCGAACGACCACGACGGCCTCCGGCGCGGCGGCGCGCCGCACGGCGGCCGACAGGCGCCGCCGGTAGTCCTCACTGGCCGCGTCGAGGACGTTCGATAGGGCGAAGCCGTCGAAGGTTCCGGAAGGCTCTCGCTCGAGAAAGGCCGCGGCGTCGGAGTGAAGGAGCCGGATCCGCGTCGCTTCGGGAGGAGGGGGCGCTTGCGCGAGCTCGCCCAGAAGCAGAGCGCGCGCGTACGGGTTGCGCCGATTGGAGTGCGCTCCGAAGCATCGTTCCATTCGCCCGCGCAACACTCTACCGAAATGCCGGGGAAGGCAGCGCAGAAACGGCTTCGCATAGACGAGGCCCAGGACGGGTCTCGACAAGAGCAGGTCCATCGCGCGGCGGAAACGCCACGTGTCCAGATGAGCGCGCCAGAACGCCAACTGCGCCGAGGGATCGTCCAGGTCGAGGAACTCCCGCAGCCTGGATCGCCGCCAGCCGACCGCGGGGCCAAGCGCGCGCGCGTAACCCATCAGACGCTCGGCGGCCCCGCGAGAAGCCCTCCCGCCGGAAAACCGACTCCTGGCATAGGCGATCTGAACAGGATTGACGTCGACCGCCACGACCTCGTGGTGGCGGGAAAGCTCCATCGCCGTGCAACCCGCCGACGCGATGCAGAAGATTCTCCCGCCCGGGCGAAAGGCGCGGGCTTCGATCGAGGAGTCCTCGTGCATGCGTCCGAAGAGGAGCTCGCTCGGCCCGCGGCGCGCGTCGAAGCGGCCCGCCTCCCAGGCGGTCTCGGCGATGCTCGCCATCATCGCGATCCGGCCAGGCCGGCCGAGACCCAGGCGAGGACCAGGAACGCGAAATTCTTGACCACCATGCCGCCGGGATCGTGAATGAGACCGCGTGCCCAGAGCAGGCCGCTGGCGTTTAGCGTCACGAGGAGCAGCGTCTGAGCCACCGCGCAGGGAATCGGCAGCGTGCCGCTCCACACCCAGAGGGCCAGTCCGAGCTCGACCGCTCCCAGAAGCTTCAAGAAGAGCGCTCCGATGCGCGGGCCGAAACGGGGCACGGCCTCGACAATCTGGAGCTGGCGGCTCTCGCGGCCGAGCAGCTTGCACCACAGCCCCTCGTAGAGCCAAACGGCGGCAACGGCGGCGCGGATCAGCCAGAGCGGCGGCAACAGCTCGACCATGCTATCTCTCCTATTACGCGGGCCGCGTCCACCACTTCGGGATCCGACGAGAAGTCGCCTGGTTCCACCGATGGCCGAGATCGCGTGACATGGGCGTTGTGGCGGCCAACTCGCCGTCGCGGCGCTCCCCGTCCGCCGTCGAGCAGTAGCGCCGAGGTCACGTTTTCTTGCCGTAGACGTCTCCGTTCTCGATCATCTTGCGATCCTCGTACGGCGCGACCATACGCCGGTACATTTCGAGCTTGGCGCACTCGAGAGCGCCAATGACTTCGTTGAAGGTCGTGTACGACTGACCCCGCGCCTCGAGATACTCATTCGCGATCGATGTGAGCCGGAAGTTCAGTTCTCCGGCCGTCTTCGCGAGGCGAGCCCCGGACGAGATCTCGACCCGGTCCGATTGCTTGATGTACGGCATCACGCCTCCTCCTTCGCTGCTCACTCAGAACAGACGCCCGGCGCCCATGAAACCGCTCATTGCTTCGGTTCCGGCGCGCTTATCCAGCGGGCGATCTTCCACGCACCATCGGGCTGCCGACGCCACACCTCGAAGCTCTTCACTTTCTCTACCGTCTGCTCCCCGGCCTTCCCCATCGTCGAGAATGTACAGACGTCTCGAACCACGGCCAGCGAGCCCGAGACGATGACCTCTTTGATCTCGAGCTCGTACCGGGTCCGCGGTGCACCGCCCTTCGCGGCAGCCTCGGCCTCACGGGCGAACGTGTCGTCCGGCATCCCCGGGTACCAGCCGATCAGGTCGGGAGCCCATATCTTGACGGCCTCCTTCCAATCGCCGCGATTCGACGCCCCGACCCATCGAGCCAGCGAGTCCCGTATCTCCCTCTCGGCCTTCGCCTCGGAGGCGTCTGGTACCCCTCGAGCGGCAATGGGTATCGCGACAGCCAGCAGCACGATCAAGCTGTGTTTCATACCCCCGCACCTCTCGTTTCGGGCTTGGATCCGCCAGTTTTCCGGTGTGTCAGGGCCGCCTAACCCGTCGCCTCAACGGAGCCGCCGTAAAGACGAGCACTGCGCCGCGTTTAGACCCTCGAGATTATGGAGCGGGCAACGGGGATCGAACCCGCGACATCCAGCTTGGGAAGCTGACGCTCTACCAGCTGAGCTATGCCCGCTCGGGCCGCTCGAATATAGCCAAACCGCGCCGAGCGGGCAACCAGCACGGTCCTACTCGGAAGGGATTCAGAATAGTTAACCGAATAGTTAACCATTCAGCCGATGCCGCCTCGCCACGGGAGAGAGGCCTTCGCCGTCTTCAAAAGCGCAGGATCAGGCCAGCGCGAAAGTCGCCCTGTTCGAGCAGACGCACGTCACTCACGCTTGCGTGGCAGACGGCCGTGCCGCCCAACCAGACGCACCAGAACCCGCTGCCGCCCGAGGAGAGGTACGCCGGAATCCACCGGGCCTCGAATCGCAGGCCAAGGCGGTCGCTCAGATAAGTCTTCACTCCGCCAAAGAGACTGAAGCTGAAGCGCGTCGTGGTGGCGAATCGATCGCCCGGGTCGAGGATGGTGACTCCGAGACCAAGCCCCAGATAGGGACGGACGCGCGGGTTCGCGACGCGAAAGTGGGCAAGCCCAGCGAACTGGATGTCCTGGACGGTCACATCGAGCGTCCGGCCGGGCGTGGTCGCAGACGATGCCGAAACGGCCTCCGTCGGCGTGCGGCTGTACTGGACCTCGAGGCTTCCGTTCGCGTCGATCCAGTAGCCGAAGTTGATCCCGAAGGTCGCATGGTCCTGGAGAGAGATCCGGACCGCCGCCGGGTCCTCCGGATTGAGAGTGCCTTCGAGACGGTATCCGAACATGGGCGTGAGCTCGAACGGACAGCTCCCGCCAGGCGATTGCGCCGCCATCACGCCGGAGACGCCCGAACAAGCGAGCGCGGCGATCCAAACAGCGCGCCAGGGAAATCGAGGCACCCGCGCACACTATCCCAGGCCGGAGCGAGGACCCGCGAGCTCCGGCGTTGCCAATCGAGCGAATGTGCGGAGGCGGAAACCGACGGTACCTTCTGTGACGACGTGACTATTGCAGGCCCGCCGCGCGGCGCAAGCGAAGCCCGGAGGCGAGGCGCGGTAGCCGCACCTTGGCGAAGAGCCGGTCGTTGACGAAGAGCACGGGGACCTCCTCGCCATACTTTCTGGCGAGGTCCGGATCCCGGTCCACGTCCAGGATCTCCCACTCGCGCGCTTCGCCTTGCAGCAGTTCGTCCACTTCCCGGCGCATCTCTTCGCAAAGGTGGCAGTCCGGTCTCGAGAGCAGGCGCAGCCGGATCAAGATTCTCCGCTGCCCTCGGCCGCGGAGGTGCGGGCCGTCTGGTGCACATAGTCGAAGCCCGAGAGGATCGTCGTCGTGGCGGCGGCGCCGAAGGCGATCAGCACGATCGCGTTTGGCCAATTCCAGAGATTGGCGCAGAGGACGAAGAGGACGGTGATGATCTGCGTCACCGTCGTGACCTTTCCGACCCAGCTCGGCGGGAAACGCCGCCGCGCCCCGGTCAGGATCAGGAGCAGCGCGACCAAGAGCAGAAGGAAGTCGCGCGAGATCACGAGCACGGCCAGCCAGACCGGCACCTTGACGACCGCGGGATAGGACGGGATTGCGAGGAAGAGGTAGGAACTCATGAGCATCAGCTTGTCGGCGATCGGGTCGAGGTAGGCGCCGATCGCCGACCGCATGTCGAATCGCCTCGCCAGAAAGCCGTCCACGCCGTCGGACAGCCCCGCCGCGACGAAGATTCCCAGGGCGATGTCGAAGCGCCCGTCCGCAATCGCCACGAGAAAGAAGGGCAGCGCCGCCAGCCGCAGAAGCGTGATGAAGTTCGGCAGGGTCCAGGGGCCCTTCATTTCGGTCCTTCCTCCCGAGAGCTCTGGGCATTCTCTCCTTTGCCGGCGAGCGCCTGGACGCGGTCGAGGGCCCGAAGAAACGCCGCTCCACTGACGGCCGGGGCTTCGCTCTCGCCCAAGATCTTGCAGTCCCGGGCGAGGCGGATCGCTTCCACCCCCGAAACCACCTCGTCGGGATGCTCGGCCAGGCACGCCGGCGGCGGATCGGGCTGCAATAGGGCGACCAGGCGCAGGTAGAGGCGGGCCGCCGCGGAAAGTGTCAAGGGGCCATCGGGGCTTGCTCGGTGGGTCTCGCGGTCGACCTCGAGCAGTCCCAACCCGACCGCCCGCAGGATCTCCTGGCTGTCGCTACGGCCCACCACGTCGCTCGCGATGACACTCTCGGTCACCTTGGCTTCCCGCACTTCCGGAACCATCCACCAGACGAGGCCCGCCGCCTGGCCGCGCGTCAGGCGCTCCGAGCGCGCGGCGGCGCGCACGGCAGACGGCCAGTTGGCGAGTCGAAACGCGAGCCGGGCCCTTTCGGCCTCGGCTTCGAATTGCGGATCCTGGGCCGCGAGCGTGTCCAGGACGGGAATGGCCACCGCGTAGTCGGAAAGCTCCAGGGCGAGCCGCGCGACTTTCTCCTGAAGAGTTCGGTCCCCGGGCGCGAGCGTCAAGGCTCCCCGAAAGCGCGCGAGCGCGGCGGGGCGATCCCCCGCCTCGAGATCGATGTCGCCGGCGGTCTCCCAGGCTGGCGCCGAGCCCGGATCAACCTCGACGGCCAGGGCGGCCGCCTGCAACGCCGCTTTCCAATCCTCGTGCCCGGCCGCCTCCTGCGCTTGCCGCCGCAGCTGCTCGCCGGCCTGTACTCGCAGCTCCTGCGCTCGCTTCTCGAGCCCGGGCCGCCCGGGAGCGCTCGCGACGGCCTGTCGGTAGAGATGCCAGGCGTCGAGCGCTTGCCCCGAGCGCGCGTGGGCCTCTCCGCAAGCGGTCAAGAGCGGTACCGTCGGGTTGCTCGCGGCCAGGACCCGGCGGCAGGACGCGAGCGCCGCCGACAGATCTCGCGCCAGGACCAGCGCCTCGATCTCTCCGATCTCGGCGGCGAGAACGGGCTTCGGCGACCCCGCCCGCGCGAACTCGGAGCGGGCCTTCGCGGAGTTGCCGGCGAGCAGGGCCTCCCATCCGGACTCGACACCCGCGGGGAATGGACCCGCGAGGCTCTCGCGGGGATCGAGTGGAAATTGATCGCGTGCCGGCGCGGGGCGCGGTGGAGTCGCGCAACAAACCGAGAGCAGAAGGACGGCAAGCGCCGAAAACGGCCACGCCATCCGGTTCACGCGAGACACCCCGGCCTCTCGGGCTGGAAGACTGCAAGAATCCGTGTCGGAAGCCGTCGGCCCTCCCCGGTGACTGTGCGTCGGCGCCGCCTGACGACGGCCCGCTACGTCCCGGGCGGCAGGTTCTCGGGGCGGATCGAGGCGATGGCGTGTTTGTAGATCATCTCCTCGCGCCCATCCACCTCCAGAACCAGCGCGAACTTGTCGAACCGACGCAGCCGTCCCATCCGCTCCTCACCCGAGGTCAGCCGAACCGTGATCGCCGTGTTGTCCTTTCGGAGGTTGTAGAAGAAGGAATCCTGCACGTTGATTGGGGCCTTGTTCATCCGTGTCTCCCCGTCTCGCTGTCCGTGTCCAGGAGCGCGAGTGTCCGGGCCAGGGCCCCCTCGGGCTCCATCCAGACCACGTCGCGCTCGCGCCGGAACCACGTTGCCTGCCGCCGGGCCAATTGTCGGGTGGCCGTCACGATCTTCCTCTCTACTTCCAGCGCATCGGCATGGCCCGAGAGGACCGCATCAGCCATCTCCCGGTACCCGATCGCCCCAAAAGCGTTCGCGCCGCTCGAGTAACCCTCCGCGAGAAGCCGCCGAACCTCCTCCTCCCACCCCGACTCGAGCATCTCGCGGACTCTGCGGGCGATCCTAGCATAGAGGTCCTCCCGCGTCGGCGAGACGCCGACCTTCGTGACGCGGTATTGACTGGCCCACGTGTCGCGGCCCGGCAGCCGAGCCGACGGGCGGCGGCCCGTGACCAACAGGACCTCGAGGGCTCGCAAGACGTATCGAAGATTGCCCGGGGCGATGTGGCCCGCGGCGGCAGGATCGTTCACGCGGAGCAGCCGCCGCGCGCCCGCCGGATTCCGACTTCCCCACCGCGTCAGTGCGGCGCGCAAAACCGGGTCCCGCGCCTCGCCCGGAGGCAAGCCTTCCAGCAGCGCCTGAATGTAGAAACCGCTTCCGCCGCAGACGATCGGGAGCCTCCCGCGCGCCGTGATCTCCTCGATCACGGCCCGGGCCTCGTGCTGCCAGCGGCCGGCCGAGTACGTCTCGTCGGGGTCCGCAACGTCGATCAGGTGGTAGGGAACCTGTCGGCGACGCTCCGGCGAGGGCTTGTCGGTCCCGACGTCCAGCCCCCGATACACGGCAAACGCGTCGGCCGAAACGATCTCGCCGCCGCGAATACGGGCCACCCCGTGCGCGAGCTCGCTCTTGCCGGCGCCTGTGGGCCCGAGCACGACCAGAAGCGGCGGCCGCGTCTCCCGGCTCAGGGCAGCCCCCGCAGCCTGAGGCGCGTCGCGCCCGGGAGCAGATCGACGCGCACGTCGGAGCAGAGGTCGGTCCGATAGACGGGGATTCGGCGGGCCTCGAGCGCCGCGAGCGTTTCCGGGGCGGGATGTCCGAAGCGGTTTTCGCGACCGCAGGAAAGAAGCGCCAGGCGCGGACACGCCGCCTCGAGAAACGCGGCGGTTGTCGAGCCGCGGCTCCCGTGGTGCCCCACTTTCAGCACGTCGACCGCCGAAACCGCTCCGGCATCCAGGAGATCTTCCTCCGCCGCCGCTCCGGCGTCGCCGGTCAAGAGCGCACGTCGGCCGCCCCGTTCGAACACGGCCACCACGGACTGATCGTTGACCGAGTCCCGCTTTCGGCGGGGTCCCCCCGACTGAAGAACCGTCAGCCGCGCGCCGCCGATGTCGAGCGTTCCCGCCTCGAGGACCGAGACCGGAACGCCGCGCTGCCGCGCCGCGGCCTCCAGGGCGGCGTTGAGCCCCCCTTCGTCCTCGCCCGCCGATCGCCAGACCCTCCCGACGGACAGCTCGTCGAGAACGGCGAAGAGGCCGAGCGCGTGATCCGGGTGCGGATGGCTCAAGAGAACGGCGTCCAGGGCCGTCACGCCCCGGTCGAGGAGCTTCGGCAGAAGTCGGGTGCGACCAAAATCCCTCGCATCGAGGTCGAAGGGGCCGCCGCCGTCCACGAGCAAAGCGTGGCGGCCCCAACGCAGAAGAAGCGCGTCCCCCTGCCCCACATCCAAGGCCTCGAGCGAGAAGCCGCTCTCGGGCCCGCCCGGACCGGGCCGCAGCGCAAGGATCAGGAAGAGCGCGGCCGCAAGGGCGGCCGACCAGGGCCGCAGCCTCCGCGGGCCGAGCGCCGCTCCGAGGGTGAGCGTTCCCACCGCGAGAACTCCGGCGAGCGGCGGTGTCGGCCGGAGGAAGGCGACTCCCCCGGCCCGCTCGGCCAGCCATTCGAGCAGCCGAGCGCCCGCCGCAAAAAGCGACACGAGTGGCGTCGGAAACACTCCGAAAGCGAAGAGCACCAGAACGAGAGCGCCGAGCGCGATGAGTCCGCCGGATAGCGGAATGGAGAGCGGGGCGGTCAGCCACGCGCCGGCGGCGAGCAAGTTGAACCTCCAGAGGAGCACCGGTGCCGTCGCGATCTCCGCTGCCAGCGCCGTCGCGAGTCCCGTGAAGAGCCATGCCGGCCGGCCGGGAAGCCAGCTCCGGATCGGCGCCGAGAACAGCGCGATTCCCGCGACCGCGGCGAACGTGAGCACGCAGCCGATCGAGAAGACCTCGGCGGGCGCCGCGAGAAAGAGCACGACCGCCGAGAGTCCCGCGGCCTGAGTCCCCCGGATGGGACGCTCGAGGAGGCGTGCCAGGAGGAAGATGGTGAAGACCAAGCCTGCCCGAACCGCGGGAGGATTGGCGCCGCCGACGAGCACGATCGCGACGACGGCCGCCAGCAGGCAGGCGTCGCGCGCCTTGCCGCGCACCCCGGCCGCCCGCAGCGCCCAGAACACGAGCCCAGCGGCCAGAGCGACGTGCAATCCCGAGACGACCAGAAGGTGATACAGCCCCCCGCGACGATAACGCGCCACCATCCCGCGGTCGAGCTCCGAGGTGCGGCCGAGAAGGAGCGCCGCCAGCGGGCCGCGCACCTGCCTCTCGAAGGCCGGTCCCCGCATCGGCATCGAGGCGAAGAGCAGGCGGTTCGGCATCTGCAGCCAGGACGCGAGAGTCCGCCCGCGCGGCTCGACCAAGCGGGCGCTCTTGACCGACAGCCGGTAGCGCGTCCAGGGCAGCACGACGTCGCGCTCGGAAGCGGGGACGTCTTCGGGACGAAGGTGCCCCGTCAGGATGACTCGATCGCCGCGGTCGGCCAGCGACGCAACGGGCGTGCCGCCCCCGGCGAAGAGAAACACCTCCGCCGGAAAAGCGGAAGGGTGCCTGGTGTCTCCGATCGCCGTCGCCCGCAAGCGCCCCCGAACTTGCGGCGGGGCTCCGAACCAATAGTCGGTCAACATCCCTTCGACGCGGACCGCGCTCGCGGCGGTGGAAGAAAGAGACGAGAAGGTCCTCCTCGCCGTCTCCGCCGGCACGGCGATCCGGAGCCGCCCGGAGAGAAACCCGGCGGCAAGCCATAGCAGGCCGAGCGCGAGCGCGCGGCTCCCGAACCTCCGGGGCGCGTTCCGCATCAGGAAGAGCCAGCACCCGGTCGCAAGGATCAACATCGCCGACAGGAGCTCGCCCGTCACCGACCGGCTGCCGAGCAGGATGCCGGCGACGAGCGCCGCCGCCGCCGGCAAGGCCGGAGCCTCGCCCTCCCGCGCAATCGGGCCGATCATCGACCCGAGGCGCGCTCGAGGATCACGACCGCTTCGACGCGGTGGGTGAACGCGAACAGATCGTAGAGCCGGGCATCGACGACGGCGAGCCCCCCCGACGCGAGCACCGCGAGGTCGCGAGCGAGGGTCGCCGTGTCGCAGGAGACATAGATGAGACGTCCTCGGACCCGCGACGGCAGGGCTCCGGAAAGCCGCAGGCCGAGCCCCGCGCGCGGCGGGTCGAGCACCGCGAGGTCGAAAACACCGGGTTCGCCGTCGAAAAACGAAAGAACGGCCGAACGCTCGACGTCCCAGTTGGCCGCCTTCCAGCGCTTCCGCGCTTCGAGCGCGAGCTCGACCGAGGCGTGATCCGCCTCGACGCTCACCACGGCGTGCCCGGCGTCGAGAAGCGCTCCCGCGAAGAAGCCCACACCTCCGAAGGCGTCGAGGGCTCGTCCGGCCGGGACGGCCGCCGCCGCCCGCGCCACGTCCGCGTAGAGCTCGCTCACGAGGTGGCGGTTGCCTTGAAAGAAGACGCCGGCCGTGAGCGGGAAATCCCGGCCTCCGACGGGCAGCCACAGGCGCGTCTTCCCGGCTCGCGCGAGCACGGCGCCCTTTGCGCCGCGAACGATCACCCCGTCAAAGTGCGGCTCGAGCCGCGTCAGAAGCGCATTGGCTTCCTGCCGATCACTCGAGAGAGCGAGTGTCGCCGCCGCCAGACGCCCCGAGCCGTCGAGTGTCTCGACGGTCGCGATCTCCTCGACCGGAGCGCCGCTGTCCGAAACCGCGGCCGCCAGCCGGGGCAGAAGCGCGCGCATCTGCTCGCCGATCGCCTCGCAGCCGGCGACCGACTCGACGCGGTGCGTGCCGGGGGCGAAGAAGCCCACGCGCGCGGAGTCGCCGCGCCCCGAGACGTGAAAGCGATTGCGAAGGCGATACGCCGGGGCCGAGGGCGCGATCGGAAGCTCGCCGAAGCTCTCGCGCGGCAGCTCGCCGATCCGTTCCATCGTCTCCAGGAAGAGCGCGCGCTTCCACTCTCGGGCGCGCTCGAGGCCGATGTGCGCCCAGTCGCAACCGGCGCAACCGTCCGCGTGCCCGCCGGAGAGGCGCTCCGGCGATCGCACCGAGATTCCGACCGTCCTGCCCTTCCAGAAGCGCTTGCGAACCTCGATGACTTGGGCGTCCACTTCTTCGCCCGGAAGAGAACCGGCGACGAAGCCGACGCCATCGGGCGTTCGGGCGACCCCCTCCCCGGTCGGAGCGAGCGCGGCGATCGTGACACGGCGGATCATGCCGTCCGCCGCCTCGCCCCGCCCCGGGCTCGGCGCGGCGCCCCGGGGGCGTTGCTCGCGGGAGAGAGCGGGCGCGAGGAATCCATGCATCACCCTTCTGTTGTCGCGAAGCGCCGGGCTAGAGGAGCGTCAGCCGTGGCAGCTCGAGCCGCTCGCGCAGGATGCGCCGGACGAGCGCCTTGCCCGTCCGCCGAGCCGTTTCCTCGTCCATCCGTTCGCGCAGGGGATCGAGCTGGCGTTCGATCGCGTCGTCGAGCTCGCGCTTCTCCGCCTCGGGCAGCGCGTCGTAGAGCGCCGAGGTGAGCCGGCGGTCGAGGCGGACGAGCGACTCCTCGATCTCGTCGGGCGGGCGCGGCACGCGCCTCAACCGCTCCAGGGAGCGCCGGGCAGCCTCGACCGGTGGCGCGAGATCCGGTCGGCGTCCCGCGAGCTCCGAGAGCACCGTCTCCAGCCTGTCGAGACCGGCCGCGGAGTCGGTCGGAGCGTGGCGGCCTTCGCCGCGGCCCACCGACGCCTCGGCGCGCCGCTCCCAGGCGGCGAGCACCGCGTCGCGACAGTAGGCGAGCGAGTTGATCCGGCCCGTGGACCCGCGTTGCTCCCGCCGCGAGAACGCGTCGTCGATCCCTCGTTCGATGGCTTCGATCGGCACGCCGAGCTGCCGCCACTGCTTGAGCAGGGCGAAGTCCTTGGGCGAAAGGAGAAAGGGGGTGCCGCGCCGCTGGATGAAAGCCGCTTCGCCCGCCGCGTAGTAGGCCCTATCCGCCTCGGTTTCGCTCATGGATGAGACGCAGGCCCGTCAGGGTCAGAAGCGGATCGACCTCTTCGATGCGCTCGGAGCCTCCGCCGAAAAGCTCGGCCAACCCTCCCGTCGCGATCACGCGGGGACGGGCGCCGAGCTCCTTTTCGATGCGGGCGATCACGCCGTCGACCAGCGACAGGTAGCCGAAGTAGAGGCCCGACTGGATCGAGGCCGCGGTGGTCTTGCCGATGACACGATCGGGCCGCCGGATCTCGACCCGCCAGAGCCGCGCGGCCTTCTCGAAGAGGGCCTCCGCCGAGATCGCGATGCCGGGCACGATGACGCCGCCGGCGTACTCCCCTCTTGCGGTCACGACGTCGAACGTGGTGGCGGTTCCGAAGTCGACGACGATGCAAGGCCCGCCCAGGCGCGCGTGCGCCGCCACCGCATTGACGATCCGATCCGCTCCCACCTCCTGCGGGATCTCGTACAGGATGGGCATGCCCGTTTTCACGCCGGGCTCGACGAAGAGCGGCTCGGCTCCGAACATCTGGCGCAGGGCCTGCCGCAGGGGAAAGCGCAGAGAGGGCACGACACTGGCAACGATGACCTCGGGCCGCTCGGCCTCGGCGCCGGCCGAGGCCAGGAGCCCTCCCACCGACAGAGCGATCTCGTCGGACGTCGCGTCCCGGCGCGTCGTCAGGCGCCAGTGTCGCTGGAGCCGGTCTCCCTCGTAGAGGCCGAGGACGGTATTGGTGTTTCCCACGTCGACGGCGAGGAGCCGCGGCATGCTCGAACGCTTCACCATTCGGCCACCTCCCCCGCCGGGAACACCTTCTCTCCGCCCTCGGTCTTCAGCCTCAGAAAGCCCGATGGATCGAGTCCCAGGTACTCGCCGGTCAACTCCTCTCCCTCGCGCCGGATGGTCATCCGGTCTCCCGGATGATGGAGCGAGGCGCGCTCCCAGGCGGCGATCTCGCGCTCCCAGTCCGGCGCGACCAGCTCGAGATCGATCCGGTCGAGCAGCGCCTGCAGCAACCCGGCGCGGGAGATGGGACGCCCCGCTTCCTCTTCGACCGTCGTGGCTCCGGGCAGTCCCAGGGAGTCGGCCGTGCCCGAGACGTTCAGCCCGATTCCCACGGCGAGCATCGTTCGTTCCCCCTGTGTGCGCGCCTCCGGCAGTATCCCCGCGAGCTTTCGCCGGCCGACGTAGAGGTCGTTGGGCCACTTGAGCTCCGACAGCGCGCCCGTCGCCTCGCGGACGGCTTCGGACGTCCATCGCGCCACGGCGATCGGAATCACGGAGAGCGGCAGCCCCTGACCCGCCAGCAGGAACGTGAAGTAGAGGCCGCGCCCCGCCGGCGCGTGCCAAGGGCCGTGGCGTCCCCGGGCGCCCGGCTGGCTCTCGGCGACCAGAACGGAGGCCGGCAGCAACTGGTCTTCGTCGAAGTACAGCTCGATCAACTCGAGAGCCAGGTCGTTGGAGGATTCCGTCCGCGGGAGGCACGCCAGATTCTCGAAGGTTCGCCACCGGCGCACTTGGAGGGCTCCGTCTGCGAACGGGATCATGCGGTGGCGCCCGACAGAGCGGAGCGCCGCTGCTCGAGCTCCGCCAGTCGGCGGCGTGTCTTCTCGACGACCGGTGCGGGAGCCCGGTCGAGGAAGGAGGGGTTGCGCAGCTTCGCCGAAAGCGTTTCGATCTCTCGGTCGAGCTCGGAAAGGGTCTTCTCGGCGCGCGACCGGTCGGCGGAGGAGGCCGGGCGCGGCAGAGACAGACCCACGGCGGCGCCGGCCACGACGTCGCGGGTCGCGCCTTCGAGGGGCGCCTCGAATCGAAGGTCGGACAGACGCGCCAGATGGACCAGGATCGCGGACAAGTTGCGCAGGTCCGACAGGATCTCCGGCGCCGACGCCGGATCGATCGACAGCTCCACGGGCTCCGTGGGCGAGGCGCTCCGCTCCCCGCGGTAGTTTCGCACGCGCGTCACCAGGGCTCGCAGGGCCTCGACCGAGCGCTCCGCGCCGGGATCGCTCCATTCGGGCCTCTGCCGGGGAAACGCCGTCACGATGAGCGTTCCGACCTGCCCCGTGACCTTTTCCCAGATCTCCTCGGTCACAAACGGCATGAAGGGATGGAGCAAAGCGAGCGAATCCGCCAGGCACCGGTAGAGCGTCTGACGCGCCGCCTCGCGGCTCTCGGTCGACGCTCCGGGCCCGGACAGGCGCGGCTTGACCATTTCGATGTAACCGTCGCAGAGCTCGTGCCAGAGAAAGGAGTAGATCGCCTGGGCCGCCTCGTCGAAGCGGAAGAGCTCCAGTTGCCGCGCGACCTCGCCGGCGGCGTACGAGAGGCGCGAAAGGATCCAGCGGTCCGGCAGCTCCAGGTCCCGCGGCGGGGTTCCGTCGGGACGCTCGGGGTCGAACTGCCCGAGGGCAAAGCGCGAGGCGTTCCAGAGCTTCGTCGCGAACGCGCGCGAGCCGGAAAGGCGCTGCTTCTCGAGCGAAACGGTCGGACCGCTCGAGGCCGCCGCCGCCAGCGCGAATCGCACCGCATCGGCACCAAACTCGTCGATCGCCTCGATCGGGTCGATGACGTTTCCCTTCGTCTTCGACATCTTCTCGCCGCCCACGCGCACCAGGCCGTGAAGGTGAACCGTGTGGAACGGAGCCTTGCCCGTGAAGTGCAGGCCGGCCATGATCATCCGCGCCACCCAGAAGAACAGGATGTCGTAACCGGTGACCAAGACGTCGGTCGGGTAGAAGACCTTCAGGTCCGTCGTCTCCTCGGGCCACCCGAAGACGGAGAAGGGCCAGAGCTGCGAGGAGAACCACGTGTCGAGAACGTCCGGGTCCTGCTCGAGACGGCCCAGGCCACAGGTCGCGCAGGCCTTCGGGTCCTCCTCGGAGACCGTGATGTGCCCGTTCTCGCAGTAGAAGGCGGGAATCCGGTGCCCCCACCAGAGCTGGCGCGAGATGCACCAGTCGTGGATGTTCTCCATCCAGGCGAAATAGGTCTTCGCCCAGGACTCGGGCACGAAACGAACCGCCCCCTGCTGGACCGCCTGGATGGCCGGGTCCGCCAGCGGCTGGATCTTCACGAACCACTGGGTCGAGAGGTAGGGCTCGATGATCGTGTCGCAGCGCTGACAGTGCCCGAGGGCGTAGCGGTGATCCTCCGTCGCGACCAGCCGATTCTCGGAGGCCAGGCGCTCGAGGATGGCCTTGCGCGCCTCGAAGCGGTCGAGCCCGGCGAAGTCCGCTCCGGCTTCCTTCGTCATGCGGGCGTCCGGCCCGATCACGACGACGGCCGGGAGATTGTGGCGCTCCGCCGTCGAGAAGTCGTTGGCATCGTGCGCCGGCGTGACTTTCACGATCCCCGTGCCGAAGGCCCGGTCGACGAGAATCGGGTCCTCGACGATGGGGAGCTCGCGTCCGACGATCGGCAAGACGGCCGTCTTGCCCCGGAGCTTCGCGGTGCGCGGGTCCTCCGGGTGGATCGCGAGCGCCGTGTCGCCCAGCATCGTCTCCGGCCGCGTGGTGGCGACGACCGCCCCCGAGCGCACGCCCGGCACGTCGTAGCGGATCTGGTAGATCTTGCCGTCGACTTCCTTGTGCACGACCTCGAGGTCCGAGACCGCGGTCCCGCAGCGCGGGCACCAATTGACGACGTAGCGGCCCCGGTAGATCAGTCCCTCTCGATAGAGCTGCACGAACGCGTGCCGCACCGCGCGGGAAAGATCGGGGTCGAGAGTGAAGCGCTCTCGCGACCAGTCGAGCGAGCAACCGAGGCGCTTCATCTGCGTCTGGATGGTGTCCTTCGCCTCGCGCTTCCACGCCCAGACTCGGGCCACGAACCCTTCCCTCCCGAGCGTGCGCCGGTCGATGCCCTCGCTGGCGAGCTGGCGCTCGATCACCATCTGGGTGGCGATGCCCGCGTGGTCGGTCCCGGGAACCCACAGGACGCGGTGCCCCCTCATCCGGTTCCATCGGGCGAGCACGTCCTCGAGCGTTCGCCCCAGAGCGTGTCCGATGTGCAGGCGGCCGGTGACGTTGGGCGGCGGGATCACCATCACGAAGCGCGGGGAGCTGGCCGGGCCGGACGGCTCGAAGCGCCGCTCGGCTTCCCAGGACCGGTACCACTTCTGCTCGAAGGAGGCGGGATCAAAAGTCTTCTCCAGCCTCCGCGAGGCGTCGGACGCACCAGGCTTCGTCGTTCCTTCGGGCATGAAAAAAGGGCTCGGAGCCCTTTCATTTATCACACTGGCCGCCGGGCGCCTTGCGAGCGCCGGACGACGCGAGCAAGCGGCGCGACTTACAACCGAGGACGGCCCTCGAGCGCCTCCGGTTTAAGGCCCCGAAGCACCGCGTCGATTCCGGGGACGTTCGGCGGCGCAGGCGGGAGGGAGGCGAGTACTGCGCCGGCCCGAAGGGTCACTCGAGGCCGGCTTCGAGCTCCTTGATCCGCTGCTTGATCACGATCTCGGCCATGTCCGGGATGACTTCCCAGGCGATCTCGCGGATGATCCGATCCGACAACTTCTCGACGACGCGCGCGGCCAAGCGATCGATGTCCGCCTCGGACAAGCCCGCCGCGCCCGAGACCGACGAAAGCATCTGCGCCAACTCCGGGATCGATGAAGTCTGGGCCAGAGCTTCGAGCTCGTGGGGAGGGGCGGCTGGCGCCGGCGGAGGCGATGGAACCTCGGACGGGGCCGGCGGAGCTTCCGGAGGCGGAACGTCGAATAGCGCATGCGCCGCGTCGGCGCTGATCTCCTCGACATGGACCTCGGCGGGTGGCGAGGGAAAGGGCTCCGTCGGGCGCTCCCCGAACGCCTCGGGAGCGATCTCAGCCGTCGGCTCCTCCTCGCCGCGCCGGCCGGGCTCGACCGCGGGCTCTTCGAAGAAGGGCGGGCTCGGAGGCATCGTGGGGGTCATCCAGTGGCTGCGCTCGGGACCCGCGTGCCGCTCCGGCTCCTCCGTGAGCCAGCTCGACTCCTCGATTTCGTGCTCAAAAGTCGACTCCGCTTCCCGAACGACCGGGGCCGCCGGCACGGCGGTGTCGGGCAGGCCCTGCGCCTTCTCGAACGCCTCGATCGCCGAGTCCACGTCGCCTCTGCCGTACTCCTCCTCGAACGGATCGCCGGTCGGAAGGCGCACGCTGCCGGTGAAGTCCTCGGGAGAAAAGCCCGCGTCGAAGGGCTCCGGTTCCGGGCCGCGGCCAGGGGGAGCGCCCGCGCCCAGCGAAATCTCCTCGGGGATCCGCATGGCGACCGTGGCGGCGGAGGTTCCCACCTCGGCGCGCGCCAGCAGCGCCTCGACTTGCCGCAGCAGTTGCTGCGAGTCGAATGGTTTCGAGACGATGGCGTCGGCGCCGATCCGCTCCGCGCGCGGCCGATCGAACGGCTCGAAGGTGCCGGTCAGCAGGATCACGGGGATTCGGGACGTGGCCGGGTCCCCTTTGATTGCCTCGCAGACCTCGTAGCCGTTCTTCTCGGGCATCACGACGTCGGCCAGAATCAGATCGGGACGGTCCTCCCGCACTTTCTCGAGGGCGCGCAGGCCGTTGCTGACACAGGTCAGGTCGTAGTCGCTGTCGGAAAACGTCAGCTCCACGACTTTCTGGATCGTCAGGCTGTCGTCGGCCAGCAGAATCTTTTTTGGCATCGGGATGTCAGCGTGAGTGCTTCAAAAAGCTACACTTGCTTTCACTGTCTGTCAATGGAGAAGAGGTCCGAGCACGAAGGTCGGAGGCCATAACCGTTGACCCCGCCTCCTTCCACCTACGGGTTTCCCCCTTCTTCCTCACCTCCCCAGACGGCCGCGAGGTAGCGCCCCGGGGGACGGCGGCCGAGTTGGCCAGAGAGGTAACGCGAGGCCTCGACGACCTTCGGCAGCGAGACACCGGTCGCCACACCGAGGCCCTCGAGCATGTAGAGGAGGTCTTCGGTGGCCAGGTTCCCCGAGGCGCCGGGCGCGTACGGGCAGCCGCCCAGACCGCCCGCGGAAGCGTCGAAGGTCGTGACACTGCATTGAAGACCGGCGAAGACGTTGACGAGCGCGGTGCCTCGCGTATCGTGAAAGTGGAGCGCCAGGATCCCCCGGGAAATCCCGGACTCGTAGAGCGTCTCGATGACCGCGTAGACGTCGGCCGGTGTGGCGACGCCGATCGTGTCGCCGAGCGAGATCTCGTCGACACCGAGATCCAACAGCTTGTGGACGACCTCCCGCACCGCCTCGGGCGAGACGTCTCCCTCGTAGGGACAGCCGAAGGCGGTCGAAACGTACCCGCGGACACGGATCTTGCGCTCGGCCGCGCGCGCCACCACCGGCCGAAAGCGCTCGATCGATTCGTCGACCCCGGCGTTGATGTTGTGGCGGTTGAAGGTCTCGGACGCGGCGGTGAACACGGCCACCTCGAGCGCCCCGGCGGCGATGGCCCGGTCGAGCCCCTTCTCGTTGGGAACCAGGACCGGATACCGCACACCGGAAGCCTTCCGGATCCGCCGGAAGACCTCCTCGGTGTCCGCCAGCTGCGGGATCATTTTCGCGGACACGAACGACCCGACTTCGATGGCCGGAAGGCCGGACTCGGTCAACAGGTCCACGAAGCGGACGCGAGCTTCCACCGGAAGACTCTCCGCCTCGTTCTGAAGGCCGTCGCGCGGCCCCACCTCATAGACCGTGACTCGATCCGGCAGGTGCGGGCGCCGAATGGCGTGGTCGGCCCAGGACTCCACGGGGATCATTATCCCGCGGTCGCGCCGATTTCCCTCCGCCTGGGGGCTGGCGCTTTCGGACGTTCGCCGGCTATGCGATCTCCACCAGGGGTGTTCCCGTCTCGACGAGGTCGCCCTCTCGGTGCGGAAGGCGCCGTACCGTGCCGTCCCGAGGCGCTCGGATGGCGTGCTCCATTTTCATCGCCTCCAGAATGAGGAGCAGCTGGCCCGCCCGGACCGCCTCGCCCTCCGACACGCAGGTCTGGCGGATGCGGCCGGGCATGGGAGCAAGGAGGTCTCCCGCCTCCGTCCGGGGCCGCCCGGTCGAGCGCACCGTCATGAATTCGTAAACCTCGCCGTCGCACCAGACGAAAACAAGATCCCCGCGGCGGGCGACACGGATGCGGTGGCGCCGCCCCTCGATCTCGAGGATCTCTCCGGCGGCGCCGTCGGCGGCGACGCGGAACTCGAAGCGCTCCCCGTCGAGCGAGACCGCCCGCGGCTCGAGACGCACGTCGCGCACGCGATCGCCACTCGCGATCCTCAAGCGCTCACCCTCCAGCCGGTCGCCTCGCCCCAGGGATCGCCCGCCGGAGTCGGACCTCCCGCCGCGGCGCTGCCCCCCGGGCCCGACCGCTCGAGCAGGCGCGCCGCCGCCACCCACGCGGCCGCGGGCGGCTCGCCCGACGGCGGTGACAGGCGCGAGACGAGGTCGGTCGTATAGCGGCCCGCGACAAACTCCTCCGAAGAGAGCACCGCCGCGAGCAGCCGCCGGTTGGTCTCCACCCCGAGCACGATCCAGTCCGAGAGCGCCCGGCGCGCCCGCTCGATGGCCGCCTTCCGATCCGGACCGAGGACGACCAGCTTGGCCAGAAGGGGGTCGAACTCCACGCCCACCTGAGAGCCCCGAGCGATGCCCGAATCGACCCTCACCCCCGGTCCCGACGGCTCCGCGTACTCGAGCACCTCCCCCGAGCGGGGCAGACAGGTGATGGGATCCTCGGCGTAGAGGCGCAGCTCGATCGCGTGCCCGCGGGGAGTCAGCCGGGCCCAGCCGTCGGGCAAGCGCGCCCCGTCGGCGATTTCGATCTGGGCGCGCACGAGGTCGATCCCCAGGGTCGCCTCCGTGATCGGATGCTCTACTTGGAGCCGCGTGTTCATCTCGAGGAAGTAGAAGTTCCGCTTTTCGTCCAGCAGGAGCTCGACGGTGCCCGCCCCGACGTAGCCCACCGCGCGCGCGGCCTCGACGGCCGCCTCGGCCATCCGGCTGCGCAGCGGCGGATCGAGCGCCGGGCTCGGAGTTTCCTCGATGATCTTCTGATGCCGCCGTTGGGCGCTGCACTCGCGCTCGAAGAGGTGCAGCACATGCCCCGCGCGGTCGCCGAAAATCTGAAACTCGACGTGGTGGGGTCGCTCGAGCAGTCTCTCCAGGTACACTGTGCCGTCGCCGAAGGCCGCCACCGCCAGCCGCCGCGCCTCGGCGAGGGCGGCCTGGAGATCCTCCAGCCGGTCCACGCGCGACATCCCCTTGCCGCCGCCTCCCGAGGAGGCCTTCACCAGCAGCGGGAAACCGACACGGCCCGCCTCCGCCGTCAGCTCCTCGTCGCTCTGCGCGGCAGGGTCGGAGCCCGGCACCACCGGCACACCCGCCTCGCGCATCCGGGCCCGTGACCGGACCTTGCCCCCCATTTGCTCGATCGCACTGGCGGGCGGACCAACCCAGAGGAGCCCCGCCCCCTCGACCGCCCGCGCGAACTCCGGACTCTCGGAAAGGAATCCGTATCCCGGATGTACCGCATCGACTCGGGCTTCCCGCGCCGCCTCGATCAGCCGCGGAATCGACAGATAGGTCTCGCGCGGCGACCCCGGGCCGAGACTCACGGCGCGCGGCATCTGGCCCACGTGAAAGGCTCCGGCGTCGGCTTCGGAGTACACCGCGACCGCCTCGATGCCCATTTCGCGCGCGGTTCGCGCAATCCGCACGGCGATCTCGCCGCGGTTGGCGATGAGAAGGGAGCGGATCAATGGGCTCTCCCGCGCTTTCCGTCTTCCCAATCCGCCCAGAGGCCATAGGCCTTCATCTGCCGCTCGAGCCCGCTCTGCCCGAGGAGCCGGAGGACTTCCGCGCGCGATTGCCGCGGCCCGGGACGCTCCGGCGCGCTTGCCAGGCCGAGTGTCGCGACCGCGGCGACCGCCGCATTCCAGCGAGCCTCCCGAAGATCCACCTTGTCGAACGTGTCCGATTCGGCGTGATAGTCGGCCAGGTACCGCTCGGTTTCCTGGTCGGCGACGAAGTTGGGCACCCCCTCGAGGAGGAAGTCGAAGTTGTCGGTGCCGAGGAGGGCCTCGTCATTGGATCCGCTCGCGCCGGCCGCCGCGACCGGCAGGAGCGCGGCGGACAGCGCCGGCGTGAGCTCCGGACGCCCGTTGTTGAAGTAACCGCGGATCCGACCGTCGCCCACGTCGTGGATCAAGACCGCGGCGTGCCGATCCAACTCCGCCCGATGCCGGGTGACATAACCCCGTGACCCCAGAAGCCCCGATTCCTCGCCGGTAAAGAGGACGAAGCGAACGGTCCGCCGGGGGCGGGGGCCAGAGGCCAGAGCGCGCGCGACCTCGACCACCAGGGCGCAGTTGACGCCGTTGTCGAGTGCCCCCGTTCCGAGATCCCACGAATCGAGGTGGGCGCCGAGCAGGACGATCTCCTCCGGCTTGCCGACGCCCCGAATCTCGGCGACGACGTTCTCGGCCTCCCACGGCCCGCCGACCCGATTGCGCAAGTCGAGCGAGACGGTGAGCGCCGACCCGGCGTCCAGAAGACGACCGAGACGCAAGCCGTCCTCGCGCGCGACCTGCGCCATCGGGATGGGAGCGATCGCGCCCCAGGTCACCGTGTGTCGGTACAGCAGATCGCGCGGACGTGTCGAGACGAAGAGAATCGCCGCCGCGCCGCTCTCGACCGCCGCCTGCAGCATTTCGGGAGCCGCCAGGTATTCGGCGAACAGGTCCTCGAAGGAGCGCATGGGCCGGGACCGCACCAGAACGACCGCCCCTTCGACCGAAGCGCCGAGCTTCCGGAAGTCCTCGCGGCGGCCGGTCCCGCCGTCGACCAGCCGGGCGACGAGCGCACCCGGAGTGGAAGGCGCCAGCCCGAACGACACCACACGGAGGGGAAAACGCTCGGGAGACACGAGCGCCGCCGTGGCCGACTCCCCTTCCCACTTGGCGGGCACCGAGAAGCTCTCCCGAGTCACCGTATCGACGCCGGCCCTCCGGAAGGCGTCCACACCCCAGGCGAGTGCCCGCTCATAGGCGGCGCTGCCCGTCACACGGCCGCCGATCTGGTCGGTCAAGACGCGCAGGTTCTGCTCCATCGCCGAACGCGGGGACAACACCTCGGCGATCAACGTCTCGGGCGGGCGACCGGCCGGAGGCGCCGGAGCGGCCGAAAGAACCGCCGCCAGCCCGAGCGCCAGCAGGAGCCCGCGGGCCCTGATTCTCGTCATTCTCCCCTCCTCGACTTGGGCGTAGGAGATTCTACGGTTTCAGGCTTGGAGCTTCCGGCCGGCGCCGCCACGTTCTAGACTGGGCCCATGTCGATCGAAGGCGGCATCCCGGGAAAACAGCAGCGGCTCGTCTGCCCAAATTGTGGCAAGGTGTTTTTCGCCTGGCGGCCCGACACGGCACCCGGCGCCAAGGTCAAGTGTTACTTCTGCAAGCACGAATTCGAGGACGAGGCGGCACGCCGAACGCCGCCGCCGCCGGCTACTCCCGCCGCTCCGACGACCGCTTGACGGCCCAGCCGGGCGCCCGTTTCTCGAGGAAAGCCGTCAGGCCCTCTCGGGCTTCCTCCGAAGCGCGGCGGTCGGCGATCGTCTCGACGGTCAAGTCCATGGCATCTCCCGGCGAGAGCCCGGCGACCCGGCCGATGAGCTCTTTCGCGACGCGCACCGCCTCGGGCCCCGAGGTCAAGAGCGAGTCAACCTTGCGCCGGCAAGCTGCGGAAAGCTCGCCCGCCGGCACGACTTGGTGTACGAGCCCGATCCGCAGGGCCTCTCGCGCATCGAAGCGGTCGCCGGTCAAGAACAGATCCCGTGCGCAACGCGCTCCGATGGCCCGCAGGACATAGGGAGAGATCACCGAGGGAAGGATCCCGAGCTTGACCTCGGCCAGCGCGAAGACCGCGTCCTCCGCCGCGATGGCGATGTCGCCCGCGGCCACGAGACCCACCCCCCCGCCAATCGCGTGGCCCTGCACGGCGACGACGACCGGCCGAGGGCAGTCGTCGATCGCGCGGAGCATTTCGGCCATCCGCCGGGCGTCCTCCCGGTTCTCCTGCCGGGAATAGCCGCCCGCCTTCCGCATCCAGGCCACGTCGGCCCCGGCGCAGAACGACGGCCCTTCCCCCTCCAGGAGAACGACCCGCACCCCGGCATCTCCCGAGATTTCGCCGAAGGCGTCCGTCAATTCCGCGATGAAGACGTCATCGAAGGCGTTGCGAACCTCGGGTCGCGCCAGGACCACGCGACAAACGGGTCCCTCCCGCATCACTCGCAGTCGCGTTGGGGCGGTTCTCGAGCTCATTCGGAGAGCAGGTCGAGCTTCCCGGCCAGATCGAGCGGGACTGAGACGTCGCCGCCGGGCAAGCGCACACGAAGCTCTCCGCGCAACCGGCCCTCGACCTCGCCGCCCGTGGCCAGGGCGCTGCCGGCGGCGGCCAGGAGTTGCCCGTGCTCGATGTCGATCGGGAAATCGAAGACGTTGTCCTTGCCGGCGTGCAGCAGGAGGCCTCGCGTCTCCCCCGCGCCCACCTCGTAGCCGTTGGCGAGAAGCCGATAGACGGCGGCGGCGACCTTGAGCGGGAAGGCGAAAGGGTTGCGCACCGTAACCGATGCCTGCGCCTCGCTCTCGAGGATCGAGAAACGGGTCAGCTTCAGTGCGGAGAGCTGCACGAAGCGCGACACCGCCTCCTTCTCGCCATCGATACTCACGTCTCTCCAGGGCAGCGTACCGCTCCAGTCGACCCGCTCCCGCCGCCCGACCGTGCCGTGCAGCCGGAAATCGAAGTTCCCCAAACGGAACCGGTCGGCCCAATCGGCAGGGATGTCTGCGTAGCGAAGGTTCAGGAATAGCTGCAGGCGTCCATCGGCCGCCCGCTGCGCCGGCCCCTTGACGGGCAGCTCGGCGGCGGAGCCATTGACCGCGACGGTTCCCGAGAAATCGCCCGTGGCCTCTCCCGGCGCCGGCCCCGCCACGATGGCGGTGAACGCCTCGGACCCGGCGGGGCGGATGACCAGCCCGATCGGAGCCGAAGGGGCCGCGGAGAGGGCGAGCACGGCGAGCAGGAGCGCCACCGCGCGATGGTAACCGATCGGCGGGCCTCTCCTACATCCGAAAGACCCCGAAACGCGTTTCGGCGATCGGAGCGTTGTACGCCGCCGAGATCGCGAGCGCGAGCGCCGTCCGCGTCTCCGCCGGGTCCAGCACGCCGTCGTCCCAGATTCTCGCCGTCGAATAGTAAGGGCTGCCCTCGACCTCGTACTTCTCCCGCGTGGGCCGCTCGAATTCCGCGACCTCCTCCGTGGTCATCGGAGGCTTGGCCGAGCGCTGCAGCTGCTCCTGCTTGACGGTCGAGAGCACGGAAGCTGCCTGCTCGCCGCCCATGACGGAAATCCGAGCGTTGGGCCACATCCAGAGCAGGCGCGGGCCGTAAGCGCGGCCGCACATGCCGTAGTTGCCCGCGCCGAAGGACCCTCCGATGATGACGGTGAACTTGGGCACCGCCGCATTGGCGACCGCGTGGACCATCTTGGCGCCGTCCTTGGCGATCCCGCCCCTCTCGTATTCCTTGCCCACCATGAAGCCGGTGATGTTCTGCAGGAACACGAGCGGAATCTCGCGCCGGGCGCACATCTGGACGAAGTGCGCCGCCTTCAGGGCGGACTCGGAAAAGAGAATTCCGTTGTTGGCCACGATCCCGACGAGGAATCCCGAGAGCCGGGCGAAGCCGCAGACGAGGGTCGTCCCGTAGCGCGCCTTGAACTCCTGAAACCGCGATGCGTCCACGAGGCGCGCGATCACTTCCCGCACATCGTAGGGCTTGCGCAGGTCGCGCGGAACGATTCCGTAGATCTCCCGCGGGTCGTAACCCGGGTCCTCGGGTGCCAGACGGTCCGCGGGCAGCGCCTTGGCGCCCCCGAGGGAACCGACCAGCGATCGGGCGATCTCCAGAGCGTGAGCGTCGTCCTCGGCCAGGTGGTCGGCGACACCCGAAATGCGCGTGTGGACGTCGGCTCCCCCGAGCTCCTCCGCGGAGACCTCTTCGCCGGTCGCGGCCTTCACCAGGGGCGGGCCGGCAAGAAAGATGGTGCCCGTTCCCTTGACGATGATCGCTTCGTCCGACATCGCGGGGACGTACGCCCCTCCCGCCGTGCAGGAGCCGAGGACGACGGCGATCTGGGGAATTCGAAGGGCCGACATTCGCGCCTGGTTGTAGAAGATGCGCCCGAAGTGGTCCCGGTCCGGAAAGACGTCGGCCTGGAGCGGCAGGAACGCTCCCCCGGAATCGACCAGGTAAACACAAGGAAGGCGGTTCTCTTGCGCGACCTCCTGCGCCCTCAGGTGTTTCTTGACGGTGATCGGGAAGTAGGTGCCGCCCTTGACGGTGGCGTCGTTGGCGATCACCATGACCTCCCGGCCGGCGACGCGGCCGATCCCCGTGACGAGCCCGGCTCCCGGCGCTTCCCCCTCGTACATTCCGTGGGCGGCGAGCGGCGAAAGCTCGAGAAACGGAGACCCCGGATCGAGCAAGCCGTCGACGCGGTCCCGCACGAACATTTTCCTCTGCTCGGCGTGACGCTCGCGCCCGGCACCGCCCTCCCGCGCGCGACCGATCTCCTCGCGCAATCTCGCGACGAGGGCCTCCATGGATTCCCGCCGGAGACGAAACTCCTCCGAATGCGGGTCGATCCGAGTCTCCAGCTTCTCCATGGCCTCAGCGGGATCCGCCGCGCTCGGGCCGCGCCGACTTCAGCTTCGCACCTTTTCGCCCGCCTCGCGAGAGATGAAGTCGACGAGCGACTGCGTGGTGGTCCCGGGCAAGAAGATTTCCCGAATCCCGAGCGCCTTCAAGGGGCCGATGTCCTTTTCCGGGATGATCCCGCCGGCCAAGACCAGAATGTCCTCGCCCCCCCGCTCCTTGAGGAGTTTCAGAATCTCCGGGAACAGAACGTTGTGCGCGCCCGATAGGATCGAGAGACCCACGACGTCGACGTCTTCCTGAATCGCGGCCGCGGCGATCTGTGCGGGTGTCTGCCGGAGGCCCGAGTAGATGACCTCCATTCCGGCGTCCCGCAAGGCCCGCGCGATCACCTTTGCGCCCCGATCATGCCCGTCTAGGCCCGGCTTGGCGATCAGAACGCGGATTGGCCTCGCCATCGGCGCGAAGTCTATCAATCCACCAGAGAAACGGCGTCGGCCACCCGGATGCGCTGACCCTTGCTCACACGCACCGTGAGTCCGAGGGCCCCGCTGCGCACCTTCAGGAGTCCGTCGACCATGGAGAGATCTCCCTCGGGCTTTTCGGCTCGCGAAGTGACCGCGATGCAATCTTGACTCGGCCCCGTCACGTCAAAGAGCGCGTCGCCGATGCGAATTTGACGCCCGACCCACTCGTCCTCCTCGAAGGCCTTTCCTCCCGAAAGATCGATCAGGAAGTTCGCCCGCAGCCAGCGCGTCTCGACCGGGGCGCCGTAGACACGCTCGACGAACCGCAGCGTCGGGCGGGAGATCAGATGGAGCAGCCCGTGCGCCGAGCCGGCGGGCGCCCGGCGCAACTGGACGGGCCGGCCCAGCCGGCGCGAGACGTCGGCGAGCCATCCCGGATCCGTCACCGGAACCTCGCGCCCGTCCGGCAGGAGAACGCGCGTCCAGTTTTCCAGGTCGGCGATGACGAGATCCTCGAGGAACCGAGCCGAATACCGCAGGAGCTCCGGGGCCGTGCGCCACGTCAGCGGCTCCGAGGTGCGCTCGTCCACCAGCTCGAATGCCCGATCCCCCACCGCGCCTTCCGGCCGCACCACCACCTCGTTCGGGGTCTCTCCGGAGAACGGCTCGATCGGGAAGCGTCGAAGCTCGGAAAGCTGGCCGACGACTTCCGCTAACTCCATTTGCACCGCCAAGATACTCCGCCGTTTCGAGGCCAAGTCGCTTCGAATGAAATTCGTAGAATTCGCGGATATATAAATATTAATTAGGTTAGACAATATTATGGCCTAACTAAATAAGGGTGCCGGACGACGGAGCCTCAGCGCAGGTCGGGCAGGAGCCTCGCCATCGCCTCCCATGCGCGCCGGCGGTGCGAGAGCTGATCCTTCTCCTCCGCCGACATCTCCGCGAACGTTCGCGAGTCGCCCTGCGGCACGAAGAGCCGGTCCCACCCGAATCCCCCGGATCCTCGCGGAGACGCCGCGATCGACCCGTGCGTCTCGCCACGCCCCACCCGGAGCCTCTTCCCATCGAAGAAGGCCACGGCGCAGATCGCCGTGGCCGATCGGTCTGCGAAGGCGTCGAGCATCCGGGCGATTCCCTCGAGTCCGATCGTCTGCTCCATCCATTTCACCAGTGCTCCCGGAAACCCTCCCCAGGCGGCGATCGCGAGGGCGGAGTCCTCGACCAGCACCGGCGAGCCCACGCGCTCGAATGCTGCGCGCGCCTTGGCCTCGACGATCTCCGAAGGGTCGAGCGCTTGAGGCTCGGGTACGTCGATCGCCCGTTGCTCGACGGTAAAGCCCATCCGTCGAGCCTCCGCAGCCTTCTCCGCGCGCGACGTGACGAGGATCCACGGGGCCCTCACGCGGCGATTCTCACACGGCGAGGGCTTTCGCCGGCGATCCGCGCCGCGATGCGGCGCCGAACGTCACGACTACAATGGCCCGGATGGACACGGCCGACTCTCGCTGCCCGCGTTGCAGCGCCGAGGTGCCGAGAGAGGCCCGCTTCTGCCCGTCCTGCGGCAACGCCGCGACGCGTCTTGCGCCCGGCCAGATCCTCGACGGCAAGTACGAGATTCTCGACAAACTCGCCGAAGGCGGCATGGGGCAGGTCTACCGGGCGCGCCACATCCATCTCGATGAAATCCGGATCATCAAGGTCACCAAACCGGATCCACTCGGCGAAGGTCTCGAGCCCCTTCGCTTTCAGGAGGAGGCGCGGCTGGCGACGACGATTCGCCATCCCAATGTGGCCGCCCTTTACGATTTCTCGAGGCTGCCCGATGGTTCCTTCTACATGGTGTGGGAATTCATCGACGGCGTCACGCTCGAGGAATGGATCCGCCGAAACGGAGCCATGCCCTTGCCCCAGGCGATCGAAGTGGCGAGGCAAGTCCTGATGGGTCTGGGCGAGATCCACCTCCAGGGCATCGTTCACCGAGATCTCGCGCCCGACAACATCATGCTTCGTCGAGGAGCTCGCGGAGAACTCAGAGCGAAGATCATCGATCTCGGGATCGCGAAGCGGGTGGCCGCCGAGGCGCGCCAGATGACCAGCACGGGGATGTTCGTCGGCAAGCTCAAGTATTGCTCTCCCGAGCAAGCCGGGGCGCTGCCGCGCGGTGAGACGGTCGACGGCCGCAGCGATCTCTATTCGTTCGGCGTGGTGCTCTACGAGATGCTGACGGGCCGCCCGCCCTTCGAGGCCGAGACACCGGAAGCCTACCTCGGCCAGCATCTCCACACGCCGCCGCCGCCGCTCGACACCTCGCGCCTGCCCGCCGAGGTCGGCCCGCCACTGGCTGACATCTTGAAACAGGCGCTTCAGAAGAATCGCAACCGCCGGTTCCGAGACGCCGAAGAGTTCCGAAGAGCTCTCGAGCGGCTGAAGCTGCCGGAAGGCGACTCGGCCGCGCTCACCGTGGCCGCCGGTCCCCGCCGCGCGGCCTGGCCGGTCGGTGCGGTGGCGGCGGCGCTGATTCTGCTCGCGGCAGCGGCAACGTACCTGATGATCCACCGGTGGCCGCGGCCCGCGCCGGAGACGGTCCCAACGCCGCCGGCTCTCGCCGCATCGGCGCCGCCCTCGACGCCCGCGCCCGGGCCGGGCGCCGCGGAAGACGTTCCGGCCGCGCGCGTCGTCGAGAGTCCGCCGATTCCGCCGCGAGGCTCGAGCCGCACCGTCGCCGACCCGTCAGAAGCCGGCGTCGTCAGAGCCCCCGCCGAGGCCAAGCCGGGACTCAATCCCTCCCCCGCCCCGGAGCCCACGGACGAGGAGGCGGTCGAATCCGTCCCGGACCTGCCCGCGCGGATGGATGGAGAATCCGCGCAGCGCTTCCGCCGGTTCGTCAAGCACTGGTCGACGCTTCCCGTCGAGCGCCAATCGAATCAGGCGATGTACCTCGCCCGGGGCGCGAGCCTCTTCGTCGCCGCCTATCCGGACGATCCCCTGTCCGCAGACCTGCGGCGCAGACTCCCCGGCACGCTCAAGGAGCTCGCCGAGAAGGAACTCGACGCCCTTCGGCCGCGCGTCGCGTTGCGCTTCTACGAGGCGTATCGCCGTCTCGACTTCGCGCCGGCGGCTCCGGACCTCGACCACCGCTTTGCCGCGTTGCCTCCCTCGGCGAAAGCGCGCCGGCCGCCGGGCGGCTAGGCGAACCGCTTTCGCTTTTTAGGGGCGCGTCTTCGCCGCGGTCACCGAGGCGTCGAGAGTCTCCTCGGGCGAGAGCTGCCCGAGGATCTTGTACATGGGAACCGGTGTGGAAAGACCCTTCAGGGAGTAGTGGCCGAGTCGAGCCACTTTGTATCGCCCCCGGACCGCCTCGTACGTCGCCGGACCAACGACGATGTCGCCAGCCGTGGCCACGAATTCCTCCATTCGGGCCGCCACGTTGACGGCGTTTCCCAGCACCGTGTAGTCCACGCGTCGCTGCGAGCCAATCTCGCCGACGATCGCTTCGCCGGTGTTCAAGGCGATCCGCGCCTCGATCGGAGGTTCGCCCTTCTCCGCCCGCTCGCGGTTCCACGCCTCCACCTCGCCACGCATCTTCAGCGCGGCCGCCACGGCGCGCTCGGCGTGGTCGGGCTGGTCGATCGGTGCGCCGAAGAATGCCATGACGGCATCCCCGATGAACTTGTCGATCGTGCCCTCCTGAGAGAAGACCGCGTCCGAGCAAAGCGTGAAGAAGCGGGTCAGGAGGCGGGCCAGGGGCTCCGCCGCCATCTTCTCCGACCAGGAGGTGAAGCCGACCAGATCGGCGAACAGAATCGTGACCGTCTCGGTTCGGACACCCTTGAAGGCGCCCGACGCGCCGACGTCGGCGATGATCTCTTCGACCACATGGGGCGAGTGATATCGCTCGAGCCGGCCACGGATCCGCCGCTCCTCGGCCACCCGCTCGTGAAGCCGGGCCCGCTCGATGGCCACCGCCGCGAAGTTGGCGAGCGCGGTCAGCAGGTCGAGGTCCCGCTCCGTGAAGGTGCCGACGTGCAGGGGGGAATCCACGTGGATGACGCCGATCACCGAGTCGCGGATCCAGAGCGGCGCGCACATGGCCGAGCGAATCTGCTGCATGCGCACCGACATCTCGGCGCCAAAGCGCTCGTCGACCTGCGCATCCGAGGTGAGGACAGCCACCTTCTTCTTCCTCACCATGTCCACGATCGTGCGGGAATAGGGAGCCGAGCCGTCGGTCGTCGCGCGCTGGGGCGACTTGAAGCGAGTAATCGAGAGCTGCAAGCCTCCCGCCTCTTCGAGCAGGAGGAATCCCCGGTCTACCGGGAGGTACTCGAAGATGAGGTCCATGACCTTGGCGAGCACGGTCTGAACCTCGTCGGCCGAGATGAGAGTCTTGGCCACTTGCACGAGAATCTCGAAAACCTTGTTCCGGTAAGCGACATCGAGCGCGGCCCGCTTTCGCTTCTCGGTCGTCTCGGGCACCGGCGCCACCGCATCCTTTTCCAGCCCGAAGTCCAGGTTGAACTCCGCGATCGGCCGGATGCACGTTGAGGTGGAGTCGAGCGCAGGCTCGGGCGAGGCCGGCGTCTCCTTCTCGGCGAGCTCCCGAACCAGGAGTCGGAACGTGCCGATGGTGATTTCGTCGCCGTCTCCAACCGAGGACTCGGGCATCGGCCGGTCGTTGACGCGCACCCCGTTGGTCGAATGGTTGTCCCGCAGCACCCAGATCTCATTCTCGCGGCGCAGGTAGGCATGCCGTCGCGAAACCGAAAAGTCGTTCAGAACAATGTCGTTGTCGGTCGCCCGGCCGATCGTGGCCTCCTCGCCGGCGAGGTTGAAGACCTGGGAGCGGCCGTCGGCCTCGTAATGAATCTGCAGCATCTGAGCGGAAAAATTATAGACCTCGGCGGCGCCGCGAGGCCGCCTATGAGCGCAGGCGGAACTCGATACGGACCTCCTTGCGGGAGGCGATCGGGCCCGCGCGCCCCCGGGCCGGTCGATACTGCCACCGCCGCACGGCATCCGCGGCCGCCTCCGCGAGCCCGAAAGGCAACCCCTTGAGCACGTCCGCCCGCACGACGCGCCCGTCCGCCCCGATCACGACCTCGAGCACGACCGTGCCTTGAGCGCCCGCGCGGCGGGCCGCGTCGGGATAGATCGGGTCCACCCGGGACAGGAGGGCGGCCGGCTCGAGTGGTTCTTCCGCGGAGCGCAGGTCCGGCCTCGCGCCGGCCGGCGCAGCGCCCGAGGACCCGGCAGCCGGGGTCGGAGGGGGCGCCTCTGCGCTTGCCAGCGGCAGAGGACCGATGAGCTCGGTGACGGCAAGATCCTTCAGGGCGCGCTCCTTGGCGGGCTCGATTACGGGACGCTGAGGATCCGGCGGGATGACGTCGACCTTCGCCGAGTCGACGAAGGCGAGGCCGCCGTCGGGCCCCCTCAAGGCGTAGTAGGCGTGATCGACCGAGTGGATTCGGATCGTGGTGCCCTTCTCCAGCCGGCCGGCGCGCGGCGCCATCGGGAAGGGAGCCAGGAGCAGGTCGGCGTCTTCGAGAAGGACGGCCGAGACCGGCGCGAAGGAGAGGATCGTGCCCGCCCGCCGCGAGCGGGTCTCACGATCCGAGTCCCGCTCGATCGAGGCGGCCGGCAGAAACCCGGAGGCGTCCTTCGTCCGCGCCTGCACCCAAAGCCCCGCCTCGTCGCCAACCGCGACGCGCGTCCCGCGCGGCAACGACGCGATCGACCGAGAACGGGAGTTCGGCTCCGCCTTGAGTTCCGCCTCCTCCACCGTCACCGTGGCGAGCGGATTCTCGGCGCGCCGCGGCGCGGCGGGAGCCGAACGAGGTCGAAAGAGCCAGACGGCCGCGAAAAGACAGAAGGCCAGAGTGGTGATCGACCCGATGAGGACGGCCCGCCGCGAGATTCGAAACCGTCTGACGGACCTCTCGTTCATGTCGACCTCTTCCGAGAGGCTGGCACGAGGCCTTCCTCGAGACATCGGGAAGACGCGCTTCGGAGCACCCTCAGCTCTTTGCCCCCCGGCCGACTCCCGGCGAAGACCCCTCGCCGAGCAGGGTCACCAGCAGCGCCTTCTGCGCATGCAGCCGATTCTCCGCCTGATCGAAGACGGCGGAGGCGGCACCGTCGATCACCGACGCCTCGACTTCTTCGCCGCGGTGGGCGGGCAGGCAGTGAAGGAAGATCGCGTCCGGCGCCGCCAAGCCGAAGACGCGGGCCGTGACAGCGTAGCCCCGAAACGCCAGGACGCGCGCGGCGGCTTCCGCCTCCTGCCCCATCGACGCCCAGACGTCGGTATACACGGCGCGGGCGCCGGAAAGCCCTTCCTCGAGCGACGTCGTCACTCGGACCGCGCCTCCCGTCAGCGCCGCGGCCTCGGCGGCCCACCCGACGACGTCTGCCCGCGGCTCGAAACCCTTCGGCGTCACGACGGAGACCCGGGCACCCAGCTTCGCGCCGGTCACGAGCAGGCTGTGGGCGACGTTGTTTCCGTCGCCCACGTAGCAGAGCGGAAAGCCTCGCACGCCCCCGAACCGTTCTCGAACCGTCTGGAAGTCCGCCAGGGCCTGGCAGGGATGCAGAAGGTCCGAGAGGCCGTTGATGACCGGGATCGAGGCGTGCTGCGCGAGACCGTCGACCGTCGCCTGGGCAAAAACGCGCGCCATGATCCCGTCCACGTACCGCGAAAGGACCCGCGCCGTGTCGGAGATCGGCTCCCCGCGCCCGAGCTGCAGATCGCGCGAGGAGAGGAACATTCCGATGCCGCCCAGCTGAAACATGCCGGCCTCGAACGAGACGCGGGTGCGCGTGGAGGACTTCTCGAAGATCATGGCCAGCGTCTTGCCGGCGAGCGCCGTCCGGAAGGCGTTCGGGTCCTTCTTGACCTTGGCGGCCAGCTCCAGGAGATCTTCGATCTCCCCCGGGGACCAGGTGTTCTCGTTGACGTAGTCGCGCTTCATGTCTTCTCCCGAATGCGGGTTCCGGTCCTTCCTTCCAGGGCGTCGCCGAGGGATTCCGCGCGCGTAATGAGCACCTCGTGGCCGCCGGCCTCGATGAAGCGCACGGCCGCATCGATCTTCGGGCCCATGCTCCCGGCAGGGAACTGGCCTTCGGCCAGCAGCTGCCGGGCCGCCTCGACGCCGAGCTCGGGCAAGGCCGTCTGCGCGGGCTTTCCGAAATCGCGCCAGACGCGGTCGACACCCGTCAGGATGATGAAGAGGTCCGCTTGCAGCGAGGCGGCGAGCATCGACGCCGCGTAGTCCTTGTCGATCACCGCCTCCACGCCCCGGATCTCTCCCTGCTCCGTGACCACGACCGGCACGCCGCCGCCGCCCGCCGCAACCACGATATGACCTCGGTTGATGAGGGCGGCCGCCACTTCGACCCCTCGGATCGCGAGCGGCTTGGGGGAGGCCACGACCTTTCGCCAGCCGCGTCCCGCGTCCTCCACCATCGGCCAGCCGGTCTCCTCCTGGATCCTCGTCGCCTCCTCGGCGCCGTAGAACGGGCCGATCGGCTTGGTGGGGCGCGCAAACGCCGGGTCCGCGGCATCCACCTGGACCTGCGTGATGATCGTCACGACCTCCTTGCGGAAGCCGGCACGCGGGAGCTCATTGCCGAAGGCCACCTCCAGCAGGAACCCGATCGAGCCCTCCGTCTCGGCCACACAGAAGTCGAGTGTCTGCCGCGGAATCCGATCCGCCGCCGCTTCCGCCTGAATCAGGACGTTTCCCACCTGGGGCCCGTTGCCGTGCACCACCACGAGCTCGAATCCGCGCCCGAGGATCGGCAACAACTGCCGGACCGCCTCGCGGGCGCGCTCGAGCTGTTCGGTGGTCGTGCCCGAGTCCTCGGGCCTCAGCAAGGCGTTGCCGCCGAAGGCGACGACCGCCAGCGGCCGGACGAAGGGAAAGAAGGGGGTGCGGTTGATCATCGGTCGAAACGGCGAGGTCGAGTCTCGGGGGCGACGCGGAGCGAGGCCCCTGGACGCCGTCCGACCCGCGCTCGGTTCACAATCCGCGATTCCGGCGTCAAGGGCCGACGTCGTCGCGCGACAGCGGCATCGCCATGCAACGGGGACCGCCCCGCGCGCGCGACAGCTCGTGCGCGGCGAGCCGGATGACGTACTTCTTCTTCTTGGAGAGCTGCAGGTCCGTCTTGCCGAGCAGGAGGTCGGCCTCGTCCACGACCCGATAGCCCGCTCGCGACAGCTCCTCGGCCGTCCGCTCGTTTCGGTCGTAGATCAAGAGGGCTCCGGGCGCCATGGCGAAGGCATTGGCGCCGTCGGTCCATTGCTCGCGCCGCTCGGCGATTGGATCGTCTCCCCCGCACCGGATGGGCTTCAGATCCATCTTCTGGCTCTTGAGCGCCGAGAGGAGGTCCTTCTCCGTCGTCCAGGTGATCTCGCGCTTGGTCAGGTCGCATTCGTAGACATCGGCCTCCTCGGCCCCGTCGGGCAGGATCATCGGTCCATAGACGAGGCATTCGTCGCGCGAGAGGACGGTGAATACCGTGTCGAGGTGCATGTAGGAGCGGGCCGGTGGGATGGCCACGACGAAGATGCGCTTGATCGGCGACTTCTGAGCCTTGAACGACTCGGCCAACCTTTCGATCGTCGTCTTCTCGGTTCGCTCCGAATAGCCGATGGCGAGAAGGTCGTCGCGCAAGACGAGGATGTCGCCGCCTTCGAGTGTCGGCCGCATGCGAGCGTACGATTGCGCCCGTCCGTAGTCCGCGGAGAACTCTCGAAACCAGAACCGTCCGCCCTCGGTCTCGAAGCGCGGGTGAAACTGAATGACGTAGCCGGAGAGAAGCGGTTCGCGCAGTCTCGCCGGAGTCGCCATCGATCCCCGGATGGCGCGGTCGCCGACGACGACGAGTGGATCGCGCTGGAAGAAGTAATTCGGCACCGGCGGCAAGTAGTAGAGGTCGCCCGTCGATTGAGCCATCTCCTGCGCCGGCCGCTCGATCCCCGTGACCAAAGCCGACGCTAGCGCCTCGGGAGTCAGCTCTCGCAGGCGGTAGTCCATGTCGGGGCCCCACGACAGGGTGCGGCCCAAGTCCTCCATGATCGCGGCGCGCTGTTCCGGCACGGCCAGCACCTCCTCGAGCAGCTGCTGGACGTCGAGCACCTCGTCGGCGACGAAACCGAGGACCTGCTGGAAGCGGCGGTGCTCCTCCCGTGCGCGGCTGCCATAGAGGATGTCGTCGAAGAGCAGCTCCTCCATCATGGAGGGCACCATGCGGTCGATCTCCGGACCCGGCAGGTGCACCAGGACGGTCTTCAGCTTGCCGATTTCGGAGTTGACGTGAAGGCTCATGGACTGCGAAAAACGCGAAATTCTACCAGAGGGGTGACGCTCCCCTCTCCCCCACCGACTCCTCGCTGCCGCGGAGGCAGAACCGCCTCACGGAGACAGCACCCGCGGGCGGGTCCCGCTGAGACGCGAAAAGCCGAGGGGGGAGGAACTCAGGACGGCGGCAAAGAAGGACGAACCGGAACCTCCGTATCGAGCTTCTCCTCCCCGCTTTCGGCCACACCCTCCAGGCGCGCCGCGAATCGGTCGAGCGACCGCGCGGCCAGCTCGTATTGCTTCTGCGTGTTGGAGAGATGCGCGCCCACCTTCGCAAACGGCTCCTCGACCTTCTCCCACAGGCGCGCAAGCTCGGCAAGCTTCTCTCCGATCTCCTGCGCACTGTGCTGCAGCTCCATGCCGCGCATCCCGATCGCCACCGTCGAAAGATAGGCGTAAAGCAGGCGCGGCGAAACCGGGATCACCCGGCGCTCGACGGCGTAGTCCGCCAGCGACGGCTCCTCTCCGTCCGCAGCAATCTCGCTGTAGACGGCCTCGGCCGGCACGTACATCAGGGCGAAATCGCAGGTGCCGGCTTCGGGCCGGATGTACTTCGCGCGGATCGCATCCACGTGCCGGCGCACGTCGGCGGCGAAGTCCCGCGAGGCCCGCCGCCTTTCCCCTTCGTCGGCCGCCTCGCGCGAACGCCGGTAATTCTCGAGAGGAAACTTGCTGTCGACGGCGACGACCCGATCTCCCAAGAAGATCGCCGCGTCGACCACCGCGTCTCCGAACCCATATTGCATCCGCCAACACCGTTGCGGCAGCACCTGGGACAGAGCCTGCTCGAGAAAGGTCTCGCCCAAGGTGCCGCGCAGCTTCGGCGGCTTCAAGAGCTCCTCGAGCCGCGTCACGTCTCCGGCGAGCTTTTCGATTTTTCGCGACGCCTCGTAGATGCGCCCCATTTTCTCGCCGACGTCCTGCAACAAGGTCCCCGACTTGCCCAGGTGCTCCGTCAGGCTCTTCTGTCCGTCCGCGAGGCTCCGCTCGACACCCTGCACGCGCTCCTCGACGGCTCGGCGAAGCTCCTCCAAGTGTCGGTCCAGGGCCTCGGATGCCTGCCGCGCGGCACCCATGTCCGCGAGGACTCGGTCGAAGCGCGCGGAGGCGCTCCGGAAACGCCACAGCAGCGCCGCGAGAACGATGGCGACGAAAACGGCCATTCCGGCCAGAGCCAGAGCCGGGCCCGAGGAGGTCACGGGACCATGGTGAGCCCTTCGGGGGGACAGATGATGTCCGAGCGGAGCAGCGGGCGTGGCTTCGGGGAGCCCGGGCCGACCGCCGCCATGCGACAATGATTGAAGTGGAACCGACCCGACCCAAGAAACCCACTCCCGCGGAAGACCGCGAGGTCGACTACCTGATCTGTAAAAACTGCACCACGCCGAGCTACGTCTTCGAGATGGAGGCCGGCCGGATTACCGAGGCGCAGTGCCTGGTTTGCGGCAACGACGAACCCTCGCAGTTCCTCCGAGGCGAGGACGCCGGCAGTGAGCAGGACTGACCGGGCCGGAAACCCGCTGGCCGATCGCTATGCGTCGGCCGAGATGTCGCGGATCTTCTCTCCCCAATTCAAGTTCGAGACCTGGAGGCATCTGTGGCTCTGGTTGGCCGAGGAGGAGCGGCGGCTCGGCCTGCCCATCTCTGATCTCGCCCTGTCGCAGATGCGCGAACACCTCTCCCACATCGACTTCGACGCCGCGGCGCGCGAAGAGGAGCGGACCCGGCACGACGTGATGGCGCACGTGCGCGTCTTCGGCACCGCCGCGCCCGCCGCGGCGGGAATCATCCATTGGGGCGCCACCTCGGCGTACGTCTCCGACAACGCCGACCTTCTCCAGATGCGCGACGCGCTGTCCCTGGCGGAGCGACGGCTGGTCTCGGTCCTGCGCCGACTGCGCGACTTCGCGCTGGCGCACCGGGACCTGCCGACCCTGGCCTACACGCACTACCAGCCGGCGCAGCCGACCACGGTCGGCAAGCGCGCCGCGCTCTGGGCTTCCGACCTCCTCATGGACCTCGAGTCCTTGCGCGCCGCGCGCGGCGGACTGCGCTTCCTCGGAGCCAAAGGCGCCACGGGCAGCCAGGCTTCCTTCTTGCAGCTCTTCGGCGGCGACTCGGGGAAGGTCGAGGAGCTCGACGCCGCGCTGGCGCGCCGCGCGGGGTTCGCCAAGCGCCAGCTGGTCACCGGACAGACCTACTCGCGCAAACAGGACGACCTCGTGGTGCGCGCCCTGTCGGGGCTGGCGCAATCGGTCCACAAGATCGGCACCGACCTTCGGCTGCTGCAGCACGACGGCGAGCTCGAGGAACCTTTCGAGACCGGCCAGGTGGGCTCCTCGGCGATGCCCTACAAGCGCAACCCCATGCGCGCCGAGCGCATCTGCGCGCTCGCTCGGCACGTGATCGCGCTCTCCTTCGACACGGCCATGACGGCCTCGACCCAGTGGCTCGAGCGAAGCCTCGATGACTCCGCCAACAAGCGCATCGCCGTCCCCGAGGCGTTCCTGGCCTCCGACGCCATTCTGATCCTGCTCGAGAACGTCGTCGGAGGCTTGGTTGTGCACCGCGAGATCTCCCAGCGCCGCCTCGCCGAACAAGCGCCGTTCCTCGCCACCGAGAACCTCCTCATGGAGGCCGTTCGGCGGGGCGGAGACCGTCAGGAGCTTCACGAAAAGCTGCGGGTCCACGCCCGTGCCTCGGCGGACCGGATGCACCGGGAGGGAGGGATGCCGGACTTGCTCGGGAGGCTCGCGGCCGACCCGACCTTCGGCCTGTCGCGCGAGCAACTCGAGGCCGCGGCCCAGCCCGAGAGGCTCGTGGGGCGTTGCGCGGAGCAGGTCGAGGAGTTCGTCCGGCAAGAGCTCGACCCGGCTCTGGCCGGCGTGCCGGAGATCGAGGCCCCGCCGGTTCGCGTTTGAGGCGAGCCCGTCTCTGGACTCCGCTTCTCTTGGCCGCTCTGGCCTCGGCCTGCGCGACGACCCATCCTCCTCCGGCGCCCGGCCCTTCGGGAATCCCGGCCCCCGGAACCGCGCCGTCTCCGGCTCCGGGCTGGTCCGAGGAGGGCATGGCTTCCTGGTACGGCGGGGCCGACGGCTTCGAGGGAAAACCCACCGCGTCCGGCGAGATCTATGACTCGAGTCAGCTGACGGCCGCGCACCGCGAGCTGCCGCTCGGGACCGTCGTCGAGGTCACCAACCGGGACAACGGCAAACGGGTTCGCGTCCGAATCAATGACCGGGGGCCTTTCCTGAAGGGACGGATTCTCGACCTGTCGCAGGAGGCCGCCCGGCGCTTGGACGTGATCGGGCCGGGAGTGGCGCCGGTCCGGATCGAGATCGTGCAGGCGGCCCTGGCCCCGCCGACGGTTTCGGCGACGGGACTCTGGGCAGTGCAGATCGGCTCGTTCGCGGAACCCGGTCACGCGCAGCGGCAGGCCGAGCGCGCCCGAGCGGCGGGGCGGCAAGCGTACCTGGAGCCCTACCGCGGGCTCTCGCGCGTGAAGGTCGGCCCCTTCCCGACACGCGGGGAGGCCGAGGCCGTGCTGCAGGAGCTCGAAGGGGCCGGGTTCGAGGGAATCGTGGTTCCCCAGTAGCCGATCATTTGGAGATCAGCGACAGGACCCGAATCTAGCGACAACGCGGGAGTTCCCGGCGCTCCGGACCCACGCCGGACAACGGAAGCCGGCGCAAGCCCGCCTCGTGATCGAGTAGCCACTGCTTGAGCGGCAGCCCCCCGCCGTAGCCCGTCAGCGAACCGTCGCTCCCGACCACGCGATGGCAAGGAATGACGATCGCGATGGGATTGGCGCCGTTGGCGGCCCCCACGGCCCGCACGGCGGCCGGGCGACCGATCTGCCGGGCCAGCTGTCCGTAGGTGACGCGGGAGCCGTAGGGAACCCGGACGAGCTCCCTCCAGACGGCTCGCTGGAACGCGGTCCCTTCCGGGTTCAACCCGAGGTCGAACTCGCGCCTCGTGCCGTCGAAGTACTCCTGCAGTTGTCGCATGACCTCGGCGCAGCGAGTGCCATCGACGGCCGGAAGGTCGGGCTCCTCTCGCCGGCCCCTCGCGAATTCCAGCCGAGCGACCGCTCCCGTCGGGTCGATGACGGTCACCATCTCGCCCAACGGCGTGCGAAACCGACAGCCGTACATCACGCTCGCATCCGAGTCTAAACTCTCCCCTTCACATGGGAACCGCGAATTCTTCTCCTGGCCGGAGCGAGACCGCGACCGCGGCAATCCTCTGCCACGGCCTGGCCAAGTTCTATGGCGAGGTCCGCGCCGTGGACGGTCTCGACCTGGAGGTTCGCTACGGCGAGTGCTTTGGTCTGCTCGGCCCCAACGGGGCCGGTAAGACGACCACGATCGAGATCCTCGAGGGCTTGACGGCGCCCGACGCGGGAGATGTCCGCGTTCTCGGGCGGCGGTGGGGCACTCATGAGCGCGAGCTGCGGGGCCGCCTGGGTATTTCGCTTCAGGAGACTCGCTTCTCCGACAAGTTGACGGTCTTCGAGACCCTCGACCTCTTTCGCTCGCTCTATCCCAGGGGGCGCGAACCGGAACAATTACTGGCCGACCTCTCGCTCGAGGAAAAGCGCGACGCGCGCGTGGGCAAGCTCTCCGGGGGTCAGCGGCAGCGTCTGGCAGTGGCCTGCGCGCTCGCCGGGGATCCCGAAATCCTCTTCCTCGACGAGCCCACGACGGGGCTCGATCCCCAGAGCCGCCACCAGCTCTGGGACAAGATGGAGAGCTTCCGCGCCGCGGGGCGCACCGTGCTTCTGACGACGCATTACATGGAAGAGGCGGAACGGCTCTGCGACCGCGTCGCGGTCGTGGACCACGGCAAGATCATCGCGCAGGGGTCGCCGGCGGAGCTGGTCGCCGGGCTCCGCGCGCCGCACATCGTGGAGTTCGCGTCGGAGCCGGCACTCTCCGCCGAGGACCTGAAGGCTCTTCCCGGGGTCCGCGACTGCCGACGGCGCGATGACCGCTGGTTCGTGAGCGTGGCAGCGCTGGTCGACGCCGTGCCGGCCCTGCTCTCGCGCCTCGACCGAGGCGGCTCGAGACTCCTCTCCCTCTCGACGCACCGCGCGACCCTGGAGGATGTCTTCATCTCCCTGACCGGCCGGGAGCTTCGCGATGAGTAGCCGCCGCCCGCCCCTCTACGCCCTGACCCGGGCACGCGTGCTCGAGTTCATCCGGGAGCCCGAGGCGGTCTTCTGGGTCTTCGCCTTTCCCGTGATCATGGCCCTGGTGCTGGGCTTCGCGTTCCGCGATCATGCGCCCGAGAGGCTCCCCATCGGGGTCGCCGGCGAGGCGGGCTTGCGCCAGCTCGGCGGAGCGCCTCTCACGTCCTCGGCCTTGAAGACCGTTCCCTTCGCCACTCTCGAGGAGGGACTTCGGGCCCTCCGGACCGGCAAGATCGCGCTCTTGATCGAGAACCGCGAACCCCTCGTCTACCACTTCGACCCGACGCGCCCGGACGCGCGCCTGGCCCGACTGGAAGTGGACGACGCGATCCAGCGCGCCGCCGGCCGGAAGGATCCCGTTGAGCGGCGCGAAGTTCCGATGCACGAGAAAGGGTCGCGCTACATCGACTTTCTGCTGCCGGGCATCCTCGGACTCAACCTGATGGGCACGGGCATCTGGGGCATTGGCTTCGGAATCGTCAACGCGCGCTTGAAGAAGACGCTGAAGCTGATGACCGCGACCCCGATGCGCAAATCCGAGTACCTCCTGGCCCAGATCTTCTCCCGCTTCGTCTTTCTGGTGCTCGAGATCGCCGTGATCCTCCTGTTCGGTGTTCTCGCCTTCGGCGTCCCCATCCGCGGCTCCCTGATGCTGTTGCTCCTGACCGCGCTGCTCGGCTCCCTGTCCTTCGCCGGACTGGGTTTGCTGGTCGCGGCGCGTGCCCAGACGCTCGAGGCGGCGAGCGGCCTCATGAACTTCGTGATGGTTCCCATGTGGCTCCTGTCCGGAGTGTTCTTTTCCGCGGAGCGCTTCCCGAAGGCGGCCCAGCCTCTGATCCAGGCCCTGCCGTTGACGGCCTTAAACGACGCCCTGCGCGCGGTCATGCTCGAAGGCAAGGGCCTGCCCGCGATCACGGGGCAACTGCTGCTTCTGGCCGCGTGGGGGCTCGTCACCTTCGCGATCGCATTGAAGATCTTCCGCTGGCAATAGGGGGCGCGAATGAAGACCCTTCTGGTGACTCAGGCCGAAGTCCCGAAGCTTCTCCCCATGAACGAGTGCATCGAAGTGATGGCCTCGACGATGGCCGAGCTCGCGCGCGGCGAGACGATCTTGCCGCTGCGCTCGATCCTGTGGCTGCCGGGCCGGGTCGGCGGTCTCGGCCTGATGCCGGGAGCCCTCCTGCCCGAGCAGGTGCTCGGCCTGAAGGCGATCACGTTCTTTCCCGGAAACGAGGGCACGCCGATCGACACGCACCAGGGAGCGGTCCTCCTCTTCGAGGCCGAGCACGGGCGCCTGCTTGCGGTCATCGACGCGACCTCCATCACGGCCATTCGCACCGCGGCCGTCAGCGCCGTCGCGACCCGGGCGTTGGCGCGCGAGGAAGCGGGCGATCTTGCGATCCTCGGCGCG
Organism: Thermoanaerobaculia bacterium; assembly: GCA_035498405.1. Classification (GTDB taxonomy): domain Bacteria; phylum Acidobacteriota; class Thermoanaerobaculia; order UBA5066; family Gp7-AA6; genus DATBFU01. Next base: position 16,020 of record DATKAE010000130.1, on the reverse strand, counting down.
GGCGTTCAGGCGCGCACGCACCTGGAGGCGATGCGCGGCGTCCGCCGGATTCGGCGCGTGCGGGTCGCGAGCCGCCGGCTGGAGAGCGCGCAGGCCTTCGCCCGGCGCGAGTCGAAAAGACAGGGGATCGCCATCGAGGCGGTCGCGAGTCCCCGGGAGGCGGTGCTCGGGGCGGACCTCATCTGCACCACCACCTCCGCCCGGGAGCCGATTCTGGCCGGCGACTGGATCGCCCCCGGCGCGCATGTGAACGCCGTCGGCTCGAGCATTCCGGCGGCCCGGGAGCTCGACACCGCCGCCGTGGCGCGCGCGCGGCTCTACGCCGACCGCCGCGAGTCGGTCCTGAACGAAGCCGGCGACTTCCTGATCGCGAAGGCGGAGGGCGCGGTCGTCGAAGGCCACATCGTCGGCGAGATCGGCGAGGTCCTGATCGGCAAGACGCCCGGACGCCGGTGCTCGGAGGAGATTACGCTCTTCAAGTCGCTCGGCCTCGCCGTCGAGGACGTTGCCTCGGCGCGCCACATCTACGACAAGGCGACGAAGACCGGCGCGGGGATGTTCCTCGATTTTGGAGGGAAGCGCGACGAAGGCGATTGAGCCGATCCCCCTCTCGGAGATCCGCACCGCGCGCGAGCGACTGGCGGGAATCGCGCTGCGGACACCCCTCGTCCGGCTCGAGCTCGAAGGCGTCTCGGAGGAGATCTGGCTCAAGCTCGAGAACCTTCAGCCGATCGGCTCCTTCAAGATCCGGGGCGCCGGCAACGCGATGCGAAAAGCCGGCCCGGAATCGCTTGCCGGGGGCGTCTATACGGCGAGCGCGGGCAACATGGCGCAGGGAGTCGCCTGGAACGCGCGCCGGCTCGGAATTCCCTGCACGGTGATCGTCCCGGAGAACGCCCCGGAGACCAAGCTCGCCGCGATCGGGAGACTGGGCGGGCACATTCTCCGCGTTCCGTTCGATCGCTGGTGGCGGGTCCTCCAAGAGCACCACTACCCCGGCGCGGAGGGGTTCTTCATCCACCCCGTCAGCGATCCGGCCGTCATCGCCGGAAACGGCACGATCGGCATCGAGATCCTCGAGGACTTGCCCGACGCCGACACCGTGCTCGTCCCGTTCGGAGGCGGCGGACTTTCCTGCGGGATCGCGTCAGCGGTGCGGGCGGTTTCTCCGGCGGCTCGGGTCTTCGCCTGCGAGGTCGAGACCGCCGCCCCCTTCGCGGCATCGCTCGCGGCCGGGGCGCCGCGAGAGATCGCCTATCGGCCGAGCTTCGTCGACGGCATCGGCGGCAAGAGCATGCTCCCCGAGATGTGGCCGCTCGCCCGAGGCCTTCTCTCCGGCTCGCTCGTCACGACCCTCGAAGAGATTGCAGCCGCCATACGCCTCCTCGCCGCACGACAACGTGTCATTGCGGAGGGTGCGGGAGCGGCGTCGCTGGCCGCGGCCCGAGGAGGCAAGGCCGGCGGCGCGAAGATCGTCTGCGTCGTTTCAGGCGGGAACATCGATCCCGACAAGCTCGCGACGATCCTGACCGGTCAGCTACCTGAGTGAGAGACGGAGAGGTCGCGCTCTCAGCCCTCGCCCCTCGCCCCTACCGGAAACGCCACCCGAGGAGCAGGACGATGGTGTTCAGACCGAGATTCGGCAGAACGGTCCCGGCGTTGGAGTAGTGCAGCCAGCGCGCCTCGAGCGTCCAAGTGTGGTCGCGCTCCGGGCTCCCGACCACTCCCAGGCCTCCCTGCAGGATGAAGTTGAACCGCCGGTTGATCTCTTCGACGTCGAGATTCGTCCAGCAAAAGCCGACGCCCAGCTCCAGGTAGGGCGCCACCTTCCCCGTTCCGAAGAAGTAGCGGGCATCCACCGGCACGAGCCCCGCTGCGAAGCCGTCGGGCCGGAAGTATCTCGCCAGGTGCCCTTCCATCAGGTACTCGAAGCGCGGGCCTAGCCGGAATCCGGCTTGCGGCTCCAGCACGAGCGCCTGCTCCTCGGTCGAGCCTCGGTTGATCTTCACGGAGTATCCGAAGCCCGCCAGCAGCGCGAGCTCCGGCTTTCCCCTCTCGGGCAGGTCGAGCGTCTGGCCGGGGAGCGAGGCCACGCCGCAGAGTCCCAACAGAAGAACGAACGCCCGGCGCCTTGCCGCCATCGGACGACCGCAAGCGGCTAGCGCTGCCAAATCTTTCGCTCCTCCAGTTCCTCGAGCGTCTTGGGCCAATCCCCCCGGAGCAGCTGCGAGAGCGCCCGGTCGGCCAGGAGGCGGCCCCCAGTCTGGCAAGAGGCGCAGTAATTGGACTCGTTCTCGGCATAGAGGATGCGCTGCACCGGCTGCCCGCAGTCGGGGCACGGACGGCCAAATCGTCCGTGCACGGCCATCCCCTCTCGGAATGCGGTCACCTTCTCCGGAAAACCCTCCCGCGCCCTGGCGACGAGGCTCCGGCTCCATTGTTCGAGAGTCTCCCGCGTCGCGCGCCAAAGCCGTTCGAGCTCTTCAGGGTTCAGATGCCGAGTGAGCTTGGCCGGCGATAATCGGGCCCGATGCAGGATCTCGTCGGAGTAGGCGTTTCCGATCCCGGAGAAGAGGCGCGGGTCGGTCAGCGCCCGCTTGACGGTATGACTCTCGCGTGTCAATGCCGCTTCGAACGCCGGCAGATCCGCCTCGAGCACCTCGAGCCCTCCGCGCTCGAACTGCGCGAGTGCGGACCGACCGCGGACCACGTGGAGCGAGGCGCGCTTCTTCGACCCCGCTTCGGTCAGGAGCAACGTCCCGCCCGGAAAGTCGAAGGCCGCCAGAGCCCGCGCGCCGACCCGCGCACCCTCCTGCTTCCAATGCAGCCGACCCGCGATCATCAAGTGGAGGACGAGAAAGAGGTCTCCTTCCAACACCAACACGACGCGCTTGCCGATGCGCTCGAGCCCGAGAACACTCCTTCCCTCCGCGTCGCGAAGCGGCGGCTCGACGGAACGCAGGAGGAACGGGCTCCCGAGACGGATCGCCTCCAGCCTCTGACCCACCACTCGCGGCTCGAGCGCGGCCAGGTACGCCAGGATGTCTGGCAGCTCGGGCATGAGCGGGAGCTTAGCGTCAAAGGGAGGAAGCGACGGGCCGAACTAGAATCCGCGACCGGGACGGCTCGATCCGACCCTTAGACTTCGCAGACCAGCATGTTCTCCGCGATCCGCCGCTATGCCCACTGGCTCCACACGATGTGGCCGGCGGGAACCGTCGAGAAGCTGCCCGAGGCGCGCGCGGACGGAACAACGTCCATAACGGGCGTGCGCATCGTGGGGGATCTGACAGGCGTGCCGCTGCTCAAGTTCGCCTCGGACACCGGGGCCCGCGCGGTCGACGCCATCCTGTCGGAGCGGGAGTTCGCGCGGGCCCGGAACGGCGATCTCGAAATCCTGGATCTCGCGATCGTCGGAGCCGGCGTCTCCGGCATCGCGGCCGCCCTGGAGGCCCGCAAGAACGACTTGCGCTTTCGGGTCTTCGAGGCCTCGGAGCCCTTCTCCACGGTCGCCAACTTCCCCAAGGGGAAGCCGATCTACACCTACCCGTCCGAGATGACGCCCGCGGGCGGGCTTCAGTTCGAAGCGGAGGTCCATCCCAAGGAGCGTCTGCTCGAAGGACTGGAACGGATCCGGAAGGAGGCCGGCATCTCGGTCACTCATTCCCGCATCGAACGAATCGAGCGACGCGGGGACCTGCTCTACCTGCACCACGAGCCGGTCGACGGACAACAGCCCGCCCCGACTCGGGCCCGGCGGGCGATCGTCGCCATTGGCCGGAGCGGCAGTCACCGGCGGCTCGGCGTTCCGGGCGAGGAGGACCCGAGCCGAGTCTTCAACCGGCTCTACGACCCGGCGGAGTTCGCGGGGAAAGAGGCGCTGGTGGTCGGAGGCGGCGACTCGGCGCTCGAGACGGCGATCGCCCTCGTGGCTGCGGGCGCGCGTGTGACCCTCTCCTACCGCCGGACCGAGCTCTCGCGATGCAAGCAGGATAACGTCGCGCAGGTCCTGAGGCTCGCGAAGGATCCTGCGGCAGAGGTGGCCGTCGAGCACCCGACTTCGGAGCGCGTCACGACCTCGACGGGTTCGTTCCTGAAGGTCGAAGGGAAATCGCATCCCCCCGGGCGGATGCGACTCGCCCTGGCGACCCGCGTCCTCCGGATCGAGCCCGAGCGCGTGATCCTGGCGGACGCGGCGGGTCGAGAAGAGGCGATCGGCAACGACGTCGTCTTCACGATGCTCGGGCGCGAGGCTCCCCTCGAGTTCTTCCGCCGCTCCCGAATTCCGATCCGAGGGGAGTGGAGGCCCGCGACCTTCGTCGCGTTCGCCGCCTTCCTGCTCTTCTGCGTGTTCCTCTACAACTGGAAGGCCAATGGCGCGGTCAATCGCTACTTCGAAGAGCGCGGCCTCTTCCCGTACAACGTGCCGGGGCTCCTCGAGGGCGCGGGGGGCGCGGTCGCCGCCGCCGCCCGGACGCCGTCGACTCTCCTGGGAACTCTGGCGATCTCGCTTCGGGACCCGGGCTTCTATTACTCGGCAGCCTACTGCCTCTGCGTGTTGATCTTCGGTGTCGCTCGAATCCGGAGACGCAAGACGCCATACGTCGCGCGCCAGACCTGGACGCTGATCGCCATACAGTGGATCCCTCTGTTCCTCCTGCCCTTCCTCCTCCTCCCGTACTTGGGGCACAACGGGGCCTTCGACTCCGGATTCGGCAAGACCCTCGCGGACAACCTCTTCCCCGCCGCCGACTCGGGTCAGGGTCGCGAATACTGGCGGGCCTTCGGCTTCATCCTGGCCTGGCCCCTCTTCGTCTGGAATGTCTTCTCCTGGAAGCCCATGGCGTGGTGGCTCGTCATCGCTTGCCTTCAGACCTTCGTCGTCATTCCGTGGATCGTGCGCCGGTGGGGCAAGGGCGCCTACTGCGGGTGGATCTGCTCCTGCGGGGCGTTAGCCGAAACGATGGGAGACGCCCATCGCGAGAAGATGCCGCACGGGCCCGCCTGGAACCGCGCGAACATGACGGGCCAGGTCGTGCTCGCGGCGGCGCTGCTCCTGGCGGCCGGACGAGTGCTGTCGTGGGCCAGCCCGAACACCTGGCCCGGGCGCGCCGCCGGGAGCCTCTACGACGGGCTTCTGTCGGGATGGTCCGTCTTCGGGATCCCGCTCAACTACTATCGGGTCGTCGACATCTTCCTGGCCGGGATCATCGGCGCCGGGACGTACTTCTGGTTCTCGGGCCGCGTCTGGTGCCGATTCGCCTGCCCGCTCGCCGCCCTCATGAACATCTACGCGCGCTTCACCCGCTTCCGCATCTTCGCGGAGAAGGCCAGGTGCATCTCCTGCAACGTCTGCACGGCGGTCTGCCACCAGGGCATCGACATCATGAACTTCGCGAACAAGGGACTCCCGATGGCCGATCCTCAGTGCGTCCGTTGCTCCGCCTGCGTCCAGTCCTGCCCGACGGGAGTGTTGTCCTTCGGACGGTACGACGCCTCGGGGCTACCCGTCTACGACCGTTTGCCGGCGTCGCCCTTTTCGACGTAGCCCCGGCGAGGGCCGGTTGCCCGATGAGTCGCGGACTCGGGCCGCACTCGCGATGGGAAGTGCCGGTTACTTGACCTTCTTCTTGAACTCGCCCATCGGTCCGAGCGACTTGCGCAGCAGCAGCTCCGAGTGACCTCGAATCAGGTAGTCCATCAGCGCTCCCACCAGCCGGTAGCCCATGCGCTCGTAGAGCTTGCGCGCCTCGTAGTTGAACGAGGAGACGCAGATGAAGACGTTCGGCGAGTCGCGAAAGATCCGATTCTCCGCGAACTCGACGAGCTTCGTGCCGATCCCCTGGTTGCGGAGCTCCGGGGTCACGCAAAGAGTCTGGATGTAGCCGACGAAGGCCCCCTTCATGTCGAGGATGAGGAAGCCGGCCAGCACCGAGCCCAAACGCGCCAGATAGCGCTCGCAGGTCTCGTCCCTCATCCGCTCGAGCGCTTCCTGATAGGAACGGCCGAGGGTGGTCCACGGCTCGGACGAAGACATGAGGCGGGCACACCATTGCGCCTCCGCTTCGGTTTCGAGCGGTCGAACGGTGAGCGTGTCGGTTGCCACGGACATCACTCTCCGCTGCGCGGAATCAAGCGCCGCAACGCCAGGTCAAGGTCAAGAGCCTCTGGCCCATTCTAGTCCTCGTCCCGAGGGAACTCGAAGCGCCGGCCGGTGTCCCTTTCCGACGTGGTCGAACACGCAGCGAGGGGCCGCCCTCCCGATCCGCGCTGGTATCAGATCGGAGCGCTCTCGGGGCTTCTCCTCTACGGACTGACGTCGCTCGACTTCGACGTCACGCTGGCCCGGGTGGCGCTCCTGCTCGCGGCGGCGATCTCCACTCAGTTCGTGTGCACCCGTATCTGGAGGCTCCCATCCTTCGACCCGAAGAGCGCGCTGATCTCGGGCCTCTCGCTCTGCCTGCTGCTGCGTACGAACTCCGCTTCGCTCGCGGTCCTCGCGGCGGCGGCCGCCGTTTCGAGCAAGTTTCTCCTGCGGGTCGGCGGCAAGCACCTCTTCAATCCGACCAACTTCGGAATCGTCGCGGTCTTGCTCGCGACCGGCCGGGTGTGGGTGTCACCGGCTCAGTGGGGAAACGCCGCGTTCCTCGGATTCCTCCTGGCCGGCATCGGCGGATTCGTGGTTCATCGCTCCACCCGAAGCGACGTCACGCTGGCGTTTCTGGGGCTCTACCTCGCCCTCGTCTTCGCCCGATCGGCCTGGCTGGGCGAGCCGCTCGCGATCCCGCTGCACCGTCTTCAGAGCGGGGCCCTTCTGATCTTCGCCTTCTTCATGATCTCGGATCCCAAGACGACCCCGAATTCACGAGCGGGCCGGATCCTCTTCGGCCTCCTCGTCGCCGCGGGCGCCGCCTTCATCCAGTTCCGCCTCTTTCGCACCAACGGCCCGCTCTGGTCCCTCGCGGCCTTCTCTCTTGCCGTTCCGGGAATCGACCGCTTGCTGCCGGGATGCCGTTACGTCTGGGCGGGGTCGCCCGAACCGCCTTCGCCGCTCTCGAAAGGAGCCTCCGATGAAACGCCCCTTCCTGATTCTCGCTTCTGGCCTCTTGCTGCTCGGCGTGAGCCGCCCCGCGCTCCCGTTCTGCGGGTTCTACGTGGCCCGGGGGGACGCGAAACTCTTTAACCGCGCCTCACAGGTCGTCCTCGTCCGGGACCGCGACCGGACCGTCCTGACGATGTCGAACGACTTCCAGGGAGATCCCACGGAGTTCGCCATCGTGGTGCCGGTGCCCACGGCGCTCGCGCGCGAGCAGATCCACGTCGGGGAGAAGTCTCTGCTCGATCACCTGGACGCCTACTCGGCGCCCCGATTAGTCGAGTACTTCGACCCGGACCCGTGCCGCATGGTCGCGGCCGAAGCGCAAGGGAAGGACGCGCTGTCGATGGTGCGCCCGGCGTCGGCCGCCGCCCGGAGGGAGAAGAGTCTCGGCGTGACCGTGGAGGCGCGCTACACCGTGGGTGAGTACGACATCCTGATCCTGTCGGCCAAGGAATCGGAGGGACTGGAGATCTGGTTGCGCGAGAACGGATACCGGATACCGGAGGGCGCCTCGCGAGTTCTTTCCGGTTACCTCAGGCAGCACATGCACTTCTTCGTGGCGAAGGTCAATCTGAAAGAACAGGCTCGCCTCGGCTTCTCTTACCTGCGCCCGATCCAGGTGGCCTACGAGTCGCCCAAGTTCATGCTCCCGATTCGTCTCGGCATGGTCAACGCGAACGGGCCCCAAGAGCTCTTCGTCTACGCGTTGACGCGCCGAGGTCGCGTCGAGACGACCAACTACCGGACGGTAAGACTCCCTTCCGACCAGGACGTGCCCCTCTACGTCAAGGAAGAGTTTGCCGATTTCTACCGGGCCCTCTTTGCCGAACAGGTTCGCCGCGAGCGGATGCAGACGGTCTTTCTCGAGTACGCCTGGGACATGGGCTGGTGCGATCCCTGCGCGGCCGATCCCCTCTCGCGCGAAGAGCTCCGACAGCTGGGCGTCTTCTGGCTGGATGATCCCGAGGAGCGCGCGCGCGGTGCCGCCGGCGTCTTCGTCACCCGCCTGCACCTTCGCTACGACGCCGAGCATTTTCCCGAAGATCTCGTCTTTCAGGAGACCTCGGATCGGCAGAATTTCCAGGGACGCTACGTCCTCCGGCACCCGTACGCGGGAGAGATCGCCTGCGGTGCCGCCGAGCGATATCGCGAAGAGATCGCGCGGCGGCAGGAGCGCGAGGCCGAAAACCTCGCGGCGCTGACCGGCTGGAAGATCGATCAGATTCGCGTCAAGATGAAGCTGCCCTCGTCGGGAGACGGAAAGAAGTGGTGGGAGAAGATATGGGGAGGGCGGTGAGGCTTGCCCCCCGCCCTAGCCTCCGCCCCGACGCGGGAAAGAGAAGCCGCGACTCCTACCGGAGCTGCTTCGGCGGCTCGTGCTGCAGCCGGCCCCGGCGCTCGTGGCGCTCGAGCGCCAGTCGGATGAGCTCGTTCAAGAGTTCCCGCAAGGGGACTCCGGACGCTTCCCACAACTTCGGGTACATCGAGATCGCCGTGAAGCCGGGCAGCGTGTTCACCTCGTTGAGGAGGACCCGATTGCTGCCCCGCTCGAGAAAGAAATCGACGCGCGCCATTCCGGAGATGCCGCAGAGCCGGTAGGCCTCGACCGCCAGGCGCCGGACCTCCTGCGCGGTTGCCTCCGGCACGGGCGCCGGGATCAGCAGCTTCGCCCGGTCCTCGACGTACTTGTCCTCGTAGTCGTAGAACTCGCGGCCGGGCACGACCTCCCCCACGATCGAAGCCCTCGGTTCACTGTTGCCGAGCACCGCGCACTCGAGCTCCCGCGCGTCGATTCCGTCCTCGACGAGCGCGCGCTCGTCATACCGGAACGCGAGTTCGAGGGCTGGCCCGAGCGCCTCCCAGCTCTTGACCTTCGAGACGCCGACCGAGGACCCGCCAACCGAGGGCTTGACGAAGACCGGGAGGGAGACGCCGAACTTCTCGAGCCTCGCTCTCGCCGATTTCGCTTCATTCTCCCCCGGGGACACGACGATCGCGCGCGGAGTCGGGATCCCGGCGTCGCGCACGAGCGCCTTGAAAACGGCCTTGTCCATGCCGATGGCCGATCCCGTGACTCCGGCGCCGACGTAGGGAATGTCGAGCAACTCCAGGAATCCCTGCAGGGCGCCGTCCTCTCCCGTCGTGCCGTGAATGATCGGGAAGACGACGTCCGCGCGACCCGGGCCGATTTCCGCCGGCACCAGCGTCTGCGCCCCGGGCGCCGGCGCCTCGGGGAGCCGGTACTTCTCCGGCGCGGGTCCGGAGGAAAGAAGGCCGGCCGAGGCGTCGGCCGTCAAGAAGCGGCCGTTCTCGGCAATGGCGAGCGGGATGACCTCGTACCGCGCCGGATCGAGGCCGCTCACGATGGTGCGAGCCGAAATGCGCGAAACCTCGCGCTCCACCGAACGACCCCCGAAGAGAACCACCACGCGGAGCCGGCTCACCAGCTCACCACGCGCACCTCCTCGACCGCCGGCGCGGCGCGCAGCCGCTCGAGCACGGACGCGGACGGCGGCGAATCGACGGCGATCACCGCTGCCGCGCTCTGGCCCTTGCCTCGCGCCAGTGAGAAGTTGGCGATGTTGACCCCTCCCTCCCCGAGGATGGTGCCGACGCTGCCGACGACACCCGGCACGTCGCGGTTCTTCAGGAACACGACGGTGCCCTCGGGGCGAAACTCGAGAGGCAGCTCGTCGACCGCCACCACCCGGGCGTCGCGGCCGGAGAAGAGCGTGGCGTCGGCCCGACTCGTGCGCCCGCCGCCCGAGACCGCCACGCGGATCGAGCGGACGTAGTTTCCGGGATCCTCGTGCCGGGTCTCCGAGACGGAGAGGCCGCGCTCCTTCGCCACGTGCAGGGCGTTGACAAAGTTGACCGTCTCGGGGGAGTGCCCCTCGAGGGCCCCCTTCACCGCGGCGACCGCGACAGGGCGCAGGAGATCCTCGGGCAGTCCCCAGGTCTCCACACCGACAGCTGCCAATCTCGACTCGGCAAGCGACGAGAGAAAGTGCGCCGTGCGCTCGGCCAGCCGCATCCAAGCGGCCGCCCCCGTCGGATCGGCGGGACCGCGAAAGGGCAGGTTCACCGCCGGGACATAGGATGCGCCCGCGAGCGCCTCGAGGAGAGCCTCGACGGTCTGGAGAGACACCCGCTCCTGCGCTTCGCGTGTCGAAGCGCCCAGGTGCGGCGAGGCCACGACGTTGGGCAGTTTCGCGAGGGCGTCGTCGGGCGCCGGCGGCTCCGGATCGAAGACGTCCAGGGCCGCCCCCGCCAAGTGCCCGGACCTCAAGGCCTCGAGCAACCCCTCCCGGTCGACGAGACTTCCCCGCGCGACGTTGACCAGAATCGCTCCCTTCTTCATCGCGAGGAGCTCGGCGCGGCCGAGCAAGGGCTTGCCCTTCTCGGTCGCGGTGGCGTGCAGTGTCACGATGTCGGCGGCGGCGAGCAGCTCCGGAAGCCCGACCAGCGGCACGCCCAGCTCCCGGGCGCGCTCCTCGGGCAGATACGGGTCGTGTGCGATCACCTTGGCCTCGAACGCCCGGGCCCGCGCGGCGACCCGGGAGCCCACCTGGCCGAAACCGACGATGCCCAGGGTCTTGCCCGCGAGCTCTGTGCCCAGGAACTTCGACTTCTCCCAGCGGCCCCCGGCCATCGAGGCCGCCGCGGCCGGGACCTTGCGCAGCAGGGCCAGCAGCAGCGCGAACGTGTGCTCGACCGCGGAAACGACGTTGGCCGTCGGGGCGTTGATCACGAGGACGCCGCGCGCCGTCGCGGCGGGGACGTCCACGTTGTCGACTCCGACTCCCGCCCGGCCGACCACCTGGAGGCGCGGCGCCGCCGCGAGCAGCGCCGCATCGACCGCCGTCGCGCTGCGCACCAAGAGCGCATCCGCCACGGAGAGCTCCGCCAGAAGCTTTTCCCGCGGCGCGCCCGAAAGATCGACGACCTCGTGGCCGTGCTCGCGCAGCCGCGACAGACCTGCCTCGGCCACCTTCTCGGCGACGAGGATGCGGCTCATAAGGCGAAGTCACCCACGACGGCGCATTCTAGCTTCTCACGCGCAGCCACTCGGGCAGTTGCGTGATGCTGTCCAACAGTCCGTCCGCGTCCACGCCTTGGAGCTCCTCCCTCGATCGCGAGCCGCCCGGGATCAGGACCACCCGGCAGCCCGCCGCCCGCGCGAATTCGAAGTCCACCTCCATGTCGCCCACGACGAGAGTCTGGTCGGCGGCAACCTGCGTCTCCCGGATCGCGCGCCGAAGCATCGCCGGATCGGGCTTGGCCGGCGTCGACGGCCCCGGCCCTTCGATCGCACGGAAATACCGCGCGATACCCTTGGCCTCCAGGATCAACCGCGAGAAGTCGGGCGGCTTGTTGGACGCCAGAGCCAGAAGGTGCCCCCGAGCCTCGAGCACCGACAGCACCTCCGGAACCCCCGGAAGCAACTCGGACTTGGGCACCGCTACCTCCGGATAGCGAGTCCGGAAGAGCCGGACTCCTTCCGGGGCGAGCTCCGGACCGGCGGCCTGCTCGAGCAGGCTCTCCAATCCGTGGCCGACCATGGAGCGGACCTCCCCCGGAGAGGGCGCGGCCAGGCCAAGCCGCGTCATCGCGTAGGCGAGCGCGTCGCCGATGGCCGCATAGCCGTCGATCAGCGTGCCGTCGAGGTCGAAAACGATGAGCCGGGCGCGCAGCGGCATCACTCCCGAGTCGCCCGGCGAGCGAAGAACATGGATCCGGTTCGATTCACGAGGAGCGGACCAGGCCGGCCAGGCGGAGGACGACTGCCACGATTCCTTCGGGGTCGTCGAATCGGCAGGTTGGCAAGTCATCTTCGGCGGGCCGGTCGGACACGCGTGCGGCGACGCCCTCGATCGGAATTCGCGGGACGCCCGTGCGCGTCACCTCGATCTTCGGCAAGGGAAGCGCCTTGTAGCCCTCCACGAGGACCAGGTCACATTCCGCAAATTCGCGAGCCAGCACCTCGCCGAGCCCCTCCTCCGCGCCGAATCGCCTCGCCGTCGTGCGCGCCGGCGTCACGAAGGCCCCGACCCGGGCCCCGGAGGCGGCATGGCGCTGCGAGTCCTTGCCCTCGACGTCGTCTTCGGCGTCTCGCGAAGTGTGCTTCACGGTACCCACGACGAGGCCGCGGCGCGCCAGGCGCGGCACGAGATCCACCACGAGCGAGGTCTTCCCCGCATCGTGGGCGCCCACGAAGGCGACCGCGGCGGGCCGTCGGTCCGGATAGAGCAGGTACGGCTCCCGGCGGGAGAGAAAGGCGCGCGCCCCGGCTTCATGCCGCGCGATCTCCGCTCCGAGATCACGGCCTGCCTCGACTGATTCCCGCGCGCGCGTCGAGCCGGTCAGCAGATCGATCGCCGGCCGGGCGTCGAATTCGTAGGGCTCGGCGCGCCAGCGAAAGTCCCGGGGCGCTTCCCTCCTCGCCGTCTCGACGACCCGCAGGCCGGTCTCGAAAGAGCGAAAGGAGGCCGGATCCGTGACCTGCAGGAGGGCGCCGGCGCAGCGGGTTCCCGCGTGCTTGTCGAACATCGGGCGAAAGTGCGTGGGAACAAACCGCACCCCCGGCAGCCCGCGGGCGTTCAAGGCGTCGGCGAAGCGGATCGCATCGAGCCAGGGTGCTCCAAAGAGCTCGAAGGGACGCGTCGTGCCCCGCCCTTCCGAGAGGTTCGTCCCCTCGAGCAGGCACATGCCCGGATAGACGAGAGCCGTTTGGGGCGTCGGAATGTTGGGAGAGGGGGGGACCCACGGCAGACCGGTCGCCTCGAAGGGCGTGTCCCGCGCCCACCCGGCGGCCGCAACCACGTGGAGGTCCACGCCGATCCGGCGCTCCGCCGCCAGCAGCCGCGCGAGCTCCCCCGCGGTCATCCCATGCCGCACCGAGATGGGATGGAGCCCGACGAAAGAAAGGGTGTCCGGGTCTTGTGGGGCGCCCTCGACGCCTCCGCCAATCGGGTTCGGCCGGTCGCAGAGGATCAGACGCCGGCCCGACTCCGCGCAGGCCTCCATCGCGAGCAGCATCGTCCAGACGAAGGTGTAGTAGCGGGCGCCAACGTCCGCCACGTCGAAGACCAGGGCGTCCAGATCCTCGAGATCCTCCGGGCGCGGCTTCAGGCTCTCTACCGTTCGCCCATAGAGCGAGACGACCGGAAGGCCCGTCGGGGGATGAACCGCGCTCTCGACGGCTTCCATGTAGATCGCCCGGCCATCCACCCCGTGCTCCGGTCCGAAGAGACGCGTGAGCCTGATGTCGCGCGACTCGAAGAGCGCCTTCCAGGTCGGGATTCCCCCGGCGGTCACTCCGGACGGGTTGGTGATCAGGCCCAGGCGTCGCCCCGCGACGGCAGTGGGATCGGCGAGCAGGACGTCGATGCCGGGAGTGATCGGGCGGCGCGCTCGGATCACCGAACCGACCCGCCGGACTTGGTCGGGTGCTCGGGCCGTTCCCCGCGGACCAGTGCGATGGCATGGGGAACGAGGGCCAGAATCGCGGCGAGGCAGTCCGTGGCGCCCTTGGGCGAGCCCGGGAGAGCGACCACCAGCGTTTTCTTGCGTACTCCCACGACCTGCCGCGACAGGTAAGCGGCCGGAAGCGTCCGCGCCGTCTCCCAGCGCATCTTCTCGGCCAGCCCCGGAACCTCGAACTCGATCGCCTCGCGCACCCCTTCCGGTGTGCGGTCGCGCGGCGAGACGCCGGTGCCCCCCGTCAACAGGATCAGGTCCGTCTCTCCCGCGTCGGCGCGCACCCGGATCGCCCGCGCGATCTGCTTCGGCTCATCCGGGAGGACCTCCCGGGAGACGACCCGGTGCTCCAGACCGGAGCCGCGAAGAGTCTGCTCGCAGGCGGGCCCCCCCTGGTCGGCCCGCGCGCCGGCAGCGACTCCATCGGAGACCGTGATGATTGCCACCCGAATTGCCACGCCCGGCATTATGGAGGAGTCGGCCTCGGCCGCACTAGCGGTTGCCCGGGAAGGGGCGTCGAGCGGCGCGCCGCCCCGCCGAGTCCGCTGTCCGCTCACGCCTGTAGGCGCCCGATCGACCCCCGGTCTTTTCCACGAGAACGATCTCCCGAATCGCGATCCCGCGGTCGAGCGACTTGGCCATGTCGTAGAGCGCCAGGCAGGCCCCGGCGGCGGCCGTCAGGACCTCCATCTCGACTCCCGTTCTCGCCGTGGTCGCCGCCGTCGCGGTGACGACGACCTCCTGCGTCTTGGGCTCGAGCACACAATCGACGACCACCGCGTCGAGCGCAATGGGATGAGCCAGGGGGACGATCTCCGAGGTCTTCTTTGCCGCCAGGATGCCCGCCAGCCGCGCGACCGCGAGGGCATCCCCCTTCGACAGTCTTCCTTCCGAGAGAGCCCGGAACGCAGCGGTGTTCAGTTTCACCCGGCCCCGCGCCACGGCCCGCCGGGCGGTCACGGCCTTGCCGCCCACGTCCACCATGCGGGCCCGGCCGCGGTGATCCAGGTGCAGCTGACTGCCGCGAATCGGCCGCGTCGCGCGCGGCCGCCGAGGACGCTTGCCCGATTTCTCCGCCCCCTCGCTCATGCGCGCTCCCGCAGAAAGGCGTATTCCTCGAGAGTGTTCATGTTCAGGAAAGCATTGCCGGAAGGATCGATCGCTCGCCACTCTTCTTCCGGGAAGACCTCTGCCGCGACCGCTTCGGCAAGGCCGCGGAGCGAGAGCTCGCCGTGCGCCACGCGGCGGTCGGCCTCGGTCAGCGCCTCGCGCCGCCAGACGGCCGCCAGAGGCTGCAGCCGGCCTTCGGCGCGCGGCAAGAGGGCCGCCGATCGCGTCGCGAGACCTCGTCGGGCGATTTCAGCGATGAGGCCGTTTGAGAGAGCGGGCAGGTCGACGGCCAAAACGAAGACGCGGTCCTCCGCCTCCCGGAGGACCCGGCGCAGGCCGTGGATCGCCGCGCGGTCCTCGGTGTCATCGAGCAGGACGCGGGCGGGGCCGAAGGCGTACGCGGGCGGGTGTTTGGCCGCCAGCCACACCTCGGAAAAGATCGCGGACAGGCGGCGCGTTTGAAACTCGGCCAGCGTCCCCGCTCCGTAGGGCAGGGCCCCCTTGTCTCGCCCCAGGCGCTGCGAGGCGCCGCCGACGAGCAGCGCCGCTGGCATCGAAACCTTCATGGCGAAACGAGATGCTAGCATCCAGGGCAGAGGACGCCCTCTCCCGAAACCGCCGGTCTGGCGACGGGGAAGCCGCCGTGCGCCCGGGGCCGCCCTCTCAGTTTCCGCCGCCGCCCAGGATGATCGGCAAGCCCGTCTTGGGATTGCCCACCACGACGACCTTCGCGTTTGTGCTCGTCGCGAGCTTCTCGGTCGCCTCGATTCCCTTCCACTCGAGTAGCTGCGGACTGATGCCCTGCGCCACAATGCGCTGGAAGTCCGAGATGCCCTGGGCCTCGATGCGCTTGCGCTCGGCTTCCTGCTGCTCCTTCTGGAGGACGAACTTCATCTGCTCGGCTTCCTGCTCGCGCTTCAATTTCTCCTGAATCGCGTTCGCCACGACCGGCGGAAGCCCGATCTTGCGCAGCAGCACGGCCTCCGCGATGATGCCGCGTCCCAACGTCATTTTCTTGAAGAGCTCGAATGTCTCCCGGGCGATCTGCTCGCGCTCGGAGGAATACAGAGCCTTGGCGTCGTAGGACGCCGTGACCTCCCGAATCGCCGATCGAATCTGGGGGAAGACGACGACCTCGGGGTAGTTGCGCCCGACGGTCTTGTAGAGATCGGCCGCTCTCTCCGGGTCGAGGCGGAAGAGCAGAGACCCCTCGAGGTCCATCATCAGTCCTTCCTTGGAGGGGACCTCGGCGGTCTCCTTGACCTCCTGCATCTGGATCGACATCTTGACCACCCGCGTGAAGGGGAAGATGAGGTGGACCCCCGGCGGCA
>DATKAE010000129.1:0-7699 GCA_035498405.1 Thermoanaerobaculia bacterium | reverse complement strand
CGTCGGCGATCTCGGTGCCGTAGCGCAGCGTCTGCTCGAGGGGGAGGGCTCCCTTCCCGAGGCGATCCGAGAGCGTTTCCCCTTCGAGAAGCTCCATGACGAGATACTCGGTCTCGCCTTCGTGCCCCACGTCGTAGAGCGCGCAGATGTGCGGGTGCGAGAGCTGCGAGATCGTCTTCGCCTCCCGCTCGAAGCGCTGGCGGACCTCGGGAGACCTCGACAGATGCTCCGGCAGGACCTTCACGGCGACCGTCCGCTCCAGCCGCGTGTCCCGCGCCCGGTACACCTCCCCCATGCCCCCGGCGCCGATCGAGGCGAGGATCTCGTAGGGCCCGAGGCGGGAGCCGGGTGTCAGGGGCATTGGGCGAGGGGATTCTAGCCGGAACACCGAGAAGGACGGTGAGACAAACGGGTCACTCGGACTTCATACGTCCCAGCGATCGGTCCATTTTTAGGTCGGGTTCTCAAAGATGTACATCCTGCCTCAAGACCATCAAAGAAGAGTGACACCGTGAGGCCGCGGGCTCTTCTTCGGCGGATCTCGAGCGGTGTCTTGACTAACATCGACTTTCGCGACTTTGTTCGCCTAGCGGAGGCCTTCGGGTTTCGGGTAGCGAGAACAAGCGGCAGCCACCACATCCTCCATCACCCGAACATCCCCGAGCTGCTCAACCTCCAGGAGGTGAGTGGCGAAGCAAAGCCTTACCAGATCAGGCAATTTCTGCGGCTGACCGAACGGTATAATTTGCAATTGAGTTCGGACGAATGAGCGACTACCACATCAACATCTTTTTCAGCGAGGAAGACGGCGGCTATATCGCCGATATCCCCGACCTTGATTCGTGTTCGGCCTTCGGCACCACAGCGGAGGAGGCCCTGGCGGAGGTTGAGCGGGCTCGCGATGCGTGGCTCGAAGCAGCGCGTCAGGAAGGCAAGCCGATTCCGCCTCCACGATATCGGCCCGTCATTTACCAGCTGAACCGTTAGGCTCCCACGCCCATCGATCCCATTCGGTAGGAGGGGGCGCCCCTCACTCCTGCCGCTCGCTTCGCGAGACGCGGCCTTCGGCCGCGGCCGGCGCTGAAGTGAGGCGAGGGGTGACCCCTCGCACTTCCCCGTTCCCCCGTGCGCGGGGGAGAGGCAAAGGACCTGCGCCGATCGAGGCGAGGATCTCCTAGGGACCGAGCTTCGATCTCGCCGCGAGCCTCACCCCGTCAATCCCTCCGGTCGCGGCGCGAGGAGTCTCCCGAGCGGAAGCGAGGGAGGAGCCTCGCGCCGCGGGAGCCGGAGCGCCGCGAGGGGTCAGGCTCGCGGTCGAGGCCCTTTGGCCGAGCCGCGAGCCGGTGCGCCGCCAGGCGCAGATCCCCGAGCAAGCGAAGGCGACGGTGCGTCATAGCCGTTCGCGGCGCGACCAAGTTTCGCGAAGTAACCGAGCGAAACGACTCGCGCCGCGGGAGCCGGAGCGCGGCGAGAAGATCAGGGCCGCGGTCAAGTCGGCATCCCGACGAGCCGCGGCCCGGCGCCCGGAGGGCGGATCTTCGAGCAAGCGAAGGCGACGATTCACCGTGCCCCCTCCACGAGAAACAGATGGGAGATCGTCCTGGAAATGACGTATGCGTAGCTTTGTCCGTCGGCGGAGAGAAAGGGAGTAATGAGCGAGACGACTCCCCCGAGGTCCGCCGGTCCTATCGTCCGGACCAGGTCTCGCCGGCCGGTCGAGAGCGCGATGCGCTCGACTCGGAGGGGAATGTCGTTCTGGCGGAAGGCGAGAATCGAGCCTCCGTCGCTGCTCCAACGGATCGCCTCGTCGTCGCGCGTCGTTCCCGGAATCCGGCTTCCGTCGCCGCCGCCCGCGGGGTAGACGAAGAGCCCGCCGTTTCCCGCCACGACAATCTTCTGCCCATCCGGCGAGACGATTCCCGCAGTCGTGCCTTCCGGGGTCAACGGTTTCGGTTTGCCGCCGCCAATCGCTTGCACGTAACACCGCGACGCCCGTCCCCGCTCGTGGCCGCAGATGAGCAGGGATCCGCCGTCAGGGAAAAACTTCCCGGATTCGTAGGCCTCGATCTCTCCGCGCTCCAGATGCCGCGCGTCGCCGGCGCCGGTGGGATAGAGAACGAGCTGCGGCGGGGTGGTCGGCACGACCGCAAGCACCGATCTCCCGTCGGGCGACAGGTCGTAAGTGTGACCCTCGCCGAGCCTGACGACCGGGGAGCCGTCGGTGCGTCGCAGGCAGACGGCATAGTTGACGCCGACGGTGCCGCTCTCCTCGTCGAAGATGACGGTCTTTCCGTCCGCCGAGAGCATCGGGCCAAAGGAGAAGTCGAGCCACGACAGGTCGCGCTCGGCGCTCTGTCCGGCGAGAGATACGGGCATGCTTTGCAGATAGTCGTCTCGCGTCGCCAGCCACTTTCCGTCCCGACGGACATCGCGGATCGTCAGGCCTCCGGCGCTCTCGAGCGCCACACGGCGACGCCCGGTGAGCGTGACGGCGTAGATCCGAAATGCGCTGTAGGCATTGCCCGCGGAGAAGAGCACTTCGGCCCCGTCCTGCGACCAGGCGAGGCCCTCCTCCCCCCAGTAGCCTCCCGTGAGGACCGTCTTCTTGCCGGAGAGATCGACGACGGCCACCTGGCCCCGATCGTCATATCTCCAGGGATGCTCGAAGAAGGCGATCCGGTCGCCTCCCGGTGAGAACCGCGGGTCGCTCAGAT
Source organism: Thermoanaerobaculia bacterium (assembly GCA_035498405.1). Taxonomy (GTDB): domain Bacteria; phylum Acidobacteriota; class Thermoanaerobaculia; order UBA5066; family Gp7-AA6; genus DATBFU01. The sequence continues at coordinate 4,985 of DATKAE010000129.1, read as the reverse complement.
ACCCGCCCGTCTCGTACAGCACCTTGCCGACGGGGAACTCCAACCGATCTTTTCCGTTCACCTCGCGGATCACCGCGAGCTGCGCGCCATCCGGCGACCAATCGGCCTCGCGGACGTTCTCGATCACGTCCCGCGGGGCGCCGCCTTCGAGCGGCATTCGCGCGAGCGTGCCCTGGAAGATGTTGTGAGCGATGAAACGCGGTCCCGTCAGGACTGCGAGCTCTCCGCGCGAGGACACGGCGAGCAGGTGAACGGCGCCCACGCCCATGGGCCGCGGATCGGGGAACTCGGGCCGGACCACGAAGAGCTGCGGCGAGTTCCCCTGTGGGGCGGCGCTGAAGACGACCGTCTTGCCGTCCGCGGCGAAGCGGGCGCTGAAAATCGTCTGCGGGCGAAAGGTCAGCTGCTGGAAGGTGGCGCCCTCGGGCCTTGCGCGGTTCTCCGCGCGGCGAACGGCGAGGAGAGCCGCGGCGACTGCCGCGGCCACCACCGCAACGCCAACCGCCGGGAGAAGCCAGCGCCGGCGACCCGCCGTCGCGGCTGGGGCGATGGCGCCGGCGCTCGTGGCCGACGTGCCGGAGAGAGCTTCGAGATCGAAGGCGAGATCGTGGGCGGAGTGGAACCTCTGTTCGGGGTTCTTCTCGAGGCAGTGGCGAACGATCCGTTCGAGGCCGGGGGAGATCGACTGGTTGGTGACCGAGAGGTCCGGCGGGTCTTCCTTGAGGATCGCCGACATGGTGTCGGCCGCCGAGTCGCCGCGAAAGGCGCGCCTGCCCGAGAGCATCTCGTAGAGGATCGCGCCGAAGGAAAAGATGTCGCTGCGCGCATCGGCCGATCGGCCGCGGACCTGCTCGGGGGACATGTAGCCGAGAGTGCCGAGGACGACTCCGGGCTCCGTGCCCTGGGTGGCGGTCGGAAGGTTGGTGACTTGACCCTGCTCCTCGGTGTGCGTCAGCTTCGCCAGGCCAAAGTCCAGGATCTTGACGCGGCCGTCCTTGGTGACGAAGAGATTCTCCGGCTTCAAGTCCCGGTGGACGATTCCCTTCTCGTGCGCCGCCGCCAGGCCATGCACGATCTGAACCGAGTAGTCGATCGCCTTCCTCGGCGAGAGGCGCGCACGCCCAAGAGTCGCCCGCAGCGTCTCCCCTTCGAGCAGCTCCTGCACGACGTAGGGAGCGCCGTCGTGAGTCCCGATGTCGTAAACGGCCGTGATGTTGGGGTGGTTCAGGACTCCGGCGGCCTTGGCCTCCTGCTCGAACCGCCGCAGCCGGTCGGCGTCGGTCGAGAAGGACGCCGGCAGCACCTTGATCGCCACCTCGCGGCCGAGCCTCGGGTCCTTCGCCCGGTACACCTCCCCCATCCCTCCTGCGCCGATGGCGGAGAGGATCTCGTAGGGGCCGAGACGGGAGCCGGGTGTGAGCGGCATGAGGTCGAGGGAGATTCTAGCTGGGAGCCGTCAGCCCGCGGAGTCAGTCGCTCCACTTGCCCTCGTCTTCGGCGAGTCGCTCCGAGTCGGGGACGCCGAGCTGCTCGGTCGGGTCTGATCCCTTACAGCACAGAACTCATGAAGCTGCTGTCACACGCAGCTTCACCCGTGTCTTCTTCTGGAGAGCGCTGACGATTGTGAAGAAGTTGTCGGTACTGGGATTTCCGCGCGGAGCGAGCATTCGGTGAAGGCTCTTGCTTGGCTTGCGCACCTCGGCGGCAAGGCCCTCAAAGCCGACAGTTGCATTGACGAGGTCACGCAGGATCGATTTGCCTTCGGCCGTGTCACCCGCGAGATAGGCGTTGATCGCCTCCGTGAACAGGGCCTCACGGAAGCGCGAGTCCCGCCGCGCGCGCTCCGCGATCGTTTCCTTGAAAGCCCGCGTCAACCCCATTTCGAATCCTCGCTTCCTAGCGAATCGCCTTGCGCTTCTTGTAATCCACGCATCGTTCCTTCGCCGCGGCGATCGCCTCCCCCTGTCGCCGCTTGCCGCTGCCGCCCAGCAGAATCACCAGGGATTCTCCGTTCTTTGCGAAGTACACGCGATAGCCCGGGCCGAAATCGATCTTTCGTTCGAACACTCCCTGGCCCACGCCCTTAACGTTCGAAAAATTTCCGGCCTCCAGCCGGTACACAGCCGCCGCCACCTTCGCGGCTGCACTCGCGCCGATACTGTTGAACCACGCCGCAAATGGCGATCGGCCTCCCAAGTCGAGGTACTCGCGAACATCGATACTGGGCATTATAGTAACATATGCGTTACTATTACGCGAACCGAGACACCAGTCATCGCTATCAAGTTGTCGTCAGGCCCTTGCCGGCCGACCGCTCGTTTCGCGAGACGCGGCCCTCGCGCTCGCCCGCTCCTGTCACCGGGAGTCACTCCAGTTCCCTCGCGCCCGTCCTCGGAAGAGAGCCGCGACCCCAGTTCCCTCGCCACCTCCTCCGAGGTCGAACACGCGGCCGACCAGCCGCCATCCCGAGCGATAGCGAGGGGTCCCGACTTCGGCAGGCCCAGGCCAGGACGGACGCGTCGTCGCGACGCCCGCCGCGTGACGGACTTCGGCTATTTCCCCACGACCTTCACGACCGCGGACGAGCCGGGGATCTTGTCCCCTTCCATCGGCTCGAAGCGCCCTCCGAGACAGGCCCCGAGAAACTTCTCTGCGCGCGCGTTGAAATCGATCCGATTCTCGGGGCGGGCGAAGCCGTGCCCTTCGTCGGGATAGAGGACGTAGGTCACGCTGCCACCGTTCTTCTCGATGGCTTCGACGATCTGCTCGGACTCCTTCACGTTGACCCGCGGGTCGTTGGCGCCCTGTCCGATGAGCAGAGGCCTGGCGATCTTGTCTGCCCGAAAGAGCGGCGAGGCGTTCCGGATCAGCTCGGCGTCCTTCGGGTCGTCCACGTTGCCCATCCGCACGTCGAACATCGAGCGAATCGGCTTCCAGTACGGCGGGATCGCGGCGATCAGGGTCTTGATGTTGGAAGGGCCCACGATATCGACGTTGCAGGCGAAGAAGTCCGGCGTCATGGTCGCGGCGGCGAGCGCGGCGTAGCCGCCGTAAGAGCCGCCGAAGACCGCGATTCTCTTCGGGTCGGCGATTCCCTGCTTGACGGCCCAATTCGCCGCGTCGATCAAGTCGTCGTGCATCTTGAGTCCCCACTGCCGGTTTCCGGCGTTCAAGAACTTCTTGCCGTAGCCTGTCGACGCGCGGTAGTTCACCTGGAGGACGGCATAGCCGCGGTTGGCCAGCCACTGCGCCCAGGAGCTGTATCCCCAGTGGTCCCGGCTCCAGGGGCCGCCGTGGACGAAGAGCACCAGAGGAAGACGCTTCGGCGGGAGGCCCACGGGGAGCGTCAGGTAGGAATTGAGGTTCAGGCCGTCGCGGGACTTGATGACGACCGGCTTCATCTCGGCCAGCGGCAGTCCCTCGAGCTTCGGCTGAGCCGTGAAGAGGAGGGCGCCCTTCTTCGCGGCGCGGTCCCATTTGTACCAGGACACGGGCCCGCGGTCCGAGGTGAACGCGACGAGCCAGGCGTCGTCGGCCGCCGTGCGGTTGACGATTTCGAAATCGCCGGGGTTCAGCTTCGCAATGGCGTCGAAGTCGGGCTGGACCGAGGGGTCGAGGACCCTCCACGTCGATCGGCCGGGCTCGAAGGAAACGGCCTGGACGACGTGTGTCTTCGGCTGGATCAGGACGTTGCCCGCATCGACCTCGGAGGACGATGCCAGGACCTTTTCGGAGCCGGTCGCCAGATCTCGGACGACGAGCCTCGCCGTGTCGCTCCCGACGGAGCTCTTCAGGTACACCGATTTTCCATCGGCGGTGAAGCCCTGGAACTCCAGGATCTCCTCCGGGCCGACCTTGAGCAGCGTCCTCCAGGGCGAATTCACGCCATCGCGGACTCGGATCTCGGTGCCGCCGTCCGGCGTGCCCACCTGCGCCGCGCGCACCTGAAGCTTCGCGTCCGCGCCCCAGCCCTGGACGTCGCCCGGGTTTTCGGTGTCGAGCGCGATCGACCCGGTCGAAAGGTTCAGGCGGTGGACGTCCATCGCCCGCCGGTCGCGCAGGTTCAACTCGACTAGGATCTGACCGGGAAAATCCGGGTTGATGTCGACGACTTCCGCGCGAACGCCCTGGAACGCGGTGTAGTCGCGGACGTTGCCCGAGGCGAGATCGACCCCGTAGAGGTGGTAGTTCTCGTCCCCGTCGTTGTCCTGGATGTACAGCAGCGTCTTGTCGTCCTGGGCCCAGTAGAACTGCCGGATTCCCCGCTTCTTGTCGGCCGTCACGATCTTGTCGTCGTTCTTGCCGACGGTCTTCACCCAGACCTGAAGGACGTTCTTCTTGTCCGGAGCGAGCCAGGCTAAGCGCTCGCCGTCGGGCGAGAGGCGCGGCTGGGCCTTTTCGGGATTGCCGAAGAGCACGTCGCGGGGGATGACGGGCGCAAGCTCGGCCGCGAGACCCTCCGGGAAAGCGAGGATTGCGGCGACGGCGGCGACGCGAGCGAACCGGCGGAGAAGGGGTTCTGGCATACGGATCGAGCCTCCCGTACGGCAACAATATCGCCGTCGGCTTTCGCGATCGCGTCGCCTGACGCGGTTGGGAGACGGCATCCGCGGCGAAGTCGCTCGTCCGAGGACGGGCGAGGGGTTAGTTAGAGAACAGCCGCAGGCGTGGGGACAAGAACCCTACCGGAGCCGGCCGTGGCTTCCCGCCCGAGGCGTCCTGCACATCGAGGCGTGAGCCGTGCCCGGGCTCGACCGCGGTCAACAGGAGCCGCCTTCCGTCAGGAAACCAAGCCGAACCCCGACTGGGCGACCAGGGGATCTGTCAAGTTCCACTCGCCCCCGTACTCCTGGGGAGAGGCTGGTATATACTGGTCTATACGATGAAAACGGCGAAACTTTTCCGGAATGGGAGGAGCCAGGCGGTCCGCTTGCCGAAGGAGTTCCGCTTTGCAGGCGACGAGGTGGTTGTTCGCCGCTCGGGCA
>DATKAE010000128.1:0-4316 GCA_035498405.1 Thermoanaerobaculia bacterium | reverse complement strand
CCAGGAGGAGTCGGCGTGCATCCGACGCGCCACCTCGTTCCACAGGTCGATGCTGAAGCCCGCCGGCGGATCGGTCTTCGGAAGGACGAAGGGCGCGACGGGGTGCGTCGCCACGCGCAGCGGCGCCGCGGAGGCGACCGGCGCCGTTGCCATCGCCAGCCAGACGGCCGCGAGGGGCAAGGCTATCGTCGCGCGGCGCATGTCGCCTCGGATTTCCTAGACGAGGAAGCCGAGGTCTGCTCCCTTGGCCGGTTCGGTCTGCAGACGGCCGGAACGGATCGCCGCCTGGAACAGCTCGAAGTCGCGCTCGGCCTGCGTGGCATAGGCCTGCGAGTATTTCGACAGAGCGATGTCGAATCGATCGGTCGATCCCAGGTATCCGGCGATCGACGCCGCATCTCCCGCCTTGGCGTGCGCCCGCGCCAGGGCCCACCCGCAGAGAGTGGCGTAGGCCACCAGCGTGCTCGGCTTGAAGGTCTCCGGTTCGGCGGAGACCTTCATGTCGCGGAACTGCCGAACGTAGTAGTCGTGGCCCTCCAGCGAGCGGAACCAGCCGAGAAAGATGTCGCTCGCCGCCTGCATGAGGCGCTGGCCGTAGACGACGCGGAAGCCCTGATGCGGGAAGCGGCTCTTGCCGCGCGGCGACTCCAGCACCGACCGGCGCGCCTCCTTGATCTGCAGAAACAGCGGCTCCTCGTCGTCGGCGACGAACAGCGAGAGGTAGCACCGGGTGCCCACGCTGCCGACGCCCACGACCTTGATGACCCCGTCCTCGAACCGGTAGCGGTCGAAGAGCTTCAGTCGATCGTGAGGCACGGACTTCCGGTATTGCTTGAGGTGGTGCAGGAGGTGCTTCTCGAACTCGTCGGCCTCGAGGAGGAAGTGGTAGATGATCGGCGGGTTGTCCTTGATCCTCCAGCGCCCGTCGACGACCCCGGTCAACTTGGGGACGACCGCCTCCGACGTCTGCGATTTCGCCTGCTTCTCGGCCTTCAGGAGCCGGGTCATCACGTCCCGGTCCTTGCGGAAATGCTCCTTGATCGCGTCGATGCTGATCTGCGCGTACCACGTGTCGAGGACCCGCATCCCGGCGAACTCGGACATCCGCTCCCGGTAGGACGAGGCCGCCGCCAGGACGGCATCGTTCGCGACCGCCTTCGGAAAACTCCGGTCCCTGGCCGCCAGCACGATGCTGGCGCCGAGCCGCTTCACGTCCCATTCCCACGGACCGGGAAACGTCTCGTCGAAGTCGTTGATGTCGAAGATCAGCCTCCGCTCGGGCGACGCGAATCCGCCGAAGTTCAACAGGTGGCAGTCGCCGCAGGCCTGAACCTCGATCCCCGTCACGCGCGCATGAGCGAGGTCGCGCGCCTGGACGATCGCGGCGCCGCGGAAGAACTTGAAGGCCGACTCGGCCATGCGCTGATACTTCACCGGGATCAGCGCCGGGATTCGATCCTCGTCGGATTCCTCGAGCCACCGGATCGGGTCGACCGACTTCGCCCGGGGCTTCCATTCGGCCTGCGCGGTCCGCGGGCACTTCTCGCGCAGGGCCTTTCCCTGCTGCCGTCTCTCAACCCGGGAAGTTGCCGCCGCGGATTTCATGACCACCCTCCGAGCCGGAAATCTCACCGGGACTCGGTGTCGCCGGCTCGCCCAACCTGAATTGACGGACCCGTTTTTGTCGGGCGTACTCTATCCGAGGGGCACGCGGGCTCCGGGCGAATGAAATTCGAGGCGCGAGGGCGGGCGTCTGGCGCCAGCTCGTCGGCCCAAACCTTCTCCGAGCGTACAATCCGCGCGAGAACCCGATGTTCCTCGCCGCCCGGACACCCTCGCCGCCCCGGGCGGCCGAACCCCGAACGCTCCGGCACGCGTCGGGATCGCGAGTCGCGCTCGCGGCGCTCTGTGGTCTGGTCCTCGCCATCGCGGCGCCATTGGCGGCGCAGGACGACGTCAAGACGGAGTTCTGGCCGCAGATCGACACGTTCGTCCGCCTCGACGACGCCATGCGCCTCTACGTGCCGGTCGCCCGGACCCGTGAGGGGACGGAGAACTCGGACCAGTACGGAACGGCCGGGATCTACCTCGATTACTTCGTCGCGCCCATCGCGAGCCTCCACCTGGTCGGCCCGGCCTTCGCGGCGCAGATGCGTCGGCTGCAGCTCCGCGTCGGGTACGGATACACGGAGGCGGGCAACGGCCAGCCGGCCTCGAACACGATGACCGCCGAGGCCACGGCGCGGATGGTCCTTCCCTGGGAGATTCTCGCGAGCGACCGGAACCGCTTCGACCTGAGATTCAGCGGCGGCGACTTCGATCCGCGCTATCGAAACCGCATCCAGCTCGAGCGCAACGTCGTCATCGGAAAGACGACGTTGACGCCCTACGCATACGGGGAATTCTTCTACGACTTCGACGACGGAGACTGGTTCAAGATCCGGGTCACCGGAGGGCTGGATGTCCACATCTCGGAGCGGGTCGTGGCCGAGGCGTACTTCCAGCGCAACTTCGTGAAGGACTCGACCGACGTCAACGGCATCGGGCTCGTCCTCAAGCTCTACCTGAGGTAGCGGACGTTCGCCCGGGTCAGTTGTTCTTGTTGTAGTTGAAGTTGGAGACCTGGACCTCCATCTGCTTGGCCGGGATCTGGATGTCGGCGTAGTTCATGTAGCTCAAGCCGGTCGACAGCACGTTGAAGGTCGCGTTCATCGTGACCGGGCTGCCCTGATACGTCGTCGCGATGAACGCCTTCGCGGCCTTGTGCGTCGTCGCGTTGACCCACAGGGTCATCGAGTCGCCCGGCAGAACGATGCTGCCTCCGGACAGGGCGATCAGCCCCGTCGCGTCCGGACCGCTGACCTGCGCCTTGTTGAAGAAGCCGAGGAGCTGAGGGCTCGTGCCCATCGTGTACTGCTCGAGCTGGGCCTTCAGCCCCGAGAGGTACTCCTGCATCTCCTTCTGCTTCTCCTCCGCGATGCGCTTGCGGATGCCGAAGCGGGGGAGCGACGGTCCCTCGTTCGAGACCAGGCTCTTCTGGTACGCGCCGTTGACCCAGTTGACCATCTGGACGCGCGTGTCCTTGACGGTGCCGTCTTCGAGGAGCTCGGTGCGCTGGTCCCAGGTGTACTGCTGCATCGCCGTGGCGTTGGCCTGGCGCGCGGCCGTGACCTTTTCGGCGATGCCGGCGCGAAGGCTCTGGTTCGCGGCGTCCTGCGCTCCCGCCGTGAACGCCCACAATCCGAGGGTGGCCGCCATCAGGATCGGCACGCGGGTCCTGCGGGCCGTCATGGAATCATCCCGCACTCGAACATCTTGTTCGCGATCGGCGCGGCGACCTTGTTGATGAAGTAGGCCCGCATCTGCGGATCGGCCTTCAGGGCCGCGACCACCCGCTGCTCCATCTGGGCCTTCTCGCCGGTCGGCTTCTCGCTCTTCTGCGTGGCGAGCTGGACGCACGTGGAGTTGGTGTACTTGTCGATGATCTTCTGCGCGAGCATGTCCGCCAGGGGATATTGCTGCTGGGGCTGCTGGGCCTGTGGGGCTGCCGAAACGAGCCACATTGCCGGTATCAGAAGGAGCACCGCGAACCGCCTTTTCATCTTTCCTCCATTAAAGGCTGCTTTCGAGTATATGCCGCGCCGGATTTCCGCACTGATCGCGACACATCGGGCTCAAATCGCTCCGGATGCTGCGGCTCCATGGGTGACCGCGAACTGCCTGAGGATCGCGTTGCCCCGTTCCACCGCGGAATCGAGCCCTTCCTTGACGGTCTTCCTGCCCTCGAGGATGTTCACGAGCTCGAGCTCGATGACCTCGCGAACCCGGACGTATTTGCCCAGACGAAGGCCCCCGCTGTTCGAGGTGGGTTTGGCATTCAGCAACTGGCTCAACGCCGTCCACTTCTCGGGGTACTCCTTGTAGAACGAGTCGTCCTCGAGGCTCCTGACGGAAGCCCTGGTGATCGGTAGCCAGCCCGTCGTGGCCGCCGCCCATCTCTGCTGGGGCAGCTCGTGGAGAAATTTCAGGAAGAGCGCGACGCCTCTCTCTTCCGCGGCCTCGTGCCCCCGCATCACCCAGAGGCTGGCGCCGCCCAGGCTGGTGTTCGCCTTTCGATAGGGCGGTCCCCAGTGGGGCAGCTGGCCGGTTCCCCAGTCGAACGTCAGAGACCTCTTGAACTCACCGACGAACGCCGAGGACTGCAGGAGCATCGCGCAATCGCCGTTGATGAACTCGTCCATCTCCGCGTTCTGACCGACATAGAGGAAGATTTTCTCCTCGTGCCACCGGGCGAGCGCCCCGACGTGCATGAGGCC
>DATKAE010000127.1:0-16514 GCA_035498405.1 Thermoanaerobaculia bacterium | reverse complement strand
CGAGCACGATCCCGAGCGACTGCAGGGTCGAGCGCGTGAGGTTCTCGCGCATCTCGACCCAGGCGTTGCGGACGCGCTCGCGGAACTTGCCGTTGAGGCTCATTCGTCGAGATGCGGGATTCGAGATGCGAGATGCGAGATGTGAGATACGAGATGCGCGATGCGAGATACGGGATGCGAGATCCGTATCCCGTATCCCGTATCCCGAATCCCGTATCTCGCATCCCAACGTCACGCCGCCTCCGGCATCTTGATCAGACCGTCGTGGATCTCGACCCGGCGCCCGGCCATCGCGGCGATCGAGAGGTCGTGGGTGACGATCAGGATCGTGTTGCCCTGGCGGTGCAGGTCGACGAAGAGCTCCAGGACCTCGTGTCCCGTCTTCGAGTCGAGAGCCCCGGTGGGCTCGTCGGCGAGCAGCATCGCCGGCCGGTTCGCGAGGGCGCGCGCGACCGCGACCCGCTGCCGCTGGCCACCGGAGAGCGCCGCCGGAAGAACCTTCGCCTTGTCCGGGATGCCGACCCGCTCGAGAAGCTCCATCGCGCGGGCGCGGCGCTCTCTTCGCCCGACACCGGCGTAGAGCATCGGAAGCTCCACGTTCCGGACGACCGAGGCCTTCGGCAGCAGGTTGTACTGCTGAAAGACGAAGCCGATCTTCTCGTTTCGGATGCGGGCGAGCTCCGGCCCCGACAGCCCCTCGACGCGGTGGCCGTCCAAGGAGTAGCTGCCGGAAGTCGGGGAGTCGAGGCACCCGAGGATCGCCATGAGCGTCGACTTGCCCGAGCCGGAGGGGCCGATCAGGGCGAGAAACTCCCCGCGAGCGACGTCGAGGTCGATGCCGCGCAGCGCGTGGACGGCGACACCGTTTGTTCCGAACGTCTTGGTCAGACCGGATGTTTCTATGATGGAGCTCATGGCCGACTGTCCTCTTAGGTGTGAGGTGTGAGGTGCGAGGAGTGGTCGCCTCGGGTCGCCTTCGTCCCTAACCCCTAACCCCTCGCCCCTCGGACCTTCTCAATCTGTGTCGTCGTCCTTCTCGACCTTCTTCTTGGAGGGATCCTCGAGCGAAACCTGCTGGCCCGGCTTCAGCCCGGCGAGGATCTCGACGCGCTCGAGTGTGGCGATGCCCGCCGACACCGGGACGACGTCGAAGTACTCCGTCCAGTGGTCGGAGAGCCAGGTGAACTTGTTGCGGCCGGAGAGCGCCTCCTTGGCGGCGGCGACTTGCTTCGGCTTCAGGCCGTCCTTGAGCCGGTAGGCGACCGTCTGTCCGTCCCGCTTCTGGAGCGCCTCGAGCGGGATGGAGATGGCCTTGTCGCGCTTGTCGCCGAGGATCTCGACGTTGGCGCTCATCCCGGTGCGGTAGGCGTCGCCCAGCTCGTCGAGCGTGACCTCCACCTTGAAGACCTTGATCTTCTCGACCAGCTCGGCCGACGGCGCCACGAAGCTGACCTTGCCCGTGAAGACCTTCTGCGGGTACGCGTCGAGAGTGATGCGCACCGGCTGCCCGATGTGGACCTTGGCGATGTCGACTTCGTTCAGGTTGACCCGGATGATGAGCGACTGCAAGTCCGCCACCGTGAAGAGGACCGTCCCCGAGTTGAAGGAGGAGACGCCGGAAGTGACCGTCTCCCCGAGCTCGACGCCGCGCTTGATCACGACGCCGCTCATGGGCGAGGTGACGTGGGCCTTCTGCGACGCCGCGTTGCCCGAGATCGGGATGCCGCGGTCCTCCACGATCTGGTAGCGCATCTGAGCCGCGCGAAGGCTCTCGGCGGCCTGGTCGCGCTTGATCTGTGAAGAACGGAAGGTGTCGTGGCCGACCAGTCCTTGCTCGAAGAGCGCCTTCTGCATCGCGAAGTCGCGCTCGGCGTCCTGAAGCTTCAGCTCCATGTCCTTCACGCTCGCCTGGACGTCCGAGAGAGACTGCGCCTGATTCACGTCCGGCTCGATCTCGGCCAGCATGTCGCCGGACTTGACGACCGCGCCCTCGCGGACGCGCAGCGAGGTCACCCGGCCCGAAACGGCCGATTTGACGTCCACCTTGGTCACCGGATCGACCACCCCGACCTCGCGGACGGATACCTGGAGGTTCTCGGCCTGGACCTTGCCCAGGCGGAAGGGGCTCGTTTCGGCCTTGGGATCGGCCTTGTCCTTGTTCCGTGTGGCGGCGACTGCCCCGCCCGCGACCACCGCGATGGCGACGACCCAGATCCACCGTTTCTTGCGCATGAAGAACCTCAAAAACCTTCGAAAAGGCCCCGCTGGCCGCGTTACCGCCCCTACTTCGGTCATGAAAATCGGCCGGCTGACCGCCGCCGGCTCTACCTTTTACGCACCTCGGCCGTAAATGTTCGATGGGAGGGCTCTTCGGGCGGGGCTGGCCACCGCGCACGGGTCAGGCTTGACGCCGGCGTCACGTGAGGCCTTAAGTTTGGCCTTGCCGCGCCGGAACGAGGGGCTCCGAGATTCCGACCCGCCATTTCGCGAGGCGCGGCAGAGAAGGAGGCTGGCATGAGCGTCGGACTCATCGGGCTCGGCCGGATGGGCCGGGGAATCGCGGGGAGCCTGATCCGCGCGGGCCAATCCGTGATCGTCTTCAATCGCACGGCCGAGCGCACGAGGGAGCTCGCTCCGGCCGGAGCGCAGGCGGCTCGTTCGATCGCCGAGGTCTGCCAGACGGAGGCGGTCCTGACGATGGTCGCCGACGACAAGGCTCTCGAGTCGGTCGTCTTCGACGAGCCGGGGCTGCGGTCGTCGCTTCCAGCCGGCGTTCCCCACTTCTCACTCTCCACGATCAGTGTCGAGCTCTCGGAGCGTCTGGCGCGTGAGCACGCCGGCGCGGGGCAGCTCTTCGTCGCCGCGCCGGTTTTCGGCCGCCCGCAGGCCGCGGAGGCCGGTCAGCTGACCGTGGTCGCGGCCGGGCCGGCGGCCGTCATCGAGAAGCACCGGCCCATGCTCGGGGCATTCGCGTCGAAGCTCGTCGTCATGGGAGAAGCGCCGGCTCAGGCCGCGACCGTCAAGCTGCTCGGCAACTTCCTGATCGCGTCGATGATCGAGTCGCTCGCCGAGATGGTCGCACTGGCGCGCCGGTCCGGCCTCGATCCGGATCAGGTCCTGGAGCTCTTGACGACGTCGCTCTTCCCGGCCCCGATCTACAAGACCTACGGCAAGCTCATCATCGAAGCCAGGCACGAACCCCCCGGATTCACGGTGCGTCTGGGGCTGAAAGACGTCGGGCTCGTCCTGGCGGCGGCAGAGGCCCGCGGTGTCGCGATGCCGCTCGCGGATCTGGTCCGGGATCGCCTCCAGGCGGCCGTGGCCAGAGGGCTGGGAGATCTCGATTGGTCGGCCCTCGGGCGCGTGGCCAGCGAGGCTTCCGGCCGGAATTCGTCCTAGGACCTCGAAATATCGGGCCGCCGCCCGGCGCCGCTCTACTCCGGGGGGCCTGTCCGCAAGATAATCCCGCCCGTGACGAGCAGCGGGAGCGGGAGCGGCCGGATCAGCTCGGAGACCGGCCGATTCACGGTTCGCCGCCTGCGATCCGCCGTTTCCCTCTGGCGTAGTTCGATTCGCGGGACAGACATCCTCGTGGCGAGCATCCTGGTCGCTCTGTCGCTCGGGCTGGGCGCCTACTTTTTCGCGCGCGCCCAGGCGGCCGCCCATTTCGCCTTCGTGGAACAGGCGCAGCATCTCCAGAGCGCGGTCAATGAGAGGCTGGCGGTGCCGCTCGACTATCTCGGAATCCTCTCGAGCCTTCTCGAGTCCTCGGGCCGGGTGACTCGTCGGCAGTTCCATTACATGACCGATTCGCTCGTCCGATCGGATCCCCTGGGGCGCCGCCGCCGCCTCGTCTATGCCTTCGAGTGGCTTCCCTTCGTGATCGCGTCCGAGCGGCTTTTCTACGAGGCGGAAGGACAGGCGGCGGGGCTGATGGAGTACCGCATCTGGGAGAACGGCCCCGACGGAAAGCCGCGCGGTGCGGCGCAACGGCGTTTCTACGTGCCCGTGCAGTACATGGAGCCGCCCAACGCCGGCGCGCTCGGCTTCGACATCGCCTCGAGCCCGGAGCGCTGGGGCACCGCCGAAAAGGCGCGCGACACGGGAATGACCGTCGTGCACGGCCCTTTCCGGCTGATCGAGGACGAGGGCCGGCGCGATGCCTCTCCCGCGGTCGCGCTCTACGCGCCGGTCTACGAAGAGGGCGATCCCGGGTCGGAGGCCAAGCGCCGCGCGGCGCTCTCGGGCTTCGCGCTCGCGATCTTCCGGCTGGACGCGGTTGTCAGCAGCGCGGCCTCCGCGACCGACCCGGGCCTCGGCTTCACGCTGAGTGAGACCGAGAAGCCGGCGGCTCCTCCCCTGGCGGAGCGGCCGGCGGGCGCCTCGGCACTGCCGCGGCGCGAGGGATTCCAGGTTCCCTTCCCGATCGACTTCGCCGACCGGCACTGGTCGCTCAATGTCTTCGCGCTTCCGGGCGCCTTTCTCCCGGCCAAGCGCGGTGCGATCGGCGTCGCCGGAGCCGGCGCCCTGGCCGCCCTCTTGGGCCTCGTCATGGTGACCTCGCTGCGGACGATCTCGCGCCTTCGCCGCCAGGCGGAGAAGGTGGGCCCTTACCGCTTGATCGCGAGCCTCGGACACGGCGCGATGGGCGTCGTCTGGGAGGCGCGCCATGCCCTGCTGCGGCGGCCGACCGCGGTCAAGCTGCTCGCGCCCGGCACCGAGGGCGAGCGCGCGCTCGCGCGTTTCGAGCGGGAGGTTCAACTCACGGCCGGGCTGACGCACCCGAGCACGATTGCGATCTACGACTACGGCCGGACCGCCGAGGGAGTCTTCTATTACGCGATGGAGCTCTTGCGCGGCATCAACCTGCTGCAGCTGGTCGCCCTCGAGGGACCGCTGCCCCCGGGACGCGTGGTTCATTTTCTCCGGCAGGCCTGCGGCGCTCTGGCGGAAGCTCACGCCGCGGGTCTCATTCACCGCGACATCAAGCCGGCCAACTTGATGATCTGCGTCTATGGCGGCATCCCGGATTTCTTGAAGGTCCTCGACTTCGGCCTCGTCAAGGACATCGGCGATCCGGAACGTGTTCCGAACGGCGCGGAGGCGGGCGGCCCCCGCGACGCCGAGCTCTCACAAGACGGCTCGCTTCTGGGAACGCCGCTCTACATGGCGCCCGAAGGGATGAGCAATCCGTCGGGAGTGGACGCGCGGGCGGACCTCTTCGCGCTGGGCGCGGTCGGGTACTTCCTCCTGACCGGCAGCTCTCCGTTTCCGGGGCGCACGGCGATCGAAGTCTTCGCGAGAGAGAGGGAGGGCCCGCCGACACCGCTCGCCGACGCCTCACCCAATCCCGTTCCGGAGGGGCTCGACAAGATCATCGGCCGGTGTCTCTCCTTCGACCGCGACGAGCGGCCGTCCTCGGCGGAGCAGCTCGACCGGATGCTCGAGGCCTGCGCGGTGCCGCCCTGGAGGCTCGAGGACGCCCGGGCCTGGTGGCGGGACCGCGGCCCGGCGGCTCTCTCGTCGGCCCGCGGCGTGCGCGAGGAAAAGCGGGAGATCCTCTTCCTGGCCATGGGGGAGCGCCAGCGGAGCTGATCGGATCGCCGATCGGGTCGCGCTTTCGGCCGCCGGCCGCCATAGAATAGGCGCCAACCGAAGCGAGGCCCTTCATGTTGACCGTGGACGCCGCCTTCGACCGTATCGGCTCGGCCCTGAAACAGAGGGGATATGCGGTGGAGAGCGACAAGAAGTCCGCCGACTCCTCCGGGGATCGGACCGTTCTCTTCGCTTCGCAAGACATGTCCGTGCGAGTCCACTGGCAGGGCAAGGCCCGGCTGCTGACTCTTCAGGTCGAGGTGAAGGGCGAGTGGGTCGAGTTTGCCCGCCGCGGCTTCGGCCCGCAGGGCCTGGAGGACTCCGCCGTCGAAGCGCTCGTTCGCGCGGTCCGCAACGAGGTTGCCGAGACTTCTACCGACGCGGACTAACCGTCGCCTTCGCTTGCTCGGCAATCTGCGACCGTCGGGCTTTCACCTGATGTTCCTGACGTCGCTCAAGTCCGCGCGACCTCCGGTCGCACCGGCTCGCGGCTCGGCCAAAGGGCCTCGACCGCTCGCCTGATTGCCTCGCTGCGCTCCGGCTCCCGCAGCGCGAGTCGTTTCGCTCCTTAGGTCGCGAAACTTGGTCGCGCTGCGAGTGAATGTTCCACTGACTCGAGCGAGTCGCGCACCCTCCTGGTATCTTGAAGGCGGTCGGAACGCCGTCGCGTGCTCGGCCAAAGGGCCTCGACCGCTCGCCTGATTGCCTCGCGGCGCTCCGGCTCCCGCGACGCGAGTCGGTTCGCTCGATGAACTTCGCGAACCTCTGTCGCGTCGCGAGCGGATGTCTTACTGGATCGAGCGAGTCGCACCCTCCTTGTATCCTGATTCGGTCGGTCGCACCGGCGTCCGGCTCGTCGCGGCGGCGATGGTTCGCGAGCGCCTGCGCCTTCGTTAGGCGGCAGGGCTTGCGCCGGCTGTCCACGCCGGCAGCGGGTTGTCCGGACGCTCGTTGTCCCAGACGATCGAGACGAGCCACCAACGGTCTCCGTCGTGAAAGAGCTGAATACTGTTGATCCCGCGCCAGAGCGGCTTCGGGTCTCCCGGATGCCGGCGCGCTTCGTAGGCCGACAGCACGTGGACGATGTTCCCGAATCGAAACGTCTGTCGCGCGGTCTCCTTCTCGTAGAAGTCGTTCGATGCGAAATAGGGAGCGCGCGAGGAGATGAAGCCTTCCAGGTCCATGAAGGCGGGTCCCCGCTTGAGCTCGTTCACGACCGGACCGGCGGAGACCAGGATCGCGCCCCGCGCGAAGAGCCGCCGTTCCCGGTCCCAATCGCGCGGCCCGGCCGGGCCCGAAAGGGTGTCGTAGAGCGCGGCCACGAGGGCGTCGATCGTCGCGGTATCGGCGTTTTCCATGAGCTCACACTCCGTTCGTCGGGCCGGGAGACTATCCCGAGCCGGCGGCAGGGCGCGAGAGCGCGGTGCTATCGTCGCCGCATGCCTTCGTTGTCGGGTCCGCCGCGCGGATGATCTCGGCCGCGCGCCTGCTCGAGGATCTCGAGCGCTTCCGCCCCGCCGATTCGCGAGAGCTCGCGTCGCTCGAACGGATCCGGGCCCTGCTCTCATCCGGCGCGGACCCGTTCTCGCGCGCCCGGACCGATCACATCACGGGCAGCGCCGTGGTCGCGCGGCCCGAAGGCGACGGGTTCTTGCTCGTCTTTCACCGCCGGCTCGAGCGCTGGCTGCAGCCGGGCGGCCACGTCGAGCCCGCCGACGCCTCGGTCTTCGAAACGGCGCGCCGCGAGGCGCAGGAGGAGACGGGAGCCACGATGCTCGACGCGCCGCTCGGGCCGCTCGTGCTGGACGTCGACGTCCATCCGATTCCGCCACGCGCGGACCGCCCCGCCCACGTGCACTTCGACCTGCGCTACCTGCTGACGACTTCACAGGAGTCCTTCGCGGCCCAGGCGGAGGAGGTCCGCGGTGTGGCCTGGTTCACGCTCGCCCAAGCGCTCGCGGCCGGAGCGGACGCCTCGCTCGAGCGGGTGCTCGAGAAGGCCCGGTCCGCCCTGGTGATGGGACTCGAGAAGGGTGCACCGTCTTCCGGCCCGCGCAGGTAGGAGACGGACAGATCGGAGCACCGAGGCGCCGTCCGGGCACCCCGGTCTCCCGGGTCGGAATGCGCAGGAGACTTGCATGGGTTAGGTCGTGAGCACGAGGTGAATGATGAGAACGGTTCTTCTTTTCGGCGTCATTTTGCTGGCCCTGGCCGCGGAAGCCGGCGCGGCGGAGATCCACGGCACGGTGAGTGAGAACGGCAAGCCCCTGCCGCAAGGGGTCTCGCTCAAACTCGACTGCGGCGCAACGTCCGCCTCGACACAGACGGACCAGTTCGGCTCCTACAGTCTCAAAGTCGCGGCAACCGGCGAGTGCCGGCTCTCGCTCGAATACAAGGGCTCCAAGCCCTCTCTCACCGTCACCCTGTACGAGAAGCCGAGCCGCTACGATCTGGTCGTGAAAGACGAGGCGGGCAAGGTCTCCCTCGGGAGAAAGTGATGTCGGAGTCACCCGAGCGGCGGCCCGTCCGCGACGCGTGGGACAAGGCCGACATCATCCTGAAGCCGGTCGGCGGCCTCCTGACGGCGATCGCGGTGGCCGTGCTGGGATTCTGGACGTCTTCCTTTCTGCGCGATCGAGAGGCGCGGGAGGCGGCGCTGCGGGAGCGGATGCAGACGAGCGAGACCAACGCACGGCTCTACTCGGAGCTCGTCAGCAAGCGGGAGGAATCGGAGAGCGCCCTGCGCAAGGACATGTTCACGTCGATCATCGGCTCCTTTCTCGGCTCGGGGCCGACGACGATCGAGCAGAGGGTGCTGAACGTCGAGCTCCTCGTCTACAACTTTCACGAGTCCTTGAATCTGAAGCCCCTCTTTCTGCATCTGGAGAGGCAGCTGAAGGCCAATCCTCAGCGGGCGGAATACCTGGCCCGGCTCAATCGGGTCGCCGAGGAGGTCTCGAAGAAGCAGATGCTCGTCATCGAGGAAGGCGGCGTGACGTTCGACGCCACCGCCAATCTGAAGACCCTCTCCTTCCTCGCTCCCGACGGGGCATCCCAATCCCCGTTCGTGGCGCGGGAGCTGGTTCTGGACGGTGTCCGGCGCAATCTCAAGGTGGAAGTTCTCGGATCGGACCCCGACGCCTCGCAGCTGCAGCTGCGTGTGACGGTGCGCACCGAGCAGGGGCGTGGGATCGAAACGACTTCCGCCGAGTTCTGGCTCGGCTACTTCGACTTTCCGATGATCGACAACATCCGGCTTTCCAACGACCAGCGGCTGGCGGTCGTGCTGAACAACTTCGACGCCGGGCACCAGAGCGCCGACATCACCGTCGCCTACTTTCCGGGCAAGTACTCCGGACTGCGCGAGAAGCCGTACTACGACGAAGTTCTCGCAAAGCTCCTGGCCGCGAATCGGAGCGCCGCGGCAGGCGTCGAGACACCGGCCTCGAAGCCCCGCTGAGCCGGCCGGGCCGGCTGCCCTCTTGGCCCGACTGGCTCAGGGAGTGGGAACGGCGGCGGGCGACACGGAGGGCACCCGGTGTTCCAGAGCCTCGATGCGCTCTCGGAGCATCTCCGGCGAAGGCTCGTTTCGCGCGCGAAGGATGAAGAGATAGAACACGCCCACACCGATCACGAAGATTCCGGTCACGCGATTGATCGTGACGAGGGTCTGGTATCCGAAGTGGCCGTGGAAGAGGCTGACCAGCCCGACGAGGAAGGAGAACCACAGCGCCGATCCGAGGAAGACCCCGCCCACGAGCTCGGCGGTCAGCACGGAATGCCCCCGAACGGCCCCCACGCCGAGGGTCGCGAAAATCGCGACGAAGGCGATGAACGTCATCGGGTTGGTCAGCGTGAGGACCAGTGTCGAGAAGAAGTCGGCGGAGAGGCCGCGGTCGTTCTCGTTCTTCCGCTGGGTAGGCCGCATCAGGAGCACCCGGGCGCCGAGCACGCAGAGTATGGCGCCGCCCACGCGCTGGAAGAGCATGCGGTGGTCCAGCAGGAACGAGGAGACGACCGTGACGCCGAAGGCGGCGAGCGTTCCGTAGAGCGCGTCGGCCGCCGCGGCGCCGAGACCCGAAACGAAGCCCGCGAAACGGCTGTGCGACATCGTGCGCTGCACGCACAGCACCGCGATCGGGCCGACCGGCGCGGCGAGGCAGAAACCGACGATCAGTCCCTTGACGAAGAGGTTTGCCACTGGCGGCGGAGCCTACCCCGAGCTATCCCTCGAAGCGCATGGCTTTACGCGTCCCGTCGCAGAACGGCTTGTTTCCCAATCGGTGATGTCGGCAGTCTCGTCGTTCTTCCGCATGCTCGGATCGCTCCGCCCATCGTATCTCCCGGTCACACCTTCGCGGTCTTCCACTTTCCGCGGCGAAAGAGCAGGGAGCTCACGACGGCCAAGGTCGAGAGACCCGCAGCAGGCGCAGCATCGCCGCCGGCTGGAGCTTCAGGTGCCGCCGCCGGATCACGCTGGTAGGATCTCGCGATTCGCCATAAGAGCGTAAGAGGAGGATGAGAGATGAGCATTCGAGGCCGGTCTGTTTCGCTGGGGCTCGCGATGTCGCTCGCGTTGGCGCTTCCGGGCGTCTCCCGGGGGCAGGAAGCGGCTCAGCCGTTTGGACGCAGCGTCGCGGAGATGAAGTTCGTGACGATCCCGCCGTTGCCGACCTGCGCGCACGGATCCGTGTTGAACGGCGATCCCACCAAGGGGTCGTTCATTCTCTACGCCAAGGTGGCCGCGGCGTGTTCGATCCCGTGGCACTGGCACACGTCGAATGAGAGCCTGATGATCGTCAGCGGCACCGCCGAGGTGGATGTGAAGGACGGCAAATCCATCACGCTCAAGCCGGGCAGCTTCGCGATGATGCCGTCCCGCCACGTCCATCAATTCCGGTGTTCGGCGGCCTGCGGCTTCTACCTCTACGGCGACGCCGCCTTCGACATCCACTACGTGGACGCGGGCGGAAAGGAGATCGCGCCGGCCGACGCCTTGAAGCCGGTGAAGGAGACCCCGGCCACCGAGATGAAGTAGGCGGCCGCGCCGCGGGCCGGGAGGACGCGGCGAACGGTCTCGAAGCGGCGCTCGCGGGCGGCGGCGACCGGAAGGGAGATCCCGGCGCGCGACTACCGCCCTACGCGGTGCAGGTCCTTCGGCTCGAAGATCTCCTCGATTCGCTTGCCGAAGGCGCGCGCGATGCCGAAGGCGAGGGGAAGGCTCGGGTCGTAGCGGTCTGTTTCGATCGCGTTGACCGTCTGGCGCGAGACGCCGAGCCGGCGGGCAAGCTCCGCCTGCGACCAGCCTCGCTCGGCGCGTAGGACATGCAGGCAGTTTTTCATTCTCCGGATAGTCAAGTTATCTTTACATAAAGTCAAGTTTATTTGTCCTACTTGACTTACGCCTTATTTACGCCTAATTTGCCTCTCCCACTGTCGGAGGATCGGAAATGGGCGCTTCGCCGGCACTCGCTCTCGAACGGCTCCTGGAGTCGGAAGGGTTTGCGAGAAAACCGGGCGGCGCGCTGCTTTCGGGGTTGGGCGCGCGGCTCTACCGCGCAAGCGAGCTCTCTTCCCATGCGGTCGAGAGAGCCGCGCTGCCGACCGCCGTGCCGGTGCTCGACCGGCTTCTCGACGGGGGGCTGCCGAAGGGGAGCCTCGTCGAGCTCGCGGGCCGGCGCTCGAGCGGGCGCTTCTCGCTCGGACTCGCGGCGCTCGCGGCGGCGACCTCCACCGGGCAGCCCGCCGCGCTCGTGGACCTGGGCGACCACCTCGATCCTCAGTCGGCGGAGCTTGCGGGCGTGGATCTCGAACGCCTCCTCTGGGCGCGCCCGCGAAGCGCGAAGGAAGCGCTCGCCGCGGCGGAGATGCTCGTCGCGGTGGGCTTTCCCCTGGTCGTCGCGGACCTCGGGCTCTGCCCGCGCACGCGGTGGATTCCCGACGCCGCCTGGCTGCGCCTCGCGCGCGCGGCGCAGGCGCAGGGCTCGACACTCCTGCTCTCGACTCCCTGGCGCGCGAGCGGGATCGCGGCCGTCGCCGTCGTCTCCGTCGCCGGCGCGCGGCCGGTCTGGCAGGGCCGCGGCGCGACACCGCGCCTTCTCGCCGGGCTCTCCTCGCGGCTGACACTGGAGAGGCTCGGCCGCGTCACGCCGGGCGCGTCGGCGCCTCTCTCGCTCTCCGCCGCCGAAGCCTTCCCGGGCCGTCCCGAAAGAGGGTCCGAGTCTGCTCCGCCGCCGCTTCTACGCGATCCGAGAAACTCCCGGAAAGCCGTCGAACCCGGCGTCGAAGCTCATGATGCGCGAAATTCCCTGACTCTCCATGACGGAGAGGTGCAGCGCGTCGCGCGCGGACAATCGCGGGTTGCCCAGGACGATGCGCTTGGCGCGCTCGACGTCGGCGAGCTCGACCGCGAAGACCCGCTCGACGACGCCGAGCAGCGCATCGAAAGCGGGCTGAATGGCGTCGCGGCGGCCGATCGCGACGTAACGGTGCAGGATCTCCTGCAGCACCTCGACGTCCGTGACGAGCCGCTCTCCCTCGCCCAGGGCTCGCTCGAGAAGTTGCTGCGCGTCCCTCTTGTGAGGGTGCGCCGCGCCGACCAGGTACATCGGGATATTGGAGTCGAGGAAGATCACCGTGGCGTCGCGTCGAGATAACCGCGCTCGATTTGGCGGAGCATCTCGTCGATCTCGGCGGTCGGGAAGGAATGCTGCGCGGCGGCCCGGACGACCTGGAGCCGCTTGCCGGCGTCGCCGCGCGGGGCGCTGCGCCGCGCCTGACGCAGGGTCTGCCGGACCCACTCGGCGACGGTCATTCGCTGGCGTCGCGCGAGGCGTTGGATCTCGCGCAGCTCTTCTTCCTCGAAGAGCACCTGCAGTCTTTTACTCATAATATGAGTCTAATTAACTCATTATAGAAGTCAACTACTCGAGCGATGCCCTCTGACGTCCGCCTCGCCTGCGTCTTCGTGCCCCTCTTTCCGCTCGCGGCGCGGCTGCGCAGCGAGCCCGACCTGAAAGGCGAGGCCGTCGTCATCGTCGAGGGCAACGGCAACGCCGCCCGGGTGATCGCCGCCTCGCGCAAGGCGCGCCGCACCGGGATCGAGGCCGGGATGACGCTGCCGCAGGCGCGGGCGCTCTTGCCGAAGCTGACCGCCCGGGCGCGCGACGTCGAGAGCGAGCGCGCGGCCGAGGAGGCGCTGCTCGAGGTGGCCGACGGCTTCTCGCCCCGCGTCGAGGATGGCGGCGACGGAGTCGTGTATCTGGACGTCGCGGGGATACCGGCGCTCGCGCGTCTCGGGGAGTCCGTCCAGATGAACGAGCTCCGTTTGCAACGCGGCCAAGTTTCGCGAAGTTCACCGAGCGAAACGACTCGCGTTGCGGGAGCGGGAGCGCAGCGAGAGGCTCAGGCGAGCGGTCGAGCCCGGGATGGCCAGCCGCTCGCCGGTGCGCCGGAAGGCGCAGATCCCCGAGCAAGCTCCCGCGACGAGCGCCTCCTCGGCCAGGACCTGATCGCCGCCGTCGAAAAGGCCGGCCTGCCCGCGCGCGCCGGCTTCGCCTCCTCCAAGCTCGCCGCGCGCGTCGCGGCGGGACTGCCCGATTCGCCGGGTGTCGTGCCGGCGGGGGAGGAAGGCGAATTTCTCGCGCCGCTGCCGCTCGCACGCCTCTCTCCGCAAATCGAGATCGCGGCAACCCTCGAGCGGTGGGGCATCCGCTCGATCGGAGAGTTCGCGAAACTGCCGCCCGGAGAGGTCGAGAGCCGCCTGGGGGAGCTCGGGCGCCGGCTTCACGCCGCCGCGCGCGGAATCGACACGCGCCCGCTCGAGCCGCGCCTGCCGTCGCTTTCTCTGTGTGAAGGGATGGATCTCGAGTGGCCGCTCGTCTCGCTCGAGCCCTTTCTCTTCGTCGGAAACGCGGCTCTCGAGCGGCTGACCGGGCGCCTCGAGTCGCAGGGGCTCGCCTGCCGGCGCCTGGAGCTCGCCCTGAAGCTCGACCCCGACGGGTGCGACGCGCGCGCGATCATGCTTGCCGCGCCCACGTGCGAGGCGAAGACGCTCCTGACCCTCGTGCGCCTGGAGCTCGAGGCGCGTCCTCCCGGCGCGCCGGTCACCGGCTTCACTTTCGCCGCGCATCCCGACAAGCCGCGCCGCGCGCAGCTCTCCCTCTTCGGCCCGCCCGTGCTCTCGCCCGACCGGCTCGCGACGACGATCGCGCGCCTGGCGTCGCTCCTGGGCGCCGACCGAGTCGGCTCACCGCGCGCGGTGGACGGGCACCGTCCCGAGCGTTTCGTCTCCTCCGCTTACGAGCCGCCCCCTCCTCCCGAAGTGGCCCGCCGCGCGTCCGCCGGGCGGGGACTGCTCGCCGTGCGCGTCCTGCGCCCGCCGGTGGAGCTCGAGGTGATGACGGAGAGCCGGCAGTCGGCCGTCGACAGTCGGCAGGAGGAGCGATTTCGGCTCCTCTCGCTCAAGTCCGCCAGCGGCTCGACGCCGGAGATCGCGGGCTCCGTGCGCGTCGCCGCGGGCCCCTGGTCCATGGAGGAGGGCTGGTGGTCCGACGCTCCCGCCGCCCGCGACTACTGGGACGTCGAACTTTCCGAGGGAGGCCTCTACCGCATCTACCGCGACCGCGCCTGCAATGCCTGGTTCGCCGACGGGGTTTATGATTGATTCACGTATTTGCGTGATACACTTAAACATGTGAAAACGTCGCCTCGCGACAATGAGAAGGACATGGACGCGGAAACTCAAAACGTCACGCTCGCCCTTCCCAAGAAGCTCCTTCGAAGAGTGAAGCATCTGGCGGTCGAGCGCGACACCTCCATTTCGGGATTGCTCCGGCAGTTCCTCGAGGAAATGACGCGCCAGGACGATGCCTATGAGCGGGCACGGCGGCGGTGGGTCGAGGCCGTGAAACGTCCCCGGAACCTGGGAACCGGCGGCAAGATCACCTGGACTCGGGATGAGATCCACCAGCGCCGCTGACTCGGCTCCTCAGTTCGTCGACGCGAACGTTCTGATCTATTCGCTCGACCGTTCCGCCGAGCGCAAGCGGGAAAGGGCGGTCGCGCTGCTCGCCGGGCTCTGGAATCGCCGCCTCGGATGCGTGAGCCTTCAGGTGCTCGCGGAGTTCTTCGTTTCGATCACCCGAAAATTACCCCGGCCGTTGACTTCCGACCAGGCCGCCGCTGAAGTCGCGCCCTTTACGGCCTGGAACGTTCACGAGCCCCGCCGCTTTGATCTGCTCTCGGCGATCGAATTGCACCGGCAAGTGTCGATCTCCCTGTGGGACGCGATGGTCATCCACAGCGCGCGACGCCTCGGGTGTCGCATTCTGTGGACCGAAGACCTGAACGATGGCCAGGTCTATGCGGGCGTGACCGTCCGCAATCCGTTCGCGGAAGGCCACTCCTGATCCGCTTCGCCACGTGAGAACTCGCAGGCCCGGCATGACGCCGCTCCATCGAATCGCATGAGAGACTCTCCGCCCATCCGCCGGGAGGACCTCTGATGCCGAACCCGCCCGACTCCAAGCGTGCCTTCCTTCGCCACACGCTCGCCACACTCGCCTACCGCTGCGGCAAGGCCGTGCGCGGCGCTCCCGCGGACTTCTCCGAGTTTCGCGCCGGCGTCTCCTCCCGCGCGGCGGGGCAGATCTTCGCGCACATCGGCGACCTGCTCGACTGGGCCTTGCACCTCAGCCGGGGGGAGCGCGTCTGGAAGAACTCGACGCCTCTGCCCTGGGAGGAGGAGACGGCGCGCTTCTTCGAGGCGCTCGCGCGCCTGGACGCCTACCTCGCGTCGGACGCCCCGCTCGCCTGCTCCTCGGAGAAGCTCTTTCAGGGCCCGATCGCCGATGCCCTGTCGCATACCGGCCAGATCTCGCTCCTTCGGCGGCTCGCCGGCTCGCCCGTGCGCGGCGAGAACTACTTCGTCGCCGAGATCGCGGTCGGCCGCGTGGGCGTCGAGCAGGCGGCTTCCAAGCTCGAGTTCGACTGAAGGCGGCTTTGCGGCCCGGCGCGATACGATCCGCGCCCATGCGGCGTAGCCCGGCCGCGTCGGCGATTCTCGTCGGCGGTTCGATTGCCGGTGTCCTCGACATCACCTACGCCATCGTGTTCTCGGCTGTTCGCGGCTTCCCGCCCCTTCGCGTCCTCCAGTCGGTGGCCGGGGGTCTCCTCGGAGCGAAGACTTTCGAGGGGGGCCTGCCCACGGCAGCCCTGGGCCTGTTCCTTCATTTCCTCATTGCCTTCACTTGGGCGTCGATCTTCTTCGCCGCGAGCCGGTTGATGCCGTCCCTGGCGCGCCACGCGGTTTGGGCCGGTGTTCTCTACGGCGCGGTGATCTACCTCGTCATGTACCTCGTCGTTCTTCCCTTGTCCGCCTATCCGCGCAAGGTGACCTTCACGCCCTTCCTCGTGGCCGTCAATCTTTCCGTGCACATGTTCCTGATCGGGCTTTCGATCTCGCTCGCAGTCCGGCGGGCTTCACGACCGTTGCCGTCGGGCGGCTGAGGCCGGGCGAATCGGCGTCGGGCGGTTAGTGGCCCGCGCGGGCGCCGGAGACGCTTCGAGAGAGAGACGCCCGCAAGCGATTCGGCGTCACGCGGCGTAGCGTCACCTCGCCCGCGCCCACGAAGGTCGCGAGCGACCAGAGCGCCTCCGCGACGCCCTTGAACGCCTCGTCCGTGTCGAGGCGCCTCCCTCCAGTGGGCGACCCCTTCCCCCCGGCGAACCACGGCTCGAGGTGGACGTGGCGCGCCTCGAGCCGGCGCTCCGCGCGATGCGTCTTGGCGTCGATGCGCCCGATGAGCTCGCCCCGGTGAAGGATCGGCAGCGTGTAATAGCCGTGCACGCGCTTGTGGCCCGGCGTGTAGACCTCGATGTGATAGTGGAATCCGAAGAGGCTCTCGACGCGATCCCGA
>DATKAE010000126.1:0-15303 GCA_035498405.1 Thermoanaerobaculia bacterium | reverse complement strand
CGCCTGCAGCAGGCCTCGCACAAGCTGGCGGAGGTCATGTACCGAAGCGCGTCCCAGTCGGCCGCGGGCGCCGGCGCCGGCGCGCCGCCCCCGGGTGGCGGAGCCGCCAAGGAGGACGAGGTCATCGACACGGAGTACGTCGATGCGGACAAGAAGTGACCGGCGGCGAGCCGGTCATCCCGGGGCGGGAGGGAGAAGCCCGCTCGGAATGACAGGGATTCGACGAGACGCTAAACTGTGTTGATCAAACCATGAGCGACTTCCGCTGGAACTCGCTCCAGGATCTCTTCGGGATCCAGGAGAAGATGAACCGGCTCTTCGAGGAGACGATCCACCGGACCGAGTTTCCCGACGAGGGGCTGTCGACGGCGCTGTGGTCCCCCGCGGCCGATGTCTACGAAACGCCGGAGGAAATCATCCTCCACATCGAGTTGCCCGGGGTGCGGCTGGAGGACGTGCGGCTCGAGTCTCTGGAGGGCAAGCTCAGGGTGACCGGGCACCGGCGCCCGGAGAACGGAGCCGAGCCGAAGAACTTCGTCCGGATGGAGCGGATCTACGGCAACTTCTCCCGCGAGTTCGCGGTTCCGGCTTCGCTCGATCCGGCGCAAATCAAGGCGACGCTGCGCGCCGGGGTGCTCAAGATCGCGGCAGCCAAGAGCGACCGCGGCCAGCCGATCCCGGTCGAGTCGAAGAAGGCCCGATGAAAGCGCGCAGTCGCCCGGGCGTCTACCGAATCGGGGCCATCTCGGAGCGGTTTGGCATCCATCCCCAGACCCTGCGTCTCTATGAGCGGGAGGGGCTGCTGCGGCCGGCCCGTACCGAAGGAAACACGCGTCTCTACGATGCGGGCACGATCGAGCGGCTGGAGATCATTCTCACCCTGACCCGGGATCTGGGCGTCAACCTGGCCGGTGTCGAGGTCATTCTTCACATGAAGGAGCGGATGGAGCAGATTCAGGGAGAAGTGCAGCAGCTGCTCGCCGCCATCCGTCAGGATGTGGGCGCTCGCCGCGGCCAGATCGACCGCCGCCTGGCTCTGGCCCCCATCCCCAAGGCCCGCTCCTAGGCCGGGCCGCCCGAGCACCGGCCTCGGCCTTCTTCCGTCCCCGCCCCTTCCGTGGGGCTAGAATGCCGCCTCTCGAACGAGGAGGATTCTGTGAAGAGAGCCATTCTGGCGGCTGCGGCGTTTTGCTTCGCTTCCGTCGCGCTGTGCCAGCTGTCCAAGTACAAGGAGTGGGCGAAATCTCCCGAGGCCTATTTCCTGACGGCCGCCGAGAAGCAGGAGTGGTCCAAGATCCAATCGGACGCGGACGCGGAGAAATTCATCGCGGATTACTGGGCCAAACGAGGCGGCGAGCGTTTCAAGGAGGCGATTGCCCGGCGCATCGCGGCCGCCGATCAGCAGTTCAAGATGCGGCGCCAGAAGGGGTCGGAGTCCGCCCGCGGTCGGATCTTCATCGTTCTCGGCAATCCGAGCAAAGCCGTCGAGGCCCAGGTGGGCGGCGAGTCCGGTACCAATCCGAGCGCGGCCGCCGGGCCGGGGGCGAGCTCCTTCGATACGAGTCCCGGAGCGACCGCCGTCGTCCAGACGTGGACCTACGCGAAAGACAAGTTCGACTCTTCCTGGGACATCGGGGAAATCCAGGTGCGCATCAATGTCGACCCGCAACGCGGCACCGATGAATTGGTCAGCGGCGGCCAGGTGAACAAGGCGATCGAAAAGGTCGCCGAACACACGATCGTATCGGCGGGAGGCAAGGCGGCACCGGGGGTGGCCGCGGTCAAGCCCGTCGCTCCGGCGGCCGCGACGGGTGCGGCTGCGGCGGTGGCGCCCGCTGCCGCGACGCCCCTGGCGGCCGCGGCTCGAGGGATTCTCGAGGCCCTTCTTCGCGAGCCGCCGGCGAAGTCGACTCCCGGATTTTGGGGCGGGGATTTCCGGACGGTCACGGGTGAACCCTTCTACGCGTTCCAGATCGTGCTGCCCGCAGCAAAAGTGTCGGCGGGCGGCGGGATCAAGCTCGCGGGCATCGTGACGAAGGCGGATGGGCAGGAGGTGTCGGCTTTTTGGGAGGATGCGGCACTGATCGATCTGAAGCGAGGTCCGGCGACCGACAAGGCCTGCGACCGGTCCGTCGTCCTGCCGCCGGGCAGCTACCGCGGGGCCTTCGGTCTCTTTGGCGCGGAGGGTGGCGCGGCGCTCGTGTCGGCGGCGGCGAACTTCAGCATCCCGGAAAAGTCGAGCGAGTTCCGCGTGTCGCCGATGATCTTGTCGGCAACGCTCACGCCGCTGACCAAGGCTCCGCAGCCGACCGATGCCTTCGTCTTCGGAATGGAGAAACCGGTCCGCGTGGAGCCGAAGGGCAACGGCGTCTTCACCCGCGAGGACGGACTCTGGTACTTCTACACGGTCTCGAATCCCGCGGTTCCGGCAGAGGCGCCGGCTGCAGCGGCCTCGAGCCCCGCCGCCGGGCCGACCCCTGCCGCCGGCGCGCCGACACCGACGGCCGGTCCTGCGCCCAAGCCGCGCGTGATGACGCGCTTGGGAGTTCTGCGGGACGGCAAGCCCGCCTTCCAGCCGGCCACACTTCCCGCAGAGCTCCAAAATCTCGGCCCGGACTACTACGCGAGTGGAAGCGAGATTCCCCTGGCGACGTTCGAGCCGGGCTACTACACCTTCACGCTGAACGTCCGCGACTTAAACGCCCCCCGCGACTCCGTGGCCTTCAAGGGAGTCGATCGGAGCGGCGACTTCGTCGTCCTGATGCCCGACGGCGCGATGCCTCCGGTACCGACACCGGCGGCGGCCAAGCCAACGCCGACGCCCAGGCCAAAGCCCAAGAGACCGTAGCGCGGCAGCGCTGCGGCGCCCGGTTCATGGTCTCCCGCCCGATCGGCTAATCGGCTCGGCTGATTTGCTCCGGTTAAACGTTCCTGGAGCTTGATCCGTTTCAGTGGATGAAAATCCAAATTGTCGGATTCATCGTTCATCTTGAAGTAATCTTTATCAAATAACATCTTCTAATTCAATAATTTACAAAATCGAGATGTTGGGACAATTCTTGCGTATACAAGTCCCTCAGTGAGTAGCTCCCGAAGCCCCATTCCGGTTGTCTCCGAACAACCTTCTTCGAAAGGAGTCTGCATGCGTGGGAGAAGTATCGCTGCATACCTGATTGTCTTGGCCGTTGCGTTCCTGGCTGCGTCATCGCTCTACGCGGACGGAACCCTGCTCGGCACGATCGGCGGTCGCGTCGTCGATCAGGAGGGCAAGGTGCTGCCCGGGGCGACCGTCGAGCTCATCAGCCTGGACAAGGGCTTCACGCGCTCGATTGTCACCGACGCGGTTGGGGCGTTCAACTTCCCGCTTCTCCAGCCCGGTCCCTACACGGTGAAGGTCAGCCTGGCTGGCTTTCAATCCGTCGAGGTGAAGGGCAATACCGTGTCGCCGGAGAAGACGACCGCCGTCAACGTCACCTTGAAACTCGCGGCGACGGCGGAATCGGTCACGGTGACGGGCGAGGCGCCCCTGGTCGACAAGACGAACACAGCGGCAACGACCAAGGTCGACTCCACGCTGACGCAGACGCTCGCGGTCGCGCGCAACTACCAGACGCTGATCAATTTCGCGCCGGGCGTCACCTCCGTCAACGGAAGCGGCAATCCCAACTCGCACGGCGCCACGAACATGAGCAATCTGTATCTGTTCGACGGCGTCGACACGACCGACACGACCACGGGCACCTTCGGCCAGAACTTCAACTTCGAGGCGATTCAGGAAGTCAACATCTCGACGACCGGGATCTCGGCCGACTACGGGCGCTCGCAGGGCGCTTACGTCAACGTCATCACGAAGTCGGGCACGAACCAGCTCCACGGCTCGTTCAAGGCGATCCTGACCAACGACAACTGGAACTCCCAGAACAAGGGCGTCAACCCGACCAACTGCAGCCTCCCGAATCAACCGGCGCCCTGCGGCACGCCGTGGGCCCGGACCAAGGCGGATGTGCTGGTCGACGACAATGCCGCCACACTGGGCGGGCCGATCTGGCAGGACCACATCTGGTTCTTCGGAGCCTACGAATGGGTCAACAATACGGCCCCTCCGGCCCAGACGGCCACTTCCCAGATCTACCCGGGCCAGACGGGCCAGAGCTACACGCAGGTGACCAACGTTCGTCTCTGGGACGGGAAGCTGACCGGCCAGGTCACCCCGTCGCAGTTGCTGACCGCGCAGTTCAACAGCGACCCCATCACCGGCTTCATCGTGGACTACTGGGGCGCTTCGGCAGACCTCGGGGCCTTGACCGGTCAGGGTCAGAATGCCTGCAGCGGCTTCGGCTGCCTCGGGTCGATCCGCTGGTCGGGAGTGTTCGGCTCGAAGATTTCCGCCGAGGCCGGCTGGTCGAACGCCGGCGGCAACATCACTGTGGCTCCGTACTCGGGTGACGGAACTCCCTACTATTCCGCCGGCGACCAGCTCTACTACAACGGCGCGACGTTTACCGGAATCGTCTTCCGTCCCCGCACGCAGGCCAACCTGTCGGGCTCCCTGTATCACGAGCTCTTCGGCAAGGCCGCGCAGCTGAAGCTCGGAGTGGACTATCAGCAGCTGCGATCCGAGAATGACTTCCAGTACCCGACCAACAACCTGTACTACATCACGCAGTACAACCCGACCGTGCCGGCGGCCAACCAGGTCTTTCAGGTCGGGGACGAGTGGGATCAGTTCATCAATCCCCAGCCCTCGACTTCCCGCGGCAAGATCTGGGGCTTCTACGGGCTCGAGAAGTTCGAGCTGGATCGGCTCTCGCTCAACCTCGGCGTGCGGGTGGACTACCAGACCGCCGACAGCGATCTCGGTGGCGTCGTCATGAATTCTACCAACTGGTCCCCGCGACTGTCCGCGGCATACGACGTCATGGGGGACGGGAAGACCCTCGTCTCGGCGGGGTTCGGCACCTACTACCAGTGGGTCGTTCAGAACCTGGCCGACTCGATCTACGCGGGCGTGCCGCAGCAGGTCAACAAGAACATCTATCTTTGGGACGGGTCTCAGTGGGTTTTCGACAGGACGGTCAACGTCGGGGGCAACAACCAGCCGGTCAACACCAACCTCGAGCCGTCCTACTCCAACCAGTTCAACATCGCTGTCCAGCAACAGATCGGAAGCACGATGGCCTTCGGAATCCGCGGCATCTACAGCAAGTGGTACAACCTGATCGACGACGTCAAGCACTTCGACGGAGAGCAGGAGATCACGACCCCGCAGAACTTCCCGTCCGATCTGGTCCAGCGCTCGTACAAGGCGATCGAGCTGACTTTCGAGAAGCGCTTCAGCGGAAACTGGCAGGCCCTCCTGACCTATACCCTGGGCCGGGCCTACGGGAATCAATTCCCGGCCGGCGGCGCGGTTGCCACCCAGCTCTACGACTTCCCGGGCAGCACCTGCAACGTCACGGGTGTCGGCCCGATCGACTGCGCGGTTGCAGCAAACACGAACCAGAACAGCCTGGCGCCCTACGACCGGACGAGCATCCTGAACGCCTTTGCGGCGTACACGTGGAACTTCCCGATCGTCAATCTGACGGCGGCGCCGTCGGTTCTTCTCTCGTCGGGCATTCCCTACGCGCCCCAGCGCACGTTCAGGTTCCCGGACGGCACGAACGCCCTCTACTACTACGCCCCGGACGTCACCCAGCGGACTCCGACCTATTACCAGGCCAACTTCGCGTTGGAGGCTCTCTTCAAGCCGTTCGGTGGCGGCTCCTACTCGATCGTGGGCGGACCGATCGAGATCGGGTTCAAGGGAGAGATCTTCAACATCACGAACCAGCAGCCGGTCATTCGCAACAACTCGACCTCGATCACCCTGACCCCCGGTCCGAACCTCGGTCTGGCCAGGACCCGCACGGCGCTGCTGCCGCCTCGCACCTACCGGATCACCGGCATGGTTCGCTTCTAGCTACCTGCATCGTTCGGAGAGGGGGGTCCCGGAAGGGGCCCCCCCTTCTTTTTTTGGGATCGGCTCGGCTGAGGAGGAGAATGAGACGTGAGGCGAGGGGCTTGCGTCGCCGCCTGGTTCCTGGCCATGGCGCTCGCGTCGGGGGCCCGCGGGCAGCCGGTGCCCGACAGCGAGGACTGGGCCGATTCGCCCGAGGCGTACTTTCTGACCGCTGAGGAGCGCGCCGACTGGTCGAAGCTCGACTCGCGTGACTCGCGCGGAGCCTTCCGCGAGCGTTACTGGCTGAAGCGCGATCCCACGCCCGGGACCGAGCGAAACGAGTTCCGCGAGGTCGTTCTCGCCCGCATCAAGATCGCCGATCAGCGCTTCGGCATCGAGAAGACTCCGGGGTCCCGAACGGCGCGGGGCTACGTGTTCGTGATCTTCGGCAGCCCCGCGCACGTGCAGGACACGCACGCGCCGGCCCCCGAGAGGCCGCGGTCTCCCGCGTCCACGGTAGGCGCCTTGGAAGGAACTGAGACACTCTCGCGCTGGATCTACGACCGGGACCGCACGCCGCGGATCCTCGAGGCGCTCGGGGTGCCCTCCTTCCAGGTCGAGATCATGATCGAGCCCAGCCGCCATTCCGATTCCATCCAGAGCCCCGGACTCGTCAAGGAGATGCGCGAGCGGCTGGCGAAAAAGTCGATCGTCAACCCGGATCTGATAACGGCGAGCTCGTCGGAACCGGTTCTTTCCGCAGGCCCGGCAACCCTTCCTCGGGCTTCCCTCGATGCTTCCACGCGAGCTCTTCTCGAGCAGGCGCCCTCGGCGTTTCGCTCCGGGGACGCCGTCTTCGGGGACGCCGTGATCTGGCGCGACTCGGGTGGCGCCGAGACGCTCGTCTGGTTTTATCTTCCTCCCTCGCCGGGCGCGGAGCGCCGATTCCTGCAGGGTGTCGTGCGAAAGGAGAACGGCGGGGAGGAGATCGCATCGCTTTCGGAGCCGGTGACACCGACCGACGTCTTCTCCGCGGCCGCGCCGGGGCAGATCATCCTGCGCCGACTCTCGCTTCCACCCGGCACCTATGACGCGGCCTTCGCGGTCACGGAAGGGGCGGCCGCCCGAGCGGTCGCATCGGCGTCGGCGAGGCTCGTCGTTCCCGACCCGGAGCACGGTTTCGCCGTGTCGCCGCTGCTCCTCTCTCGCGGTCCCGGGGCCCGGACGGAGGGCGACGAGGCTTCGCCGTTCGTCCTGGGCCAGGCGGTCGTTCCGCCTCGGGCCGACGCAACTTTTTCCAAGGGCGAGAGCCTCTGGTTTTTTCTCGAGGTGGCCAACGCGCCCGACCCGGCGAAGGTGACGCTGGAGATCCGATTGCGGCGCGGGACGGAGCCGGTCAGCTCCCGGCCTCCCTTCCCGGCGCAGCTCGAGCCGTTGCCGGGCAAGAATTCGCTGTGCGGCTTCGAGCTGCCGCTCGCGACTCTCGCTCCGGGCGACTATCGCCTCTACGTGCTGGTGCGCGACGGCCTTGCGCCCGCCGACCAATACGTTCTCCGCTCGGCGGACTTTCGGATCCGCTGAGGTGTGAGCTGTGAGGTGTGAGGTGTGAGGGAATATGACTTTCGGTTTCCCCTTTTTCCCTCGCCCCTCGCCCCTCGCCCCTCGCCCCTCGCCCCTCGCCCCTCGCCCCTCGCCCCTGCCTATTCGATGTGGACGTCGGTTCTGGCGGTGCCCATCTTCCCGGTCGCCTTGTCGCGCACGTTGACGACGATGCGGGCGTTGCCCTTGCGCATCTGAAGCGTGATCGGATAGGCCAGCACGGCGTCGGGAGAGCCTGCCGGAGGCTCGTTGAAGCTGGCCTCCTCCTTGGCGATGTCGCTGACGCGGCCGTCGTCGTCGACGACGCCCACGTAGATCTCGGCGTTCGCCTTGGGCGCGCCCGACTCGGGCAGGAACGTCAGAGCGGAGGCCGGCAGGACGACCGTGATCGGCTGGTCGTACTGCTTCTTCGCCTTGGCCGAGGCCCCGACCTGGAGCTTGACCGGGAAAGACTGATAGGAGACGTTGGTCTTCAGCGCCGCTCGGGCGATGTCGCGCGCCCGGTCGTCGCTCGACTTGACGGCATAGCCGCGGCGATAACGGACGTTCAAGCCCGGCCGGTCGACGGTCACTTCGACGTTCTGGTAGGCCGCCGAGGGAAGGCTCGAGAGGTTGACTCCGACCGAGTAGTAGGTGGAAGCGTCCTGGTAGATCTGGCCAAGCCCCTTCTTCAGGTCGTTCGTGTTCACCAGGGCGATGCCGCCGGTATCCTGCGCGAGGGAGAGCAAGCCCGATTGAGCGTTCTGCCGCGTGAAGAAGCCGAGTCCGGGCCGGTTGGCGAGCGGCTCCATATTCGCGGCAGAGGCCCCCTCGGCGGTCAGTCCCCATCCGTCGACCGTGTAGAAGGTCACCTCGTCGGCGTTGGCGGCCTTGGCGAGGTTGTCGATCTGTAGCGCGATCTGACGGGAGTCGAAGGGCGTCGTCGCGGCGAAGCCGCGGCCGGCCCCTCCCGCGTAATAGATCATCGCGAATCCCGGCTGTTGCGGAAGGCTGCCGGAGACGAAGAGAAAGGCCTTCTTGCCCGGCAACGGGGTCATCGTCGAAAGCTGCGCCCGCATGTCCTTGATCATGTTGTCGAGCTCGACTGACTCCTGTTCCGCGTAGTTCTGCGCCAGGAACATTCGGGAGGAACGGGAGCGCGTGGAATCGATCTGCGAAATCGTCTGCATCTGATTCGTCAGTCGAGACATCCCGACGCTCTTCTCCATGGTCTCGAGCGCATCGATCAGCGTTTCCTTGCTCGAGGTCCACTCGGTCAGGTCCTTCGGGCGCCGGTCGAAGAGCACGACGCGGGCCGTGTCGGTCGGGCCGAGGCGCGTGACGAAATCCTTCAGAAAATCGAGTGAGCGGTTGCGATATCCGGGCGAGAGATCGCTCGAGTCCACGTAGATCAGGAAGTGCCGGGGCACGTAGGCCTCGCCGCCGCTCTTGTAGACGTCGAGCACGCGGTCCGGGGAGGCCGAGGAGAGGTCGGGGGCATGGATCGTTCCCTGGTCCACTCGGGCGAAGTAGTCGATCGGCACGGGGCGTCCGCCGACCCTGATCGTGAAGTCATTGCGTGTCAGGTCAGACACCGGCCGTCCCTGCGAGTCGGTCACGGCGACGTCCAGGTCCATGACGTGCACCTCGACGGACTCCTTGAAGACCGGAGCCTGCGGCTGGGCCGCGGGCGGACTCTGCTGGGCGACGGCCGCCGAGGCGAAAGCCGCCAGCGCAAACCAGACTGTTTTCTTCATTAGTTCACCATCCGAGGCTCTCAACGCACCGCCCGTCCGGTCGATTCCGCACGAGTCCCTTTTTTAGGACATCTTGAGCCTGGGATCCTCCCGCGCCGTCCGGCGGGCGCACGGCGGGCGATTAAGGGGCCTTGACCTCGACCGCTTCCAGACCCAGGAAGTCGAAGACGACGTTGACCTCCTGAGCGATCTCGTCGGTCCAGAGCATCTCGACCGGCTCGGCGGAGACGGATCCGATCGCGCAAGAGGGGACCGCGGCCCGGGCCGTGCGCACCAGAGCCGAGGCGGCCGATGGCTCGGAACCGTCGTCGGAAATGACGGACTCGAAATCGAGCGGGAGGCCCCAGCTCTCGGCCAACGCATTTCCCATGGCCGGACGAAAGGCCTCGAGCGCCGCCGCACGGAAGGGGCCCGAGGGGAACTCGATTTCCCGAAGGATCTCCAGCATCTCGGCGTAGGCGATCATGTGGAGCAGGCCCAGCGTGTAGCCGCGCTCGCGGGTAATCGAGTAGCGCTCCGCGTAGCGCCCGGCGGCTACGGCGGCCGCGACCGCGGCCCGGCGGAGCATCTTCGCCGGCTTGTCCCCTTCGGGAATGCGGGGGACGTCCGGTCCCGAGAGGCGGTCGATCAGGACGGTGATGGCGCGCGCTCCGACCCGCGCGATCGCGTCGGGCGCGGCGCCCACCGAGTTGTCTCGGTCGATGGAAAGGGCGTTGGCGAGGATCAGCAGATCCAGGGTGAGATACGGATCGAGCGCCGCGACGGGAATGACGGCGGAGACGTCCACGGGCGACTTCTTCAAGACCTGGAGCAGCAGTTCGGCCGTGTCCTCGTGGACCGGGTGCATCACGACGTGCCGGGCGACGCGATCGCGCAGGCGCCGCGTAAACTCCTGGAACTGATGGTGAGACACGCGGGCCTCTTCCGCATGGATCGGCGTTCCCACGCGCTCCAGGATCTCCCAGAAGCGGTCGTCCGCCTCGGAGGGATCAAATGGCAGTGTCGGCGCAGGCGCGACACTCGCGGCGGGCTGACGCCGGCGCCGCCGTGTGTTGTCGTCGAGTGTCTTGACGCCTTCGAAGGCGAGCGCCTGGCCGCGCAGCGACAGCCCGATTCGGAGAATCGGCTGCACGCGGAAGTCGGGATCGTATTCGAACCGGGCTTCCTTCCACTCGAACGTCTCGAACAGGAGCTTGCGAGCCAGCTCTTCGACGCGCAGGGACAGGCCATCGAGCGTGTCGTGGCCGCCGTCTAGGATCAGCCGCGTCAGGTTCTCCTGGCTGGTGAAGTTTCGGGCCAAGAGCTCGTACAGGGTGGCGGCCGGGAGGGCCCCGCTGCGCAGGAGGTGGACACCCAGGCGGTGTCGGGGCTGGGAGCCCGAAACGTAGACGATTTGCCCCTCCCGCCAGTCGAGGATCCGCCGGTCGCGCCCGTGCTCGAGCGTGAGCCGCCCGGTGCGCCGATTCAGCTCCATCCACTGCAGGAGGTCGGCAAAGCCGAAGACCTCCAGCCGGCCAGTCAGTCGGGACGTCAATTTCGCGCCTGTGGGCCCTATTTTATCCCCGATCGACCCTGCCTTCGCGGGCGAAACGCGGCCAAGTGGGTGTCACGCCGGGATTTAGATGCTCCCCTCGGCCGTTTTCGCGCGGCTGCCCGGGGTCCCGCTGCGGAATGCAATCCCCGGGCCCTCCTCGGCGGGTATGCCAGAATCCGCTCGTGCCTGTGAAGGAGGGCCGCGAGCCGGGCGCCCCGGAGTCCACGGGTCGCTCTGCGCCGCTCGAGACGGGCTCGGGGATCCCCATCCTTCGTTCCTACGGGCAGCCGCCTCCCGGCCAGTATCCCTTCACGCGGGGGATCTCTGCGGAGATGTACCGGCAGCGTTTCTGGACGATGCGCCAATACGCGGGCTATGGAAGCGCCCGGGAGTCGAACCGGCGATATCGGTACCTGCTCTCGCAGGGCCAGACCGGCTTGTCGGTCGCTTTCGACCTTCCGACCCAAATGGGTTACGACTCCGACGACCCGATGGCCCGCGGGGAGGTCGGCAAGGTCGGTGTGGCGATCTCGACCATCGACGACATGCGGATCTTGACCGAGAACTTGCCTCTTTCCGAAGTGTCGATTTCCATGACGATCAATTCGACGGCGGCCATCCTGCTGGCATTGCTGCTGGCCGTGGCCCGGGAGCGCGGGATCGAATGGTCCAAGCTCTCCGGCACGGTCCAAAACGACCTCCTGAAGGAGTACACGGCGCGCGGGACCTACATCTTTCCGCCGCGCGAATCCTTGAAGATCACGACCGACATCTTCGAGTTCTGCGGGCGAGAGGTCCCGCGCTGGAACACCATCTCGATCTCCGGTTATCACATCCGCGAGGCGGGCTCGACCGCCGTTCAGGAAGTGGCTTTCACGCTGTCGAACGCCATTGCCTACGTTCAGGCGGCTCTCGACCGGGGGCTCGCCATCGACGATTTCGCGCCGCGGCTCTCCTTCTTCTTCAACGCCCATTCGAACTTCTTCGAGGAGGTCGCGAAGTTCCGGGCGGCCCGCTCCCTCTGGGCCGAGATCGTGAGAGAACGGTTCCACGCACGGGACCCGCGCTCCTGGCGCATGCGTTTCCACGCCCAAACGGCAGGCTCGACCTTGACCGCCCAGCAGGCCGACGTCAACGTCGTGCGGGTGGCGCTCCAAGCGCTGTCCGCCGTGCTCGGGGGAACACAGTCCCTCCACACCAACGCCTTCGACGAAGCCCTGGCCCTTCCGACGGAAAGATCGGCCCGGCTCGCGTTGCGGACGCAGCAGGTGATTGCGGCGGAGACCGGTGTGGCCGACATCGCGGACCCACTCGGCGGCTCCTTCCTGGTGGAGACCTGGACGGAGGAGATCCGGGCGCGGGCACGGGACTTGATCGGCCGCATGGATGCGATGGGAGGCGCGGTCGCCGCAATCGAGAACGGCTTCGTCGCTCGCGAAATCGAAGAAGCGGCCTTCCGAGCGCAGGAAGCGATCGAAAGAGGAAAGAAGCTCGTGGTTGGCGTCAACGCCTACCGGGACGAGGAGTCCTTGGCGCCGTCGCTGCTCGCCGTCGACCCGCAGATCGAACGCGATCAGGTGGAACGACTCGCGGCATTCCGGTCGGGGCGCGACGGCGCGCAGGCCGCTGCGGCTCTCGAAACGGTGCGCCGGGACGCCGTAGAGAACCGGAACGTGATGCCGGGAATCGTGTCGGCGGTCGTGGCCGGTTCGACGCTGGGCGAGATCGTGAAGACGCTCAAGTCCGTCTACGGAGAGCAACGCCCCGGAGCGTTAACAACGGCTTAAGTCCAAGCCGCCAAAGCGGTTGCCGGTGTGGAAATCGAATCGGGCCGAGGAGCGCCGATTCAGGCGACCGAGCGAAACTCTGGCGCAACTCGCTAAGTCACTCATGCCAAAGCCTGTTGCGGGTTCGCACAGGACTCGGTGCAATTCGGTCGGGGACC
Source organism: Thermoanaerobaculia bacterium (assembly GCA_035498405.1). Lineage (GTDB taxonomy): Bacteria > Acidobacteriota > Thermoanaerobaculia > UBA5066 > Gp7-AA6 > DATBFU01. The sequence continues at coordinate 2,548 of DATKAE010000126.1, read as the reverse complement.
GCTCGTCTGCGCCGTTTTTCGCCGCTTTCCGCAGGCATTTCGACAGGGTTTTCCTCCGCTTCTTCGGAAAACTGCGCGGATCACGGCTTTCATTGGTCTTTCCTCGGCCGTCGGCACGGGCTCGGCGCCGGAGGGGGCAGTCCTTTATTCAGGAAACGCCAACGCGAGGGCAGAGCGGAAGCACCGGGCAACTCTCGCAGGCTGGCTTTCTGGCCTGGCAGACCCGGCGGCCGTGGAAGATGAAATAGTGTGCCGCCATTGTCCTTTGTCCGCGAGGGACGAGCGCGCTCAAATCCCGCTCGACTTTGAGGGGGTCCCGTTCCCACGTCAGTCCCATGCGCCGCGCCAGGCGACCCACGTGAGTGTCCACGACGAACCCCTCTTCGCGTCCGAAGGCGTTTCCGAGGACGACGTTGGCTGTCTTGCGGCCGACACCCGGAAGCTCGAGCAGCTCCTCCATCGTGCCGGGAACCTTGCCGCCGTGCTCCGCGGCGATCGCCGCGCCGGCTCGGCGCAGACTCCTTGCCTTGGAGTTGAAGAAGCCGGTCGACCGAATGTCGCGCTCGAGCTCGCCCGGCTTGGCGCGCGCGTAGTCGGCGGCGGTGCGGTACTTTCGAAACAATGCGGGCGTGACCTGATTGACACGGACGTCGGTGCATTGCGCGGAAAGGATCGTCGCGACGAGGAGTTCGAGCGGGCTCGCGAAGTGGAGCGCGCAGCGCGCCTCCGGATAGGCCTTCGCGAGCCTTCGCAGGATCCTTCCCGTTCGCCGCTTTTTCGCTTCGGCACTTTCGCGCGGGGCGCGGGCGATTCGGCTTCGGGTGTTCCCTCGGCGCGGTGTCACGCGGCGCCATTCTATTTCGGCTAAGCTGCGGCGAGGGAGGCCAGACCATCCGCATCGGCCGCGGCGTTCTCTTCTCTGTATTCTCGGCGAGCCTCGCCATCCTCCTGTGCGGCGCGTTTTCGGGGGCGAGAGCCGGCTCCGTCGCCATCACCGTCCTGCACACTTCCGACCTGCACGGGCACGTGTATCCGCATGAGGCGCTCGCGGATCGGGACCTGGGCGAAGGGCTGGCGCGCGTGGCTGCCGCCGTGCGGCAGATCCGCGCCGAGGGGAGACCGACGCTGTTGCTCGATTCCGGCGACACGATTGAAGGCGCCCCCGAGCAGGCGCTGGCCTTTCAGACAGGAGGTGTCGACGGAAAGGATCCGATCGTCGCGGCGATGAATCGGATCGGGTACGACGCCATGGCCGTGGGAAACCACGAGTTCGACTTCGGACGCGAAAGGCTCGCCCGGTCGCAATCGGAGGCGCGCTTCCCCTTCCTTTCGGCCAACGTCACGGAGGAGAACGGGAGGCCCGCGTTCCCCCCGTTCGTCGTCCGCGAAATCGGCGGGGTGCGTGTCGGCATTCTGGGCCTGACGACCCGCCAGGTGCCCGCGTGGGAGTCGCCATCGCGGATCTCCGGACTGCGGTTTGCCGATTCGGCCGAGACGGCCCGGCGGTTCGTTGCCGCGCTTCGGGACCGGGAAGGCTGCGACTTGGTCATCGTCATCGCTCACCAGGGCTTCGAGCGAGACCCGGAAACGGGCGCCGGCCGGGGCGGCGGATACGAAAACCAGGCCTATGCGCTCGCGACGGAAGTTCGGGGGATCGACCTGCTTCTGGCCGGTCACACCCACGCGGTGATCGCGCCGCGCCGCCTGGGTGGAACCTGGATCTCTCAGCCGGGCCGCTACGGAAACACGCTCACGCGCTTCGACGTGGCTCTTGCGCCCAACGGCGAGCGTTGGTCCGTCTCACGGATCGACGGGACGAACCTCGCGATGACGTCGGTCGTTCCCGATCCCGAGGTCGTTGGCTTGGCCGAGGCCTCGCATGCGGCCGCGATGGCGCACCTCGCTCGCGAGGTCGCGCGCCTGCCGGCGCCTCTTTCGGCGGACGCCGCCCGCACGGGGGACACGGCGCTGCTCGACTGGCTCCATGGCGTCGAGCGGAGAGCGGGCCACGCCGACATTTCCTTCGCGTCACTTCTGCCCGGGGGATTGGCGCCCTGGCCGGCGGGACCGCTCACGATCCGCCAGATCTGGTCCTTCTACCCCTACGAGAACACGCTCGTGACCGTGAGGGCCACGGGACGCCAGGTGCGGAAGGCTCTGGAGGCGGCGGCGCGTTGCATTTCCGGGATCGAAGCCTCGGACGACGGGTTTGTCTGGAAGCGGAACCCGGCGGTCTGGGGCTACAACTGCGACACGCTCGACGGCGCCGAGTACGCGCTGGATCCCACGAGACCCGAAGGCCATCGGCTTCTCTTCTTGAGAAGGGAGGGCCGATCGATCGGGGACGAAGACGTCCTGCTCGTTGCCCTGAACTCCTACCGCGCCGCGGGAGGAGGTGGGTACGCCGTCTGGAGGAGCTGCCCTCGAGTGGCCGAGACTCGAGCGTCCTTGCGGGAGCTTCTGATCGAGGATGCGGAGCGGAGAGGGGATCTCGCGATCGAGTGCAACGAGAACTGGTTCCTGGCGCCGTCGTTGCCCGAGGGTTCGC
>DATKAE010000125.1:0-47492 GCA_035498405.1 Thermoanaerobaculia bacterium | reverse complement strand
CCCATGAAGTCCATCGGCGTGTCGATCTTGATGTCGAAGCCCATTGGGTGCTTGATCGTCTGTCCCTGGGCGTACTTCAAGGCATCGTCCGGGGTGGTTGTGCGGTTGCCCATCACCCACGCGTCGAGCGACCAGCTGGTGTGGATGTGCTCCTCGCCGAAGAAGGCGTCCTTGTCGGGATTGGGCTGCTGTGCAAGAACCTCGGAACCGGAGCCGAGAAGGAGAAATGAAAGGGCAACTCCAACGAAGCGACCCTGATTCCTCATGATGGCCTTCCTTTCGCGTCGGTAGATCACATCACGGCGCAGCACCTCGGTCAATCGGCCCTCGGCACTTCTCTCTCTTGATCTCCACATCGCTCGACCTACTGCGTTATCTCGGCGAGGATCTTCGCCTTTCCGGCTTCGTAGTCGCTCTGAGTGATGAGGCCCTGCTTGTAGAGCGACTCGAGCTCCTGCAGCCTCTGCGCTGGCGTTTGCTGCGGTGCCGCGGCCGCCGCCGCCTGCCCTGCCGCCTTGTTGGCGGCGGCCGCGGCCTGGCTTGCAGCGGCGGCAGAAGCCTCGGCGGATGTCGCCGCTTCGGACTGGGCGGCCGCCGCGCCTGAAGCGGCCGCACCGTAAGCCATGCTTCGGTACGCCGTGCGGCGCGCCACACCGGCGAAGGACAACGGGGTAAAGGGCAGGCCGATGATGTCGATGAAGACGGCAGTCGCGCCGCCCTCCGCGGGCGGCTTCCCCTGGATCAGTTTGATGTCGTACTTCATATCGTGGCCTGAGAGCCGAGGATTCCGGAGCGTGACGACGACGTCTGTCGGATCGGCATCGGCGCGCGTGAAAATCGACACAACGGCATTGGGCGGATCCTTCAGGAAGCTGTCGCGGCCTTCGGTCCATGCCTTCAGATATTCGTCGTTCGTGTAGTGGCCGGCGATCCGCTCGGGCCGCTCGGAGAAGAAGAGTGTGGAGGGGCTGATGTCCTTGAGAGTCAACGTCTCCCCCTCGAAGACGACGTTGCGCGCCGACTGGACGAAGAGCACTTCGACCGTTTTCACGTCCCCGGCGAGCGCGGCGGCGGCCGGAATAGCGGCTGCCAGAACGAGGGAGAGCAGGGCGACACGGGACCATCCCCTGGGCTGCATAGGAAATCCTCCTCGTCTCAATTCAAATACCGGGCGAGCGGCGGAAACATGTTTTCGACCGGGCGGCGTCGAAAGAGGCCGGCGGCATCTTTGCCTGCCGCCGGTCCTCGGGTCTCGAACCTGCCTACCTACTGGTGGGGTGAGTGGGAATCGGCAGCGAAGCAGGTGGTCGTTCCGTACTGGCACATGACCACGTACACTTCCTTCTTGCCACAACCCTGAACGCCGACCGTGTACTCGAGCCGGGTAACGCCTTCGCGCCCCATCCAGACCCCGCCCTGTACCGCCGGCTGGATATAGTCGCTCGAAAGGACCTCCCCGGTTGCCTCCGGGCAACTCATGTCGAACTGCCCGCGCTTGACGGCGGTCTGGAGAGCGGCGGGCTGACCCTGCGCCAGGACCTGCGACTGGCTGGCGCAGCGTGCGGTGAGGATCAGAGCGAAAAACCCGAGGAGCATCCCGGTCTTCTTCATCTTTATCTCCTTATCCGAATCATATTCAATTGTCTGAAAGCTTTCCTCGATCAGTCCGACCTACTCCCTTATGTGGTGCCCCGTTACCGGCGGAAGCCACCGCCGCGGAAGCCGCCTCCGCCCCAGCCGCCGGAGCGGCCTCCCCAGCCGCCTCCCCCACCCCAGGAGCGGCCGCCCCAGCCGCTCGAGCCGAAGTCGCCCCAACGGCTGGCACCCGAGGATCGCGCCGAGTCCCAGCTACTGAGGTCGTTCGTTCGAGCGCTGTCGGAGAAACTGTCCCAGCCCCCGCTGCTGTGGTTGTACTGGGACCAGCCCTGGCCGCCACCACCCTTATAGATGTTTCCATCGTGGTCGGCGTAGACGTTGTTGCCGACCCGGGCCACACCGCTCTGATCGTTGTGAATGCCGGCGACCGACGTCGTCTGGCCGCCCGGGCCCGTGACTTCGCCGCGGCCGCCGGTGACCGACTGACCCGTGTAAGCGTTGCCCGCCGTGCCCCGGAAGCCCGTGGCACTCGCGCCCGTCTGCGTATTCGTGACCGTACCGCGTTCGCCTGCCGCGTAGTTGCCGGTGTAGGCGTTGTAAGCGCCGCCTCGCGCTCCGGCGCCGGCCACTCCCGTTGCCGAGTTGTAAAACGACCCCTCCTGTCCCCGCCAGGCGTTGCCCGTCCAGGCGTTGTAGCCACCGCCGCTGCGCGTGACGGCGCTGGTCGAGCCCCACTGGCTGTAGACGTTGCCCGAGGACCAGCGTGCGTAGCCCGGACCCCAGACCGCTCCGCCGCCGTAGCCCCAGGCCGCCGCACCGTAGTGTCCGTACCAGCCCCCGCACGCTGCGCCCCAGCCCCAGCCGTAGTAACCCCACCCGTATCCGCACATCGCGGCGCCCATGGCGAAACCGCAGCCGATCCCGAACGCAAGAGCCCAGCCGGTGTACGGCGTGTAGGCCACGTTGACGCCGTAGCCGTAGGTCACCGGGGGCCCATACCAGACCGATCCGATCCAGGGCGTGTACGTGTAGCCGGTGCCGTAGAGGACGATCCCGTTCGCAACGATCACACCGTAGTACCCGGGCGTGTAACCGACGTAGACCACGCTCGGTGTCGAGCCATAGACCTGAACGTACGTGAGGTTGTAGAGGGGTGAAGAGGGGGGAATCGTGTAGATGGAAGGGGGCACCCAGGCGGCGACGGTCCAGGGCCCGTTGACCGACGAGGACGAGAACCAGATGGCGCCCTGACAGGTGTAGTAGGCATAGGGGCCGGTCATGATGATCGGCGTCGAGGCGTTGGCGACGTACTGCAGCGTCGTGCCCTCGATGGGCTTCCACTGCGGAGCGCCGTCGAAGGTGATCGGGTGGGCGATGGACGCCGAGCGCTGGACCGCGGCGGTCTGCGGGATGCTGTTCTCGATGGCTGCTTCCTTCGCCTGCGTCGTCCCCGGCACCGAGGCCTTGACGTTCTCCGTGGGACTCTCGTCCGGGATCTTGGCGAAGTCGGGCGGCAGGCTGGCCGGTGGAACGTACTGCCAGGGGCCGGCCGTGCTCGCTGCGGTAAACCAGCGCCCGGCGATCAAGACGTACGTGTTCTGGTTGTCGATGTCCTTGAACACGCGCCCGGTCGTGTTGGTCACGTAGAGAAGCTGGGTATTCGGGATCGGGTCGTAGTTGGGCTGCCCGCTGACCACGATCAACTCGGTCGGCTGCGTTTCCATGTAGACGACCGGCACCGGCTTGGTCTTGAGCGAAGGTTTGGGAGCGTTGGGATCCGAAGCGGATCCGCCCGTCATGGGATCACCCGTATGGGCGGCCAGGATCTGTTGGTAGGCCTTGTCGATCTCGTCCTTCCTTCCGAGGTGAGGGTCGGCGACCTCCCAGGGTCCCTGGATCGAGGAGGCCTTCAGCCACCCGTCGAAGAGGTGGAAATAGAGCTCGCCGCTCCCCGCCTGCAGGACGATCGCGCTCGTGTTGATCAGCCGCTGCAGGTCGGTGCCGGAGACGGCGCGAAAGACCGGAGCCCCGTCGACCAGCACCAGGACGGCCGGCGCGTTGGAGAAGATGATCTGCGGCGGGGCGTTGTTCAAAGGCCGCGACTCGCCGGTCTTCTGCGCCGTGACGATTCCCAGGTCTGCCTCGAGCCGGTCGAGCGAGATTGCCTTCGACTTCTTGCCGGGCTGGTTTTCCTGCAGGAGGGCCTGCCAGGCCGCGGCGTTCCCCGGAGCCGAGGGGAAGCTCGAGCGCGTGATGTTCAGGTCCTCCAGATAGACGACGCGATTGACCTTGTCGACGTCGGTGCGCGCCGTAAACCAGATGACGCCGAATGTTGGATCCTTGGCCCCGGCCGGCTGGACCGACACGGCGGCGTGCGCCTCGAGCGCAACGCCCGTCCAGCTGTCGACCTGCGGCTGATAGATGAGGAAGGTGGTCAGGGCGGTGCCCGTGCCGCTCACGATTCGGCGGGGCCAGGGGTCTCCCGGTGGAGGCGCGGACTTCGGCGCCGTCGTCTGAGCCTGCAGCCGCGCCGTGGTGAAGAGAGAAATTGTCAGAATCAGCGCGAAGCTCAAGGTCTTACGAAGAATCTTCATGCCTCGTCTCCTCGAAGAACTCGGGGAATGGAGTCCGTGGCCAGCCTTGACGCCGCGAATCGTATAACAACGAGCCATTCTTCTGGGCGTGTCGCGGGGCTTAGGATTCTCGTGGGCCGAGCCGACGGGGCGCCCTCGGATAGAATCGCCGCCGAAGAATCAAAGGAGGGGACTCATGCGCAGAATGGCACGGTGGACGACGTCAGCGGGCCTCGTTGCATGCCTCGTGCTCGCCGTCTCGACGAGCGCTTCGGCTGCGGGCAAGGATCGGTACACGGGCCTCATCGTGTCGGGAGGCACACCGACGCAGTTGATCATGTCGATCAAAGGTTGGACGACAGAGGCCGAGGCGAAGTCGCTCAAGGCGACTCTCGAGTCCGGCGGACCCGACGCCGCCCAGAAGGCGCTCGAGAAGCTCGACCTCGGCTACATCTCGCTCGTCGGCTCGCTCGGCTGGCCGATCAACGCCGCGCGGTCGTACCCGATGGCAAACGGCGGCCAGCAGATCGTCCTGCTCACCAATCGGCCGATCGGGTTCGTCGAGGGCATGGCTCAAGGCGCTTCGCTCAACTATCCGTTCGGCATCATCTCTCTCGAGGTGGACGCCAAGGGAGAGGGAAGGGGGAGCATCATCGGACGGGCGAGGATCACGATCGACGACAAGGGTGTGATCCACATCGATCCGTACGCGGGGTACTCCTACGAGATTACCCGCGTCCGCCACGAGAGCTAGCGACCAACGGCGTTCTCGGCCCTGCAACGACAGCTCCGTTCGACGCAAATTCCTGGCTGGCGGGAGCCGAGGCGCTCATCGAGTGCACTGATCGAGGCCCGAAAGATGCTCGACGAGGGACGAGGAGCATTCTCGCGTGAGTGACCCAATCTTCCTGCATCGCCTGCAATTCGCCTTCACGGTCATCTACCACTATCTCTTCCCGGTCCTGACGATGGGGCTCGCGTTCCTCATCTTCGTGATGAAGGCGCTGGGACTGCGCTCGGGCGGGGATCGCTGGAACGACGCGGCGCGCTTCTGGATCCGGATCTTCGGGATCAATTTCGCGGTCGGGGTCGTGACGGGGATTCCGATGGAGTTTCAGTTCGGAACCAACTGGGCGCGCTTCTCCCGCTACGCCGGCAACGTCGTCGGGCACACCCTCGGGATGGAGGGGCTCTTCGCCTTCTTTCTCGAGTCGAGCTTCCTGTCGCTGCTCGTCTGGGGAGAGAAGCGGCTTTCCCGCGTCGGCCACTTTCTCGCCGCCACCGCGCTCTTTCTCGGAAGCTGGCTCTCGGGCTACTTCATCACGGCGACCAACGCCTTCATGCAGCACCCGGCGGGACACGCGGTGGGACCCGACGGCGTTCTCCATCTTTCCGACTTCTGGGGCTTCGTGCTGAACCCGTGGGCGCTCGCCCAGTACGCGCACAACATGATCTCGACGGTCGTCACGGCGTCCTTCGTCGTGGTGGCCCTGGGCGCCTTCTACCTTCTTCAGGGTCGGAACAGGGACCAGGCGCGCCTCTTCCTGAAACTGGGGCTGACCGCCGGCCTCGTCTCGAGCATTCTCGTCGCGTTCCCCACGGGGGACACTCAGGCCAAGCTCGTGGCGCGCTATCAACCGGTCGCGCTGGCGGCCATGGAAGGGCGCTTCCGAGGCGGCGAGCGGGCGCCCATCACCATCATTGGCCAACCGAACGTCCGGGAGCGGACGCTCGACAACCCGATCGCCGTTCCGGGAATGCTTTCGTTTCTCGCGTACGGCCACTTCTACGCCGACGTGCGGGGATTGGACGAATTTCCGGAAAGGGACTGGCCCGACAACATCGCGCTCCTCTACTACGCGTTTCACATCATGGCGGGTCTCGGGACGATCCTCATCGGCATCATGCTGCTCGCCAATCTGTTGGCTTGGACGGGGCGCCTGGAGAGAAGCCGGGCGATGCTCGGGGTGCTCCTCTTCTCCTTTCCGTTTCCTTACATTGCCGTCGTGGCCGGTTGGATGACGGCCGAGCTCGGACGGCAGCCCTGGCTCGTCTATGGGCTCTTCCGGACCGCCGAGGGATCGAGCCCGACGGTTCACGGCGGCACGGCGCTCTTCACGCTGATCGGTTTCTGCGGCCTCTACACGGTCCTGTCCGTGCTCTTTCTCTTCCTCGTCGCCCGGGAGATCGGGCATGGTCCGACATCTCCGGCGGCGCCGACCGCCGCGCGGGCGGAGGTGACCCATGCCTGAGACCTGGTACGCCATCACCGTCTTCATGCTGACGGCATACGTCGTGCTGGACGGCTACGACTTCGGCGCCGGGGCGCTCCACCTGTTCGTTGCCCGCGGGGACCGGGAGCGGCGGCAGGTCCTCGCCGCGATCGGCCCCTTCTGGGATGGCAACGAGGTCTGGCTGCTCGCGGCGGGCGGCGCGCTCTTCGTCGGGTTCCCCCGGGTGCTCTCCTCCGGAATTTCCGGCTTCTACTTCGCGATCTTCCTGGTCCTCTGGAGCCTGATCCTGCGCGGCGTGTCGATCGAGTTCCGCAGCCACGTCAACGATCCGGTCTGGCGCGCCTCCTGGGATTTCTTCTTCTGGGCGCCGAGCCTGCTCCTTCCCGTCTTCTTCGGCGCCGCCCTCGGAAACCTGATTCGCGGCGTGCCGCTGAACGCCGAGGGCTGGTTCGAGCTCGCCCTCTTCACGAACTTCACCGCGCGGGAGCCGGTCGGCATCCTCGACTGGTACACCGTGTTGGTCGGGGTCTTCGCGCTCGTCGCGCTCGCGGCCCACGGGGCCGTGTACCTCGCCTGGAGGACGGAAGGTCCGGTGCACGAACGAACCCGGCAACTGGGCCGCCGTCTCTATGCGGCGGTCGCCGTCCTCTGGCCGCTCGTCACGGTGGCCACCGTTGCCGTCAACGCCGGCTTCCTCTCGTCGCTCGCGGCGCGCCCGGTCGCGTGGCTGCTCGCCGCCGTGGCCCTGGGGGGCCTGGTGGCGGTCTTTGCGGGACGGGCGCGAGGCGGCGAGCGGACGGCGTTCCTCGGCTCCTGCGCCTTCCTCGCCGGGCTCTCGACCGCGACGGCGGCCTGCGTCTTTCCGGTCATGCTTCGAGCGACGGGAGCGGAGGCTCTTTCGCTGACCGCCTACAACTCGAGCGGAGACCCCGCGGGCCTTCGAACGGCGCTCGGCTGGTTCGCGGTGGGGTTTCCGCTGGTGGTCCTCTACTTCGTCATCGTGCACCGCCTTCACCGCGGGAAGGCCGTTGCGGCCGCGGAAGGGGAGGGTTACTGACGCCCGCCAGGTGGACGGCGACCGCGCGTGTCGGGAGTCCTCTCCTCTAGGCGTAGGCTCGGGCCGCGTATTGCTGCACCATTCGGTGCGAGTTGAAGAACGAGGCGTTGAACGCGATGGTCTGCTGCATGATGCGGATCCAGTCCTCCGCGTTGCGGTAGTAGAGAGGAAGAATCACGTCCCCGAGCTTCTGGTAGAGCTCCGCTGCGTCCCGCGCGTCGATTTCAGGAGTCTCGATGCCCTCCGGCGAAGTTTCGTCCCCGATCGACCAGCCCGTCAGCCCCTCCATGTGCCCCTCGACCCACCATCCATCCAGTACCGAGAAGCTGGGCACGCCGTTGTGCGCCGCCTTCATGCCCGAGGTGCCGGAGGCCTCCAGCGGTCGCAGCGGCGTGTTGAGCCACAGGTCGACGCCGGAAACGAGGATTCTCGCAAGCTCCATGCCGTAGTCCTCGAGGTACACGATCTCGACGTCCCCTCGCAGCCGCTCCGCGACGCGAAAGATCTGGCGGATCAACTCCTTTCCCGGCTCATCGGTGGGATGAGCCTTTCCGGCGAAGACGAGTTGAATCGCGCCCGAAGCGCGGCAGATGCGTGAGAGCTCCTGGACGTCGAACAGGACGAGCTCGGGCCGCTTGTAGGCGGTCGACCGGCGGGCGAAGCCGATCGTGAGGGCGTCGGCCGAGAGGACGCGGGAGCTGCGGCGGGTGATCTCCGAGAGCAAATGCATCTTGGCTTGCCGGTGCGCCTGCTCGATCTCCGGGCGGGGAATCTTGAGAGCGTAACGAAGAGAAAAGGGGTCCTGCGCCCAGCCGGGGATGTGGCGGTCGTACAGGGCGCGGAAGCTTTCGCAGGTCCAGGCGAAGGAGTGAACGCCGTTGGTGATCGAGTCGATCGGATAGCCGGGAAACATCGCCTGTGAGACGTCGCCGTGGCGCTTGGCGACTCCGTTGACGAATCCCGAGAGGTTCAGCGCGAGGAGCGTCATGTTGAGGTCTTCGTGGCCGCCCAGCATCTGGAGCTCCGAAATCGGTATCGGCTCGCCCAGAACCTCCCGAACGAGGCTGTAGGGAAAGCGGTCGTGGCCGGCGGGGACCGGGGTGTGCGTCGTGAACACACATCGGCGCTTGACGTCCCGGATGTCGAGCGCGACCGCCGCCTGATCGGGCTCCGCCGCGAAGAGCTCGAGGGCGAGCAGGCTCGCGTGCCCCTCGTTCATGTGGTACTTCTCGATGCCCGTGTAGCCGAGCGCGCGGAGCATCCGGACCCCGCCCATCCCGAGCAGGATTTCCTGGGACAGCCGATAGCGCTGATCTCCTCCATAGAGAAACGAGCTCAATTCCCGATCCGCATCCGAGTTTTCGGCGAGGTTGGTGTCGATCAGGATGAGCGGGACGAGGTGACCCGTCGAACCCATGACGTCGTACCGCCATGCGCCAAGGACCACGCGGCGCCCGGCGATTCGAACTTCCGCCCGGGGCGCAAGCGGCCGAAGGAAGTCGGAGGGATTCCAATCCACCGGATGCTCGGTTTGGTTTCCCTGCGGATCGAGGCTCTGTCGGAAGTAACCCTTCCGATAGAGGAGCGTCACGCCGACGGCCGGCACGCGCAGGTCGGCCAGTGAGCGCAAGGTGTCTCCCGCCAGAACTCCCAGACCACCGCTGTAGGTCGGCAGACGGGAATCCGCGCCGACTTCCATGGAGAAGTACGCGATGCGCGGTGAGGCGGGATCCTCCTCCGGCTCGGGAGGCCTGGCGCCGCGGAGGGCGCGCTCGGGATCGGCGAGAAAGGCGTTGCGGCAGAACTCGGCGTCGAAGAAGTACGTGACGCCCCGGAATTCGGCGGTCAGGCTCGTCTTCGGATCGACCAGCATCCCGCAGACGGGGTCGCGGCGAAGATCCGTCACGAGTCCGCCCCGGGACTCTTCACGGGGACGCGTCGCTTCTGGCCTGCGACGGCCGATTCGGAGCGGCTTCGCCGCATGGAGCCCTCCTTTGATGACGCCGCGGCTGAGACTACATCCGGGTGGGCCAGGGAGTGGAGAAAGAAAGGGAACGCCCGACCGGGGCGGTCGCTACCGAGGAAGCGCAGCCGTCCGCGTCCGACCCGTGCCGACCGTCCTCATCGGCTCTCGTTCCACAGCTTGAGTTCCTCGGCGAGTAGGTGGTCGACGCCCACCGCGGTCAGCGGGGGGCTCACCCAGTGGCCCTGCATCTCGTCGCAGCCGTATTGCTGAAGGCGCAAGAACTGATCCTTGGTTTCCACGCCTTCGGCGATGACGTTCAACTTCGTGCCGTGCGCCATCTCGACGATGGCCCGCACGATGCCGGCGTCCGCGGCGCTGTTGGGGAGATCCGTCACGAACGAACGGTCGATCTTCAGGGCGGTGACGGGGTAGCGCTTGAGGTAGTTCAGCGAGGAGTAGCCGGTTCCGAAGTCGTCGATGGCGATGCCGACGCCCATGCCGCGCAGCAGCCGGAGATTCCCGACGACGATTTCGGCGCTCTCCATCGCGATCGACTCCGTGATTTCGACTTCGAGGTGACGGGGATCCAGGTTCGCCTCCGAGAGCGCCGCGCCGACGACGTGGACGAGGTTGTCCTCCCGAAACTGCCGGGCGGAGAAGTTGACGGAAACCCGCAGGTCCGGGAGCCCGGCGCCGTGCCACTTCGTCAACTGAAGACAGGCCGCCTGCAGGACCCATTCCCCGAACGAGACGACGAACCCGGTCTCTTCGGCCGCCGAAACGAACGCGCTCGGCATGACCAGGCCCTGCTGCGGGTGCTCCCAGCGCGCGAGCGCCTCGACGCCGACGACCCGTCCGGTGACCAGGCTGACGATCGGCTGATAGTGGAGCACGAACTCGTTGCGGTCGAGGGCCAGGCGCAAGCCGGTCTGCAGGGCCAGGCGCTCGACGGCCCTCGATGTCATCTCGGGGGTGCAGAGCTGGAAGTTGTTCCTTCCGAGCTCCTTGGCGCGATACATCGCGGCGTCGGCATTGCGCAGGAGCGTCTCCGCGTTGTCGCCATCGTCGGGAAAAGTCGCCACACCGATGCTCACCGTGACCGGGACGGTCTGCTCTCCGAGTTGGAAGGGGCGGGCGACCGCGGAGAGCAGCTTCTGCGCCACACCGGACATCTCCGTCGAGGGCCGGGCGTCGGGCATGAGAATCACGAACTCGTCCCCGCCGACACGGGCCAGCGTGTCGACCTGCCGGAGGCACCGCTTGAGCCGCAGCGCGAGAAACTGCAGGAGGAGGTCGCCCTGAGAGTGCCCGCGGGTGTCGTTGATGAGCTTGAACCGATCCACGTCGAGGTAGACGACGGCGAGTCTTCGGCCGTGGCGGCGCGACTGCGCGAGGGCCAGCTCCAGCCTCTCCATGAAGAGCGTACGGTTCGGGAGCTTGGTCAACGGGTCGTTGTAAGCCTGCTCGATGATTCGGGCCTCCACCCGCTTGCGGTCCGTGATGTCGAGAATCGTGCCGATGATGGCGGGCTTGCCGCCGACCTCCGCGGCCGAGCCATGCACCTCGATCTCGATCGACTCGCCGCCCTTGCGAATTCCGCGGAAGGTGTAATGGATCGTCTGAAGCTCCCCATCCATTCGCTTCCGGATGTTCTCCAGGACGGTTTCCCGATCCTCCTCGGCGACCAGCGCGAGGATGGAATCGAGGCGCAGGATCTCCTCCTGCGTGTAGCCGAAGATCGCGGCGAGCTTCGGGTTGACGTAGCGGTAGCGCCCGTCTTGGATCACGTACATGCCGACCAGCGACTGCTCGACGAGGGTCCGAAACTGCGGCCCGATGTTGCCCGACGCCTGTTCAATCCGCCTCCGGTCGCTGACGTCGCGAACGACTCCGACCACGCCCAGGATCTTCCCGGCGGGATCACGGTGCGGGGAGTATGTCGCCGAGAGCCAGTGCGTCCCTCCCGCTGGGCTGGCCTGATACAGGATGTCCTGAGCCGTCACGGTCTCGCCGCCAAGCGCCCTCTCGAGCAGGTCGGCGATTCCCTGCAGGCGGAGCTGTGGAAAGAGCTGAAGGGCGCTGTGACCGACCATGTCCCGGGCGGAGAACCCGGTGAACCGCTCCATGGCCTCGTTCCAGACCACGTGCCGAAGCCATCGGTCGTAGACGACGATGCCCTGGCCCGCGCTCGCAATGATCTCGCTCTGGAGCTGCTGGGAGATCTGAAGCCGGCGCGCCTCGCCCTCGATCGCCTGCAGCGACCGAACCTGCTCCTCCTCGCGCAGCCGCAGCCGGAGAAGCGTCTCGACCTGACGTCCGAGCGCCTTGAGACACTCCGCTTCTTCCTCTCCAATCTTTCGCGGCTCATGGTCCATGACGGCGAGCGCTCCGAGAGGCGCGCCGCCGGAGTCGAGCAACGGCATCCCCGCGAAGAATCGGATGCTCTCCCTCACGAGGGGGTCGTCCCGAAATCTCCGGTCCCGCGCGACGTCCGGCAACACCAGAAGCTCCGTCCCGGCCGAGGCCTCCTTGCAGAGGGCGATGGCGCGGGGTGTCTCCGCCACGCTCAGGCCGCCGCGCGACTTGAACCAGTGATGGCCTTCCCGCAGCAGGCTCAGGGCAGCCAGCGGAGCGCGGCACGCCCGCAGGGCGAGCTGTGTCGCGTCTTCGAACAAACCCTCGAGAATTGCCTCGAGCGGCTCTTCGCCCTCCGCGTCGGGTCGCGCGAGGGGTGTGCCGTCGGCCTGCAGACTCATCGAATTGCCCTGGGATAGAGCGGTGCAGTCCGATTGTAGCTCCAGAGGGTCTCCGGCGAGGCGACCTTGAGCCGCTCTTGGCACAAAAGTGGCGTGATTCCGAGGGTCAAGCGATTTCTACAGGACGGGGGCCAGGAGCCGAGCGGCCCCGTCGGCAAGAGCGTGGAACCAAGGGCGGCGCCGCCAGCGGGCGATGGTCGCCTCCTCGGCGTTGGCAAGATCGTTCTCGAAAGCGGCGGAGAACGTTCGGCCGACTTCTTCGTCCAGGATCACCAGGTTGCACTCCGCATTGAAGTGGAAGGATCGAAAATCGAGATTCGTCGAGCCGACGACGGAGACCTCGTCGTCGGCGACCAGCGTCTTGGCGTGGAGGATCGCCGCGCGGTACTCGAACACCCGCACGCCCAGTTCGAGCAGCCGTCGGTAGTAGCCGTGACCCGCATGGCGGACCAGAGGGACGTCGCTTCGGCCCGGCAGGAGCAACCGGACATCGATCCCGCGTGCGGCGGCCTTGCCCAGCATGTCGACGGCGCCCTGCCGGGGGGCGAAGTACGCATTGGTGATCCAGACGCGACGTCGCGCGGCGGCCACGATCGCGGCCAGCGCTGCGGCCGTCTCGCCATGCCCGCGCCCCGGCCGAGAGTCGAGCGTCAGGATCCGAACGCCTCCCTCGGGGTTTCCTTCGAGCGGCTCGAGGGCGATCGACCCTCCGGAGCGCCGCCACGCCTCCGAGAAGACGACCGCCATCTCCCAGGCCGCCGGCCCCTCGACGCGCGCCTGCGTGTCGCGCCAGGGTCCGTGCCGTGATCCGCCGCGGGCCGAGCCGTACTCGTCGGCGATGTTCATGCCGCCGGTGAAGCCGATCTGCCGGTCCACGACGAGGATCTTGCGATGGTCCCGGAAGGGCTGAAGGAGCAGGTGCGGGAAGAGGGGATTGAAGAGCCGCACGTGGATGCCGCGCCGGCGCATCAGACTCCAGAAGCGCGAGTGCGTCGCGAAGGAGCCGAAGAAATCGGCGAGGACCTTGACGGCGACGCCGCGCGCGGCGGCTTCCGCGAGCCGGTCGCCGAAGGCGCGCCCGGTGCCATCATCTTTGAGGATGTAGGACTCGAGCAAGACTTCGAAGCGGGCCTCGGCGATGGCGTCGCACATCGCGCCGAAGGCCTCGTCGCCCCGAACGAAGAGGTCCACTCGATTGCCGGCGAGAATCGGCCCCTGATCGATTCGGCGGAGCAGGTCCGAGAAGGCGGCGTCGCGAAGGCCCCCCGGGCAGGCCTCGGCGAGGCGTCCGACGTTCTCCGCGCGGAGCTCCGCCGGGAGCCGTCGCCCTTCGTGCGGGTGCACGATGGGAAGCCAGCGCCGCCGACGCCTCATCGCCTCGGGACTCCGGACGCGCGTCCGGACCAGGCTGCCGCCGCTATCGTGGGGTTGCCGTGCCGCGCGAGAGGCGGCGCGGACCACTCCACAACGTGAGGAGCTCGAACCAAAGCACGCTCACGATACCTCCCCCGAGAAAGATCGCGACGTCGATCGGGTGCAGCACCGAGAAGTGGAAGAGGCGTCGAAGCGGCGGGACGGCCAGCACGAGCGCCAGAAGGCCGGCCGCGCTCCCCACGATCCACCAGAGGGACGCATTGGGTACTCGAATCCTCTTGCGGATCGAGCGGCTCGCCGAGCGGTTGGAGAGAATCAAGGCGAGATTGGCGACGACCAGTGTGGCGAAGCAGAGGGCGCGCGCGTCGTCTTCCACGTGGCCGAGCCGGAGCGCCGCGGCGTAGACCGCGAAGACGATGACGAGAATCCCCGCCCCCTGGGCCAGCGCAGACCGGACCATCCTGCCGTCGAAGAGCGGCTCCCGGGTCGAGCGCGGAGGACGGCGCATGACGTTCGGCTCCGGGGGTTCGGCCTCGAACGCGATCGAACAGGCGGGATCGATGACCAGCTCCAGGAACAGGATGTGAATCGGCATCAAGACCAGGGGCCAGCGCAGGAGGACCGGAGCGAGCGACATCCCGGCGATCGGGACGTGAATGGCCAGAAGGTAGCTCATGGCCTTCCGGAGATTCGCAAAGATTGTGCGGCCCAGCCGGACCGCCGACACGACCGACGAGAAGTCGTCGTCGAGCAGCACCAGGTCGGCCGCCTCCCGCGCCACGTCCGTGCCCCGACCTCCCATCGCGATGCCGATGTGCGCCGCCTTCAGGGCCGGCGCGTCGTTGACGCCGTCTCCGGTCATGGCCACGATGTCCCCGCTCTTCCGGAGGGCCTCGACCAGCCGCAGCTTCTGCTCGGGCACGACCCGGGCGAAGACCTGCGTTTCGCGCACCCGGCGCGGCAGCTCGACGTCGGGGATCGCATCGAGGTCGGCGCCGGTCAGCAGGTTCTCGGCGGGCAGGCCGATCTG
The DNA here is from genome assembly GCA_035498405.1 of Thermoanaerobaculia bacterium. Lineage (GTDB taxonomy): Bacteria > Acidobacteriota > Thermoanaerobaculia > UBA5066 > Gp7-AA6 > DATBFU01. The sequence continues at coordinate 32,906 of DATKAE010000125.1, read as the reverse complement.
CCGCGCGATGCTTACCGCCGTCGCGGGATAGTCGCCCGTGATCATGGCGACTCGAATCCCGGCCTCGTCGCAATCCCGGATCGCGTCGGGAACGCCGGGGCGAACGGGGTCGGCGAATCCCAGCAGACCCAACCATTCGAACCGGTAGCCGCGCGGGCTTTCCGGGAGCGGTCCGGCGCCGGCGTCGGCCTTCGCGACGGCCAGCACGCGGAGCCCTTCGGCCGCGAGCGCCCCGACCTGGCGAGCGTGCGCCTGCCACCGTACCGCGTCGAGGTTGCAGAGGTCGGCGATCGCCTCGGGCGCGCCCTTGGCCGCCACGACGAGAGACGGCCTGCCGGGCGGCTCCCACACGCGGGTGAGGGCGAGGAGGCCCGTCGAGAGCGGGTATTCGCGCCGCAACCGCCGGCCCTCCAAAGCGTCGCGGCGCCCGAGTGCGCGTTGCGACAGATCCTGGATCGCGAGCTCCATCGGATCGAAAGGAGCGGTCTGGCCGGCGAGCCGGGCGTACTCCAGAAGCTCGGAGAACGGCGCGGAGAGCTCCGGGGTCTCGCCCACGACGTCGCGTTCGCTTTCTCCAGCGACCAGATGCGCTACCGACATCCGGTTCTGGGTGATGGTTCCCGTCTTGTCGACGCAGAGAACCGTCGCGGAGCCGAGCGCCTCGATCGCCGCCACGCGCCGTGTCAGGACCTGCTTGCGCGAGAGCCGCCAGGCCCCGAGCGCGAGGAAGACCGTCAGCACGACCGGGAACTCTTCGGGAACGATGGCCATTGCCAGCGTCAGGCCGGCGAGCAGGCCGCTCAGCCAGGAGCCGCGCGTCGAGCCGTAGACCCCAGCCACGACCAGGCAGAGGGCCAGGCCGATCAGGGCGATGACCCGGACGATCCGCGCCGTTTCCGTCTGCAGTCGGGTCTGCTGGATGGCGACGGTTCCGAGGATCTGTCCGATCCGTCCCATCTCGGTGGCCGCGCCGGTCTCCAGAACGCGCGCAACGCCCTGGCCTCCCGTCACGAGGGTTCCGGAGTAGACGAAGGGCAGGCCGTCCCCTCCGGGGCGGCCCATGGCCGCCGGCGCGCGGACGCCGACGGCCTTGCGCACGGGGACCGACTCGCCCGTCAGCAGCGATTCGTCCGACGTCAAGTTCAGCGACTGGAGCAGGAATCCGTCGGCGGGAACACGGTCTCCTTCGGAGAGCACGAGCAGATCGCCGCGCACGACCTCGCGGCCAGGGATTCGGCGGCGCTGTCCGTTGCGAAGGACCAATGCGCGCGGGCTCGAGAGGTCCCGGAGCGCCTCGAGAGCCCGTTCGGTCTTGTGGCTCTGATAGAGGGAGATGCCGGCCACGGCCAGGATCGAGGCGAGCAGGACGAAGGCGTCGCCCGGGTCGCCCAGCAGCAGATAGATCGTCCCGCCGGCGACGAGCATCAGGATCATCGGCTCGCGCAGGACCCCCGCGGCGATCCGCCAGAGACTGCGCGGCCGGGAGGAGGGCAGCTCGTTGGGTCCGTCTGCGGCGAGACGCCGCGCGGCCTCCGCGTCGGAAAGGCCTCCCTCGAGCGACCGAGTCTCGCGGTCCGCCGGATCTGCTCCGGCGGCAGGCCGGCCGAGGCAGACGGGCGGTGACGGCACGCTCCCTCGCTCCGGGGGGCTCATCGCGGCAAGATCATCGCCCGAAGCGGGGCGTCGTGGAACGCCGTCCCTCCCGGGCCCGCCGTCTCAGAACCAGGGATCGACGCGCAGGTGGTCCGTGACGGAGTGAACTCCCGGCGCGTGGGCGACGGCGCCGGCCACCGAGTCCCGCTCCTGCCACGAATGGACGCGGCCCGTCAGGGTCACCGTCCCCTTGTCCACCTGCACACGGATGCGGTCCGCTTCGCGCTCCGCGCGGCGCTCGAGAGCCTCCTCGATGCGTCGGCGCAGTGTCGCCGAGTCCGCTTGGACCGGCTTGACCTGGATCTTGTTGACCACGCCCCGCACGCCCTTGAGCCTGCGGATGGCGTGGTCGGCGTCTTCGCGCTGGGACAAGTAGTCGACCTGGCCCTCGAGCGTGACGAAGCCTTCCGAAACCGTGGACTGGATGCGCCGGTGATCCACCGACACGTCCCACTCCAGGGCCCGTCGCACGGCCTGCGCGAGATCCGTGTCGGTCAAGACGTCCGGGCCTCCATAGTGGACGTCGATCTCGTCGGCGACATCGAGCACGCCGCGCACGCGGTGCGCCGCGCGGGCCGCGGCCAGCTTCTGGCTGTAGCTGCTCACGGTCCCCGTCAGCGTGACGACACCGCGATGAACGTGGACTCCCACCTCGCTCTTTGCCACTCGGGTATCCCAGTCGAGCTCCCGAAGGACATCCTTCAGGATCTCGGCGTCGGTTCGGATCGCCACCGTCTCGGTTGTCGGAGTTTCCATGATCCTCCTCCTGCTGACGGCGATCCTCTCGCCGGCAAACCTCCGGCGAATGATGCAGAGACATCAAGTGGTCGATACGGCGCGTCTAGTACGCGATTCGACGCGAGGCCGGAGGCGGGGGACGGCGGTCGACGCGGATGCGAGCATCCAGCACGACCGCGCCCCGGGAGAGCACGGAAACGGGATTCAAATCCATCTCGCGGACCTCCGGGCACGCCTCGGTCAAGGCCGAGACCCGCAGGATCAGGTCTCGCAGCGCCGCCTCGTCGGCCGGCGGAGCGCCCCGCCAGCCCCGCAATCGCGCCGTGCCTCGAACCTCGTCCAGCATTGCGGCGGCGTCGGCATCCGTCAGCGGGCGCAAGCGAAAGGCGATGTCCGCGACGAGCTCCACGAGCGTGCCTCCGCTTCCATAGAGAACGAGAGGGCCGAACCTCGGATCGAAGGTCGCCCCGACGATCACCTCGACGCCGCCCGGCACCTGTTTCTGGACGAGCGCTGCCGTCATGGCCGATCCGAGGCGGTGGGACAGCTCGGAGAAGGCGGCGCTGACGGACGCCTCGCCCGACAGGTCGAGCCGAACACCCCCGACTTCCGTCTTGTGGACGATCGTGGGACCGACCGCCTTGAGGACGACCGGGAATCCGAGGGTCCGGGCTGCCTCGACGGCCTCACGCTCGTCGCGCGCCAGACGCGTCGGCGCGACACGGATCCCAAAGGACGAGAGGAGCGCCTCGGTTTCCTGCGGACCGAGCCATCCTCCCCCGCGGGCGAGCGCCGCGTCGATCGACTCCCGGCCCCGCTCCGGCTCCACGTCGGAGAAGCGCGGGACTCTTCCGGGCGGCTCGCGCCGCCACTCCCCGTAGGAGGCGGCTCGGGCGAGCGCGACAGCGGCGCGCTCCGGAAAGGGGTAGCTCGGGATCCGTCCGAGCGAGGGGGGCGCGCCCTCTTCCCCGAGGAAGGTCGCGAGGACCGGCTTTGCGGGAGTGCTTCCGGCAGCGCGAACGATCGCCCGTGCCACCTCTTCGGCTCCGGTGACGATCGGCGGAATGAAGATGGCGAGCGCCGCATCGACCTGCTTGTCCTCGAGCAGAAGGCTCAGGCAGCGGCGATACTGCTCCGCCGAGGCGGAGGCGAGCATGTCGATCGGATTTCCGAGGCCGGCCTCGCGGGGCAGGCCCGCGGCGAGTTTCTCTCGTGTCGATGGGTCGAGGGGCGCGATCGTCAGGCCGTGCGCCTCGCAGGCATCGGCGGCGAGGATTCCGGGGCCGCCGGCGTTGGTGAGGATCGCCACGCGCCGACCGCGCGGAACGGGTTGGTGCGCCAGGAGTGTGGCGACGTCGAAGAACTCCTCCAGAGTGTCTGTCCGAATGACGCCGGCCTGTCGGAAGAGGGCGTCCACGACGGTGTCGCTCTCGGCGAGCGCTCCCGTGTGGGACGAGGCGGCGCGGGCACCCGCTCGGGACCGGCCCGCCTTCACGGCAACGATCGGCTTGCGGCGGGCGACGCGTCGGGCGAGGCGCGCAAAGAGGCCGGCGGACCCAAAACTCTCCAGATAGAGCAGGATGACGTCGGTGCGCGGATCCTCGGCCCAGTACTGAACCAGATCGTTTCCCGAAACGTCCGCCTTGTTGCCCACCGAGACGAAAGTCGAGATCCCGAGATTCAGCCGCCGCGCGTGGTCCAGAAGCGCGATGCCGAGGGCGCCGCTCTGGGAAGACAGGGCGACGCGTCCCGCCGGCGGTTGGACGGGAGCGAAGGTGGCGTTCAGACGGACCCGCGGATCGGTGTTGACCAGGCCCATGCAGTTGGGGCCGACCATGCGGATCCCCGCGCCCCGGACCTTCTCGAGGATGGCCGCTTCGCGGCGGCGGCCGTCCTCCCCGGTCTCGCCGAAGCCGGCGCTGATGATCACGAGACCCTGTACCCCTTTGGCAAGGCAGTCGTCCACCGCGGCCTCGACCGCCGGCGCCGGAATCGACAAGACGGCCAGGTCGACGGGCCCGGGAATCTCGCTCACGCTCGCGTAGCAGCGGCGGCCCGCGATGCGGGACGCCCGGGGATTGACGGGGTAGACCTTCCCGCGAAACTTCGCGGCGATCAGATTGTGCAGAATCTCGGCGCCGATCTTCCCGCGTTTTCGCGCCGCTCCCACGACCGCCACCGACGTCGGCTCGAAGAGCTTCTTCATGGAGGCAGCCGCGGCGCGCGCCGACCGCTCGGCGGCTCGTTCTTGAAATGCGGGTGTGGCCTCGAGCGAGATGATCACGCGGACGACACCCTCCTCGACCCGCTGCTCGACGGCGAAGCCGCAATTGCGGAAGACCTCGAGCATCCGGCGGTTTTGAGGATGGACGTCCGCGACGAACGTCGAGATCCCGCGCTCGCGGGCGATCTCGGCCAGGCGCTCGAGCAGCCGCGTGCCCACTCCCTGACCCTGGACGGCGTCCTCGACCGTGAAGGCGACCTCCGCGCGGCCCGCGCGCTTCGGCTCGACGTAGTACCCGGCCGTCGCCACGATCCGGTCGCCGGACTCCACGACGAGCACGACCTGGTTCAGGCCGTCGGCGCCGCAGATCCAGGCCGCCTTCCTCGCCGCGGCGTCGCTTCCGGGCGAGCCCAGAAAGCGGAAATAGAGGCTCTCCGGAGAAAGGCGCCGGTGAAGCTGCTCGACGGAGGCGGTGTCGGTCGGCCGGATCGAGCGCAGGCGAACCGTAGCCCCGTTGCGGAGGACGACGTCGGACTCGGCCGGCGCGGAAACGGGAGTTGTGCGGGAGGAGGCGGCGAAGGAGTCGCTCATCGAGTGGCGCGTTTACGCTCGCCGATCGAATCACCGCGAGCTTGATGTAATTGAATCATTACCGCGGAGAGAATGGGAACCTAGGATCCACGAGGAGGAGAAGGATGAAGATCCTCGCCGCCACCGATGGGTCGAAGCATGCGGAAGCGGCCGTGCGATTCGCGGCCTGGCTGGCCTCGTCCCTTCGCGGGGCCCGGCTCGAAGTCGTGCTCGTTGGGGATGTGGGAGCCGACCTGCTCGGCCAGGCGGGGGGCCGAGCGTTCCGCGTTCGTTCACCCATGTTGGAGGAGTACCGGCGCTGGGCGCGCCGAGCCCTCGATCGGGCTGCTCGCGAGGCGCGCCGGTATGGGGTTGCCGCCCGGTGCCACTATGTGGAAACGAACTTCGCCCCGGTCGCCACCGTGGTCCTGCGCGCCGCCGAAGCGCGACGCGCCGGCCTGGTCGTCGTCGGGAGCACGGGGCGAGGAGCGGTGGGGCGGGCGCTCCTCGGGAGCGTTGCGCGCCGCATCATTCACGTGGCCCGGCTTCCCGTCGTCGTGGTGCCGGCCCGGATTCCGGTCCGTCGGGGCGAAAGGATCCGCCTGCTCGCCGCAACGGACGGCTCGCGAGGCTCGACCCTGGCGGTGCGCACCGCCGCTTCGCTCGCCCGACAGGCGCGCCGGGCGCGTCTGGACGTGATTACCGTGAGCACGCTGCGGCGAGACCTGGCTCTGGGCTTTTCGTCGGCCGTGGTGTCGTTCATTCCCGTCGGCGACCTTCGGAAAGCCGATCGCCGGGCGGCCGATCGGATCCTGCAGCAGGCGTCGCGCGCGGCGCGTGCCCGCGGAGTCCGAGCGCGGCTTCGTTTCCTGGAGCCGCGAACGGCGAGTTCGGTGGCCGATTCCCTGGCCGCCGCGGCCCGGCGCGACGGCGTCCACCTGATTGCCGTCGGGAGCCACGGGCGAGGAGCCCTGGAAGAGTGGGCCCTCGGCAGCGTGACGCGGCGGTTGGTCTCCGTGTCTCGGCGTCCGTTGCTCGTCGTCCGGGCGCCGGCGGTTCGGGCCGAGCGCCGGCGGAGGAGATCGGCATGATCTTTCGGGACCGTCGGCAGGCGGGTCAGCTGCTGGCGAAGTCGCTGCGTCGTTACGCCAGGCGGCCCGACGTGATCGTGCTCGCTCTTCCGCGGGGCGGCGTGCCCGTCGGCTACGAAGTGGCCCGCGCGCTCGACGTTCCGCTCGACGTCTTCCTGGTTCGGAAGCTCGGCGTGCCCGGCCAACCGGAGCTCGCCATGGGAGCCATTGCGAGCGGAGGCGTTCGCGTGCTCGACGCCGAACTGGCCCGAAGGTGCGGCGTGACGCGCGCCGAGATCGACGAGGTGCAGGCACGGGAACTCGAGGAGCTCCTGCGGCGCGAGCGCGCTTACCGCGGCCGCCGGCCGGCCCCCGAGGTCGCGGGCCGAACCGTCATTCTGGTCGACGACGGGGTCGCCACCGGGTCCTCGCTCAAGGCCGCCATCGCGGCGCTTCGCCGGCGGGTGCCGGCCGCGATCGTCGCGGCGGTTCCCGTGGCTCCCGCTTCGACCGTCCAGGAGCTCTCGTCTCTGGCCGATGAAGTGGTCTGTGTGGATACGCCCGTGCCGTTCTATGCCGTGGGGAACTTCTACGACGATTTCTCTCCGACCGAGGACGAGGAGGTGCGCGAGCTGCTCGCGCTCGCCGCGCCCAGGGCGCCGGAGGGGGACCCGGTTCGGGCGGCGGGCTGAGGCCGGACGGCGCGACCGACAGGAGGATCAGATGCGAAACCGACAAGTCCCGCGCACCGAATGGGTCCGCTTCTTCGAGGGCTTCACCCGGAGGCACCAGGGCTGGCTCGCCACCGTGCGGGTGGTGGATGCGCGCCTGGGCGCGCAGGTGCAGGCGAAGGACCTGCCGCTCGAGGGAATCGTGGTGGATGCGGCGGCCGAGGGTCCCATCTCGATCCTGCTCGGCAGCGGTCCGCAGGCCAACGTCGAGCATCCCATCGAGAAGCCGGAACAGGTCTGGGTCGAGATGACGGAGGGCGGCGCCGAAGCCGCCCTCGAAATCGAGTCCGCCGGCGGCCGGAAGACCATCCTCGAGTTCCGCGCGGCCGTTCTGCCGGAGATGGTAGACGGTCTGGCGAGCGAGCCCGCCTCGGGCGCTTGAGCGCGGAAGGGCGCGGCGACGCCGCGCCGCCGATCGCGACGGTCACGATGAACCCCGCGATCGATGTGTCGGCTTCCGTCGGTCGTGTGGTCGCAGACCGAAAGCTCCGTTGCGGCGCGCCGCGGTTTGAGCCCGGGGGCGGCGGCATCAACGTCGCCCGCGCCGTCCGGAAGCTGGGCGGCGAGGCCGTCGCGGTCTATCCGGCGGGAGGGCCAGCGGGCCGCCTGCTGGGGGACCTCCTTTCACGGGAGGGCGTCGCCCAGATCGTCGTTTCGGTGTCCGGCTGGACCCGGGAGAACCTGAACATCCTGGAGCAGGAGACCGGCCGCCAGTTCCGCTTCGTGTTGCCGGGCCCCCGGCTCGAAGAGGGAGAGTGGCGCCGGTGTCTGGAGGCGCTCGAGGCGCTCCGCCCGTTTCCCCGATTCCTCGTGGCGAGCGGGAGCTTGCCGCCGGGCGTGCCGGAGGACTTCTTCGCGCGGCTGGCGGAGCTGGCTCGGCGGCGGGCCGCCCGCTTCGTCCTGGACTCCTCGGGAGCGCCGCTTCACCGGGCCGTAGAGGACGGGGTCTTTCTCTGCAAGCCCAGTCTGCGGGAGTTTCAGGAATGGACCGGCGAGGCGAGTGCCGACGAAGGGCGATGGCGCGAGCTCGCCCGCGAGGTCGTGGCGAGGGGAGGCTGCGAGGTCCTGGTCCTGTCTCTCGGTTCGGCGGGCGCTCTCTGGACCACGCGCTCCGAGCAGGAACGGCTCACGGCTCCGGCGGTGCCCGTCTCGAGCAGCGTCGGGGCGGGCGACAGCATGGTCGCGGGGATCGTCCTCTCGCTGTCCCGAGGACACACGCTTCGCGAGGCAGCCCGCTTCGGTGTGGCCGCCGCGGCGGCGGCCGTCATGAATCCTGGCACGGAGCTGTGCCGGAAGGAGGACGCGGAGCGGTTGCTCGGCCAGGTGGTCGCAGCGACCGTCTGAGGAGGCGACTCCTCCTGTAGAGTGCGCGGCCATGAAGCCGATTCTCGAGGTGGCGCGCGGTCTCGGTCTCGCACCCGAGGAAATCGAACCTTACGGATACGACAAGGCGAAGGTGCGTTCCGGCGCGCTGGCGGTCCGCCCTGCCCGCGGGGCCCTCGTCCTGGTGTCCGCGATCACACCCACACCGGCGGGGGAGGGGAAGACCACGATCTCCATCGGCCTCGCTCAGGGACTCGCCCGGATCGGCGTGCGATCGGCGGTGGCGCTGCGGGAGCCCTCGCTCGGGCCGTATCTCGGCGTCAAAGGGGGCGGCACCGGCGGCGGCGCCTCACAGCTCTTGCCGGCCGAGGACATCAATCTGCACTTCACCGGCGACATTCACGCGGTTTCCACCGCCCACAACCTTCTTGCCGCGCTCGTGGACAACCATCTACACCACGGCAACGCCCTGGGGCTCGATTCGCGCCGCGTGACGTGGAAGAGGGTCGTTGACTTAAACGACCGGGCGCTCCGGGACATCGTCATCGGGCTCGGGGGTTACCGCGAAGGCGTTCCGCGGGAGACGGGCTTCGACATCACGGCCGCGAGCGAGGTGATGGCGATTCTCTGCCTGGCCGCGGACGTCGCGGATCTCAAGCGGCGACTGGCCCGAATCGTCGTCGGCTACCGGCCCGACGGCTCGGCCGTCACGGCCGCCGACCTCTCGGCGGCGGGTGCCATGGCGGCTCTCCTGCGCGACGCGATCAAGCCCAACCTCGTGCAGACGACCGAAGGCGTGCCGGCATTCGTTCACGGCGGCCCCTTCGCAAACATCGCCCACGGCACCAACTCGATCGCCGCGACGCGGGCCGCCTTGGCCTGCGCGGACATCGTCGTGACGGAGGCGGGCTTTGCCTTCGAGCTCGGGGCCGAGAAGTTCTTCGACATCACCTGTCCCTACGGCGGTTTTGCGCCGAGTGTGACGGTCTTGGTCGCCACCGTTCGAGCGCTCAAGATGCACGGGGGCAAGCCCCTCGCCGACGTTGGCGAGGCCGACGTGGCGGCCGTCGAGCGCGGCATGGCGAACCTCGAGAAGCATGTGGAGAACATCCGCAAGTTCGGGCAGCCGTGCGTCGTCGCGATCAACCATTTTCCGAGCGACCGGCCGGAGGAGATCGACGCCGTGCAGCGACTCTGCGGCGCGCACGGCCTCGAGGCCATCGAGGCGCGTCCCTTCACGGAAGGGGGGCGAGGGTGCGAGGCGCTTGCGGATTCCGTCCGCGCCATGGCCGCGCGTGGGCGCCCCTTCTACCGCCCGCTCTACGACTGGGCGGCCTCGATCGAAGAGAAGATACGCACGGTGGCCCACGAGATGTACGGCGCCCAAGCCGTCGACTACACGGCGCGCGCGCGGCGAGACCGCGCGCAGCTCGAGCGGCTGGGCTACGGCGGGTTTCCGGTTTGCATCGCCAAGACGCAGCAGTCGCTGTCGGACAACCCGGCCCTTCTCGGCCGCCCGAAGGATTTCCTGGTCACCGTCCGGGAGATCCAACTGGCGGCGGGAGCGGGCTTCGTCATCCCGATCACCGGAGAAATCCTGCGCATGCCCGGGCTTCCCCGGGAACCGCTCGCGGCGCGGTTCGATTTGGGACCGGACGGCGAGATCGCCTTGCGGACCTGAGCGGAGCCGGGGCTCTAGGTTCGGTTCTCGAACCGGCGGCGGGGCGATGCCTGCGCGGGCGTGCCCTTGACCCGAATGCGGTTGTCGATGCCCGCGACTCCCGTCAGGTGCCGCACAACTCGAGCCGCGTCTTCGCGCTCCCCGAGCGTCTCGACCTCGCCCTCGAGCGTGACCTTGCCCCGCGCCACGCTGAAGTGAATCTTGCGGTCCGGCACGAATTCGTCGAATTCGAGCGCTCGGCCGACGGCGTCGGCGAGCTCGCGGTCGGTCCGTGCGGCGGAGCCGGGCAAGCGGACCTGGATGTTGTCGGTCAGTTCGGGAACCCCGGCGCCACGGTGCGCGGCGGCACGCGCCGCGAGCTTCTTCGCATAGCTGTCGACCGTGCCGGCGAGCGTGACGCGACCGTCCTGAACTCCGAGCCGCAGGCCTCCGAGACCCTCGCGCTCGAGCTCTTTCAAGATCTTGGCCCGAAGCTCCCGATCGCTCCTTCGCTCGACCATCTCACCCCACGCCCGATTGGACATTATGCGCCTTCTCCTCGCAACGATCTCCTTCGCAAACGGCCCACCGTCTACAAGGATCGGGCGGGCGGCTCCCATCGTCATGATTCAAATGAATCCCGGGTCGTGGAGAGGTTCCCGTTGGAACCGCTTCAGCCTCCCGGGAGGTGGTCGGGGCTGGCGATGCCGGGCTGCCGCCGATGGCGTGGCGCCCGCCGGGCGGCCGGTAGGAATTCGCGTGCAGGGCCGGTTTTGATGCGTTCGCATCAACCGCTCCGGAATTTCGCTTTGAAACACTGGGATCGCCTCGGCGGATTGTGACCGCCGAGCCCGGAAAAAGGAGGAAGCTCATGGTTCGCTCTGGATCGCCCGCCTCCCGGGCCCCTCAAAAGGTGCTCCCCAAGCAGCCCAAGGCCGCGGTCACGGGGCGGCTGCGTCCCGCCGGCCGGCTCGTGCGCGACCTGATGACCGAGAAGGTATTCACCCTCTCGCCCTCGGACAACCTCGTTGCGCTCGAGGACTTGATGGACGCGCGACATGTTCGGCACGTGCCGATCGTGGACCGCGAGGGAGACCTCGTCGGCCTGGTCACCCATCGCGACCTCTCGCGCAGCTTTCTCGGGCGCCTGGACGACCTGCCCGTCAGCGTCGAGCGAGATCTCCTCCGCGGCCGCCGAATCCGCGAGATCATGACGACGGAGCCCGAAACGGTCGAGCCCGACGCCACCCTGAAGGAGGCCGCGTCCATCCTGTTCGAGAACAAGATCGGTTGCCTGCCGGTCGTCGAGGGATTGCACCTGGTGGGCATCCTGACCGAGGCGGACTTCGTCCGGGATTTCCTGGAGAGGGGCTGACGCGATGCCGCGCCTCGCGGCCGTCCTCGCGACGTCGCTCTGTCTGGCCGGCGCGCTCCTCGCCCAGCCGGCGAGCGAGCCGATCGACCATTTCCTGCGAGTCGACGACCGCGTCTGCACGGGGGGACAGCCCACGGCGGCGCAACTCGCCGAGCTCAAACGCAATGGTGTCCGAACGATCATCTCGCTGCGCGAGCCCTCGGAATACGATGCTCGGGCGGAGACGGAGGCGGCGAGAGACCTCGAGCTCGGTTTCGTGAGCATTCCGGTTCAAACCGCCGATCCGAAGGACGATGAGGTGGTGGCGTTCCTTCGCGTCACGTCGAAACCCGAGATCTTTCCGGCGTTCATCCATTGCGGCTCGGGCAATCGCGTGGGCGCCTTCTGGATGATCCGGCGAGTCCTGGTGGACGGTTGGACAGTGGAGAAGGCGGAGGAGGAGGGTCGACGAATCGGGCTACGCAGCCCGAACCTCGTCGAGTTCGCCGCCTCGTACATCGAGCGCCATCCCCGGGCGCATTGAAATGTTCCGCCGCATCCTCGTTCCCGTGGACTTCACTCCGCGCAGCCGCCGCGCGGCGCGTGTCGCGGCTCGGATGGCCGCCTCCTCGAAGGCGGAGACGACGCTCTTGCATGTCATCGAGCGCATCGATGCGGATGCGCCGGGCTCGCTCGCCGGCTTCTACCGGAAGCTCGAGCGCAACGCCCGCGGAAAGCTCGCCGAGCTGGTAGAGGACTTCACGACGCGGGGACTCGAGGCTCGCGGCGAGGTTCTGTACGGAGGCCGCGTGAACGAGATCCTCCGCTTCTCGCAGGAGAATGCGATCGACCTGATCGTCATGAGCTCCCACAAGCTGCCCCTTCGGCGCGGGGGCGAGAATTGGGGCACGATCAGCTACAAGGTCGGCATTCTGTCTCGCTGCCCGGTGCTCCTGGTGAAATGAAGGCGGGCCCGCGAGCGGTTTCCAAGAGTTTGCAGGGTGCCGGTTGACAAAGGGGGTCGATCATGAGGACGCCGCGGAGACTCGCGATCCTGGGGGCATTCATGCTAACGGTGGCTGCGAGGGCGCTCGGCTCGCCGGGGAGTCGCTACGACCCCAAGACGGAGATTACGGTGAGCGGTACCGTCGATGAGGTCAAGGTGTACTCACGCCAGGGTAGTGTCGCCGGCGGCGTGCACTTGCTTCTGAAGACGTCCGACAGCGTCCTGGACATTCACCTGGGCCCGTCTGGCTTTCTCAAGGAAAAGAGCTTCGACGTCGTGAAGGGAGACGCGATCGAGGTCATCGGCTCGAAGGTCAAGGTGAACGACAAGGATGCGGTCATCGCCCGGCAGGTCAAGAAGGGCGAGAAGAGCTGGACGCTTCGGAGTGCCTCGGGGGTGCCGGAATGGTCGGGCGGGCCGAAGGGCCGGTGAGCGCGCCGGCAAGCGCGCCGACCGGTCTGGGGATTCGCAAAATCCTCGCCGTTGGATACGCGGAGGCGCTGGCGACCGTTCCGGCGGCTCTCCAGGCCGAAGGATTCGGCGTTCTGACGGAGATCGACGTGCGGGAGACGCTCAAGAAGAAGCTCGACGTCGACTTTCGACGCTACAAGATCCTCGGCACCTGCAATCCGCCTCTCGCCCACCGGGCCCTCCAGGCGGATCGCGAGGTTGGCCTCATGCTCCCCTGCAACGTGATCGTCTACGAAGGAGACGACGGGCGCGCGGTGGTCGTCGCCGTCGATCCCATGCGGACGGTCGCCGCGCGGGAGAATCCCGAGATCGCCCGTGTGGCGGAGGCCGTTCGCGCCAAGCTCGAGCGCGTGCTCGACCGGCTCTGATCGAGGCGGGCCCTTTGCGGAAGTCGGCGGCCGCTCGGGACGTCAACCGAGCCGCTTGACGTAGATCTCGGCGGCGATGGCGGGATCGACGGCGAGCGCCGTCTCACCCACCCGAAGAACCGCCGCGGGGCTGATCTGTTGGAGGGAAATCGTGGCGCCGGGCACGATCCCGAGGGTCGACAGCTTGATCAGCCTCTCGGGCTCCCGCGGGACGATATAGACGATTCGGCCGCGCTCTCCCACCGCCAGCCGGTCGAGGGGCTGGACGAGGGGTTCGACCTGCCGCGTCAGGGAGCGGCAACAGGGGCCCGGCGGGATCGGCTTTCCGTGCGGGCAGAATCGCGGGTGCCCCAGGAACGCGCAGATCGAGTCGGTCAATCCGTCGCCCAGAACGTGCTCCATCACACAGGCCGTGCGCTCAACGGCTTGCTCGTTGCGGACCTCGAGTACGGTGGTGAAGAGCGTTTCCCCCAGACGGTGCCGGCGGACCTGCAGCTCCGCGAGCGACCGTCCTTGGGGTGTCAGCCGAACGCGGTCGCCCTCCATCCGGACGAGGCCGCGCCCGACGAGCTTCTCGAGAGCCGCCCCGAGGTCGGCGACCTGAGTCGTCTCTTCCAGGTCTTGGCGCCGGTCGCGTCCCTGCTCTCCGAGCGTCCACAGCTCCTCGGCAACCTCCTCGACGTCCTGGTCGACGAGATCTCGGTCATGGCTCATGACGGCCTCCGGATTCGCGCCGCCAGCCGGCGCAACCACGTCACCAGTCGGGAGGAACGAGGGTACTGGAATCCGCAGTGAGGGCACTTCACCAGATCGCAGCCGGTCGACATCGGGCAGGAGCCGCAGGCCCTCCCTCCGTGTTCGAACCGGCCGCCACAAAGCGGGCAGACGAACGCGGTGCCGGCCGGCTCGGAAACCAGGGGCCGGAAGGGCTCCTCAAGCGGGGTGTCCCGATCGAGCGCGCTCATCGCAGACTCACGGGGAGGGCGCGGAGCAAGAGGTTCAGGCCGGCGCCCACGCCGATCGCAAAAGGAAAGATGAAGCCCGCGATGGCCAGAGCCGTCTTCCACCCCCGCTCCTTCACGATCATGAAGAAATTGGCGATGCACGGAATGAAGAGCGTGATCGTCACCATGGCGACCAGGATCTGAACGGGGTCGAGCCCGCCCTCGCGCGCCAGCTGGAAGAGGCCGGCGGCTCCGAAGTCGCGACGCAGGAAGCCGACGACGAAAGCCTCGGCCGTCTGTCGCGGAAGTCCGAGCATCCCCGTCAGGAGCGGCTCGGCCGCGCGCTCGACGAGGCCGAGAAGGCGAAGACGGTCGGCGAAGAACAGAAGGAGCGTCCCGAGCACGAAGAGCGGGACGGCCTCCCGCAGATACCACTCGATGCGGGCCAGGGTCTTCACGCCGAGGTTGCCGGGGCGCGGCATCCGCAGCGGGGGCAGCTCCAGGACGAAGTCGCTGCCTCGTCCGGGCAGGACGCTCGCGGCGAGCCTTCCGACCGCGACGATCACCCCGATCACGACTCCCAGCCAGATCACCATGGCCCACGGCGACAGTCCGGAGAGCATTGCCATCACGACGGTCAGTTGCGCCGAGCAGGGCACCCCGAGGGCGAGCAACAGGATGACGATGAGGCGCTCCTTGGGAGTCTCGAGAATCCGTGTGGTCAGCGTCGCCATGGTGTCGCACCCGAGCCCCAGCACCATCGGCAGCACGGCCTTGCCGTTCAAGCCCATCTTCTTGAAGACGCGGTTGACCATGACGGCCAGGCGCGGCAGGTATCCCGAGTCCTCGAGCACTCCGAACGCGAGGAAGAAAGTGCTGACGATCGGCAGGATGAGGGCAAGGGCATAAGCGAGCGCCATGGTGATCAGGCCGTAGGGCCCAACGAAGAGGTCGCGGACGAAAGTCCAGGGCACCCACCGGTTGGCGGCCGCCACGGCCGCCGGCGAGAGAATCCGGCCGAAGAGCCCGTTTTCCAGGAGGTCGACGAGGATCTTCGCCCCGAAGACGCCGACGAAGAGGTAGGAAAGATACAGCACGGCCAGCAGGAAGGGCACGCCCCAAATGGGGTGAGTCGTCGCCCTGTCCAGATACCGGCCGAGGCGTGAGCTTGCCGGAAGCGGTCGGGAGTCGGAGACGACCACTTCGCGCCGAAGGCGGTCGGCCGTGCGCAATCGCGTCCGGTTGACGGCGTACGCGAGCGGCTCGGAGAATTCCGCCCGCAGTCGCATCCCGACGTCTTCGACTCGGGCCAGTTCGTCCGGACTCATCCGCTCGGCGAGCCACGCGGCGAGCGTCCGATCCCCGCACAGCGCCATCAAGGCCAAGGCGCGCGGAGAGACAGACGAACGGGGAAGGAGCGGAATCACGCTCGCGATCGCCCGTTCGATCGGCGGGCCGTACTCGCCGCGAATTCCTCCGGCGCGCGGCGCTTCGAGCGCCGAGATCAGGCGAGCAATTCCTTCTCGGCGGACGGCGACGGTCGAGACCACCTCGGTTCCCAGCCGGCGGGCCAGACCCGCTTCGTCGATCCGAAGGCCCGCCGCCCGCGCCTCGTCCATCATGTTCAGGCAGAGGACGAAGGGCACTCCGGTCTCGGCCACTTGGAGCGCGAGCAAGAGCGTGCGCTCCAGGTTCTTGGCGTCGCCGACGACCAGGACGGTCCGGGGTCGCTCCGAGAGGAGGAGATCGCGAGTGACGCGCTCGTCCTCGGAGGAGGGAAGAAGAGATGCGGCGCCGGGAGTGTCGATGACCGCGACTCGGCGTCCGCCGAGGACCGCGTGTCCGGTCGCCACCTCGACGGTCGTCCCGGGATAGTTGGAGACCGTGACGTACGCGCCGGTCAGCGCGCCGAAGAGGGCGCTCTTGCCGACGTTCGGATTTCCGACCAGAACGATTTCGTCCGCGGCGGGAGCCGCCGCGCGGCGTTCTTCTTGCGGCAATTCGGGTTCGGTCAATCTCACGTGTCGAGCCGGTAATGTGCCACAAAGAAGCCCTGGTTGATGTAAATGTATCAGGCGACGCGCCGCTTTCGGCGAGAGCCTGCCCAAGGGGTGGTGAGATGAAGCGAACGCGAATCATTCTCGCGACCGACTTTTCAGCAGCCTCCGAACCCGCAGTTCGGCGCGCTCTGGAGATGGCGGAAGCGGAAAGGGCCCCTCTACTGATCACACACGTCTTGGAGCCGCCCGTGTCCTTCTCGCCGGACGGGTACGTGCTGCCGCGCATTTACGACGAGATGGCGGCCGCCGTGCGAGCCGACGCCGAGAAGAGGATGCGGCTGCTGCTGGCGCGGGCGCGCAAATCGGGGGTCCGCGCCCGTGGCGTCCTGCTCCGCGGGGCTCCTCATGAGGCCATCCTGCGCGCCGCACGCAAACACCGCGCGGATCGGCTGGTCGTGGGAACGCATGGCCGCCGCGGGTTTTCGCGGCTGTTCCTCGGAAGCGTGGCCGCGCGAGTCGTCGCGTCTTCACCCTGCCCGGTGTTGGTGGTGCCGGCGGGGCGAAAGGGAGGGAGGTCGTCATGATCCGGTTGAGCGACGTCATGAAGAAGTCCGTCGAGAGTGTGTCGCCTCGCGCTTCCGCTGAGGCGGCGTGGAATCAGATGCGCGCCCGCCGCATTCGCCACTTGGTCGTGCTGGACGGGGGCCACGTCGTCGGCGTTCTGTCCGACCGCGACGTGGCGGGCCCGGGTTCGCTGCGCCAGGTGGAAAGTGTGGGCGACGTCATGACCTCTCCGGTGGTGGTTGGGTACCCGGAGATGACGCTGCGTCAGGCGGCGAATCAGCTCCGGGGACGTTCGATCGGGTGTCTTCCGGTCATGGAAGACGAGAAGCTCGTCGGAATCCTCACGACGACGGACCTGCTGGAGCTGCTCGGTCGAGGGGTACAGCATCCCATGTCGAAGGGAAAGCGTGCGACCCTGGCGAAGCGCGGTCCGCGCCGCAAACCGTTCGTGCCCCGGGCCGCCGTGAGGCGCTGAATCGCGGGCGGCTCGGCGCCACCCTCGCCCGACGAAGCGCGTGGGCTGACGGCCTCCGAGGCATCACAGCGCCTCGCCGAGTTCGGGCCCAACGAGGTCGGAGTCGCGGCGCGCGCCGGATTTTTCCGGCAGGCCCTCCCGGCATTCGGCAATCCCCTCGTCCTGATCCTGCTGGCCGCGAGCGTCGTCGCAGCGGTCGTCGGCGAATTCGTCAACGCCGGGATCATCGTCGCGATGGTGTTGCTGTCGCTGGCGCTGAACCTGGTCCAGACGTATCGGTCTCGCCGGGCAGCGGAGAGGCTTCGTGAACGGGTCGCCGTCACGGCCACGGTCCGGCGCGACGGTCTGTGGACGTCGGTGCCGCGCCGCGAGATCGTGCCGGGAGACGTGGTCCGGCTCTCGCCGGGCGACCTCGTCCCGGCGGACGGCCGCCTGCTCGAGTCCCGCGGCCTGCACTTGCACGAAGCGGCGCTGACGGGAGAGTCCATGCCGGCCGAGAAGCGGATCGCCGTCGTGGGAGAGGGCGGCGCGGCGGCCGAGCGCGAGAATCGGATCTTCCTCGGCACCTCGGTCGTGAGCGGTACCGGCCTCGCACTCGTGACGGCGACGGGGCACGAGACCGCCTTTGGCGACGTGGTCGCGCGCCTGGCCTCGCGGCCTCCCGAGACCGAGTTCGAACGTGGAACCCGCCAGTTCGGCTTCTTCGTGATGCGGACGGTCGTCTTCCTGGTGCTTTTCGTCGTGCTCGTCAACCTGATCCTGCGGCGTGACCCGCTCGAATCGCTTCTCTTTGCGCTCGCGTTGGCCGTCGGGCTGACACCCGAGTTTCTTCCGATCATCACGACGGCCACCCTGGCGCAGGGCGCCGTCCGGATGGCTCGCCGCAAGGTCATCGTCAAGCACCTGGAGGCGATTCAGAACTTCGGCTCGATCGACGTGCTCTGCAGCGACAAGACCGGCACGCTGACGGTGGGCGAGATGCAGCTGACGTCCTCCTGCGACGCCGGCGGGACGGCCTCCGAGAGGGTGCTCGAGCTCGCGCGATTGAACAGCCGATTCCAGACGGGCATGGGGAACCCACTCGATGCCGCGCTCGCCGGGGGCGAGGAGTCGGACTTTGCCGGATACGTCGCGACGGACGAGCTTCCCTTCGATTTCGAGCGCCGCCGCGTGTCCGTGGTTCTCTCGCGGGCCGGCGTCGAAACGCTCATCACCAAGGGCGCCCCCGAGACCGTTCTCGCCGCCTGTCGCGACTACGAGGATGGGTCCGAGCGGCGCGCCTTGGATGGGGTGGCCCGTCGCCGCGCGGAGGCGATTTATCGGGGGTTCTGCGAGAAGGGGTTTCGGGTGCTCGCCGTCGCCACCCGCCGCGTCGAAAGAGGCCAGGCGAGCACGGCGCGAGACGAACGCGATCTGACGCTGGCAGGATTCGTGGCGTTCACGGATCCGCCCGCGCCGGGCGCTCGGGAAGCCCTTCAGACGCTCCGGCGCGACGGCGTTCGGGTCGTGATTCTAACGGGCGACAACGAGCTCGTGGCTCGCCACGTGTGCGGGCAGGTGGGCTTGGAGGACGACCGGCTCGTGCTCGGCGAGAGGGTCGATCGCATGACGGATGCCGCCCTGGCGGTGGTCGCCGAGCGCGCCGCCGTCTTCGCGCGAGTCTCGCCGGCGCAGAAGAACCGGATTCTCCTCGCCTTGAAGGGCCGCGGCCACGTCGTCGGATATCTCGGCGACGGCATCAACGACGCGCCCTCCCTCCACGCGGCCGACGTCGGCATTTCGGTTTCGGGGGCCGTCGACGTGGCCCGCGAGGCGGCCGACATCATCCTGCTCCAGAGGAGCCTGCGCGTCCTTCACGAGGGCATCCGCGAAGGGAGGAAGGCCTTCGGCAACGTCATGAAGTACCTGCTCATGGGGACCAGCTCCAATTTCGGCAACATGTTCAGCATGGCGGCGGCGGCGCTCTTCCTGCCGTTCCTGCCGATGCGGCCCACGCAGATTCTCCTGAACAACTTCCTGTACGACGCCGCCCAGGTGACCATCCCGACCGATCGCGTGGATCCGAGCTACATCCGGAAGCCTCAGCGCTGGAACATCCGCTTGATCCGCGACTTCATGCTGTTCATCGGCCCGATCAGCTCGGTCTACGATTTTCTGACGTTCTTCGCTCTCTTGCGGCTCTTCCATGCCTCGGAGTCGTTGTTTCAGACGGGATGGTTCGTCGAGTCCCTTTCGACCCAGACGCTCGTGCTGTTCGTCATTCGAACGGCCGGCAATCCCTTCCGCAGCCGCCCGAGCGCGCCGCTCGCGGTCACGACGATCGGTGTGGTCGCCACGGGGATCCTGCTGCCTTACACGCCGCTCGCCGGCGTGCTCGGGCTGGTACCTCTGCCGGGGGCGTTCTACCTCTTCCTGCTCGCGGTAACCGGCACGTACCTCGGGTTCGTCGAGCTTGCGAAGCGACGGATCCTCGCGCGTCCGGCGGTGCCCCCTCGCGCACGGGTTTGATGCGCTTGCATCAGGACGGGCGACTCCCGCCCCCGTAGCGTGGGAATCGGGGGAGAGGGATCCGGAGCTGGTCGGTGAAAGAGAGGGCTGGCGATGAGATCTCTCGGAGCAACATGGAGTCCGCCTTCCCGCTCGAAGTGAGATTTCTCGCGCGCTGGAGCGTTCGGTGGGTTCGCCGCGCGGTCTGGGCGGTCGGCATCCTCCTGGCGATTGGCGTGCTGCGCCTGACGGTTTTCCGCCCGGCGTCGGTGGCGGTGGCCGTCTTTCGAGCGGCGGGCGGGCGCGTCGAGGAAACCGTCATCAACAGCAAGGCAGGCACGGTGCGGTCGCGCCGACGCGCCACGCTCTCCTCCGAGGTGGGCGGTCGCGTGGCCGAGCTGCCGGCGCGCAAGGGGATCCGCGTGCGCGGGGGCGACGTTCTGATGCGCATCGCCTCGGCGGACTACCGGGCACAGGTGGCGCTGCAGCAAGGCGCGCTCACGGCGGCGCAAGCCTCACGCACCGAGTCGTGCCGCGCGGCGGAGCTCGCCGAGCGAGACCTGGCCCGAAATCGGGAGCTCGCCCGGGAACAGCTCGTCTCCGTCGAGATCCTGGATCAGCTCCAGACGCGGTTCCTCGGCGCGACCGCAGCGTGCGAGGCGGCCCGCGCGCGAGTGGGTCAGGCGGAGGCGGGTCTGGAAGCCGCGCGGGTCAATCTCGAGAAGACGGTCCTGCGAGCCCCGTTCGACGGTGTGGTGGCGGACGTCACGACGGAGGTGGGGGAGTGGATCACGCCCTCTCCTCCTGGCCTCCCGATCCCGCCGGTCATCGTGTTGTTGGACGACCAGTCGATCTACGTGAGCGCCCCGATGGACGAGGTCGACGTCGGCAAGGTGCGCGTGGGGCAGCCCGTGCGCATCACGATGGATGCCTACCCGGATCGCTCCTTCCCGGGGAAGGTCACCCGGGTCGCTCCCTACGTCGTCGATACGCAGGAGCAGAGCCGGACCTTCGAGATCGAGGCGGAATTCGACGATGCGGCCTTCGCGCGCCGGCTCTCGCCCGGAAGCTCGGCCGATGTCGAGGTCGTCCGAGACGTTCGGGAGGGTGTGCTGCGGATTCCGAGCGACGCGCTGATGGAAGGCGGAAAGGTCCTGGTGCTGCAGGGGGGGCGGCTCGCGTCGAGGAAGGTGCAGACCGGCCTGAAGAATTGGCAGTTCACCGAGATTCTGGAAGGCCTCGCGCCCGGTGATGCCGTCGTCGTCTCGCTCGACCGCGCGGGCGTGCGGGAAGGGGCACGGGCCTCGGTCGAGGCCGAGACGACCAAGTGATCGAGCTCTCGGGCATCGGCCGCGACTACGAGGTCGGCGGGCGGCCGGTCCACGCCTTGGTCGGGATCGACCTCGAGATTCCGGACGGCGACTACCTGTCGGTGATGGGACCGTCGGGCTCGGGCAAGTCCACACTCTTGAACGTCCTGGGTTGCCTCGACCATCCGACGGCGGGCTCCTACCGGCTGGACGGCAAGGAGGTCGCGAGCCTCGATGAGGAGGCGTTGACCCAGATTCGCCGTCATCGGATCGGATTCGTCTTCCAGACCTATCACCTGGTCCCGCGTCTGACCGCGGCGGGCAACGTTGAGCTGCCGATGGTCTTCGCCGGCGTCGAGCGCCGCGAGCGAGCGCGCCGGGTCAATGAGGCGCTCGCGGCAGTGGGGCTCTCCGGGCGCGCGGACCACGGGGCGGAGCAACTTTCCGGGGGCGAGCGCCAAAGAGTCGCGATTGCCCGCGCAATCGTCATGGGGCCCGAGCTCCTGCTCGCCGACGAGCCCACGGGCAACCTGGACACGACGACCGGAATGGAAATCATCCGACTCTTGGAGGATCTCAATGCCCGCGGTCTGACCCTCGTCGTCGTGACGCACGATCCGGCGATCGGCCGGCGTGCGCGCCACCGGCTGCGTCTGGTCGATGGGCGGATCGCCGAGCAGGAGGTCGCGGCGCCGGCTCAGAGGACGGCGGGCGAGAAACGGTGAGCGCCAGAGACCTCTTCGTCTTCTGCGCCGGGGCGCTGCGCGGGCATCGGCTGCGCTCGGCGCTTTCGTTGCTCGGTGTGGCCATCGGAGTCGCGTCGGTCGTCCTCCTGACGAGTCTCGGCGAGGGGGCGCGCCGATACGTGACGCGCGAGTTCACGGCGCTCGGCTCGAATCTCCTGATCGTCGTCCGCGGCAAGACGGAAACGACCGGGATCGCCGGCCTGCTCTTCGGAGCCCCGAACGACCTTACGCCGGAGGACGCAGAAGCGTTGATCCGCCAAGTGCGTTCCGCCCGCCGCGTGGCCCCGATTTGTTTCGGTTCGGCTTCCGCGCAGGCCGGAAACCGCCGGCGAGAGGTCGATGTGGTCGGGACGACCGCCGAGTTCTTGTCGGTGCGTAATCTGGAACTGCGAAGCGGCCGCTACCTGCCCGGGGGCGACGCGGACCGGGGGGCGCGTCTCTGTGTCATCGGACCCAAGATCGCCCGGGAGCTCTTCGAAGCGGAGAATCCCCTCGGCCAGGCGCTGCGCGTGGGCGAGGAGCGGTTCCGGGTCATCGGGGTTCTGGCGCCGCGGGGGGCTTCGTTGGGAATGGACCTGGACGAGACGGTGCATGTCCCGGTCGCTCGAGCGATGAGCATGTTCAACCAGACGAGCCTCTCTCGGATCCTGGTCGAGGTTCGTTCGCACGAGGAGATCCCCGACGCGCGGAAGGCCGCGTCGAGGCTCCTCATGGAGCGGCACAATGGCCAGGAAGATTTCACGATCCTCACTCAGGACTCGGTCCTCTCGACGTTCCAGAGCATCCTCGGCTTGCTGACCATGGTTCTCGCGGGAATCGCCGCGATTTCGCTCACGGTGGCGGGTATCGGGATCATGAACGTGATGCTCGTCTCGGTTTCCGAGCGCACGAGGGAGATCGGCCTCCTGAAAGCGTTGGGTGTCTCTTCCGGGCAGATCGTCGCGGTTTTTCTTCTGGAGGCGGCGATCCTCTCGACTTCCGGCGGGGCGGCCGGTCTCGCGGCGGCCTGGGCGGTTGCGAAGGGGGCGTCGGCGCTGCTTCCCGGCTTTCCGATCGAGCCGCCGGGTTGGGCCAATCTCGCCGCGATCGCCGTGTCGGTCTCGGTTGGGCTCTTCTTTGGGGCGGCGCCGGCTCGCCGGGCGGCGCGGCTCGATCCGGTGGCGGCGCTGGCGAGGCGCTGAGGCGTCCATGGAGACGAGAGATCTTCTGCGTCTCGCCTGGGGCTCGGTGGCCGCGCACCGCTTGCGTTCGCGTTTGACGATGCTCGGCATCGTCATCGGCGTCGCCTCGGTGATCCTCCTGACGTCTCTCGGCGAAGGGACGCGGCGAGCCATTCTCGCGGACTTCACCCAATTTGGGACCAACATCATGGCGATCAACAAGGGAAGGAGAAGGACGAGCGGCATGCCGGGGATCGGGGCGACCACCCGCAAACTCACGATCGACGACGCGGAGGCGCTGCGGCGCGTTCGCGGCGTCGAGAAGGTGCTCTTGGGCGTCTACGGCTCGGCCCGGGCGGAATTCGGCGAGCGCGGGCGAGACGTGCTGGTGGCGGGCGTCACGTCGGAAATGCCGGAGATGTTCCGCTTTCCCGTCCGGCAGGGACGCTTCCTGCCCCCGGGAGATCCGCGCCGGGGGGCGTCCTTGGTGGTTCTCGGGCCCACGTTGAAGCGCGAGCTCTTCGGCGAGGCGAGCGCCCTGGGAGAGCGTGTGCGGATCGGGGGCCGCCGGTTCGTCGTGATCGGCATCATGGAGCCGAAGGGGCAGTTCCTGGGAATCGACATGGACGACCGGGCGTACATTCCCGTGGCGAGCGCGCAGAGCCTCTTTCATCAGGACGAGCTCTCGGAGGTCCACCTTCTCTTCTCGAGCCAGGTTTCGCTCGAGTGGATCAAGTCGGGTGTGCGCCGGATCCTCATGGAACGCCACGGCGGGGAGGAGGACTTCACCGTTACGACCCAGACCGAAATGCTCGACGTGCTCGATCGAATTCTCTCGGTCATCACCCTCGCGGTGGCGGGAATTGCGGGCGTGTCGCTGCTGGTGGGGGCCATCGGAATCCTGACGATGATGTGGATCTCGGTCGGCGAGCGGACTTCCGAGATCGGCCTGGCCAAGGCGATCGGCGCGGGCCGCTCTCAGATTCTGAGCCTCTTCCTCGTCGAGGCGGCCCTTCTCTCGTTTGCCGGCGGGGCCCTCGGTCTGGCGGCGGGCATGGGAATCGGACGCGCGATTCGTCTGGTCTGGCCAACCTTCCCCTTTCACACGCAACCCATCTTCGTCGTGTTGGCGCTCTTGGTCAGTCTCGCGGTCGGTCTGGCATCCGGTGTGCTGCCGGCCAAACGCGCGGCGGCGCTCGATCCGCTCGACGCCTTGCGAGCGGAGTGATGGCCTGGACCGAGACGCTCGGGGTGCGCCTAGCGATCTCGCTCGCGATCGGCCTGCTGATCGGGGCCGAGCGGGAGCGGCGCAAAGGCGAGGGCCGCGACCGGGCGGCCGCCGGAATCCGGACCTTCGCGCTCGCATCGCTCGCCGGAGGCGTCAGTCTGGCCTTCGGAGGAGAAGCGGTGCTGGTCGTTTCGGTTCTCGTGGTCGGCGCGCTCGCCGCCATCGCCTACAGCCGGAGCCGTGCCGCGGACCCCGGGCTGACGACGGAAGTGGCCTTGCTCACGACCTTCCTGCTTGGCGCCCTGGCGGTCAGGCAGCCGGCGCTCGCGGCGGGTCTCGCCGTGGCGGTCGCAATCCTCTTGGCCGCGCGCACACGGCTGCACCGATTCGTGCGGACGGTGCTGACGGAACAGGAACTCCACGATGCGCTGCTGTTCGGCGCCGCGGCCCTGGTCGTTCTTCCCTTGACGCCGGATCGGCCCGTGGGCCCGTTTGGCGTGCTCAATCCCCGTACGCTCTGGAAGCTCGTCGTGTTGGTCATGGGGATCTCGGCATCGGGCTACGTCGCCTTGAGGTTGTTGGGACCTCGGCTCGGGCTGCCGCTGTCCGGCCTTGCATCGGGGTTCGTCTCGAGCGCGGCCACGATCGGAGTCATGGGCCGGCGCGCCGCGCAGGAGCCGCGTCTCCGTCGTCCGGCCGTTGCCGGCGCCGTGCTTTCAACCGTCGCGACCATCGTTCAGATGGTGGTCGTCCTCGCCGCGACGAGCGCCCCCACACTTCGCGCCATGCGGGCGTCTCTCGCGTTGGCGGGCCTTGCGGCGGGGGCCTACGGCTTGCTGTTTGCGCTGCGCTTGAGACACGGTCCCGCCGACGGCGCGGCCCCGCTCGGCCGGGCCTTCAACCTGAAGGTATCGGTTCTCTTTGCCGCGACCGTCGCGGGCATCTTGCTGCTTTCGGCGGCGGTCAACCAGTGGCTGGGCTCGCGGGGCCTGCTGGCGGCTGTAGCGCTCGCGGGCCTTGCGGACACGCATGCGGCGGCCATTTCCGCCGCGTCCCTGGCGGCCGCGGGCAAGATCTCCCCGCCGGAGGCCGTGATTCCGATACTGGCCGGGCTGACGACCAACACGGTCACGAAGGCCGTGATGGCGGCGGCTAACGGAGGCCGGCGCTTTGCGCTCGAAACGATCCCGGGACTGGTTCTGGTGATCCTGGCGGCGTGGGGCGGGGCCTTCTTCGCCGGCAGATAGGAGTTCAGGCGCTGCGGTCATGTGTCGGTCGTGGTTCGGCGAGTAGAAAACTCGACCGTCGAAGAATTGGTGCGGTTGCATCATGCCGGGCCATTCTTTCGAGCGTTAACTGCCTTCGAGGTTATGCGAATCCTGGCGGCAACGGACGGCTCTCGCGGCAGCAGCGCGGCTCTTCGGTTCGCGGCGCGCCTGGTGGCGAGGGATCCGAAGAGCGAGCTCGTGATCCTGACGGTGGCGCGCCCTGTCGCCGAGACCGGCGAGAAGAAGGAGGCCCCGTCGGACGGAATGCGTCGCCGGGCCGAGAAGATCCTCGAGGCGGCGGCACGCCAGATGCGCGGCCAGCCCGTCCAGGTCCAATACCGCTTCGTGTCTGCCCGCCCGAGCGCTCCGGTTCCCGAGACGATCTCCCGGGAGGCAGAGCGCCTGAAGGCCGACCTGGTCGTCATCGGCAGCGAGGGCCGGGACACGTTGAATGAATGGGTTCTGGGGGGCACGGCCCTTCGGCTGGTCTACGTCTCCCGCCGCCCGGTGACGGTCGTCCGTCCCCCCCGCCGCCGCAAGACCGCCTAGCTCCGCCGAGCCCCCTCCGGGGGCCTCGCTCCTCGACGAAGTTTGCCCTTCCGCGGGGGCGGGTGTTAACGTGTTGAGAGCCGTGGTCGCCCATTCTTCCGATGCCCTGGATAGGATTGCCCGCAGCGGCGAGGCGGTCTTCGCGATCGATTCGGCCGATCGCATCATTCTTTGGAACCGCCGTTGCGAGGAATTGCTCCGGCGCCCGGCGCGCACCGTCCTCGGCAAGCACTGCTACGACGTCTTGGGCGGTCACGACGCGAGCGGGAACGTCTACTGCTACCGCAACTGTCCGGTGGCCTTCCAGGCGCGTGAGAAGCCGAAACAGCCTGTCCGGAAGTTCCCGCTGGCGATCGAGGTCGGGCGGGAGGGACGCAAGTGGTTCGAGGTTTCGCTCTTTGCCATCCCGTCGTACCACCCGGCTCTCTCGACCGTCGTGCACGTGGTCCGGGAGGAGAAACAGAAGCCTTCTCCGCTCGACCGCCATCTGGCCGACGAGGCCGAGGAGCGGGAACCCTTGTGGCCGATGACGACCAACGAGGGACAGCCCGTCGAGCTCACGTCCCGGGAGAAGGAGATCCTGCGCTGCCTCTCTCAGGGAATGTCGACGTCCGCAGTCGCCAAGCAGCTCTTCATCGCGCCCGTGACCGTGCGAAACCACATCCAGAACATCCTCCACAAGCTGGACGTCCACACCAAGCTCGCCGCCGTCGTCTTCGCCTACCAGCACAAGCTGATCTGAGCCTTCCCGCGCCGGGATGCGGACACTCCGGCTGACGCCGGCGTGGCGAACGGCTTCGTCCTCCGGGTGATCCGAATGAATCACCCTGCTTTCTCCCGACCACCCTATGCTTCGAGTGGGTTTACCCCCAGGGGAGAGCGAAGATGGCTTTCAAGAGGCTTCGATTCCGATCCGACGCTCGGGAGAGGGTTCTGCGCGGCGCCTCGGCCCTGGCGGACGCCGTGCGCGTCACGCTGGGGCCGAAATCGAAGAGCGTCTTAATTGAGCGCAAGTGGGGGAGCCCCATCGTCTGTAACGACGGAGTGACGATCGCCAAAGAAGTCGAGCTGGAGGATCCGGAGGAAAACCTGGGCGCCCGCATGCTGCGCGAGGCGGCCAACCGGACCGGAGAGGCCGTCGGCGATGGAACGAGCACGGCGACGATCCTCGCGCACGCCATCTTGTCGGAGGGGATCCGCAACGTGGTGGCCGGGGCTTCGGCCATCGACCTGAAGCACGGCCTCGAGCGTGGCTCCGCCGCGGCGATCAAGGCCCTGAAGGCGCTCTCGCGGCCCGTGTCGAGTCGCAAGGAAAAAGCTCAGGTCGCCACCGTCGCCGCGCACAACGACGCCGCCATCGGAGAGGTCGTGGCGGAGGCGATCGAAAAGGTGGGCGGCGAAGGGGTGATCTCGGTGGAGGAGGGCAAGGGCACGGAAACGGCCCTGGAGGTCGTGGAGGGGATGCGGTTCGATCGGGGCTTTCTCTCCGCGTACTTCCTCACGGACCGCGAGCGGCTGGAGTGTGTCCTCGAGGAGCCCCACATTCTTCTGCACGAGAAGAAGATCAGCGTGCTTCAGGACCTTCTACCCTTGCTCGAGCAAGTCGTCCGATCGGGGCGGCCCCTGCTGGTCGTGGCGGAGGACGTGGATGGGGAAGCACTCGCGACGCTCGTCGTGAACAAGCTGCGCGGGAGTCTCCTCGGGTGCGCGGTGAAGGCGCCAGGTTTCGGCGACCGGCGCCGCGAGCTGCTCGAGGACATGGCCATCCTGACGGGTGGCAAGGTGATCTCCGAGGAGCTCGGCGTCAAGCTCGAAAAGCTCACCCTCGAGGAGCTCGGCCGCGCGCGCCGTGTGGTCGTCGACAAGGAAAACACCACCTTGATCGGCGGCGCGGGAAACAAGGAGGCGATCGCCGGCCGCTGCCAGGACTTGCGCAAACAGATCGAGCGGTCGACGTCGGACTATGACCGCGAGAAGCTGCGCGAGCGCCTGGCCAAACTGACGGGGGGCGTCGCGGTGGTTCGCGTGGGAGCAGCCTCCGAAGCCGAAATGAAGAGCCGCAAAGAGGCCTTCGAGGACGCGATCAGCGCGACACAAGCGGCTGTCGCGGAAGGTGTGGTTCCGGGGGGCGGACTCGCTCTCCTGCGGTCAATCGAGGCCGTCGCCGGAGAGGAGGCCTCGACCGAAGGCGATGAACGGACGGGGCTTCGAATCCTGAAGCTCGCTCTGGAGGCGCCCGCCCGTCAGATCGCCGTGAACTCCGGTGTCGACGGCGGTGTCGTGGTCAACCGCATGCGGGAGGGAAAGGGGAGCTTCGGCTTCGATGCGGCGCGCAACGAATATGCGGATCTCGTGGAGCGCGGCATCATCGACCCGACGAAGGTTGTCCGGGTGGCGCTCGAAAACGCGGTTTCGGTCGCGAGCGTTCTCCTTCTGACCGAGGCGACGCTGACGGAGGTTCCCGAGAAGAAGCCGGAGGTCCCGACGGCGATCGAGTGAAGCGGGCCCCGCCGGGAAGAGGTTAGACGATCCGGACGCGGCGCCTCGCGATCTCGAGGCAGAGCCGTTCGAGCTCGGCGTTGTCGAAGGCGTTCCATCCGTCGCAGGCACAGTGCTCTCGGGTCTCGACGTCGCAGCAAAGGCGCGCTCCGTGGACCTCCTGCCGGCCGATGTGATACAGGCTGACGAGGTTTTCGAGCTCCGCCCGCGACGCGGCGGGGCGCTTGCCAGCGATCCAGTCGAATCGGGTTCGAAATTCCTGGTCCGAGAGCTTGCGGAATCCCCCGCAGAAGATCCCGTAGCGCCCAGCGGCGGCGCACAGGCACTCTCCCGCCTTGGGAAGGTGCTCGAGCTTCCGACGAAGCAACTCGATTGCTTGCGGTCGCGTGACCGACTCACTCTCTTCGGTGTGGGGCTTCGTCTCTTCCATGACCTCAGGTTCCCGCTGTTCGCCAGGCCCCGCCTGATGCGTATAGATCATGCCCTCGAGCCGGGGATTGTCAAGGGGGGTTCGGGCGGGCAGGTCGCCGTGACGAGGGAATTCCGCCACCCGCCGGCGGAGGCGGATGACGCGAATGCATCAGGCCGGCGGGCCGTCCGCCGCGGTTTCATTCTGGTATGACCCGCGTCATGCCCGGCGCCGGCCGGCGCCGCTAGCGTGAGACCGTGAGCCGTCCCCCGGCGTTCGAACCCCGTCCAGCCGAAGGTTTCTCGTTCGGAGAGATCCTCTACGAGAAGCGGTCCGGCGTGGCCCGGATCACGCTCAACCGGCCCTCGCGCTACAACGCCTACTCCACGGCGTGCCTCGAGGAGCTCGCCGCAGCGCTGCGGGATGCCACGTTCGACGACTCGATCGGTGTCGTCGTCCTGACGGGAGCGGGGGACCGGGCCTTCTGCACCGGAGGCGACGTCAAGGAGTACGCCGAGAC
This sequence comes from Thermoanaerobaculia bacterium, assembly GCA_035498405.1. Lineage (GTDB taxonomy): Bacteria > Acidobacteriota > Thermoanaerobaculia > UBA5066 > Gp7-AA6 > DATBFU01. Next base: position 3,579 of record DATKAE010000125.1, on the reverse strand, counting down.
CTACGTGCGCGCGCCGCGCGACTACTGGAAATACATGGCGCTCTTCCGCGCCTACATCGATGCGATTCTCTCGACCGGCAAACCGGTCGTCGCCCGCATCAACGGCGTGGCCGTCGGCGGCGGCAACGAGACCGTGCTCGCCTGCGACTTGGCGGTCATGGCCGAGCACGCCTACGTCGGTCAGGTCGGGGTTCGCGTGGGCTCTGTCGCCTGCGGCGGAGCCACGCAGTGGCTTCCGCTCACGGCGGGAGACAAGCGGGCGCGCGAGATGCTGTTCACCAACCGGCCCGTTCCGGCGCGACTGGCCCTGGAGTGGGGCCTGGTCAACCGCGTCGCCCCGTCGGTGCGCCGTGGCGGCTCCTTCATCGAGAACCCGACGAAGGAGCAGATCGAGAAGGCGCAGAAGGGGGACGACGGCTACGCGATCGATCTCTCCCGCCTGGACGAAGAGGTGGACCGGCTGGCGCAGGAGCTGCTTCGCAGCTTCCCGGAGTGTCTGCGCTACACGAAGCAGCAGGCGAACTTCTGGAAGGACCTGGCTTGGTCGCTGACCGTGCGCCATGCTCAGGACTGGCTCGCGCTGCACTACACGGACTACGAGCCGTTTGAGGGCATGCGTGCCTTCGGCGAGAAGCGTTCGGTCGACTTCGAGGCCGTGCGGCGGCGGGCGATCGAACCCGGAGGCTCCCCCGAGACGCCGTGGGGCGCCCACGTCCGGTCGTGCGGCCAATGCCAGGCCGTCGGGCTTCCCGCCTCCTTCACGCATTGCGGCCTCTGCGGAGCGAAGCTGCCGTGAGCCGGAGAGGGGAGCTCGCCCGCCGCGTCGCGCTGGTCACGGGCGGCGCAAGCGGGATCGGGCTGGCCTGCGCGCGACGGCTCGCGGCGGCGGGGGCGCGTGTGGCGATCGCCGACGCGGATGGCCGGCGCCTGGGGCGGCTTCGCCGAAGGTTCGCGCCGGCCGACCTCTATCGCGTCGACGTGGCCGATGCCGCCGCGGCGCGCCGGACCGTCGCCGATCTGGTCCGGCGTCGCGGGCGCCTGGATCTGCTGGTGCTTGCCGCCGGGATCTGTCGGGACGCCGTGCTCTGGAAAATGACCGACGACCAATGGGACCGCGTGGTCGCGGTCGATCTGTCCGGCGCGGCAAACTATCTGCGGGCGGCGGCGCCGGTGTTTCGCCGAAACGGATCGGGAAGGGTCGTGATCGTGTCGTCGATCAACGGCCGCCGCGGAAAGTTCGGCCAGGCAAACTACGCCGCCGCCAAGGCGGGGCTGGTGGGCCTCGCCCGCTCCGCGGCGCGGGAGCTTGCCTCGAGCGGAGTGACCGTCAACGTCGTCGAGCCCGGGTTCACGGACACTCCGATGACCGCCGGCCTCGCGCCCGAGGTGCGGCGGCGCGCGATCGAAGAGACGCCGCTTCGGCGCGTGGCTCGCCCGGAGGACATCGCCCACGCGGTGGCGTTCTTCGCCGGTCCGGGAGCCGCGCACGTGACCGGACAGTCCCTGGCCGTGGACGGCGGACAGGCGATGGGAGGATGAGCCTCCCCGTGTCCGAGATCATCGGGTGGGAGATGGCGGAGGCCGGCCAGCCGCTCCGTCGGGTCCGGCGCGATGTCCCTGCCCTTTCTGCCGACGAGGTTCTCGTCCGAGTCGCCGGGTGCGGCGTGTGCCACACCGACCTCGGCTTTCTGCAGGGCGGGGTGCGCACGCGGCACGCGCTCCCGCTGATCCTCGGGCACGAGATCAGCGGCCACGTCGAGGACGCCGGCCGCGCCCACGCAAGGCTCGTCGGCCGGGCCGTCGTCGTTCCGGCCGTGCTTCCGTGCGGAGAGTGCGCGCTCTGCCGCGCCGGCCGGCCGACGATCTGTCGCGCGCAGATCATGCCGGGCAATGACCGGGACGGCGGTTTCGCAACGCGCGTCGTCTTGCCGGGGCGCTTCCTCTGTCCGGTGCCCGGGGCGGGCGAAGACGCGGACGCGCTGCTCTCGAGCGTGCCGGGACTGACGCTTCGTCACCTCGCGGTCGTCGCGGACGCCGTTTCCACGGCCTTCCAGGCCGTCGAGCACTCCGGCCTGACATCCGGCGGGTTGGCCGTCGTCGTGGGGCTCGGCGGAGTCGGCACCTTTGCGGCGCAGGTCGCGGCCGACCGGGGCGCCGCCGTCGTGGGCCTCGACGTCGATCCTCGGCGACGCCAGGCGGCCACGGCCGCCGGCGTCCGGCTGGCCCTCGATCCGCGGGCGCTCCCGAGCAAGGAGCTGCGCGCCCGGATCGCCGAGTTTGCCCGCTCCGAGGCGGATGCCGAGGCGGCGTGGACGATCTTCGAGTGCTCGGGCACCGCCGCCGGCCAGCAGACCGCCTGGGGTCTGCTCGGCTACGGCGCCACGCTCGTGGTCGTGGGTTACACGCGGGAGGCGCCCCCGCTTCGGCTCTCGAACCTGATGGCCTTCGATGCCCGAGCCCTGGGCAACTGGGGGTGTGCCCCGGACCTCTATCCCGCCATTCTGGAACGGGTGTTGTCCAAGCGCATCGACGTCGTGTCGTACACGGAACTCCGGCCGCTCGACGAGATCGGGGCCGTGCTCGAGGAAGTTCAATCGCACCGAGCGGAGCGGCGTGTCGTCCTCGTGCCGGACCGCCGGAAGGAGGCCGCGTGAACGCTCCCATTCGCTACTCGGCGGAGCGGTCGGGTCAGCTCCAGCGGATCGTGCTCGACCGCCCGAAGGGCAACGTCCTCGACCTCGAGATGCTGGGGGCGGTCCGGGCTCGGATTTCCGAGATCGCGGCCGCCCCTGGACCCTTGAAGCTCCTCGTCTTCGAAGGGGCGGGCGACCACTTCAGCTTCGGGGCCTCGGTGGACGAGCACCTGCCGAAGAGCGTCAGACGGCTTCTGCCGGAGTTCCACGGTCTCTTCCGGGATCTGGAAGCGCTTTCGGTCCCGACCGCGTCGATCGTCCGCGGGCAATGCCTGGGTGGGGCCCTCGAGCTCGCGCTCTGGTGCGGCGTGATCTTCTGCGAGCCGTCGGCGCGGTTGGGTTTGCCCGAGATCCGGCTCGGTGTGTTCCCGCCGCTCGCGGCAATTGCGCTGCCCTGGCGGGTCCCGGGCGCGAAGGCCACGCAGCTGATCCTCTCCGGCGAGGTGTACGGGGCGCGGGGCGCGGCGGAGTGGGGTCTGGTCGACCGCTGCGTCGAGGATGCCGAGGCGGCGCTCCAGGCGTGGTTCGAAGAGCGTCTTGCCGGCAAGTCGGCCGTCGCCGTGCGCGCGGCGTGGCGGGCGGCGCGGCGTCCCATCGCCCGGGCGCTCGCGCTCGACCTCCCAGAGCTCGAGCGCCTGTACCTGGAGGACCTGATGGCGCACGGTGACCCGGTCGAGGGTCTGACGGCGTTTTTGGAACGCCGCCAGCCGGTCTGGAAGGACGCGTGACACGGCGCGAGATCGTCGACTGGGCGGCCGCGGCCGCGGAGGACCTCGACTTCACCGCGGCGCGCCGGTGGCTAGAAGAAAACACTGGCCGGAAGGCGGCAGGGTATTTGCCCGTGTACGCCCCGCGGGAGGTCGTGCGGGCATGCGGGATGCTGCCG
>DATKAE010000124.1:0-12056 GCA_035498405.1 Thermoanaerobaculia bacterium | reverse complement strand
TGCTCGACGTGATCGAAGAGGAGCGTTTGCAGGAGTGCGCGGGGCGGGTCGGGCGGCGCCTGCGCGCGGGCCTCGCGGATCTCGCGCGCCGCCACCCGATCGTCGGCGACGTGCGCGGCCTCGGTCTCTTCCTCGGCATCGAGCTCGTGCGCGACCGCGAGACGCTTGAGCCGGCGGCCGCGGAGGCCGCCTATGTCGTCGAGCGGATGAAGGATCACGGGATCCTCCTTTCGACCGACGGTCCGCTCCACAACGTCATCAAGATGAAGCCCCCGATGGTCTTTTCCGAGACCGACGCCGAGCGCGTCGTTGCCGCCTTCGACCGGGTGCTCGGGGAGGACTTCGTGAAGGAGCGTCTGCGGCAATGATTCCAGGAGGTTTGTCCATGAGGTTGCCCCGGCTCTTTCCCGTGGTCGCGGCGCTTCTTGCGAGCGCGCTGCCGGCCGGCGGCCCCGTGCCTTCCGTGACGGTGGTTCGGGCGGCCCGGCTGATCGATGGCCGCGGCGCAGGTGCGATCGCCCCGGCGATGGTTCGCGTCGACGGCGACCGCATCGCCGAGGTGGCGACGAGCCTTCCGATTCCCGCCGGGGCCCGGGTCGTCGACCTCGGCGGGGCGACGCTGATGCCCGGCCTGATCGACCTGCACACGCACTTGACCGACCGCTTCGGCGTCCACTGGGAGGAGGCCCTGACGACGACGACTCCTCCGGCCGCCGCGCTCTGGGGCGCGAAGAACGCCCGCGACACGCTCCTTGCCGGATTTACGACCTGCCGGGACATGGGCCCGTCCTGGCCCTACGTGGACGTCGCCCTGCGCGACGCGATCGACCAGGGCGCCGTGCCCGGACCGCGCCTCTCGGTCGCGGGCAACTATGTCTCTTCGACGGGAGGCGCCGGAGACGCCCGCCAGTTCTCGATCTACGTGGATGTGCCGATCGTGAGAAACCTCGCCGACGGCCCCGAGGAAGTCACCAAGGCCGTGCGGACGAACCTGAAGAACGGCGCCGACTTCATCAAGATCCTCGTGACCGGGGCTGTGCTCTCGAAGGGCATCCCTCCCGGCTCCCAGCAGTACTCCGACGCCGAGATCCGCGCGGCGGTCGAGGAGGCGAGCCGATGGGGACGTCCGGTCGCGGCCCACGCTCACGGCGCCTCGGGGATCAAGGCGGCGATCCGGGCGGGAGTCCGGACGGTCGACCACGGCTCCTACCTCGACGACGAGGCGATCGCGTTGCTCGTCAAGAGCGGGCGCCGCACGTTCTACGTACCGACGCTCGACATAGCCGAGGTGATCCTGAACGGAGAGGGAGCGCCCACGCCGGCCTCCGAGGTGGAGCGCGCGCGGCAGATCAAGGACATCCAGTTCGCGGGATTCCGGCGGGCCGTGGCCGCCGGTATCCCGATCGGCTTCGGGACAGACGCCGGTGTGAGCCCGCACGGCAAGAACGCCCACGAGCTGGTGATCCGGGTCGGCCTCGGCGAAGCGCCGCTCACGGCCCTTCTTTCCGCGACGAGCCTGAATGCGGAGATCCTCGGCTGGTCGGATCGCGTGGGGTCGGTCGAGAAGGGCAAGTTCGCCGACCTGATCGCGGTTGCGGGAGATCCCGTCAAGGACATCACGGAGATGGAAAGGGTGCGTTTCGTGATGAAGGGCGGCGTCGTCTACCGGGACGAGCTTTCGCGGCCGGGAGCGGCCGCGCCTTGAGTCGCCGGGTCCCGAGCCCGTGACCTCCTTCGATGCCGCCGTCGTCGGTGCCGGCTCGTTTGGCGCCTGGACGGCCTGGCATCTCCGGAGGGCCGGGCTCTCGGTTGCCTTGGTCGACGCGTACGGTCCCGGCAATTCGCGCTCGAGCTCGGGAGGGGAGTCGCGCCTGATCCGAATGGGCTACGGCGCCGACGAGCTGTATACGCGCTGGGCGGTCCGTTCCGTCGGGGCGTGGAAGGAGCTCTCGGCCCGCGCCGAGCCGCCCGTCTTCCACCCGACCGGGGTTCTCTGGCTCGGGCAGGCGGAGAACGCCTACATGGAGGCGACGCTCGCGGCCCTCCACCGTGCCTCCGTGCCCAATGAATCGCTCGAGCGCGGAGAGCTGGCGAGGCGCTATCCGCAGATCGAGCTCGGACCGATCGGCTGGGGGATCCTGGAGCCGGAGAGCGGAGTCCTGCTCGCACGGCGCGCCGTGCAGGTGGTGGCCGGGGAGGCCAGGCACGCGGGCGTCGAGATCGTCGAGGAGGCCGTCACGGCGCCTCCGAGAAGGGGTCGACTCGACTCGATCACGCTCTCCTCGGGACGGCGCCTCTCGGCGGAAGTCTTCGTCTTCGCGTGCGGGCCGTGGATGGGCCGGCTCTTCCCGGATCATCTCGGGAGCCGGATCTTCCCGACGCGCCAGGAGGTCTTCTACTTCGGGCCGGCCGCGGGCGACGGGCGATTCCGCCCGCCGCAGATGCCGGCGTGGCTCGACGTGACGGAAGAAAGGTACGGTGTCCCGGATCTGGAGGCCCGTGGGTTCAAGCTCGCCTCCGACGTTCACGGCCCACCCTTCGATCCGGACGCGGGGGAGCGTGCCGCCACGGCCGCGGGGATCGCGGCCGCTCGCGAGTATCTTGGGCGGCGATTCCCGGCCTTACGGGAAACGCCGCTGCTTTCCGCTGAGGTCTGTCAATATGAGAACACGTCGAATGGCGATTTTCTGATCGACAGGCACCCCGACATGCCAAACGTGTGGCTCGTGGGCGGCGGTTCGGGCCATGGCTTCAAGCACGGGCCGGCCGTGGGGGAATACGTGACGGATCTGGTCTCCAGAGGCGGCGAAGTCGAACGGCGATTCCGGTTGAAGACCAAGGCAACTCTTCAGAAGAGAATGGTGCATTGATCCGATGACACTTCTGACCGGCGCCCGTCTCGGGCCCTACGAGATCCTTTCACCACTCGGGGCGGGAGGGACGGGAGACCGTCGCTCGCGCTTGCGCCGGGATCTCGCTGTCGCGACCGGCACCCGGCTCGGCGAACCGGCCTCGACCGGACGCCTGATCCCGTCCCTGCGCGCTCGCTCCCGCGGCGCGAGGCTCCTCCCTCGGTTACTTCGGGAGACTCCTCGCGCCGCGAACGGGGGTCCGGAACGATCATGACACTCGTTGCTGGAACGAAACTCGGTCCCTACGAGATTCTGTCGCCGCTCGGCGCGGGAGGAATGGGGGAGGTGTATCGGGCGCGGGACACGAAGCTCGACCGAGAGGTCGCCGTCAAGGTACTGCCGGCCGCGGTCGCGCAGGATCCGACAGCCCTTGCGCGCTTCGAGCGAGAGGCCAAGGCCGTCGCGGCGCTCTCGCATCCGAACATCCTCGCGATTCACGATTTCGGCGCTCATGGCGGGACGGCGTTTGCGGTAACGGAGCTTCTGGAGGGGGAGACGCTTCGCGAGATCCTTTCGGGCGGAGCGCTTCCCGCGCGGCGAGCCTGTGAGTACGCACTCCAGATGGCTCGCGGCCTCGCCGCGGCGCACGAGAAGGGGATCGTTCACCGGGACCTGAAGCCCGACAACGTCTTCGTCACGAGAGACGGCCGGGTCAAGATCCTCGATTTCGGACTCGCCAAACCCGTGGCCGTTCCGGCGGCGCCGAGCGAAACGAAGTCGCCGACGGTCTCCGCGTACACCGAGCCGGGAGCCGTGATGGGAACGGTCGGATACATGTCGCCCGAGCAGGTCAAGGGACAACCTCTCGATCCCCGGTCCGACATCTTCTCCTTCGGATCCGTCCTCTACGAGATGCTTTCGGGCCGGCGCGCCTTCCAGCGTGACACGGTGGCCGAGACGATGGCCGCGATCCTGAAAGAGGACCCGCCGGAGATTTCCGAGTCGGGGCGCAAGGTCTCGCCGGCGCTGGAGAGACTGGTGCGGCACTGTCTGGAGAAAAGTCCCGAATCCCGCTTCCAATCGGTTCGCGACCTTGCATTCGCGCTGGAATCTCTGCCGTCCTTCTCTGGAGCGGCGGGCGTGGCGCAGGAGCAAGCAAGCACGATCCGGCCTCGCGCTCGCGCCGCCGGGCTGCTCTGGGCGGCGGCTGGCGCCGTCTTTGCGGCAACGGTCACCCTGTTGCTCACCCGGACGGGCCACCGGAGCCCAACGGAGGCGCCAGTCCCGAAGCTGCGTTTCGCGATTCCGCCTCCGGCGGGGACCTCGATCCCGGGAATGCTGGCGCTCTCTCCCGACGGCCACCGGCTCGCCTTCGTCGCTACGGACGCCGACGGCCGGGACCGGATCTGGATTCGCGGCTTGGACGAGGTGGAAGCGCGCGTCCTGGACGGGACCGACGGTGCCTCATATCCGTTCTGGTCACCCGACAGCCGCTCGCTCGCGTTCTTTGCCGCCCGGAAGCTCAAGAGAATCGAAGTGTCCGGCGGGTCGGCTCAAGTTCTTTGCGAGGCGCTGGAGGCTCGCGGGGGCACGTGGGGCTCGATCGGAACGATCGTCTTTTCCGTCAATGCCGGAGGAGAGATCCGTCGGGTCTCCGAGAGGGGAGGACAGTCGGTCGCCTTGCCGGGGCTGTCCTCCGGCGGAGCAGAAACGTACCGCTTTCCGAGCTTCCTGCCCGACGGCCGCCATTTCCTCTTGCTGGCGCTGTCCGACAAGCCCAATGTGCAGGTAGCCTCGCTCGACTCGGGCAAGAGGGCGCGGCTCGTCGCCGCCGAGGCCGGACCGGTCTACGCGTCGCCCGGATACCTCCTCTACCGCAGCGGAGATCGTGTGCTCGCCCAGCGGCTCGACGCCGACGGGCTTCGTCTGAAGGGCGAGGCGTTTCCCGTGATCGACCAGGTCTGGTGGGACGCGGTGGCCACCGGCGCAGCCGCGCTCACTGTCTCCCAGACCGGTCTGCTCGCGTGTCAGACGGGTGGGGCGGTCCTGTCCCGACTGCTCCTCTACGAGCGCTCGGGACACGACCTTGGCGCGGTCGGACCGGATGGCGCATATTGGGAGCCAACGCTCTCGCCCGACGCGCGTTGGCTCGCCGTCTCGCGCGTCGATCCGGACAAGGCCGTGGGAACCATCTGGACGTTCGACCTCGACCGCGGCAGCCGGATGCAACTGCCTGCACAGGGCTTGCTGTCGTCGACACCCCTGTGGAGCGGGGACGGGCGCCGGATCCTTCACACCGAGTTTCCCGCCGGTGGCGTGTATCTCGCCGACGCCCGGGGATCGGAGAGCGAGCGACTCCTCTTTCGGCAGACGACCTTCACGCCCCTAGACGATTGGTCCCGTGACGGGCGTCTTCTTTTCTACGAGGCGCTCGATTTTCAGAGGTTTCACACCGATGTGTGGGTGCGTGATCTCGAAACCGGGGCGAGCCGGCCGGTTCTCCAGGCCGCGTTCAACCAGACCGGGGCCCGCCTCTCGCCCGACGGACGCTGGCTCGCCTACGAATCGGACGAGTCGGGCACCCCCGAGATCTTCGTCCGGAGTTTCCCCGAGGTCGGCGAGCGCCGTCAGATTTCCAACGGAGGCGGGCGGCAGGCGCGGTGGAGGGGTGATGGGAAAGAGCTCTTCTACATCTCGCCCGACCGAAAGGTGATGTCGGTCGAAATCCGGGCGGGGGCAACGCTCGAGGCAGGCGCCCCGAAGGCTCTCTTCCAAACGCGCATCATGCCGCTCATTGAAGCGCGCAACCATTACGACGTCGCGCCGGACGGGCAGCGATTCGTCGTCAACTCGCGACGGTCGGAGGACGCGTCCTTGCCGATCACGGTCTTGAGCGGCTGGATGCCGGAGAAGGCGAATTGAGAAAAGTCCGCCGTCTCGATGGCGTCTCGATGGGGTCAACGCTGAATTCCTGCATTGTCCGAGCGCGCCGAGAATCTCGGAGGTGATTCTGATTCCGGCGGAGGAGCCGTCACTTGGCCGCCGGCCCGGGCGGCAGGTTCGTGAGAAAGTAGCGAGCGATCAGGCTGTGGAGGTGGAGGCTCGTGCCCTTCCCTTCCTTGATCGCGTGCGTTCGGTTTGGATACACCATGAGGTCGAAGGGCTTTCCGAGCTCGATCAGGCGATTGACGAGGCGCTCGGTCCCCTGGTAGTGCACGTTGTCGTCCCCGGAGCCATGCACGATCAGGAGCTTTCCCTTGAGCCCCTCTGCGAAGGTGATGGGGGAGCCCAAGCGGTAACCGTCGGCGTTGTCGTCCGGCAGACCCATGTACCGTTCCTGGTAGATCGAGTCGTAGAGTCTCTGGTCGGGCACCGGGGCGACGGCGATACCCACCTTATAGATGTCCGGAAAGCGGAACATGGCGTTTAGCGTCGAGGAGCCTCCGCCGCTCCAACCCCAGATTCCGACCCGGCTGGCGTCGACGTAGGGCCGCTGCGCAGCCAGGGCCTTCACGGCTGCGGCCTGGTCCTTCGAGGATAGATCGCCGACGGCGCCGTACGCGCTCTTTCGCCAGGCGACGCCCCTGGGCGCCGGCGTGCCGCGGTTATCGAAGCTGACGACGAGGTAGCCCTGCAGGGCGAGCGCGCGATGGAAGAGCTCTCGGTCGCCTCCCCAGGCGTCCGTCACGGTTTGCCCCGCGGGCTCGCCGTACACGTAGACGAGCATCGGGTACTTGCGCGCCGGGTCGAGATGGGGAGGCTTGATCATCCAGCCGTCGAGTGTCGCGCCGCCGATGTCGATCTGAAAAAACTCACTCGGCGCCGAGAGAAGCGCGTCGGCCTTGGTCTTGAGCGCCGTGTTGTCGACGAGGGTGCGGACGGCACGGTAGTCCGGCAGTGAGACGAGCTCGACGGAGGGTGGCTGGTCGAATCGGGAGTAGGTGTGGATCGCCCACTTCCCGTCGGCCGAGAGTTGGTAGGCGTGCGTGCCGGGTTGCGCGGCCGGCGTGATCCGCTCGACGGCGCCCGACCCGTCGAGCTTCGACCGGTAGAGATACTGGTCGGTGGCGCGGCCGGGCGAAGCCGTGAAGTAGAGCCACCCGGCTCGCTCGTCAACCCCCACGAACTTGATGACGTCGCCCTCGAATGGAGTGAGGAGGCGTTCCGGGCTTCCCGCGCGCGCGACCCGGTAGACGTGGCGCCAGCCGTCTTTCTCGCTTTCCCAGAGAAAGTCGCGATTGCCGTCGATCCATCGCACCTGGTCCACGTACTCGACCCAGGTCTTCGACTGGTCGCGAAAGACCGCTCGAGCGTCTCCGGTGCGGGCGTTGGCGAGCACCAGGTCGTTCTGGTTCTGTCGCCGGTTCAACTGCTCGAGGGCGAGCGTGCCGTTGTCCACCCATTCCATCCGCGGGATGTATGTCTCGCGCGGGTTGCCCGGCGGCTGCATCCACACGGTCGCGGCGGTCCCGACGTCGACGACGCCGATCCGCGCCGCCGAGTTGCGCGTTCCCGCCTTCGGATACGGGAAGCGCGTGAGCGTCGGGTAGAGGGCGTCGGTATCGTTGGCGAGGGTGTAGATCTCCACCCCCGTCGTGTCAAATTGCCAGAACGCGATGTGCCGTCCGTCGGGGCTCCAGCGAAAGCCGTCCCGGATCTCGAGCTCCTCTTCGTCGACCCAGTCGGACGTGCCATTGATGAGCGTGGCCGATCCGTCGCGCGTCAGCGCCCGGATCTCTCCCGTGGCGAGGTCCTCGACGTAGAGGTCGTTCTCGCGCACGTACGCGACGCGCGAGCCGTCGGGGGAGAATTTCGCGAACATCAGCGTGGAAGGCGTGGCGGCTCCGCCGAGCTCGCGGAGGGTCTTCTTGCCCCGGTCCCAGACCCAGTAGTCGCCACGCGTGTTCTGCCGCCAGACCTTCTTCGAGTCGGTGAAGATCAAAAGGCGCGCGCCGTCGGACCAGACGGCGAAGTCGTCGACCTTGAGCGGTCCGGTTCCGGCGGCAGGGGAAAGCTGCGGGGCGGCGACCAGGACCTGCCGTCGGCCGGAGGCCGTGTCGTAAGCGGCGATGTCGAAGAGGTCCTTCGAGCCCGTCGAGTCCTCCCGGACGGCGTAGGAGCGTCCATTCTCGAGCCACCGGACCGGTCCGAAGGACTTCGCCTTGTAGTCCTCCTTCTCGAAGATCCGGTGGAGCTCGGCGTCGAGGTCGGGCGGGAGCTGGCCCGAAACCGGAGCGGCCGAGAAGATTCCGAGAAGGAGGACGGGAAAAACTCGAGCGCAGCGGACGGCGAGCGTCGGCAAGCGGCGGGATTATAGGGCTCGGCGCAGGCCTATTTTCGGTCGAACCAGAGAAACTGGTAGGCGACAGCGTAAGTACTGAAATCGGCGCCGATCCTCGTCGAGGCTCCCTTCGACCAGGCAAACTTGATCGACTGCCCGCGGGTGATGGGCACGGCCAGGGTCAAGCCGAACCGGGAGTTCGCGAGCAAGTCGGCGTTCAAGACGCCGTTGACCGTCGATCGTCCGCCCCAGTAATAGGTGTAGTCCGCAGCGACCCAGAGCCGAGGACGGAAGGTGTAACTGACATGGGCCTGTACGGTGCCGATCGGTTCTTGAGTGCGGGTCTGGCCGCCGAAAAAGTCGTTGTTCGTGGTGAAGAACCACACGCCGGTGTAGACCTCGAACATCCAGTGGCCCATCGGTTGCGTAAAACCGAGCTCCGGTTTGAACGACCAGCGATTGGAGCCGATATTGATGAGTTTCGAGGGGTCGTACTGCCCGGTCGGGGCCACGACGAAAAGGCTGAACCCGAGCGTCGTGGAGGGCTTTTGCTTCGCGAACTCGGCGGGCGTCAGGGCCGGCCCGCCGAGCAGGTTGACGCTCGAGCGGAGCCACATGTCGGCGAGACCGGAGCGGTGGATCTGCCGGAACTCCTCCTGGACATCCCCCTGGACGTGGCCCCAGGCGTAGGGCAAGACGAGCCCGGCGCTCGCGGATCGTCCGAAGAGGCCGAAGGTGCGAATGTAGGAGAAGGCGGTCGAGTTGATGTTCGCGGTGACGTTGGAAAAGGGAAGTGAGGCGTCGAAGACGACATCCCCGGTCTGATACGTATAGGTCACGCCGGTGAAGTTCGCCCCAATCGGGTTCGGGGAGTAGGCTCGGGGCTCCAGTTGCTGCGCCGCCGCGGGGCAGACGCAAAGAGACAGGACCACGAGCAAGAGGAATGACCTCGCCCCGCCCGGAAATCGACGTCCGACCGGACAAACGTCTTTCATGGTCGGGGGGAATCTAGCAGAGGTCGCGAGGAAGCGGCCGCCGTTATAGGCTCCCGCTGACTTGACCGTCGCCGCCGGAACCCGCCTGGGCCCGTATGAGATTCAGTCGCCGCTCGGCGCGGGCGGCATGGGAGAGGTGTACCGCGCGCGGGACACGCGCCTCGGCCGCACGGTCGCGATCAAGGTGCTGCCTTCGCAATACTCGAGCGACCCGGAGCTGCGGGAGCGTTTCGAGCGCGAAGCCAAGACCATCTCTTCTCTCTCCCACTCGCACATCTGCGCTCTCTACGACGTCGGACGCGAAGGGGAGGTCGACTACCTCGTCATGGAGTATCTGGAGGGCGAGACCCTCTCGGCGCGCCTCGGCCGCGGAGTGCTTCCGACCGAGCAGGTGCTGCGCTTCGGAACCGAGATCGCCGATGCGCTCGACAAGGCGCACCGGCAGGGAATCGTTCACCGAGACCTGAAACCCGGCAACGTCATGCTGACGAAGTCGGGAGTGAAGCTGCTCGACTTCGGTCTGGCGAAGGCATTTCAGCGGCCGCTCGACGCGGCCGGACGTGACCAAGCGGCCGCAGGGCAACATCCCATGGCAGGGCAGGGTCTGACGGCCATTCCGACGGTGGTCGGGAGCCCGAATCTCACCCAGGCCGGCACGATCCTCGGGACGTTCCAGTACATGGCGCCCGAACAGTTGGAAGGCCGGGAAGCCGATACGCGCACCGACATCTTCGCGCTCGGAGCGGTCCTCTATGAGATGGCAACGGGCCGCAAGGCCTTTTCGGGCGCGACACAGGCGTCGCTGATCTCCTCGATCCTGCGCGACGAGCCGCCTCCGATCTCGCAGGTCGCCACCATGGCGCCGCCCGCCCTCGACCGCGTCGTCAAGACCTGCCTCGCGAAGGACCCCGAGGAGCGCTGGCAGTCGGCGGGCGACGTCGGAAAGGAGCTGCGCTGGATCGCAGAGGGCTCCGCGGCCGGTGTCGCCGCGCCGGTCCCGGTGTCCTCCCGGCGCCGCAATCGCGAGCGTATTGCTTGGATGGCGGCGGCCGCCGCGTCCGTCCTGGCGGTCTGGCTGGGGCTTTCCCGAGCACGGCCTGGGGCCGCGTCCTCAGGCCGAGTCCTCCGGACGAACGTCCTTCTTCCAGAGAAGCTCCAGTTGAACAACGCCGTGATCTCACCCGACGGCGGCCGGATCGTCTTCAGTGGCATCGATTCGACCGGGAAGGTCCAGCTCTGGTTGAGGTCCTTCGATAGCTACTCGGCGGCACCCGTCGCCGGCACCGACGGCGCCATCCTGCCGTTCTGGTCACCGGACGGCAAGAGTCTGGGGTTCTTCGCGGACAAGAAGTTGAAGCGGGTCGACGTGTCGGGCGGCGCTCCGATCATCCTTTTCGACGTAGATGGTGTGGGCGGCGCCTGGGGCAAGAGCGGCGACATTCTCTTCACGCCGCCCGCCGGACCCGTCTACCGGCTGCCCGCCACCGGTGGCAAGGCGGTGGAAGTCACCAAGCTCGATGCCTCTCGTCAGGAGAAGGCGCATCGGTATCCCTTCTTTCTGCCAGACGGGAAGCACTTCTTGTACCTGGCCCTGAACGTCTCGGGCAACTCGCGGGATCCGGCCAACCGAATCTGGGTCGGATCGGTCGACGGCTCGGCCGCGAAGCCTCTCATCCAGGCGAACTTCAACGCGCAATATTCGAACGGGTATCTCTTCTTCATCCGTGGCGGCGACCTCGGCGGGAGTCTGCTCGCTCAGCCGTTCGATCCCGCGCGGCTCGAGACGAGCGGCGATCCCGTCACCGTTGCCGATCAGATCAGCCTCTACGGAGACTTCCTGGGTTTCGGAGACTACTCGGTCTCGGAGAACGGCCCGATCGTTTTCGACGCGTTCCGGCTCGTGACGCGCCTCGAGTGGTTCGACCGGAGCGGCAAGCGGACGGGCGCCTTCGGGGAGCCGGCGACGCACTTCAACCCTCGAATCTCACCCGACGGTTCTCGGATCGCTTTTGACCTCTACGACGCCGGTACGCAGAAGACACAGATCTGGGTGGGCGACATTTCGCGCGGCGTCCAGACCCGGCTGACCTCGGGCTCGTTCAGTAATTCCCAGCCCATCTGGTCCCCGGACGGCTCCCGGATCGCCTTTCAGAGCGACCGCAAGCACCAGGCCGACGCCTACGTGAAGGCGGCCGATGGCAGCGGCGCGGACGAGGCGATCACCGACAACGACGATCAGAGGATCCCGAACGACTGGTCTCCCGACGGGAAATATCTGAGTCTCTTCGATCGGCAGGCGGGCGGCGACCGTCTGATCCGACTTTCCGCCGTTCCCGTCTCCGGCGATCACAAGGTCTTCGTCGTCATTCCGCCGCTTCCGAACTTCCTGGGATCTCCGCGCTTCTCTCCGGACGGCCGGTGGCTGGCCTACGACACGGATGAGTCCGGCCGAAGCGAGGTCTATGTCATTTCCTTTCCGGAGGGCCAGAACCGCGTTCAGATCTCGAACGCCGGCGGTTCCCAACCGAGATGGGCGCGGCACGGAAAGGAAATTCTGTATACGGGCTTCGATGGGAAGGTGATGTCGGTCGATATCGATTCGAGTCACGGAATCCGGCCCGGTCCGCCCCGGCCGCTCTTCCAGCTCCCCGAGGGGACCGGATTCGGCTGGGACGTCTCGGCAGACGGGGAGCGCTTTCTCTTGAACGTGCCCGTGATCAAGAGCTCTTCCGTGCCGCTCTCCGTCGTCGTCAACTGGGCGGCAGGCCTTAAGAAATAGCTCTAGGGTGAGCTATCCCACAAAGGTGTTGACACCTCGTGGAGTCTGGAAGGCGCAGATGAAACGAGGGCCAGAGACCTATTCTTCCGAGAGTGTTCCTCGCCAAAGGAGCTCAAGGAGGAAGGTCGATGACCCTCGAGGAGAGGATA
>DATKAE010000123.1:0-1088 GCA_035498405.1 Thermoanaerobaculia bacterium | reverse complement strand
ATGCCGGAATACCGCAGAACCCCCGAAGCCGTCGCCGCCTTGACGCCCGAGCAGTATCGCGTGACCCAGGAGAGCGGCACCGAGCGCCCCGGCACCGGCGCGCTCCTGAACAACAAGGAGCCGGGTATCTACGTGGATATCGTCTCCGGCGAGCCCCTCTTCGCGTCCTCGGACAAGTACGAGTCCGGCTGCGGCTGGCCCAGCTTCACGAAGCCGATCGAACACGCAAACGTGAAGGAGCTGCGCGACACAACCCACGGCATGATCCGCACGGAGGTGCGCTCGAAGTACGGCAACAGCCATCTCGGCCACGTCTTCGACGACGGCCCGCGGGATCGCGGGGGCTTGCGCTATTGCATCAACTCGGCGTCGCTCCGGTTCGTCCCTCGCGACCGCATGGAGGCCGAGGGCTACGGCGCCTATCTCGACCAGGTGGAGGATATCCGATGACCGGGGAACGCGCGGTTCTCGCCGGCGGCTGCTTCTGGGGCATGCAGGACCTGATCCGCCGCTACGACGGCGTGATCGCCACGCGCGTCGGCTATACCGGCGGCGACGTGCCCAACGCCACCTATCGCAACCACGGCACCCATGCCGAGGCCATCGAGATCGTCTTCGATCCGGCGCGCATCAGCTATCGCCGGCTGCTGGAATTCTTCTTCCAGATCCATGACCCGACGACGCTGAACCGGCAAGGCAACGATCGGGGCACGAGCTATCGCTCGGCGATCTTCTACACCAGCCCGGAACAGAAGCGCGTCGCCGAGGATACCATCGCCGACGTCGACGCCTCCGGCCTGTGGCCGGGAAAGGTCGTGACGGAGGTCGCCCCCGCCGGCCCCTTCTGGGAAGCCGAGCCCGAGCACCAGGATTATCTGGAACGGATCCCCTACGGCTACACCTGCCACTTCATCCGCCCGGACTGGAAGCTGCCGGTACGGAGCGCGGGCGCCAAGGCGAACGCCGCCGAGTAGAGCTAGTCGATCGGCTCGACCCACTGGGCGCGCGCGGACCAGGGCTCGAACGGGTCGCCGAAGTACTGCGTCTCGCGAAAAACCTTCCCGTCCCTGAACTCCATGATGCTGACG
>DATKAE010000122.1:0-85610 GCA_035498405.1 Thermoanaerobaculia bacterium | reverse complement strand
CAGCAAATTCAGGCTGAATCGACCCTCCCGGTCCGTGACCGCGGTCCGCGACCCCTGCAGGTTCGGGCTCTTCGCCTCGAGCGTCACGCCGGGCAACGGCGAGTTGTCCGCCGCGACGACCACGCCCCGAATGCTGCCGGTCGTTTGCGCCAGGCCGGCCGAGCCAACCAACAGAAGGACGAGCGCGGACCCGAGGGTGACGGCGAGCTTCCTCATGAGCGAGCTCCTTCTCGATATTTGGGCTTCTTCTTTGCGACCAAGCTCTCATCGGCCGGGGGCTGCTGTCAAGACGGGCCGGGGGCATCCGAAGATCGAAATGTCGGGGACACCGGGGACAGGTTACGATTCGGAACCATGGAGGAGTCGACCGGCCGCTGGCCCACCCGCTCGGAAGCCGAAGCACTGCTCTTCGAGTTCACCAAGTCCGACGCCCTCCGCAAACACGGCCGCGCGGTGGAAGAAGGAATGCGGGCCTACGCGCGGCGTTTCGGGATCTCCGACTCGCAGGAGATCGAAAGGTGGGGCATCGTCGGGTTGCTGCATGACTTCGATTACGAGCAAAACCCGACCGAGGACACGCACCTGCACGTCGGGGGCCGCATCCTGGCAGAGCGCGGCTACTCTCGCGAGATGATCGAGACGATCCAATCTCACGCGGACTACATGAAGATCCCGCGCGAAACGCCGATCAAGAAGGCCATCTACGCCTGCGACGAGCTGACCGGGTTCATCGGGGCCTGCGTCAAGGTCCGCCCGAGCAAGAAGATCGCGGATTTGCCCGTCGCCTCCGTCGTCAAACGGCTCAAGGACAAGGCCTTCGCCCGATCGGTCAACCGCGCCGATGTCTATGGCGGCGCCGAGGCTCTCGGCATCCCCTTAGAAGAGCACATCGGCTTCCTGATCGAGGCCCTGCGGCCGATCGCCGACGAAATCGGATTGTAAAAGCAGGGGTTAGCGGCGACGAGCTGGGGGGGAGGGAGCAGGGCAAAGTCCGCGCAGTGGCATAATTTGGGATTCCCCCGGGCCTGTCGGGAGAAGGGAAAGACAAGAAACATGAGCACTGTCGAGACGATCTCGCCCCGGACAGTCCGGGCCCGAGAGATCCGCAAGGACCTCACGGGCGATCAGCTGCGCGCGCTGGCGCGGCCCGGTGAGACGACGACCGAGTACGGCTCCCCCGTCTACTCGACGAGGGTCAAGAGCCGCTCTGCCAAGAACACTTACATCGTGTCGGACGGTGTTCAGGTCGGCGTCATGCAGCAGCCGATCGACCCGAAGCGCGCCCAGGAAGTGATCCGGCAGGTCCAGGAAAAGCTCGCCGAGATGGACATGCTCCAGGTGGACCGCCGCATGGGAGAGAGTCCCGAGGCGACGCTGCGCTGCCGGCTTTACGTGCCCGTCGAGTATGCGCGGATCGCCTTCATGTGGCACAACATGCTCTTCCCCTCGGCGTCCTCCTATGAGCCCGACTTCGTCACGGTTTACGTGCCCGACTGGCCGGAACGCCTGATCTTCTGCGACGTCAACCAAGGCTACACGTACGTCCTCGGCTCCGACTACCCCGGCGAGGCGAAGAAGTCGATGCTGCGCCAGGCGATGTTCTGGATGAAGCGGCGCGGGGGCCTCGGTCTCCACGCGGGCTCCAAGATCCTTCGCGTCACCGGCCAGGACGGGAAGCTTCGCGATGTGGGATTCCTTCTCTTCGGCCTCTCCGGAACGGGTAAGACGACGCTGACGCTCCACGACCACGGCCTGGCTCCTCCCGAGGCGGCGATCATCAAGCAGGACGACGTCGTGCT
Organism: Thermoanaerobaculia bacterium; assembly: GCA_035498405.1. GTDB lineage: Bacteria > Acidobacteriota > Thermoanaerobaculia > UBA5066 > Gp7-AA6 > DATBFU01. The sequence continues at coordinate 83,811 of DATKAE010000122.1, read as the reverse complement.
GCTGACTCGGGACGGCCGCGCGTTCGGAACCGAGGACGGCTTCTACATCAAGACCGAAGGGCTCGAGCCTTCTCAAACGGTTCTCTGGGGCGCCGCGACGCACCCGACGGCGACCTACGAGAACATCAAGGTGGATCCGGCCACGGGTAAGGTCGATTTCCTCGACACCTCGATCACGTCCAACGGGCGCGGCGTCGTGCTGCGCCGCTACATCAGGGGAACCGGCGACGGGATCGACCTGCCGAAGGCCAACAAGATCGTCTTCATCACGCGCCGCAACGACATCGTGCCCGTCTGCGCGCGGCTGACCTCCGAGCAGGCCGCGGCGTACTTCATGCTGGGCGAATCGATCGAGACCTCGGCCGGAGACCCGAGCAAGGCCGGGCAGGCCAAACGCGAGGTGGGAACAAACCCCTTCATCGTGGGACCCGAGGCCGAGGAGGGCAATCGCGTCCTACAGATTCTCCGCGAGAACCCCGACATGCACGCCTACATTCTGAACACGGGCTCGGTCGGCGCCCGCGAGGGCTTCGCCGGAGAAAAGATCTCGATCAAGATCTCGACGGAGATCATGAAGCAGATCGCCAAGGAAGCCGTCGTTTGGCGCCGCGACCCCGACTGGGGTTACGAGATCCCCGTGACGAAGCCGGGCGCCGATCTCCGCCTGTACGAACCGAGCCAGTATTACTCCGACGACGAGTACCGCGCCCTCGTGGAGAAGCTGCGGCAGGAGCGGCGCGCCTGGCTCGCGAAGTTCCCGGGCCTCGACCCGGTGATTCCGAGGGCGATCGAGCCCGAGTAGCCGAGCCCCCGCTGACGCGACGACCCCGCACGGGCTCTGGGACGGATCGGACTCGCCGGTGCCCGCGAGTCTTCACTCGCCCAGATATGCCTCTTTGACTCTGGGGTTCGCCGCCACGTCGGCCGAGGGGCCTTCGAGGGCCACCGTCCCGGTCTCCAGGACATAGGCCCGGTTGGAGTGCCGGAGCGCCGCGTTGGCGTTCTGCTCGACTAACAGCACGGGGGTGCCTTCGCGGTGGATCTCCTCGATCGCCTCGAAGATTGTGTGAACGAGGAGCGGCGCCAGGCCGAGCGAGGGCTCGTCTAAGAGCAGCACCTGCGGACGCGACATCAGGGCTCGTCCGATCGCCAGCATCTGCTGCTCTCCGCCGGAGAGCGTTCCCGCCGTCTGGGCGATGCGCTCCTTCAGGCGTGGGAAGATCCGAAAGACTCGCTCGAAGTCCGCCTCGACCTGTTTGTCTCGCCGCGCGTAGGCGCCCATCTCCAGGTTCTCCCGCACGGAGAGGTTCGCGAAGACCGCCCTTCCCTCGGGCACCAGAATCAAGCCGCGGCGCACCAGTTTGAACGTCGCGACGGCGCGGGTCGGCTGGCCGCGAAACCGGATCTGCCCACCCGAAGGCGTCACGAGTCCGAGAATCGCGCGCAGCGTCGTGGACTTGCCGGCCCCGTTGGCCCCGATGAGCGTGACGATCTCGTCTGGCATCAGCCGGATCGACACCCCCTTCAAGGCCTTGATCGCTCCGTAGGACACGCTCAAATCCTGGACCTCGAGGATCGGCGCCGGCAACTCGCTCAAGCGCCCCCCAGATAGGCCTCGATGACCTTCGGATTGCGTTGAATCTCGGCCGGAGGCCCCACGGCGATCGTCGAACCGTAGTCGAGCACGTGCACGGTCTCGCAGATGCCCATGACGACCTTCATGTTGTGTTCGACGAGCAGAATGGCCATTCCGAATTGGTCGCGGATCCACCGGATCAAGTCCATCAGCTCGTGGGCCTCCTGCGGGTTCATGCCGGCCGCCGGCTCGTCGAGCAGCAGGAGCCGGGGCGAGGTGGCCATGGCGCGGGCGATTTCCAGCCGCCGCTGGCTGCCGTAGGGCAGATTCTTCGCCTTCTCCTCGGAGAGGTGGTCGAGGTGGAAGATCTTGAGCAAGGCTCGGCTGTGCTCGTCCACGCGTTCCTCTTCCTCGGAATGCGTGTTCGTGCGAAACACGGCGGAGGCCACGTGCGCGGCCTGCCGGCAGTGAAAAGCGACCTTCACGTTCTCGAGCACGGTCATCTCGGCGAAGAGGCGGATGTTCTGGAAAGTCCGGGCCACGCCGTGCCGCGTGATCCGGCCGGTTCGCTTTCCGCCGAGGGATTCCCCATCGAGCGAGATCTCCCCCGCGGTCGGCTTGTACACGCCGGTGATGACGTTGAAAACGGTTGTCTTGCCGGCGCCATTGGGCCCGATCAGCCCGTAGAGCTGGCCGGACTCCAGAATCAGCGAAAGATCGTTGACGGCCACCAGGCCGCCGAACCGCATCGTCACGTTGGAAAGCTGGAGGAGCGCCATTCGACCGCCTACCCGTGCGTCGGCGGCGCCTCGACGCCGAGCCGCCACCGCCGCGGGAGCAGATTCACGAACTCGCGATGACCCAGGATCCCCTGGGGACGCACGATCATCAGCACGACCAGAAGGAGCGAGAAAACCACCATCCGATACTGAGCGAACTCGCGAAGGCCCTCGGTCAGACCGATGTACAGAATTGCGCCGAGCACCGAGCCCGTGATCGAGCCCAGGCCTCCGATCACGATCATGATGATGATCTCGATCGACTTCAAGAACGTGAAGGAGTTCGTGTGCAGATACATGAGGTAGTGGCCGAAGAGCCCTCCCGCGATGCCGGCGAAGGCCGAGGAAACGATGAACGAGATCACCTTGCTCTTGGTCGTGTCGACGCCCATCGCCTCGGCCGCGATCTCGTCTTCCCGAATGGCAATCAAGGTTCGCCCGAAGGAGGATCCGACGATGCGGGAGACGACCAGGATCGTGATCACCGCAAAGAGGTAGATCCAGAAGAAGTCGGCGAGCCTCGGGATTCCCGAAAGGCCGCGCGCGCCCCCAACCGCATCGATGTTCAGGATGAAAACGCGGATGATTTCTCCGAACCCCAGGGTCACGATCGCCAGATAGTCGCCGCGCAACCGCAGGGACGGAACTCCGACGAGGAATCCCGCGATCGCCGCCAAGACCGCCGCGACCGAAAGGCCCGCGAGCAGGAGCACGCCGCTCTGGGCCCCCTCGGGCAGGAACGCCAGCATCCCGCGCAGGCGCGTCCCGAAGGTCACGGTCAAAAAGGCCGAGGAGTAAGCCCCGATGGCCATGAACCCGGCATGGCCGATCGAAAACTGTCCCGTGAAGCCATTGATCAGATTCAGGCTCACGGCCAGGATGATGTTGATGCCGGCCAGGCACACGACCTGGAGAAGATAGGGAGAGATCCGGAAACCGGGCACGAGCGATCCGGCGGCCAGCCCGTTGACGAGCCAAAGCCCGACGACCACGCCGGCTCCGGTGGCGACCCGCTTCAAACCTTCTCCTTCTGCACCCGTCCGAGGATCCCCTGCGGCCGCAGGAGCAGCACTAGGATCAGGATGCCGAACGCGATCGCGTCGCGGTACGTCGACGACAGGTACCCGACCACCATCACCTCGGAGATCCCGATGAGCAGGCCCCCGAGCACCGCGCCCGGGATGTTTCCAATCCCACCCAGCACGGCGGCCACGAACGCCTTCAGCCCGTAAACGATCCCCATCAGGGGATCGATCTTGGGAATCTGCATCCCGATCAGCACGCCGGCAGCCGCGGCCAGGGCGGAACCCAAGGCGAACGTGATCGCGATGATCCCATCGGTCGAGATGCCCATCAGCTTCGACGCGTCGATGCTGAACGAGACGGCGCGCATCGCCTTGCCCGTCCGGGTCTTCAGGATGAAGAGCCGCAACGCCACCATCAGGAGAAACGAAACGACGATGACGGTGAGTTGCTCGCTCGTCACGCGGACCGGACCGAAGCGAAAGTCGGCCCGCGGGGCGAGCGACGGAAAGAACTTCGGGTCGGCGCCGAACACGAGCTGCGCCCCGTTCTCGATGAAGAGGGAGACCCCGATCGCCGTGATCAACAGCGTCAGTCGCGAGGCGCGGCGCACCGGGCGGTAGGCGAAGCGCTCGATCACCATCCCGATGATGGCGCAGGCGAGCATCGCGCCCGCCATGACGATCAACGCCGAGACGAGCGACGGATCCCTCCCCTGAAGCCGGCGCGAAAGGTAGTAGCCGGCGTAGGCCCCCAGCATGTAGACGTCGCCGTGCGCAAAATTGATCAGCCGCAGCACGCCGTAGACCATGGTGTAACCGAGGGCGATCAGGGCGTAGATCGACCCGAGGGAGAGACCGTTGACCAGCTGCTGGAGGAATGTGCTCACGGCCATCGGGCGTCGCCGGCCTTCGGGCAGCCATCGCGGCGACAGGCCGAGGCGGGCGCGCCCGGCCCGGGAGCGCCGCTCTCGAGACCCACGGACTTCAACTCTCAGACCTCGACGAGGACCGGCCTACAGTTTGATGGCCTCGGGCTTGATCGTCTCGACGAGCGTGAACTTCCCGTTCTCGATTTTCAAAATGACGGCCGGCTTGACGGCGTTGCGATCCTTGTTGATCGTGATCGAGCCGGTGACCCCCTGGAAGTCCTTCGTCGCCGCCAGCGCATCGCGGACCTTGGCCCCGTCGGTCGAGCCGGCTCGGGTCATCGCGTCGGCGAGGATCTTCGCCGCGTCGTAGCCGAGGGCGGCCAGCGCGTCCGGCACGCCGTTGTAACGCCTCTTGTACTCCGCGACGAACTTCTGCACGACCGGCGACGGATCGTCCGTCGAGTAGTGATTGGAGAAGTAGCAGCCGTTCAAGGCTTCGCCGCCGATCTCCCAGAGCTTGGGAGAATCCCATCCATCCCCGCCGATCAAGGGCACCGTGAGGCCGAGCTCCCGCGCCTGGCGAGCGATCGTGCCGACTTCGGTGTAATAGCCCGGCACGTAAATGGCCTCGGGGCCTGTGGCCTTGATCTGAGTCAGCTGGGCGTGGAAGTCGGAATCTCCCTCGCTGTAGGACTGCTCCGCCACGACCTCGCCGCCGAGCTCTCGGAAGTGCTGGCGGAAGAAGGTCTGGAGCCCGACCGAATAGTCGTTGCGGACGTCGACGAGAATGGCGACCTTCTTCAACTTCAGCGTATCGTGCGCAAACTTCGCCGCCACCGCGCCCTGGAAGGGGTCGATGAAGCAAACCCGGAAGATGTAGTCGCCCACCTGCGTCACCCGTGGGTTGGTCGACGAGGGCGAGACCATCGGTATCTGCGCCGCCTGGGCGATCGGCGCGGCGGCAAGCGAGCGCGAGGAGGACACCTCTCCCAAGAGCGCCGTGACGTGGTTCTGATTGACCAGCTTGGTCGCGGCCGTGGCGGCCTCCTCGGGCTTCGACTGGTCGTCCTCGACGTAGAGCTTGAGCTTCTTGCCGAGCACCCCGCCGGCGCCGTTGATCTCGTCGAACGCCATCTTGACGGCGTTGTTGGTGGACTGGCCGAAAGTGGCCGTCCCGCCGGTGAGCGAGCCGTACTCGCCGACCGGAATCTCGTCGCCGGCGCCGCGCTTGCCGCACGCGGCAACCACTATCACCCCAGCCGACAGCAAGGCCGCGAGCGCGAGACGAAACCTCATCTGAATCCTCCTCCGTCGAGCGATGGATCCGAAAGACGGGGTATTGTTTCGCAGGGGTGCGTCAAAGTCAAAACCTCAATTCGATCAATCGTTTCGGATAGAATTTCGAGCGGATGAGCTCGACTCCGACGGGAAGCCGGGAGACGGCCGGAACCGATCCCGCCCCGCGCGTCCGGCCCCGCAGCCAGCACCCGATCTCCCGAAAGCAGATCGATCCCGACGCCTTGAAGGTGCTGTACCGCCTGTCGGGCGCCGGCTACCGGGCCTACCTGGTCGGCGGCAGCGTCCGCGACCTTCTTCTTGGACGCGCCCCGAAGGACTTCGATATCGGAACCGACGCGCACCCGTCGGCCATTCGCCGTCTTTTCCGCAATTGCCGCATGATCGGCCGCCGGTTTCGCCTCGCGCACATCCTGTTTCCCAACGGCAAAGTCATCGAGGTCGCCACGTTCCGCCGACGGCCGGCCCCGGTCGATCCGAACGCGCCCGAGCTCCTGATGACCGAAGACAACACGTTCGGCACGGCGCGCGAGGACGCCCTGCGTCGCGACTTCACGATCAACGGGCTCTTCTACGACATTTCGAACTTTTCCATCCTGGACTACGTGGGCGGGCTCGACGACCTCGAAGCCGGCCTGATTCGAACGATCGGAGATCCCGAGATTCGTTTCCGCGAGGACCCGGTTCGGATGCTCCGCGCCGTCGAGTTCGCGAGCCGCCTGGGCTTCGCGATCACGCCCGACGCGTATGAAGCGATCCTGAACCACCGTCGAGAGATCGCGAAGTCGGCGCCTCCGCGGGTGACCGAAGAGCTCGCGCAGATGCTCCGGGGAGGACACGCTCTTCCCACGTTTCTGCTCCTGCGGGAGGTCGGGCTCCTCGATGTGCTGCTGCCGGAGCTCGCGCAGGTGTTGCGCGAGATCGACCCGGAGCATCCCCACGGCGCCGGCCACCTCTTCTGGGCGCTGCTCGACGTGCTCGACGCCGAACGCCGGCGCGGACGACAGTATGAGGACGCCCTTCTTTTCGCACTCCTGGCGCTGCCGGTCGTGAGGGCGGCGCTGCGGCAACGCGTGCCGGATGGCGAGCCCTCGCCCGGTGTTCTCACGGCGGTTCTCGAAGAAGTCGTCACTCCGATGGCGATTCGGATGGCCTGGCCGCACGCGACCTCGCACCAGATCAAGCAGGCCTTGACGCTCGTCGGCAGGCTGTCGTACCGGCCCGACAATCGCATTCCCACGCGCCGACTCGTCTTCCGGGACGCCTTTCCGACGGCGCTCGCGCTGTTCGAGTTGCGGGCCATGGCCACGGGGCGCGCCGAGGACCTCGTGCGGGAATGGCGAACGCTCTACGACCGAATGCAGCGAGCCAAGGCGACGTTCGAGGCCGAGACGGGACTCGAGACGCCTGCGCTCGTGCCGCCCCGGCCGCGCCGCCGCCGCCGCGGCGGCCGACGCCGACAGCCGTAGGGACCGCCGAATCATTCGGCGAGGCCCCGCTGCTATCATCGCGCCATGTTCCTTTCCTCCAATTTTCTCGGAATTCCCGAAGAGGAGCACACGCTCGAGAAGAGCCGCGTCGTGGTTCTGCCGGTGCCCTACGAGCGCACGGTGTCCTACGGCGTCGGGACGAAGAACGGTCCGGCGGCGATTCTCGAGGCCTCGCATTACGTCGAGCTGTATGACGACGAGCTCGACGAGGAGACCTACCGCATCGGCATTCACACGCTGCCTGCCTGGCTCCCGGAGAACATGGAGCCGGCCTCCTGCGTCGAGGAGCTCGAGGAGCAGGTGGGGAGCATCCTCGAGAAATCCAAATTTGTTCTCACGCTCGGGGGCGAGCACTCCATTTCGCGCGGGCCGATCGCCGCTCACCAGGCGCGCCAACCGCGACTGTCGATCCTCCATTTCGACGCCCACGGAGACCTGCGCGACGAATACGAAGGACAGAAGTTCTCCCATGCGTGCGCGGCGCGACGCTGGGTGGAACTCGACCTGCCTACCGTCCAAGTCGGCATCCGATCGATCTCGCGAGAGGAAGTCGAGTTCGTTCGGGAGAAGGGTACTGTCCGGGTGGTTTCCAACCGGGAGATGCATCGGTCCGACGACTGGATCCCGGGCGCGTTCGGACTGCTGACCGACGACGTCTACGTGACCTTCGACGTCGACTTCTTCGACGGATCGCTCGTGCCCGGGACCGGAACTCCGGAGCCGGGCGGCGGGACCTACGACCAGGCGCTGAACATCCTACGGCGCCTGGCGAGTTCACGCAGGATCGTCGGCGCGGACGTCGTCGAGCATTCACCGGTTCCGGGCAACCGAGCGCCCGACTTCATGATCGCCAAGCTCTGTTACAAGCTCTTGGGCTACGCCCATTTCCCCGAAAAGGCACGACACCCGGTTCTGTCGCCCGAGTGAGAACCGTGAGGCGAGGGACCGGACGCTCCACAGGGCCCCGGAAATCACTGTGCCAACACTCCTTATCGACCGGGTCTCGGCGCTGCAACGAAAGGACTTCCCGCGCGCCCGGAACCGTCGCGCCGGCGAACTTTCTCCAAAAACCTGCGTTTTCTTGAGCTGAGGAAGTGTTGAGCGTGCCGGATGAAAAGGACCTCGTCGAGCGCTGCCGCAAGGGAGACGACGAGGCCTGGAGGCAAATGGTGGATCATCTCGGTCAGAGGGTGTACTCCGTGGCGTACCACTTCACGTTGAAGCGCGAAGACGCCGAGGAGCTCTCTCAGGAGATCTTCCTGAAGATCTTCGAGAACCTGCACCGCTATGACGGCAGCTACCCCCTGCTCGCTTGGGTGGTCTCCCTCGCCCGCAACCTCTGCATCGACCGCTACCGCCGCCGGAAGCGGGAGCGCTCCTTCCGGTTCGTTTCGGACGAGGCGGTGGCCCCGTTGCTCAAGTCGGCCGACGATCCGGCGGCGGAGGCCGTGCGCCGGGAGCGCACGAAGCTGCTCTTCTGGGCGCTCGGCGAGATTCCGGAGGACCTGGCCGAGATCCTGGTCCTGCGCGATCTCGACGGACTCGCCTACGAGGAGATCGGAAAGGCCCTCGACCTTCCCGACGGAACGGTCAAGTCGCGCCTGTTCCGTGCACGCGCGGAAGTCGCACGCAAGGTTCGCGAGCGGCACGAGGGGCGGGCCCCGGGGGTCTTGACGTCGCTCGCGATCGCCGCGGTGGGATTCGTATGAACGGGTGCCGGGAGCTCGAGAGACTGCTCGCGGCTGGCCGCGAAAGCGATTTTGCGGCGCACCGCGCCTCCTGCACCTCCTGCGCGGAGATTGCCCGCGAGATGGAGCGATTTGCAGAGACGGCCGTCGGGCTCCGGTGGCCCACGCCGAGCGGCTCGCTCAAGCAATCGTTGTATGCGATCCCGAGCAAGACGGTTCCCTGCGAGGGAGCGGCGGAACTTCTGGCACGGGCCGCCGAAACCGAGCTCGCTCCCTCCGAGGTCACGCGTCTGGAAGGCCACCTCTCGCGCTGCGGCGGCTGCCGGGAGGCCGCCCGCGTGCTCGACGTCGCCCGCGAGCTCTTGCCGCCGGAGCCCGCTCCGTGGCTGTCACCACGTCTGGCCGCGTCGCGGCCGCGCGCGGCCCGGCGGTCCTCGGCGTGGAGCTGGCTCCTCGGACCCCGGGCCGCCATCGCGATCGCCTACGCGGCGGCGCTGGCCGTCATGGTACTGGGCTTAAACCCCGCCGATCTCGCCCGCAAGGCGGGCACCGCCCGGCTCGAACAAACCGCGCGGTCGGGCATCCAGACCGCCCGCAGCGCGCTGGTCGACCAGTTCGGCGCGTTCCAGGAGAGGACCTTCCGCACGCTGGAAGCCTTGAAGGGGCGCGTCGGCGGCTACGGCCGGGCCGCCCTCTCCAATGCCCTGGCCCTGGTCATGAGAACCGAATCCGCGCCACGTCCGTCTCGTCCGCGCAACGAGAGCGGCAGTGGCGCCTGGAAGCCCAACCCGATCGAAATCTGGACATGGCGCGCCGATGGCTCGCCAGGAGGAGCATCATGAGCGAGACCTCGACCCCGCAGAGCCCCGCGTCGCCCCTGGGCGCGCCGAGTCCGCCCCCGCCGGCGGTTCCCGCCGCGGCGCTGCCTGCCGTCATCTTCGAGAAGAAATCGCCCGCCCTGGCCGGGTTTCTCTCGATGTTTCCCGGTCTCGGGCACTTGTACCTCGGTCTCTACCAGCGGGCGTTCGCCTTCGCGGGCGCCTTCATCATCTTCATCGGCATGGCCCACCGTCGCGGAGAGTTCTTCGGGCCATTGATTGCGTTCGTCTGGTTCTTCGCGATCATCGACGCCATTCGCCAGGCCAAGGCGATCAACCGCGGGTATGCGGCGGAAGGCGGGTTCGCACGAGCGCCGCAACTTCGAAGAGCGGCGGAGGGCACCGGCGCCTTGACCTGGGGCGTCATCCTGGTCGGCCTGGGAGTGCTCTGGCTCGCGGACCGGTATCTCGACCTGGAGGCGTTCTGGGACATGATGGGCGCTTGGGGCGGCCCCGCCGCGATCATCCTGCTGGGCGTCATCCTCATCGTGACCCACGTGCGCCGCAAGCGCCGCGAGAACGAGAGTGGAGTCGGCATGCCCCCGCGAAGCACCTAGGCAGCGGGTCCCCGCTCGTGCCGTCGGGAGCCCGCCTCTTGAAACGTCGGCGCCGGATCCTCGCGCGCCTGACGCTGGCTCTCGCGGCGCTGCCGGGCGCGGCAGCGACGGCGGGCGCCACACCCGGACCAAGCGCTCGGCTGGCCCTCGAGCCTTGCGAGGTCCCGGGGGTCGCGGGGAAGCTCCGCTGCGGCGAGCTCGCCGTTTACGAGAACCGCGCGGCGCGGAGCGGACGGCAAATCAGGCTGAAGATCCTCGTCCTGCCCGCGACCGGAAGCCACGTTGCGGCCGACCCGCTCGTCTTTCTCGAAGGCGGCCCCGGAGAGTCGGCGACCGAAGACGCCGCGGGGCTTGCGGCGGGGCTCGCGAAGATTCGCGAGCGTCGGGACATCCTGCTGGTCGATCAGCGCGGCACCGGCGGCTCTCACCCTTTGAACTGCGTGCTCTTCGAGCCGGCGGGCGACCTGCAGAGCTCGCTCGGTGAGTTTCTTCCGCTCGCGGCCGCCCGGAGGTGCCGCCCAGCGCTCGAGAAGAACGCCGACCTGACGCAGTACACGACCCCCATCGCCACCGACGACCTGGACGAGGTCCGCGCCGCGCTCGGATACGAGAAGCTGAACCTCTACGGAGTTTCCTACGGCACGCGTGCCGCCCTGGTCTACCTGCGTCGGCATGGCCGGCGGGTCCGGACGGTCACGCTCGTCGGCGTTTCACCCACCGACCAGCAGATGCCGCTCTACTTTCCCCGCGACACCGAACGGGCGTTAAACGGCGTGCTCGACGAGTGTGCCTCACGGGCGCCGTGCCGAGCCGCCTTTCCCGACGCGAAGAACGACCTGCGAGCCGTGATCGATCGACTCAAGCAGGGAACGGTACCGGTCGAGGTCGTCAATCCGGAATCCGGCGAGGCTTCGACGGTCCGCCTCTCCCGCGACGTCGCAGCGGAGACGCTTCGGTACATGCTCTATTCGCCGGCTTTCGCCGGACAGGTCCCGGCCTTTCTTCGCGCCGCGGCGACCGGTGATTTTGTTCCACTGGCCGAGGCGGCGCTGTTCTTCCGGCAGCACCTCGTGGCGAGCGGCTCGATGGGCCTCTACCTGTCGATCACCTGCGCCGAAGACCTGCCCGGGATCGATCCGCGGGAAGCCGAGCGCCTCGCCGAGGGAACGGCGCTCGGTGACTACCGTTACACCGAGCAGCGCGCGGCGTGCGAGGTCTGGCCTCGGGCCAGCCTTCCCGTCGGGTACCGCCGTCCGGTGCACTCGAGGGTACCCGTTCTGATCTTCTCGGGAGCCTGGGATCCCGTCACGCCCCCCGAGTATGGGCGCGCCGTGGCCCAGTCACTCTCCCGCAGCCTCCACATCGTCGTTCCGCACGGCGGTCATGGCTTCGAGGGGCTCAAGGGCGCCGAGTGCGTCGACCGTCTCGCGGCCGACTTCATCGAGCGCGGCACGACGACCGGCCTGGATACCCGATGTGTGGCGAGCATCGAGCGGCCGCCTTTCCTGGCCCGGGCTCCCGCCTTGAGGCCCATCTCGATGACCCGCGCGGAGCTCGAGCCCTTCGTCGGCTCCTACGCGAGCAAGGAGCCTCCTTCGGAAGCGACGATCGAGTTCGCCCAAGGACATCTGCGGCTGATTCGACCCGACTCGCCGGCCGCGATTCTCTTGCCCGTCTCGCCGACCCGACTTCGAGTCGCGGATGAGCCGTTTACGGCACTGCAGTTCGAGCTCGAGAGCGGCCGAGTTCGCCGCGTCGTCCTGGAAGAGGGCGGCGCGCCGCAGATCACGCTGCAGCCGAAGCGCTAGCGCCTGTCCTCCGGGCTCGCCCCCGGCGGCCGTGCCTCAAGCGATCGAAGCGAGCTCGGCGAGATACTCCACGTAGGACCGCGCCGCTCCGTCGAATCCCTGGATCTTGGGGTTCGCCGATTCGATCACGTAGTACTCGTCGGGCGCGTGGGCGCCGCTGCCGTGGCCGAGGCCAAAGTGCCCGGCCGGCAGGCGCAGCGGATCGCCCGTGAACACGTAACCGGGCCAGGACCCGGCGTTGCGCGGCCAGAGCACGGGATCGACTCCGCCGCGACGATAGACGGCGATCTCGGCCCGGATCAGCGCGGCATCTGCGGGCGTGCTCGTGGGATCGTAGCCCCCGGTCATCTTGACCTCGATGTCCGCGAAACCCTTCTTCTCGAGGTGCTTCTTCAGCGCCGCGAGCGCTTCGGACGCCTTCATGTCGGGCACCAGGCGCAGGTCGAGCTTCGCCACGGCCTGGTGCGGGAGGATCGTCTTGCCGCCCGTCCCCGTGTAGCCTCCGACCAATCCCTCGATATTCACCGTCGGGCGCGAGACGAGCATCTCGAGCGCCTCGACCCAGCCGACGTCGCCGATCCAGTGCTCGACTCCGAGTTGCTGCTTCGCCACGCTCTCATCCAGCCGCCTCGCCGCTTGCGCGATCATGGCCTTCTCCGCCGGGCTGATCGGGCGGGCCCGATCCGCGAGCCCCTCGATCGCCGGCACGTTTCCGTCGGCCGAAACGAGGGTCGCCAGCGCCTCGACGAGGTGCCAGGCTGGGCTGTCCACCCGGGCCTTGTTGCTGGAGTGGATGTCCTTGCGAGGACCCCGGCCCCAGAGCTCCCCGCTCGAGGTGAGCTGACACTCGATGACGCCTTTCGCCCCGAGCGACACCGTCACGACACCGTCGAGGCCCTGCGAGGCGTTCGGCATGAATACGCCGCTGCAGCGGCGCAGCGCGGCCTCGACGTCGGGCCGGCGCACGATTTGCGGGAAGTGCGGCGACCCGATCTCTTCCTCCCCCTCTGCGACGAAGACGAGGTTGACGGGGAGCTTTCGGCCCGCGCCCCGGTAGGCGTGGAGCGCCGCGAGAAGTGCGGCCTCCGGGCCCTTCTGGTTGACCGCGCCGCGGCCCACGACGACCTGTCCCAGCCCGGCCTTCTCGACCAAAGCCGCTTCGAACGGCGGCGACGACCACTCCGAGGGGTCCGCCTGCTTCACGTCGTACATGAAGTAGAGCCCGACCGTCCGGGGGGCGCCTGCGTCCAGTGTCGCGAAGACCCCCGGCTGCCCATCGGTCGGGACCCGCACCGCGCTGTCGAAGCCCGCCTCCTTCAGCATGCGGATCACGAGCTCGCAGCCCTCCGACATCCCGCGATTCTCGGCCGCGATCGAAGGTTGACGGATCCATTCCTGGAGGCGGGCAACGGCCTCGCGGTGGCGCTTGCCCACTTCGGCGAGGACCGGCGCCAGATCCGAGGCAGGTTTCTTCGAGGCCGCCGGCGGGAATGCGAGGGATGCCGCGCCCACGGCGGCACCCTGGAGGAAAGTTCGTCTGTCCATGAAGGGGGAGTCTAATCGAGCTCCGCCCCGGCTCGGCGCTCCCCCGGGGGGCGGACCGGCGTCAGCGGCGCTTGAAGTACTTCTCCAGCTCCTCCTCGGTCATCGAGAGCACGACCGGGCGGCCGTGGGGGCAGGTGAAACGGTCGGCGGTCTTCGTCCAATCGGCGAGCAAGCGGCGGATCTCCTCGGGTGCCAGGTGATATCGGACCGTCACGGCCGACCGGCAAGCGAGGCTCGCGGCAAGCCGGTCCCGTCTCTCGGCCGGCGTCGCCTCGCCTCCCTCGGCCAGGCGCGCCAGGGCGTCGTGGAGTGTCTCGGGCGGGTCGCGGTCCGTGGCCTCCGCGGGCAGCGAAGCAATGGCGTAGGAGCGCCCCGACATGGGCTCGATCTCGAAGCCCGCGGACTTCAGGTCCTCGAAGCGCGCCGCGATCGTCTCGACCTCTTCGGGCGTCGCCTCGAACAGCGCCCGCAGCAAGAGGCGCTGCGACAGCACCCGTCCCGAGGCGATTCGATCGCGGATCCGCTCGTAGAGGATCCGCTCGTGGGCGGCATGCTGATCGATGATCATCAGGCCCTCGGGCCCGGTCGCGAGGATGTAGGACTCGCGATGCTGGCCGATCGGGAGAAGCTCCGGCGGCTTCTTCTCCGCCAGAGGCGGCTCGGGGCGCGCCATCGGGGGAAGGCCGACGGGCTGGCTCGGGCCGGGCGGCGCCGCCTCGCCGTAGGAGGGTGTGGGCTCCGCCACCGAAGGCTCAGCCGGCACCGCGGTCAGGCGGCGCTCCTCCTTTCCCGAGAGAAGCGCGGAGTAGAGCGCATGGAAGACGAGCCGATAAGCCGTCCCCGCATCGGCGAACCGCACCTGCGTCTTGGCGGGAGAAACGTTGACGTCCACGGCCTGGGGCTCGGCGGTCAGGTACAAGAAGACTGCCGGGTGGCGGTCGGTCCGGATCGCCTCGCGGGAAGCCTGCCCGATCGCGCGCGCCAGAGCGCGGTCCTCGACCGGGCGTCCGTTGACGAACAGGTATTGGTTGCGGCGCGATGCAAACGTCACCGAGCCTCGGGTGGCAAATCCGGAAAGCCGCAGCCCGCCGGCCTTCGCCTCGAACTCGAGCAGGTCCCCGAGCGTCTCGCGCCCGAAGACCTGGAGGATTCGCGCGGCGCGGTCCACCGCCGCGGGCGCGTCGAGAATCTGACGCCCCCCCGAGCGCGCGAAGAAGGCGACCGCCGGGTTGGCCAGAGCCGCCTTCGTCACGGCCGCCGCCGCCGCCCGTCCCTCGGCCTCCGGCGAGGAGAGGAATTTGCGCCGCGCCGGCGTGCGGGCGAACAGGCCCTCGACCAGGACGTCGGTTCCCCGGGGGCGCGCCGCCGGCTCCTCGGTCGGGGCGCCGCCGTACTCGATCTGGAGGCGCAGCGCCTCCGGCAACGCGCCGTCGGAGCTGGTCAGCCGGAAGCGTGAGACCGATGCGATCGACGGAAGCGCCTCGCCCCGGAATCCGTAGGTCGAGACTCCCGCGAGATCTCGGTCGGAGGAGATTTTCGAGGTCGCATGCCGCTCGATGGAGAGGCGCGCGTCCTCCGGCGACATGCCGGCGCCGTCGTCGCGAACGAGGATGCGTTCGATCCCGCCCCCGTCGATCTCCACCTCGATGCGCGAGGCGCCCGCGTCCAGGGCATTCTCGACCAGCTCCTTGACCACCGAAGCCGGCCGTTCGACCACCTCTCCGGCGGCGATCCGGTCGATCACCTCCCCGGCGAGCCGGTGAATCTTCGGCATGAGCGACGAGTTTATCGGAGCACCGTCGAAGTATGGGGCTCGCCCAGACGGCACACCCTTCGGTCAATCGCCCGCCGCGGAGAAAAAACGACCAACAGGGCGCCGTGGCCCGCAAGGTTCGGCGACGGGACGTCGACCCTAGGCCGTCGAGGAGATCCCCGCTTTTCCCTCCGACATCGCCGCGCGCGCCGCGGCCAGACGCGCCACCGGGACGCGGTACGGAGAGCACGAGACGTAGTCGAGGCCCGCCGCGTGGAAGAACTCGATCGAGCGTGGATCGCCGCCGTGCTCGCCGCAGACGCCCACCTTCAGCCTCGGGTTCGTCTCGCGGCCGCGCCGCGTCCCGACCGAGACGAGCTCCCCGACACCGGCTTGATCGAGGCTCGCGAAGGGATCCTCCGGAAGGATGCCCTTCTCGATGTAGGCCGGCAGGAACGAGGCCGAGTCGTCGCGCGAGTATCCGAATGTCATCTGCGTCAAGTCGTTCGTGCCGAAGGAGAAGAATTGCGCCTTCTGCGCGATTTGGCCGGCCTGCAGGGCCGCTCGCGGGATCTCGATCATCGTTCCCGTCTTGTAGGGGACCGGCTGCCCCGTCTCGCGCGAGACCTTCTGCGCCATCTCGTCGACGAGCGTCTTCAGCCGATCGAACTCCGCCTCCGTCCCGACGAGCGGAATCATGATCTCGGGATCGGGCCTCCCGCCTCCTCGCAAGACCTCGGCCGCCGCCTCGAAGATCGCCCGCACCTGGGTCTCGTAGATCTCCGGGTGCGTGATGCCCAGCCGGCACCCTCGATGGCCGAGCATCGGGTTCATCTCGTGGAGCTGCCGCACGCGCTCGGCGAGCCTCTCGACGGGGACCCGAAGTTCGGCGGCCGTCTTCCCGAGCGCCTCCTCTTCGTTGGGCAGGAACTCATGGAGCGGCGGGTCCAGCAGCCGGATGGTGACGGGACGCTCGCCCATCTCATGGAAGATCCCGACAAAATCCTGCCGCTGCATCGGAAGGATCTTTGCGAGCGCGGCGCGCCGTCCCTCCGGGGTTTCGGCGAGAATCATCTCGCGCACGGCCAGGATCCGTTTCTCCTCGAAGAACATGTGCTCGGTGCGGCAGAGACCGATGCCCTGCGCGCCAAAAACGACCGCCACCCGAGCGTCCGTCGGCGTGTCGGCGTTGGCTCGCACACCGAGGCGGCGGCGCTTGTCGGCCCATTTCAGGATGCGGTCGAAGGACCGGAAGACGGCCGACTCTTCCGGAGCGAGCGTCCGCTCGAGCGTCACCTGTAGAACCTCCGAAGGCCGTGTCGGAAGCTGCCCCAGGATCACTTCCCCGGTCGTTCCGTCGATCGAGATCCAGTCTCCCTCCGCCGCGCGGAGCGACCTCGCGCGAATTTCGCGGCGCGCCTCGTCGACGGCGATCTCCCCCGCGCCGACGACGCACGTCTTGCCCATTCCTCGGGCAACGACCGCGGCGTGTGACGTGGCGCCGCCGCGCGTGGTGAGAATTCCCGCCGCGGCGTGCATTCCCGCGATGTCCTCCGGCGACGTTTCCTCGCGCACCAGCACGACGGGCTTGCCCTCCGCAGCCATCGAAACGGCGCGGGGGGCCGTCAGCGCGATCCGGCCGGAGGCAGCGCCGGGCCCCGCCGGCAATCCCTTGCCGAGGAGCCGCTGCGCCTTCATCGCCGCGCTCTTCTCCTTCAGATCGAAGACCGGCGCCAGCAGCTGCACCAGTTGCTCCGGCTCCACCCGCTCGAGAGCCTCCTCCTCGGTGATCAGCCCCTCATCCACCATCTCGGTCGCGATGCGCACCGCCGCAAATCCGGTGCGCTTTCCATTTCGCGTCTGGAGGAGGTACAGCCGCCCGTCCTCGATCGTGAACTCCAGGTCTTGCATGTCGCGAAACCGCTTCTCGAGCAGGCCGCGCACACGCTGCAGCTCCGCGTAGGCCTTCGGCATCGTCTCCTCGAGCGACGATCCCGAGCCGTCCGCATTCAGGGGCCGCGGCGTCCGAATCCCGGCCACGACATCCTCCCCCTGAGCGTTGGGGAGAAACTCGCCGTAGAATTTCTTCTCGCCGGTCGAAGGATCCCGGGTGAAGGCCACGCCGGTCGCCGAAGTCTCGCCGCGATTTCCGAAGACCATCGACTGCACGTTGACCGCCGTGCCCCAATCGTCGGGGATCCGGTGGAGCCTGCGGTACGTCTTAGCGCGCTCGTTGTCCCACGACTTGAATACCGCGCCGATCGCTCCCCAAAGCTGCTCGCGAGGGTCGTCGGGGAAGTCCTGCCCGGTCTCCCGGCGCACGACCTCCTCGTTGCGTCGCACGACCTCGGCCAGATCTGCCGCCGCAAGCTCCGTGTCGGAGGAAACGCCGCGTTCCTTCTTCTTGGCCGTCAGGACTTCCTCGAAGTGATGCCGGGACACGCGCAACACCACGTTCGAGTACATCTCGATGAACCGGCGACGGCAGTCGAGCGCAAACCGCTCCCCCGAGAGCGCCGCCAGCCCGGGCAGAGTCCGGGAGGTCAGTCCCAGGTTCAGAATCGTGTCCATCATCCCGGGCATCGAGGAGCGCGCGCCGGAGCGGACCGAGACGAGCAGCGGGTTCTTCGGATCCCCGAAGCGCCGGCCCGCCGCCTGCTCCACCCGGGACAAGGCGGCATCCACCTCGGCCTTCACGCTGTCCAACGAAGCGTTCTGCGTGTAGTCGGCGCAGACGGAGGTGTCGATCGTGAATCCCGCGGGCACCGGAATCCCGAGCGCCGTCATTTCCGCCAGCCCCGAGCCCTTGCCCCCGAGAGCCTCCTTGCCGAGTCCGGCCCCCTCCGCCTCGCCGTTGCCGAAGAAAAAGACCTTCTTCATTTCTCCACCACGATCTCCGAAAAATCGGCCAGCTTCGAGAGCTCCTTCTGGATCGCGCCCAAGAGCGCGAGGCGATTGCGCCGCAAGTCGGGCTCCGGGCAATTGACCAGCACCTCGACGAAGAAACGGTCGAGCGAAGGGGCGATCGAGGCCAGGGTCTCCATGGCCGCGCGATAGCGCCGCGCGGAAGCGAGCTCCCCCACCAGCTGCTGCGCTTGCAGGAAGTCGGACGCGAGCTGCCGCTCGGCCTCCTCGCGGTAAAGCGCGTTCTCCGGCGAAACCGCCTCCTCGTCGCCCAGGATGTTGCGAATTCTCTTGGCCGCGAGGACCAGAGAGCGGAAGTCCATCTTGCGCCTCGCCTCGGAGAGCGCCGACGCGCGGTCGGCGACATCGGCGAAGTCCCAGAGCCCGGCGCCCATGACCGCCGAGATCTCGTCGTAGGAGTGGCCACGCCGTTCGAGCAAAGCGCGCAATCGCTCGGCGAAGAACTTTTCGAGTTCTCCGAGAGCCTCTTCGACGGCGAGTCCGGTCAGGTCCTCGGGATACTGCGAGAGGGCTTGCCGCGCGATCGGCTTCCAGTCCACCCGCCACGTCCGCCCGATCGCGATCCCCACGATGCCGAAGGCCGCCCGTCGCAGGCCGTAGGGGTCGCGAGACCCGGTGGGGACGAGGCCCAGACGGAAGAGCCCGGCGAGCGTGTCGAACCGGTCGGCCAGGGCGAGAATGGCGCCCGGCGCCTCGCGCGGCGGCTCGCCGGTTCCGCCGGCCGGCCGGTAGTGGTCGTAGATCGACCGCCACACGGACTCCGGATGGCCCTGCAGCCTCGCGTAGATGCCGCCCACGATCCCCTGCAGGTCCGTGAATTCGCGGACCATGCGAGTCGTCAGGTCCACCTTGGAGAGGCGCGCCGCCGTCTTGACCGAATCGACCAGGTCCGGGCGCCCAACCAGCGGGGCGATTGCCTCCGCGAGGCGCTCGACCCGCTCCGTCTTCTGCCGGTAGTCCCCGAGCCGATCCTGGAAAGAGAGGCGCGAGAGCTCGGGTAGCCTCGACTCGAGCGTCTGACGCCTGTCTTCCTCGTAAAAGAACCGCGCGTCCGCGAGCCGGGCGTTCAAGACCCACTCGTTGCCCTTCGCGATCAGGCCGCGCCGATCCTCGGTGTTGTCCATCACCGCGATGAAGTGCGGCAGCAGCCCCGCCGGCCCCCGGACCGGCAGGTACTTCTGGTGTGTCCGCATCGCCGTCGTCGTGACTTCCTCGGGCAGTTCCAGAAACTCGGGAGCGAACGAGCCTCGCACGACGCCCGGCCATTCGACCAGATCGGCGAGGGTGGTGGCCAGATCCAGGTCCGACTCGATGGACCCCCCCACGGCGGCAGCGAGTTCGCGCGCCCCTTCCAGGATCCGGATGCGGCGCGCTTCACCGTCGGGCTCGACGCACGCCGTCCGCAGCTTCTGCAGATAGTCATCGGGTCCCGAGACGCGGATGGGCAGCTCCGAAAGGGCCGGGTGGCCGACCGTTCGCGAGCCGGCCGCGACTCCGAGGATCTCCATCGCCACCACGTGGCCACCGAACACGGCGACGACGCTGCGCACCGGCCGGACATACGTCCGCGAGCCGTCTCCCCAGCGCATCGTTTTCGGGAAGGTCATGGCCGAGATCGCCCGCGGAACAACGGCCGCGAGCACATCCGCGGTCTGCTTGCCGGAGATCGTACGGCGCACGGCCACCGTCGGCCCGCGCGTGGAATCGACGACGACGAGCTCCGAGACCTGGACCTCTTGCGCGCGGGCGAATCCGCGCGCCGCCTTGGTGGGATGGCCCTCGGCGTCGTAGGCAGTGGAGGCCGGAGGGCCGAGCACCTCCGAATACCGATCCTCCTGTTTCTCCGGAAGCCCGCGCAGGATGACGATCAGCCGGCGGGGTGTCCCGTAGGACTCGACCGAGGCCGCGGCAAGCCCCTCCCCGGCGAGGCCCTCGCCGACCAAACGGGCCAGATCCCGCCGAGCCGTTACGACGACCGGCGCGGGAATCTCTTCCGTCCGGACCTCCAGGAGAAAGTCGTGCCGGTTCATTCCGAGGCCATCAGCGGCAAAGGATCAGGGGTGCGGCGAGGCCCGGAGGCGGTAGGGATCGGCATCGACCGAAGCCATCAATGCTGACGTCGCCTTACGTCGTGACGCTCGCGACGGGCGCCGCCGGTGTCGCGCTCGATCCGGACGCACCGGCCGCGGCGGTCCGCCGGTCCAGGTACGCGCGGGCGCAAGCGCAGGCCAGCTCGCGCACGCGGCGGATCGCGCCTACGCGGTCCGTTGCGGAAATGGCGCCCCGCGCGTCGAGAACGTTGAAGAGATGCGAGCACTGTAGGGTCGCCTCGTAAGCCGGCAAGACCAGGCCCGCCGCGAGACAACTCTTGGCTTCTTGCTCGTAGCTGTCGAGCAGCAGCGCGGTTCGCTCCGTGTCCGCGGCCTCGAAGTAGTACTTGGACATCTCGTACTCCTCGGCGCGGCGCACGTCTCCGTAGGACAGTCCCTCATTCCAGCGGATGTCGAAGATGGAGTTGCTCTTGGACAGAAACATGGCGATCCGCTCGAGCCCGTAGGTGATCTCCGCCGTGATGGGCGCCAGATCGATGCCCCCGGCCTGCTGGAAGTACGTGAACTGCGTGATCTCCATGCCGTCCATGACCACCTGCCAACCGACGCCCCAGGCGCCCAGCGTCGGGGACTCCCAGTTGTCTTCCTCGAAGCGGATGTCGTGCTCGGTGCGGTCGATGCCCAGGCGCTCGAGGCTCCGCAAGTAGAGCTCCTGAACGTCCTCGGGCGAGGGTTTCAGGACGACCTGCAGCTGCAGGTGCTTGGCGAGTCGAAAAGGGTTTTCACCGTAGCGGCCATCGGCCGGTCGCCGGGATGGCTGCACGTAGGCGCAGCGCCAGGCCTCGGGGCCCAGGACTCGCAGGAACGTCGCCGGATGCATGGTCCCGGCGCCCATCGGCTGGTCATAGGGCTGCTCGATGAGGCAGCCCTGTTCCTCCCAGTAGGCGGAGAGCTCCGCAATCAATCTCTGGAGCGTGAGCATGCAAGAACAGTGTATCCGAGTCGATGCCCGGCGTCAGCCAGCGGCCTTCGGGGGGATCCGATGACCCGCTCGCCGCAACGAGACTAACGAACGCCGGCGATCCGCCTCACGCACCAGCACATAGTCCGTGTCGTAGGTGGACAGCACGAAGACCGGGATCGACGCCCGAGCGAGGGGATCGAGCAAAGACTCGAGCACCCCGGTCAGCGAGAACTCGAGAGGCCCAGCGACCTGGAAGGCTCGAAAGCCACGCTCGGCCGGTACCTCGTGGGGGACACGGGCCTCGGCGCAGACGATCGACAATTCCGT
This sequence comes from Thermoanaerobaculia bacterium, assembly GCA_035498405.1. GTDB lineage: Bacteria > Acidobacteriota > Thermoanaerobaculia > UBA5066 > Gp7-AA6 > DATBFU01. Next base: position 62,280 of record DATKAE010000122.1, on the reverse strand, counting down.
CTCGGTTCGCGTGACCGAAAGAAAGCCGCTCGAGAGAGCCCAGGCGGGGACCGGCTGGCCGGCCTCGAGACGGCACACGGCGAGCCGGCCGGGAAGAACACGGAGGAGGAGCCCTCCGCCCGGATCGGGTTGCCTCATCCCAGGATGTCCGAGAGCACTCGCTGGGATTTCAACTCGTGCCCCAGGAAGTGCCTGCGCGCCCGCCGGGCAACCTCGGCAATCTCGGGCAGCCGCTCGGGACGACGGCTCGGATCGAGGGGGCCCGACAGGATCTCGAACAACGTGTCCCGGGCCGCCGAGGAGAGCCGGAGCACCTCGCCGCCGCGGCATTCGGGTCCCACGAAGCCCGGCCGAGTCTCGTCGAGCCATAGCGGCCCCGTCGACTCGAGCGGTCGGCCACACCCGGCACACTCGGCGGGGTTGGGCAGAAGGCCGGAGAGGCGCAGGATCCAGATGTCGAAATAGGCGGCGACGAAATCGGACGGCGCTCCCGCAAAGAGGGCATCCATCGCGTGGCGGGCCAGCCGGAAGAAGGACTCCGCCGGCTCGGAATCCGCCACGAACGTCTGCAGGCTCTCGGCCAACGCCGAGAGCAACAGTGCGCGGTCGAGCGGTTTCGAAAGGGGGAAGGAAGAGCGCAGGATATCGGCCGAGTTGATCGAGACGAGCTCCCGAGCCTCCCTCTCGAAGTAGAGGATTCGCACTTCGGTCATCGGCTCGAGCGCGCCGGAAAAGGCGCTTCTCGGCCCGCGGGCCCCGCGTGCCACGCCACGCTTCTTGCCCGCCTGCCTGGTGAGAAACGAGACGATGCGATCCCTCTCGCGCAGCGGATACGTGGCCAGGATGAAGGCCTCGGACGCGACGTGCCTCACGCAGCGATTATGATGAAGCGATGGCGGGAAGAGTTCGCCTAATGAAATAAGGAAAATGACGTCAATACCCGAAATTCATACGGGTCGCCGGGAGCCGGCCGTCGCCCGCCTCGACCCCGGCGTCGTCACGCTTGGCTGGGTGTCGTTTCTCTCCGACGTCGCCTCGGACATGATCTACCCTCTCCTGCCGGACTTCCTGACGCGCACGCTGGGCGCGGGGCCCGCCGCGATCGGCCTGATCGAAGGCATCGCCGAGTCCACGGCCTCCTTCGCGAAGGTCGTTTCGGGCCGATGGTCCGACCGGATCCGCCACCGCAAGCGCTTCGTCGTGCTCGGATACCTGCTCGCCGCCGTCGTGCGGCCGCTCGTGGGCGTGGCGCAGTCCTGGGGACAGGTCCTCGCGATCCGATTCACCGACCGCGTGGGCAAGGGCGTGCGCACGCCACCCCGCGACGCCCTCCTGGCCGACCTCACGCCGCCCGAAAGCCGCGGGCGCGCCTTCGGCCTGCAGCGAGCCATGGACAACGCGGGAGCGTTCGTGGGGCCCCTGCTGGCCGCCTTGCTTCTGAAGTTTGTCATTCCCGAGGAGCGGACGGTCTTCCTTCTCGCGGTCGTGCCGGGGCTTGCGGCCGTGGCTCTGCTGCTTTGGAGAGTGCCGGAACGGCCGCGGCAGGCTCCTGCGGACCCGGACGCGGCTGCCCCTGCCGAGAGGCTCCCGAGCGGTCTCTGGATCGCCATCGGAATCTTCGTCGTCTTTGCCCTCGCCAACTCGACCGACGCATTCCTCCTGCTGCGAGCACGCCAGCAGGGTGTGCCGCTCTGGCAGATGCCGGTGCTCTGGGCGTTCTTCCAAGGGGTGAAAGCCGCCGCCGGCACACCGGGAGGCGCGCTCTCGGACCGAATCGGCCGCGCGCCCACACTCATGCTCGGCTGGACAGTCTACGGGTTCTCTTATGTCGGCTTTGCCTTCGCCACGAGCACCCTCGCGATCTGGCCCCTCTTCGCCTTCTACGGCCTCTTCTTCGCGTTGACCGAGGGGACCGAACGCGCGATGGTCGCCGATCTGGTCCCCGAGCGGCTGCGCGGGAGGGCCTTCGGCGCCTTTCACGCCGCGATCGGCCTCGCCGCGCTGCCGGCGTCCCTCTTCTTCGGTATTTTGTGGAAGGCGATCGGCCCGCGCCCCGCTTTCCTCGTCGGCGCCGGGCTCGCGCTCCTTGCCACGGCTGCGCTTTTTCTTCTTCGAGAGCGGATCCGGCCGCTGGAGCCGCGATGAAGAAGACGTCGGGTAAGGGAAAGAAGGCCCTCGGAAAGCGACGCGCCGTCTCCGTGCGCCTGCCGTTGCCCGGAAAGCCCGAGGCCCGCCACGGCGACCGGACCAAGTACGACCGAGCCCGAGAGAAAGAACGCCTGCGCCGGCAGGTCCGCAGCCCCGAAAACGGCCAATGACCGAATCGGGCTCTCCCTCGCCGACCTCGGCGGTCGTCGTCCATTACGGCCCGTGGACCTCGACGACTCGGACTCTTCGTTCGCTTTCGCGGGCCGCCCCGGGCGTCCCGGTCCTCCTCGTGGATAACAGCGCGTCGGCAGCTCCCTGGGGCGATCGAGAGGCCCCGGCCGGTGTCCGGCTGCTCCAACCGGGGCGAAACGTCGGCTATGGAGCCGCTTGCAACCTCGCCGCGAGGGAAAGCGCCGCCCGATTCCTTCTTTTCCTCAACAACGACGTCGAGCTCGAGCCGGGGTCGCTCGAGGCCATGGTTTCCACTCTCGAGGAGGAAAAGGGCGTGGCCGCCGTGGGCCCGAGACTCTACGACTCCCGGCGTCGCCCCGTGCGCTCGATCTTCCGCGCCCCCTCGCCGCGCCGCGTGCTGTTCGAAAGCCTCTTTCTCCCGCGTCTGCTCCCCGGGATTCCGTTCTTCCACGGACATCACACCGCCTTGACCTCTCACACCCGGGCGCGAGACGTCGAGACGCTCTCGGGTGCCGTCGTCCTCGTGCGCCGCGACGCCTTCGAGCAGGTTGGCGGCTTCGATGAGGCGTTCTTCTTCTACGCGGAGGAGAGCGACCTCTTCGCCCGGCTCCATCGCTCCGGCTGGCGGGTCCGCTATCAGCCGTCGGCGCGCGCCGTCCATCACGGCGGCGTGGCCAGCGCCGAGGTGACGCGGGAAGAGCTCGACCGACGCTTGAACGAGGCGCTGCGCCTCTACGCGCGGCGGCACCACGGACCTCGAGGCGAGCGCCAAACGACGCGGGCGCTTCTCTGGGGTGCGCGCCTCCGCTGGGCGCTCGCCCACCTCGCGCCGGGTGAACGAGGCCGGCGCCGGCGCCGGCGCTACGCGGCGATCCTGCGCGCGTCCTCCTCGCGGTGATACGATTTCAATCGCGATGGGACCGGTGTGGAGACGGATTCGCGGATCGAAAGACGCCTGCCACCGTTGCGGCCGCGAGATCGATGACTACCCCGCCGTCGGGCGCGTGGTCGACTTCGAATTTCGCCCGAACGAGCGCTACTGCTGGGAATGCTACGAGTACATCAAGCCCTTCGTCGATGAGGTCGCGCCCGTTTCGCAGGACCCCTATCAGCCGGTGACCAAGCCCGCCCTCCCTTGACTCGAGCACTCGATACCTTCCGCGGATCGCCGCTCGCGTCTTTCGCCGAAAAGACTCTGGCGGGCGACCGGCTGTCCTTCGAGGATGGCGTGCGCCTCTTCGAGACACGAGACCTGTTGGGCCTCGGACGCCTCGCGAACCTGGCGCGGGAAAGGCGGCACGGGAACCTCGCCTACTACAACGTGAACCGGTACTTGAACCCGACCAACCTCTGCTGGGTGGACTGCGCTCTCTGCGCCTGGGCCAAGAAAGTCAACGAGCCGGGCGGCTACGAAATGGCGATCGGAGAGGTCGTCGAAGAGGCGAGCAAGGGATACAGCGAGGCGGTCACGGAGTTCCACATCGTGGGAGGCCTCCACCCGACCTGGCCCTTCGAGTACTACACGGGGCTTCTGCGGGCTCTCAAGGCACGTTTCCCGGACGCGCACCTGAAAGCCTTCACGATGGTGGAGATCGATTGGATCGCGCGCGTCGGGCATCGCACGATTCCGGAGACGATCCGGGAGCTCAAGTCGGCCGGCATGGATTCGTGCCCCGGCGGCGGCGCCGAGATCTTCGAGAAGCGCGTGCGGGATGTGATCTGCAAGAACAAGATCACCGGGGAAGAATGGCTCGCGATTGCGCGAGAGTGCCACCGCCAGGGCGTGCGCACCAACGCGACGATTCTCTACGGGCACGTCGAGGCGGCCGAGGACCGCGTGGATCACCTGCTGCGTCTGCGCACGCTGCAGGATGAGACGGCCGGCTTCTCGGGCTTGATCCCGCTCGCCTTCCATCCGGAGAACACCCCCCTCTCCCACCTTCCGGACACCTCGGGTCAGCTGGACCTCCGGGTCATCGCCGTCGCGCGTCTCCTGCTCGACAACTTCCCTCACATCAAGGCGTACTGGATCCAGATCGGCACCAAGCTCGCGCAGATTGCCTTGCATTTCGGCGCGGACGATCTGGTCGGAACCGTGGTGGACGAAACCATCACCCACGCGGCGGGCGCGAAGACGGCTTCCGGACTGACGCGACAGGAATTCGAGCGGATGATTCGCGAGTCCGGACGCGAACCGGTCGAGCGTGATTCCGAGTACCGGCGCGTGATGCGAGTGCCCGTGGCGCCGCTGGCGGCGGGAGTGCCCGTCTAGGAGACGGTCAATGCGGCGAGCCGTTCCCGCCCTTCTCGTCCTGCTGACTGGCTGCACCTCTCTGCAATCCCAGTTCCGAACCAAGCCGCGGGTCGCCGAGGTCGGAGGGGACCCGATCGTTCAGATGACGCCGGCCGAGAAGCTGCCGAGTCTGGAGAACCCGCATTTCTCGTCCTGGAAGCGCCACACGGATCCGCCCGCGCCGTGGGAGCCCGTCGTGGGTGTCGAGGGCCGCGGGTATCCCCTCGGCCTCCTCGACCGTTACGAAGTGATCAACGACCGCGGACCTCAAGGCCCGTACGTGGTCGCGCGTTGTCCGCTGGCGGGAGTCGCCGCGGTCTACGACCGGAGGGTCGAGGGACGGACGCTGACCTTCGTCAACTCCGGCGCGCTCTGGCGCGACACCCTCGTCCTGCAAGACCTCGAAACCGGAACCCTCTGGACGGCGGCCACGGGCAGGGCCCTCTATGGGCCGCTTCAGGGCGTCCAACTCGACGCCATCCCGGCGATCCTGACGACCATGAACGGCTTCGCCCGGACCTACCCCGATGCGCGCTATCTCGACACCGGAGAGCTCACCGAGACACCGCTCCGGCTTTCCCTCTACTCCGCCTCCGACTGGCAGGGCGTGTCGGGCATCGAAACGCGCGATCGGCGCTACGAGCCCAAGACCCGGCTCTTCTCCGTCTCCGAGGGAACCGAGGCCCTGGCCTTCCGGGAGGAGGACTTGAAGAGAGCGGTGCGCGTCGAAACGACACTCGCCGGATGTCCGACCTGGCTCGAATGGGATTCCGCGCGCGATTGCCCCCGAGCGTTTCGCCTCGTGGAGGGCGCGACGGAGGAGATCGCCGTCGTTCCGATGTACTGGTTCGCCCTGGACCGTCACTTCGAGACGCTGCGCACCCCGGTCGCCCGCACCGTCGCGTCGGAATAGGGGACCTCACCGGGCGCTGCCGCTTATTCCGCGGGCTTCACGTCTTCCATCAGGGCGAAGAAGCCCTCGGCCAGCGTGGGATGGATGTAGACCGCCCCCTTGAGCAGCGTGTAGGGTCGGTCGGCCCGCATCAGTGTGGCGAGAATCTGAACGAGCTCGCCTCCTTCGGCCGAGAGGATCGAAGCGCCGAGGACCCGGTCGCTGTCGGCGTCCACCACCACCTTCATCATCCCCGCCGTCTCGTCGCGCTCGAGGGCGCGGGCCACCCGGCTCATCGGGATCCGGCCGACCTTGATTCGCCTCCCTCGGGCGCGCGCTTCTCGCTCGGTCATCCCGACACCCCCCAGCTGCGGGTCCGTGAAGACGCAATACGGAACGATACGATCCTCGACAGACAGGTTCCCGCCTTCGACGAGGTTGCCGTAGACGATCTGGAAATCGTTGTAAGAGATGTGAGTGAAGGCGGGGCCTCCTTTGACGTCTCCCAGAGCCCAGATCCCCGGCACGGTTGTTTCCAGCCGGCTGTTGACCTTGATGAAACCGTTCTTGTCGATCTCGACACCGGCCGCCTCGAGCCCCAGGCCGTCCGTGTTGGGCCGCCTTCCCGCGGCGACGAGCAGGTGGGAGCCCGATACGGCGGAGGAACCCGAGGCGGCCCATTCGAAATGAACCGTCGTCGCCCCGTTCTCTCTCTCCACCCGGGTCGACCGGGTGTTTAGCCGGAAGACGATCCCCTCCGCCTCCAGAGCCCTCTGGAGCTCCTGCGCAATCTCGGGATCCTCCCTCGGGACGATCTGGCCTCCGTTGTGGAGGATCGTCACGCGGCTGCCGAAACGGCGAAACATCTGGCCGAACTCGAGACCGATGTAGCCGCCGCCGATGACGATCAAGTGCTCGGGGAGCTCCTGGAGCTCCATGAGGCTGGCGTTGGTCAAGTAGCCGGCAGAATCGAGACCCGATATCGGGGGAACCTCGGGCCGTCCGCCGGTGTCGATGAAGATCCTCTCGCTCTCGAGGGTCTCGCCTTCCACCTCGATCCGGTGAGGCCCCGTAAAGCGCGCGGACCCGCGGACCAGGCGGAGATTCGGCCGTTGATCCACCTGCTGCTGGTGGCCGCCGCGGAAGCTCTGGACGACCCGGTTCTTCTGGGCGACGATCTCCGGCAGATCGACGCGGACGGCGCCGGTGTGAACGCCCCAACGCGCCCCGTCCCGAGCGTAGCGCGCGACCTGCGCGCGGTGAATCATGGTCTTCGTCGGCGTGCAACCCGTGTTGATGCACGTGCCCCCCAACTCCTCCCTCTCGACCAGGGCCACGCTCCAACCGCGGTCCGCCAGTCGATAGGAAAGCGGATTGCCGGCCTGCCCGGAGCCGATGACAATCGCGTCGTACTTCATTTCCGGAATCTTATCGGCGTCCTTCGCACAACCGCGACCCCATTGCTGGCCCCTCTGCTTCCGATGGGTTACGCTCGGGCATTGCCTGACCCGGCATCTTCAGGGAAGGAGATTGCGGAGCCCGCGCCGAAGTCGGCACGCCGGCGCTTCCCGTTCTACGTCCGGATCCTGGCCGCCATGGCCGCGGGAGCCGCCCTGGGTCTCCTCGCCGGCCCCCGTGCCGCGCCGCTGGGAGAGGCCGGGCGCGTCATCATCACCCTGATCAAGGCCCTGGCGGCGCCGCTGCTCTTCTTCGCCATCCTCGACGCCTTCCTCCGCACGACGATTCACGGCCGCTCCGCGGCGAGAATGGTCGCGATCTCGCTGACCAACGCGGCGCTGGCGCTTGCCATCGGGCTGACCCTCTCCAACGTCCTGCGGCCCGGCGAGGCCTCGCCCGCCCTGCGCCGCGCGGCGGCCGCCGCCACCACCCCGGCGCGGCCCCCCGAGGGACTCGACTTCGGAAGGGTCGTCTCGGGCCTGGTTCCCACGAGTGTGGCCGGGCCCTTCGTCGAGAACACGATTCTGGCGATCGTGGTCATCGGGGTGCTTCTCGGCGCGGCGTTGCGGCGCGTCAAAACGGAACAGACGGGGCGCGGAGAAACAGGATACCGGGTCGTCGAGGACGCCGTATCCACGCTCTTGCATGCCTTCGAGGAGATGCTCGCCTGGATCATCGCCATCGTTCCCCTCGCGGTGCTGGGAGTCGTGGCGCAGACGGTCGGACAACACGGCTTCGCGCCCTTCGCAGGGCTGGGTCCGTACGTCGGTGTCGCGCTGCTCGGACTCGGGATTCAGGTGATCGTCGTCTACCAGGCCTGGCTCGCCCTGGCCGCGCGGGTTCCTCTGCGGTGGTTCTGGCACGGCGCGAGGGATCCCGTCATCTACGCCCTCGGCGCTTCGAGCAGTCTCGCGACTCTTCCGCTGACGCTCCGCAGCCTGGACCGGATGAAGATCTCCGCCGCCTCGGCCCGCCTGGCGGCCTGCGTCGGGACGAACCTGAACAACGACGGGATCCTCCTCTACGAGGCGATGGCCGTCCTCTTCGTCGCGCAAGTCCACGGGATTTCGCTCACGCTGCCGCAGCAGGCCGCGGCCGCCCTGGTCTGCTTGATTGCGGGGATCGGCATCGCGGGCGTGCCGGAAGCGGGCCTGATTTCGCTGTCGCTCGTGCTCGCCACGGTCGGTCTCCCCTTGCAGCTGCTGCCCCTGCTCTTGACCGTCGACTGGCTGCTCTCGCGGGCTCGCGCCATGACGAACGTGACGAGTGACATGCTCGTGGCGGTCCTGCTCGACAAGCTCGGAAAGGGGCGCCCCGGGCAGTAACCGTCACGGGGCGCGCAGGGCGACGATGGGGTCGACCCGAATGGCCCGACGCGCGGGCAACCAGCAAGCGGCGGCGGCGACGCCGAGAAGCAATCCGATGATGCCGCAGAAGACTCCGGGGTCCGTCGCGCCCACACCGTACAGCAGGCTGGCGATCCCCCTCGTGACCAGGAAGGCGGCCAGCAGTCCGGCCCCGATTCCCACGAGCGTCGGAGTCAGACCTTCCGCCACGACCAGCCTGAGCACGCTCGCAGGCGGAGCGCCGAGCGCCCGCCGGATTCCGATCTCCTGTGTGCGCCGCTCGACCGAGTGTGCCAGGACACCGTATAGGCCGAGCGACGCGAGAAACAGAGCGACGCCGGCATAGAGTCCCGCGACGATCGTGAGCACTCGGCTTCCGACCTCCTGGCCCGCCAGGCGCTCGTCCAGCAGCGCGACGTCGTAGAGGGGAAGGGCCGGGTCCATCCGCCGCACGGCGCCCCGAAGGGCCCGCGTGGCCATGGCGACCTCTCGGCTCGTCCGCACCGCCACGACGAGCGCCGGGTTCGGCCTCTGCGCGTAGGGAAGATACACGTCTCGCTGAGGACCGAGACCCTCGGGCGCAATGCCGTTGGCGGCGTCGGTCAAATCGATGCGTTGCCGGTGGCGCGCATCGGCGGCGACGCCGACCACCGTGAACCAGCCGGGGATCCGCATCGTGCGAAACCTCTTGCCGATCGGATCCTCCCCGGGCCACTGGGTCCGCGCCGTGCTCTCGCTGACGATGGCGACCAGCGGCGCGCGCGCGTCATCGCTCCAGGTGAAGTCCCTCCCGCTTCGAAGCGCGATCCCGAGGTTTCCGAGCGCCCCCGGATTGACGCTGTGTCGGGCCGACATGACGATATTCGACGGATCGTCCGCGGCCACCCCCTCGCGAACCGCTTCGAGAACCCACGTCGCGCGGCCCAGCATGCTGGGCCCCCAAAGCGTGACCGACTCGACGCCCGGCAGCGGCTCGAGCTCCTGGATCAGGCTCTTGGCGAACCGGGCGCGGCCCTCCTCCGTCGAGTAGCGCTCCGATCGCAGGTCGAGACGCATCGTCAGCAGATTGTTCGTGCGGAACCCGAGATCCGCCGAGGTCAGGTTGCTCAAGCTCTTGCCGAGCAGGCCCGCGCCCGAAAGCAGCACGAGCGCGAGGCCGACCTCGCAGGCCACCAGAACACGGGCGGCGGACCGCCGAACGCCGGAGCCGCCCTGACGGCCGCCGGCGTTCAAGGCCTCGGCGAGCGGGACTCGGGATCCGAGAACCGCCGGCACCAGGCCGAAGATCAGCCCGGTCGCGAGCGTCAGCGCGACGGATCCCAGAAGCAGGCCGCCCGTCAAGGAAAAATGGACGACCGGGGGCAGGCCCGCCTCGACCGACCGCCTCAGGGCCGCCAGGATCCAGACGGCGAGCAACGACCCGAGCGCGCCGGCTGCGAGCGCCAGAACGAGATTTTCGACGACGACCTGCGCGATCAGATGGCCCCGGGTCGCGCCGTGGGCCAGCCGCACAGCGAGCTCTCGCTGCCGCGTGACCAGCCGCGCCAGGAGCAGGTTCGCCGCGTTGGCGCAGCCGATCAGCAGGATGAAGGCCGCACCGGCCGCGAGAAGCCGCACTGGCGCGTAGAGCAGCCCCAGCAGTTGATCCTTCAAGGGCCGCGCGACGAGCCCGAAGCCTCGATCGGTTTCGGGATACATCTGCCCGAGGCGCTCGCCGATCGCCGCCACGTCGGCCCGGGCCTGCTCGACCGTGACGTCCGGCCGCCGCCGTCCGATCCCCCAGAAGATCGCACCCGCGCGATCGTTCGGGCCGAACTGACCGAGGATGCGGTGGGCGAGCCCCAGGGGAACCCAGGCGTCGATGGGCTGGCCGAGCTCCTGCTCGGCGGGTGCGTCCCGGAACTCCGCCGGCGCGACCCCGACGACCGTGAACGTGCGCCCGTTCAAGACGAGCCTCTGGCCGACCACATCGCGCGCCCCGCCGAGCTGCCGCCGCCAGAAATCGCGACTGATCACGAGCACCGGATCGGCGTCCTCGTATCGATCCTCCTGCGGGAGGAACGTCCGCCCCATCGCCGGCGTCAGGCCGAGCAGCCCGAGGTAGGAGGGCGTGACGTAGTTCACCGTGACGCGGATGGGCTCAGGACCCTCGGTCAAGGTGAGCGGTCCGTACGCCTGGTACACGGCAAAGACGTCGAAGGAGCGGTTCATCCGAGCGATGTCGGCCGCGGCCGGGTAGGAGAAGTTGCCTCCTCCCTGAGGGAAGCCGGGGTACGCGCGCGACACGAACATCAAGCGGTCGGCGCTCGGATACGGCAGCCGCCGCAGGAGCACGGCCTGGACGGCGCCGAAGATCGCCGTGTTGGCCCCGATCCCGAGGCCGAGCGTCAGGACGACGACGGCGGCGAAGCCCGGCCAGCGGGAGAGCAGGCGTACCCCCGACCGCAGGTCGTGGCCGAGCGCGGTCAAGCCACACTCCGGTCGACCGGCAGCGATCTCGGGCACCGCGACAGCTCGGCCTGCCGCTGGTCTCCCTTCCTCCCCAACCAGTAGCTGGTCGCCGTCCAAACCATCCCGACCGGGACCGAAAACCACGCCGTCGCGGCCACTCCGGCTCCATGCGACCGCAAGAGAGCCAGGAGCCAGGCGCTGGCCGCGTCGCTCCCGCGATAGACGGCGGTGTCGATGAAGCCCTTGGCCTTGTAACGGGTCTCGGCGTCGAGCGTGACGAAGAGGGTTTCCCGGGCCGGGCGTCCCACGGCGAAGTGGCCGGCCCGGTGAACGATCTGGAGCGCCACGACCGTGACGAGCTCCGGCGCGATCCCGAGGAAAACGACCCCGGCGGTCGCGGCGGCCGCCACCGCCGCCAGCGCCCCTCCCACGCCCGTGCGCCGGATCAAAGGACCCGTCACGAAAACCTGAAGCAGGATCGTCAGACCGTTGACCGCCAGATCGACCTTCGCAAAGAGCGCCGTCCGGTCACCCGCGCTCCGGATCGACGCGCCCACGATCTCGGTCTGGGCGAAGTACAGGACCGTCGAGACCATCGTGTAGCAAACCAGGGCCAGCGCGACGGCGAGCAGGAATGGCGAGCGCACGGTCAACCCGACCCCGTCGAGCGACCCGCCTCCGATCGGGGCCGCGCCTGCCTCCGGCTCCCCTTCCGAGCGGTTTCGGCCGAGCGCGCTTGCGGCGAGCGCGCAAACCACGAGCAGCGCTGCCGCGGGGAGGAGCAACCGGCCGGGACCGACCCGCGGCGCGGCCAGCGCCGTCGCCGCGGGTCCGAGAATGGCGCCCAGGCTCGCTCCGGCGGCTACGATCCCGAAGAGGCGGCGAGACTGCTCGTGCTGGAAGAGATCCGATACGAAGCTCCAGGAGACGGAGACGGCGAGCAGATTGAAGACGGCCAACCAGACGAAGAAGGCGGGTGCCGCCCACGGGGACAACGCCGGAGGACGCAATGCGATGAAGAAGACGACCAGGTTGCCTGCGAAGAAGAACAGAATGCTCGGAAGAAAGCGCCGCCGCGGGCAACGCGAGGAGACGTAGCCGAAGACGGGCACGAGGGCGAGCATCGCGATGAACGTGCCGGTGAAGAACCAGGGCATCTTGCCCACCCCCGCTCGAACGCTCATCTCGTCGCGGACCGGCCGCAGGACGTAGTAGGCCGACAGAAGGCAGAAGAAGTACAGGACGCACAGGCCGACCCTCCTTCCCTCCCCCGGCCGAATCGGCAAGGCGCTCGGACGCCACCGAAGCGGCTGCCGGAACATCGTCAGAAGGACCCGGCAGCGTCCGCGATGCGCCGCCGCAGGTCCCGGCCGGGCAGCGGACCGACACCGGCTCGCAGGTTGTCTTTCAGGTGCTCCACCTTGCCGGTCCCCGGGATCACGCAGGTGACCGCGGCGTCGCCAAGGATCCATTTCAGGAAGAGCTCCGCCCAGGAGCGGCACTCGATCTCCTCCGCCCAGGCGGGCAGAGACCGCCGGGCGGCCCGCCGCAACGCCTCCCCCCCGCCGAAGGGCCGGTTGGCGATCACGGCGACGCCGCGCTCGGCGGCGAGGGGAAGAACACGCTCTTCGGCCTCGGCCTCGAAGACCGAGTAGTTGATCTGGAGAAAGTCGAGTCTCTCGGACCGGAGCAGTTGCTCGATCTCCGGATAGGCGCTCGCGACGTAGTGCGTGATACCGATGTAGCGGACCCGGCCCTCCGCCTTCCAGGCGCCGAGCGTGCGCAGGTGCGTCCGGACATCGATCAGGTTGTGCACCTGCAAGAGATCCAGGCGGCCGGCCCGCAAGGCCTTCTCCGACCGCTCCATCTGCTCGACTCCGGCGAGTCCGCCCGATGTCCAGACCTTCGTGGCCAGAAAGAGGGACGACCGCAGACCGAGCTTCTGCGCGATCTCGCCGACGACGCTCTCCGCCCGACCGTACATCGGCGAAGAATCAACGAGTCGGCCTCCGCCGCGGACGAAGGCCGACAGCACCTCTTCGAGGGGCCGGCGCTCGACGGGTGAGGATCCGACATCGAAGGCCTTCCAGGTGCCGATCCCCACCACCGGCAGCTCCTCGCCGGACGACGGGATCGTCCGCGCCCTCATCGCTTGCGACGGGAGGGGTTCCGGCGCGGGAAGCAAGACCGCCGACGCCGCCGCCCCGAAAAGGCGCAACGCCTCGCGGCGTGTCGGCGGGCGGCCCTGCTTCGCCATGCCGCGAGACTAGGCGCGCCCGGGGCCGCGGCGAACATGTATTCGACGAATCGGGGGTGTGGCGCGGCGAGCCGAGGGGAGTCGGCGCTCAGTCGCGGCCGGCCAGGCGCGCCACCGCCTCCCGGTACGTGCGGGAGAGCCGCAGCTCCGTCGCGTCGTGCAGCAGAACCGCGTAGTCTCCATTTTCGAAGGAGCGCAGCTCCCGGATGCGATCGACGTTGACGATCGTCGAACGATGGATCCGGAGGAAGCGCCGCGGCCCGAGACGCCGCTCGACGGAGGCCATCGTCTCGCGCAGCATCCAGGACCGGGGACCGGCGTGGAGCCGCACATAATCGCCGTCGGCCTCGACCCAATCGATGTCCGCGTGCCGGACGAACGTCACCTTTCCTTTCGACCTCACCGCGTAGCAGTTGGAGAGGGTCCGCGGCGGACGCCCCGGGCGCCCGCCGCCCATCTCCTCGACGACGGCCGCCACGCGCCGCCCGACGTCGCTTTCGCGCTCCCTCTCGATCGCCCGAATCGCGCGCCGCAGCGCCTGCTCGAAGCGTTCGTCGTCGATCGGCTTCAGGAGGTAGTCGAGCGCATGGACCTGAAAAGCGCGCACGGCGTGGCGGTCGTGTGCGGTGACGAACACGATGTGGGGCCGCTCCTCTTCGGGAATGGCCCCAATGACGGCGAAGCCGTCGAGGCCCGGCATCTGCACGTCGAGAAAGAGCAGGTCGGGCCGAAAGCGCCGAACGGCCTCGATGGCCTGGCGGGCGCTGCCGCACTGCGCGACGACCTCGACTGCCTCCGACTTCTCGAGTCGGGAGACGATGCCGAGCCGGCCGAGCGGCTCATCGTCCACCACGATGGCCCGTAGCGGCACGTCAGGCGGCTCCCGGCACGGAGGTGCGAAACGGCAGTCGCAGCGAAACCGCCAGCCCGCCACGCTCGTTGCGGGAGAGCTCCAGGCGCGCGCCCGTGCCGTAGAGCTCGGCGAGCCGTTGCCGGGTATTCGAGAGGCCGACCCCTTTGCCGACCTCCATCGCGGCATCCGGCCCCGGCCCGTCGTCGTCGACGCCGAGCGTGAGCCATCCCTCCTGGCGCGTCGCGGCGATCGCGACGGCGCCGCCCTCCTCCCGGCTGCCGATCGCGTGACGCACCGCGTTCTCGACCAGCGGCTGAAGGATCAAGGGCGGCACGAGCGCTCCCTCGGCCCCCTCCGCGACCGAGATGTCGACCCGCAGCCGCTCGCCGAAGCGAATCTCCTCGATCTCGAGATACCGGCACGCGAAGTCGATCTCCTCCGAGAGGGGGATCTCGTCGGCCTCCGCGCGCTCGAGCGTCGACCGCAGGAAATCGGAGAGACGCGCAAGCATCCGATTGGCTTCGGCGGTCCGGGACTCGGAGACGAGGGTCGAGATCGCATTGAGCGTGTTGAACAGAAAGTGCGGATTCAGCTGCAGCCGCAGCGCCCGCAGCCGCGCCTGATGCGCCAGACTCTCCGCGCGCAGGAGCCGTTCTCGCTCCGCCTGCAAGTCCAGGTACGCCTGGACGCCGAAATAGAGCACGCTCCAGGCCATCAGAACGAAGAAGTAGTAGATCGTGTTCACGAAATCCGGGAAGCCGCGCATCCCCGTCCCCGCCGCTCCCCGTTGCCACGCGACGAACGCCGACACGACCAGGTTGTGCGCGGCCATCCAAACGCCCGCCGCTCCGAAAGAGAGCGGGATCGCCAGCAAGACGACACCCTGCAGCGGCACGCCTCGGCGGCTGAGCGTGCGAAAGATCAGACGCAACACGAGGCTCATCGCGAAGCCGAAGACGGTCAGGCTCGACTTGACGACGGCCGTGTAGAGGACCGGCCAATTCGACACGCCCGCGACGAACATGCCCGCGCCGAAGAGACCCCAGCCTCCGAGCTGGAGGATCCAGAACAGCCAACGGCGGGATGGCTCGCCCGGTGTCGACAAGGCGGTCCTCAAGTTTTCCTGTGTCCGCGGGCGCGGAGGCGAAAAGTCTAGCACCGCGCCCGGCGGCCGCGGCGAGAGGTTAGGAGGACTTCTGCAAGGCGCGGACGACCTCGCTCTCCACGGAGAACCGGCCCGACGCCTGGTCGAAGCGCCCTTGCAGCTCGTAAGCCATCCGCTCGAGCGGGATCGCCTCGTAGAAGAAGCCGTTACGCGCCCATCCGTTGACGTACTCCGAGACGAAACGATCAAGGCCGAGGAGCCGGTACTGGACGACGTGCACCAGCTCGTGGAAGAGCAGTGGCCTCCAGGTGGCCGGCCCCTCGTACTGGCTGCGCGACAGGACGATCGTGTCCACGAAAACGATTCCGGTCATCAGGCGGAAGTCGAGCGGAAGGGGCTGTCCCGCCCGCTCGAGGTCGGCGTAGAAATCCGGATTGGCGATTTCCTCGACCCACGTCCAACGGGTTCCCTGCAGGACCGCCGGGCCGAAGTAGTGGCAGAGAATCTTGCGGTCCTCCTCGGAGATCGGATCCGAGGTCGGGGCAAACGCCTCCCGCTGCGACATCACCCAGCGGCGGCCGTTCTCGACCATGAAATGAACCAGCTCGTCGGTCGTCATGTCGATTTTCGGAACAGACAGCGCGCAAACCCCGGAAAAAGTGTGGTCATGATAACAGCGGTGGCGGCCCGGAGGCATCCGGCCGCTGTCGCCGGGAGAGTTGCGCCGGTCCCGCCGGCCCTGCTACGGCCGGCGCAGCGTGTCCTTGGCGAAGAAAACGCGCTTGCCGCTCTTGTCGCCGTTTTCCATCAGAAACGTCCACCCCTTCGCCGCCGGATCCCAGGTGAACGTGTTGAAGAAGCTCCCTTCGGGATCGGAGAACGCGAACTCGATCGAGTTCCCCGATCTCATCCCGTACCCGACCCCCGAGAACTTGCCGCCGTAGGTGTCGCACCAGTGAATCACGTACCGCTTGTCGGCGTGGATGTCGCCGATCAGGGCGAGCGCCTCGTATGCCGGCGGATCCGCGACGTCCTTCAGGTGCAGCTGCAGGAACTGATGGTTCAGGATCCAGGTGGCTTCGAGCGTGTTCTGGACCTGCTTGCCTCGAATCTCGCGAGTCAAATTCCACCGCCCGACGAGGTTCTCGATGAAATCGTCCCGAAAGATCCGATTCGGGCCGTCGGAAGGCTCCTCGGCGCGGGCGACGCCCGCGAGCACGATCGCCAGGCCCCACGCGGCAACCGCCGCGGCTCCCCCGCCGCGCGTGCGCAAACGACTCGCCTTCATCGCTTGACGTTCGCCTTCCGGAAGGCCCCATTCTGCCGCACGATCCGTGCTGGTGCGACGCGGGACGGGCGTGTCAGGTGAGTGCACGACCGGGGCGGTTTCTCTGGCGACAGCGGGCGTGATGTAAAGTTAACTTTACATCTCTCTCTTTTCCTCCGGGGGCGCGGCAGCGGCCTCGGGCGGCGGAACGATCCCGGCCGCCTCGTCCGCTTCCCGGGTGGCGGCGTCGAGGGTCTGGGCCACCTTCGCCAGGGCCGCCTCGTCGGTCATCTCCGGAGGGACGGTGAAGGACTCGCCGTAGGCGAGGATGTTTCGAGAGAAGAGCTTGGGCAGCAGATATCGGTCCCACGACCGGAAGAAGCGCGGCCGACAACTCGAGAAGGTGATCGGAATGATGGAGCCTCCCGTCAGCCGGGCGAGCTGGACCACTCCGGCCTGGGGGACGCGGGAAGGACCCTTGGGGCCGTCGACGGTCAGGGCCGCGGCCCGGCCCGAGCGGACCTGCCGAACCATCTGGCGCAAGGCCTCGCCTCCCCCGCGAGTCGTCGAGCCGCGCACGACCGAATAGCCGATTCGCTTGAGCCACAGGGTGATGATCTGGCCGTCTTCCGACTGCGACGCCATCGTCACGATCCCCTGGTGGCGATGCGCAACGATCGGCAGAAACATCCGACCGTGCCAGAGAGAGAAGAGGATGGGCGCGCCCCGGGCCTTCAGCTCCGTGTACCGCTCGTAGTGGAGGCGCTCGACGCGAATCGTGCGTCGCAAGAGCGCGATCCAGATCCCCGCCAGGCGCGCGAGAATCGCCGAGCGAATCATTCGACGGGCGCCTCCCTATCGCGGCGGCGGCGCCGGACCCTCGGCAAAGTGCGCCGCCACCTTGGAGTACACGCGGGGAATCACGCCGGGCACCATCTTGACCCCTTGGGTGAAGACCGCGATCACGAAATCCGAGCCGTTGGGCAGCAAGACGCGGCCGACCAGGTGGTGCACGTCGTAGGCGTCGCCCGATTTCGACCAAAGCCGGCTCCCCTTCGGCAAGCCCTGACCCGCGAGGCGCGCATCTTCGGGCTCCATCTCCTCAAAGGGTTTCTCCGAGGCGATGTCGCGTGCGAGCAGCGCCGCCATCTCTTCGGTCCCGGCCGGACCGGCGATCTCGCCCCGCACGATCTCCTTGAAGAGACGCGCGCCCTCGGCCGCCGTCATGCGATTGCGGTTCTTCCCGCCCTCGCGGAAGGCCTGCTCGCGGCCATAGGCGTCCTCACAGAAGGTCTTCTGGTCGGCGTTGGAGGCCTTGTACCCGCGGGCGGCGAAGAAGCGGTTGACCGCGTTGCGCTTCTCCTTCCAATCGCTCCACTCGCGGCCCGAGAGCTCCGGCCCGGACGTCGTTCCGGTGATCGAGTCCACGACGAAACCGGCGGCGTCGTTGTAGGAGAGAGTGATCATGTCCTTGACCGCGCGGGCGAGCTCCGGGCTGTTCTGAAATCGTCCCGTCTCTTTCTCGGCCTCGTAGTAGGCGAGAAAGAAGATCTTCACGACCGAAGCCGGGTAAAACGGCGCATCGCCGCGAAACGAGCCCGCCGCAAGCACGGGACCTCGGGCGTTCAGGTCGATCACGGCGATCGAGAGCCCCTCCTCGGTCAGGCCTTGGGGGCCGAACTCCGCGATGATCTGCCTGGCGGCGAGCGCGAGGAACCGGTCGAGCTCTCTCGAGGGCTCGGGCCGAGCGATCGGCGTCGGGTCCGCCGCGAGAAGAATCGATGCCGAGAGGGCGAGTCCGAGGAGCGGCGCCGTCGCCCGCTTCAGGGGCGCGCTCCGCGCGCATCGACGACGAGGCGCGGCGCCGTCGCATCCGCCGCCTGGACATCGGCCCCGGCCTCGATTCCCTGTCGCCGGCGCATCCGATAGATCCGAAAGGCGAGCCCGCCGACGACCAGGAACGGCACCGAGACCATGAGCAGAATCGAATAGTAGAAGCCGCGGCCGAGCTCGTTGGTGAGCCCGGTCGTCTTGTCCTCGAGCGCGTCCTTGCAGAGCGGGCAGGCCGAAAGCAGGACCGGCAGCAGAACGAGCGCGGCCAAGACCACGATGAGGATCCGCGCCTTCGGCGACATGGCCATCAAGCTTATCGGAGGACCGCTGGCGGGTAAAGATGGTAGAGCATGACGTACACCACGACGCCGGTCACGGAAACGTAGAGCCAGATGGGTAGGGTCCAGCGGGCGATCCGCCGGTGCCGATCGTCGCGGCGATTCAATCCCAGGTAGAGCGTCCGGATGACCAAAGGCAGGGTGGCCGCGGCCAGGATCGTGTGCGAGATCAGAACGGCGAAGTAAACCGCGCGCGGAAGGCCCTGGGCGGTGAAACGCACCGAGCCGACCTGGGCATGGTACGCGACGTAGGAGGCGAGGAACAGGGCCGACACGGCGGCCGCCGAGAGCATCAACGCCCGGTGCCGCTCGATCCGGAGCTTTCGGATCGCGCGGTAGGCGAGGACGATCAGCACCGCGCTCGTCGAATTCAAGAGCGCGTTCACGGCGGGAAGGGCCCGAAGGGTGGAGTTCACGGTTGGTCTGTCATTCCGAGGAGCCTTCGAGGGCCTGACCTGTCGGGCGATCCCTCGCCGTCGCTCGGGATCACCGACCCCCTCACTCTAGAACAAGTAGATGATCGTGAAGAGCACGATCCAGACCAGGTCCACGAAGTGCCAGTAGAGCCCGATCGTCTCGATCCCCTGATGGCTCGCCTGCGTGTACTTGCCGAGGAAGGCCTTCCCGGTCACGAAGGCCATGCAAACCACACCGCAGAAGACGTGAAACCCGTGGAACCCGGTGGTCGTGAAGAAAACGGAGCCGAAGAGCGAGACGTGCGGATTGAAACCCTCGTGCAGCAGCTTCCAGTACTCCACGACCTGAACCGACAGGAAGCACGCGCCGAACAGGAGCGTCAGGCAAAGGAAGAGCTTCATCTTGCGCGTGTCGCCGCGCTGGATCGCCGCCAGCGCCTGGACCATCGTGACCGAGGAGCAGATCAACAGAAAGGTGTTGCCCGCGGTCAACCAGATGTTCAGCGTGTCTCCCGGGTGCGGCCAGTTCGGCGTCCCGAACCGGAGCACGATGTAGGAGCCGATCAGCCCGGTGAAAAACATCACCTCGGAGCAGAGAAACACCCACATGCCCATCTTGTCGTGGGGGATTCCCGTCGTGGGCGCCTCGGCGTGCCCGTGCGAAATGCCGTGCAGAGCCTGCGCCGGGGCGTGCACACCCGGAAACGTTGCCGTTGCGCTGTGGTCCACGTCGTCTCCTATGGCCTCGGCAGAACCTGTTCGGCGATGCCCACCGAGACTAGGATCACACCGAGGATGAGAGTCGAGGCGAAGATGATTCCCAGGCTCTTGCGCTCGAATCGCAGGTGCATGAAGAAGAGGGCGACCATGGTCGCCTTGATCATGGCGAGCCCGACCAGAACGGTCATGAGGATCAGCCTGGGCGGGTGGGTGAAGACCGAGTAGCAGACTTCGACGACCGTCAGTGAGAAGAGCCACCAGAAGATCGCCATGTAGTTGGGCTGCTGATGGATTCGCCTCTCCTCGTCCTCGGCGAGCTCTTCTCGATGGGCGTATTCGTCAGACATGCGACTCCTCCCTAGACCTGCGCCCGCGACACGATGAACAGAATCGAGCCGGCCAGGAGCGCCAACGCCACGAGCGCCAGCAGCCACAAGAGACGGCGATTGGCTGCGCGGTCGAGAGCGCTCACCGGTCGAATACCATCAGGCAAAGGACGGTCGGCAGATGCAGCACGGAGGCGAGAAACAGCCTCCGCGCCCAGGAAATCTCACGCCGCCGCGCGAAGGCGGCCGCGCAAGCGAGGAAGGCGAGCCCGGATCCCAGGGCGCCGACGAGGAAGATCGCCCCGGCCTGCGCGAAGAGACCGGCAGCCAGCGTGACGGGCAGCAGAGCCGCGGCATAGAGCAGCGCCTGGCGTCCCGTCGAGGCGCCGTCCTCGTCGGACACCGCGAGCATCGGAAAGCCGGCCCGCGCGTAGTCCTCTCGGTAGATCCAGGAGAGGGCGAGGAAATGCGGAAGCTGCCAGAGAGCGAGAATCGCGAAGAGCGCCCAAGCCGTCCGGTCGAGGGTGCCACGCGCCGCGGCCCAGCCCATGACGGGCGGAATCGCTCCCGGCACCGCGCCGACGACGGTGCAGAGCGAGGTCACGCGCTTCAAGGGCGTGTAGGCGAAGACGTAGCTCACGAGCGCGGCCAGCCCGAGCGCAACGGTGAGCCAGTTCGTCCCGAGGGAAAGGACCGCGAGCCCGCCACTCGAGATCGCGAGCCCGAAGGAGAGGGCCTCGCCGGGCGCCAGTCGGCCCGAGGGAAGCGGCCGGCCGCGCGTGCGGAGCATGCGGGCATCGAAATCGCGCTCCGCGTGCTGGTTCAAGGCGGAGGCGCCGCCGGCGACCAGGGCCGTGCCGAAGAGCACGGCGAGAAAGGCACCCGGCTGAAATACCGCCGCGCCCAGAGCGTAGCCCACGGCGGCCGTCACGACGACGAGAAATGTGATCCGCGGTTTCGCGAGCTCCAGAAAATCCGCGGCGCGCGATGGGGCGGAGGCGAGAGACGCTGAGCCGACTACTTCCACGCCGGCTCCTCCGAAAGCGGGCCGCGCAACACCCCGGCACCGGCCGTCTCTCGAGGCACGGAGGCGGCGGGAAGCCGCCTCGAGGTCAGCGCCAGGACGAGCGTCCCGCCGAAGAGCAGCGCGCCCGTCGCCACGTGGGCGGTCGTCAGGACGACGTCCCGCCGCGAGAGGACCGTCAAGGCGCCGAGCGCGATCTGGAGAAGGACCAGACCGGCCACCGCGAGCGCGGTCCGCCGCAGATCCGGCCGCCCGGAACGCCAGGACCGGACGACGCAAACGGCTACCGCTCCGGCAACGGCGAGCGCCAGCACCCGATGCGCGAAGTGGATCGCGACCGGAAAGGTCGAGAGGACCGGAACGAGGCGACCGAACGCCAACGGGAAGTCCGGAATCGCCAGGCCCGCCTTCGTGTGCCGCATCACGGCGCCGACCAAGAGTTGCACGAAGATCAGGCCCGCCGTGATCGCCGCGACGCGACCGGCGGGACTGGCGCCGACCGGGCTCGCACGGCGCCACCAGGGTGAGGTGACGACCGCCAGGGTCACGACGAGGCAGAAGAAGGTCTGCGCCAGGCAGGCGTGCGCAACCGAAATGGCCGTCGGCAGCAGGAAGAGGACCGTCAGGCCGCCCAAGACTCCTTGCGCGACAACGGCGCCGACCGCGAGATACCCAAGGCGGCGAACCCAGGGACGCGGCTCCCGCCGTGCGAGCCAGACGGCCAGCACGATCGTCAGGGCGCCGACGGTCGAGGCGATCAATCGGTGCGAGTGCTCGTAACGGATGCCGCCGACCCACTTCGAGATCGGGAACGTGAAGGGGTTCTGCCCGTACGTGGTGGGCCAGTCGGGCACCGAGAGGCCCGACTCGGTCGAGGTGACGAGCCCGCCTGCCACGATCAAACAGACGGTCGCCGCCGCCAGCGCGACCGCGAAGGCGTGCAAGCCCCGATTAGTGGGCATGCGCCCCCGCCGGCCGCTGGCCGACTCCCGAGGGCGGCTCGTTTTGCGGCCAGTAGTCCTCGGCGTGATCGGGGGCGCTGAACTCGTAGGGACCGCGATAGACGACGGGCAGCGCCCCCGTGAAGTTTTCGTGCGGCGGAGGAGAGGTCGTCTGCCACTCCAGGGTGTTGGCATGCCAGGGGTTGGCGCCCGCGAGCTTGCCGCGGCGCATCGACAGGAAGAAGTTGAAGACCAGGATGATCTGCGCGATGCCCAGAACGAAGAGCGAGATCGTCATGAACTGGTTCATGGGCTGCAGGCCCTTCAGGTGCGTGTACTGCGTGTAGTCGTAGATGCGCCGCTGCATCCCGCGCATTCCGAGAAAGTGCATCGGGAAGAAGACCAGGTTGAACGTGACGAACGTGATCGCCCAGTGGATCTTCCCCCAGCGCTCGCTCATCAGCCGCCCGAACATCTTCGGGTACCAGAAGTACAACCCCGCGAACGCCCCGAAGAGCGAGCCGCCGAAGAGCACGTAGTGGATGTGCCCGACGATGAAGTAGGTGTCGTGGATGAAGATGTCGACCGGTGTCGCGGCCATGAAGATCCCCGAGAGCCCGCCGATGACGAACATCGAAACGAAGGAGAGGGCATGGAGCATCGGGGTCGTGAACCGGATGTTGCCGCCCCACAAGGTGCCCAGCCAGTTGAACGTCTTGATGGCCGAGGGGACCGCGATGACCATCGTCGAGATCATGAAGGTGGTTCCGAGATAGGGATTCATGCCGCTCTGGAACATGTGGTGGCCCCAGACGATGAATCCCAGGCCGGCGATGCCCATGATCGAGTACGCCATCGCGCGGTACCCGAAGATGGGCTTGCGCGAGAAGACGGGGAGGATCTCCGAGGTGATGCCCATCGCGGGCAGGATCATGATGTACACCTCGGGGTGCCCGAAGAACCAGAACAGGTGCTGCCAGAGGAGCGGCTGGCCCCCTCCCGCATTGGTCCACGGCTGCCCGGAGACGATCAGGCCCTTCGGCAGAAAGAACGTCGTCCCGAGCACGCGGTCGAAGAGCAGCATGATCATCGCGCCCGTCAGCACGGGGAGCGCGAGCAGCAGCAGGACCGCAGTGATGAAGAGCGCCCACACGGTCAGGGGGAGCCGGAAGAACGTCATCCCCGGCGCCCGCATGTTGATGATCGTCGTGATGAAGTTGACCGAGGTCAGAAGAGAGGAAATCCCCAGGATCCCGAGCGACAGAAGCCACAGTGTCTGCCCCTTGGGCAGGATCGCCGAAAGCGGCGCATAGGAGGTCCAGCCCCCCTGTGCCGCGCCGCCGGTCACGAAGAATGACCAGATGATGATCACGGCCGCGGGCACCGCCGTCCAGAAGGACAGCATATTGAGCGTCGGGAAGGCCATGTCCCGCGCCCCGATCTGGATCGGGACGACGAAGTTCCCGAAGGCGCCGATTAAGATCGGCATGATCGCGAAGAAGATCATGATCGTCGCGTGCATCGTGAAGAGGGAGTTGTAGAACTCGGGCAGCATCTGGCCGCCCGGCATTCCCTCGGGGGCGAGCTTGCCCATGAAGGCGAGCGGACGCCCGGGCCACGCGAGCTGGTAGCGCACGAGGGTCGCCAGCAGCCCCCCGATCACCAGCATGAAGAGCGCATAGAACATGTACTGCTTGCCGATGACCTTGTGGTCGAGCGAAAAGATGTACTTGCGCCAGAAGGAGGTCGGCGCGGGGTGAACCCCGGGGGCCAGCTCGTGCGCGACGGCGACCGTGCTCGTGCTCATCAGCTCTTCTTCTCCTCCTGTGCCGCGGGCGCGGCTGGCGGGGCGGCCGCCGGGGCCGCCGCCGCGGGAGCCGCCTCCGCGGCCGCTTGAGCCGCCTGATCGGCCAGCCACTTGCCGAATTCCTCGGGAGTTTCCACGGTCACGAAGCCCTTCATCCGATAATGGCCGAGCCCGCAGAGCTCGGCGCAGGCGATCTCCCAGTGACCGGTGCGCGTGCCCTCGAACCAGATTCGCGAGGGCAGCCCTGGCACCGCGTCCTGCTTGACCCGAAACTCCGGAAGGAAGAACGAATGAATGACGTCCTTGGACTGCAGCGTCACGATGACGGGCTGACCGACGGGAAAGTGGAGCTGATTCAAGGTCAGGACGTCATCGGCCGTGCCGAACTTGTTGTCCGGCCCCGCATAGCGGATGTTCCATGCGAACTGCTCCGCTGTCACCTCGATCTGCACGCCCTCCTTGGGCAGGTGTTGCTTGATGTCCGCCCAGGTTGCCCGCGACAAGAGCGCCAGCACGACGCAGATCACGGCCGGCACGATGGTCCAAACGACCTCGACGCGATTGGATCCATGCGTGTAGCGCGGCCGGCGCCCTTCCCGGTACCGGTATCGGATGAGGAAGGTGACCAGCAGAACCTCGACGACCACGAAGATGATCCCCGTGATCCAGAGGATCAGCCGGAAGATGCCGTCGATCCGGCCGCTGTAGGTCGAAACCCCTTCGGGAAGCTTCAGCCAGAAGGGAAGCGCCGAGGCGGCCGCCGGGAAGGCCGCCGCGGCCGAGAGCCAAAGCCCGACCGCCACGAAGCGCCTCATCCGCGAGGATCCGGTCCGCACGTCCGGCGAGCTTGCCTCCCTAGCCTTTGAACGAGAAGTCAACGGTCTTCGACTCGCTGCCGGAGATCGTGACGGTCTGAGTCTGCGGTCCATACTTCTCCTGCCACGCCTCGATCACGTAGGTTCCCGGCGGCAGATTCTTGATCTCGAATGTCCCCTGATCGTTGGTGACCGCGAAGAAGGGATGGTTCAGCACACCGGCGTAGGCACCCATCCACTTGTGCACGTCGCACTTGAAGCGCACCGGCACCTCCGGCTTGTCGAACTTCTTGATCGTCTCCATCCCCTTGAAGGGCTGGCCGATGTTGAACTCGGCGTTTTGCTTCGGGAGGGCGTGGATGTTGTGCAGGGTGCCGTCGCTGTTGACGATCTTCAGGGGCTGGCCGGCCTGAATCCCGAAGACGTGCGGGTGGTACTGGCATCCCTGCTGGTCGATCACGACCGGAGTGGTGGGAGCCGGGTAGGTTCCCGTCACGCCTTCCTTCACGTAGACGAAGACGTCCTTCAGGGTCCCGTTTCCGTTGACCTCCACCTCTTGCGTGTAGACCGGACCGCTATGCGCCGCCTTGCAGTAGGCGTCGGCGTCCATCTTGATGGCTTCCTTGGCGGGAGCGGAGCCGGTGAAGGTGACCTTGCCGGTCAGCGTCGCGCTGCCGGCGGCCGGGGCTGCTGCCGCCGCCGCGGGCGCCGCGGCCGGAGCCGCCGCCGAGGCGGGCGCGCTCGCCGGAGCGGCCGCCTCTTCCTTTTCGAGGGTGTCCTCCTCCTTACCGCCGCCGCAGGCGAGAAGCGTGGTGGCGGCCGCGCCGGCCAGAAGCAGAACGAGCGTGCGTTGAAACATCAAAGTACTCCTTGGCGAATGCATTTCCGTTCGGTGGCGCCGCGGCCGCTCGGGTTCGTTCGGTTCGGGCCGAAGACCGCGGTCGCGCAGATTTCCAAAGCGCGCCGGATCATATAGAGGCTCCCTCCCCTTTTCAAGCGCTCTCGATTCCGGGTTCGCGCTGCGGATCTGCTATCTTCCGGCGTCAGCGTGCTCGCGACCACTCTGGAGGCCCGCGAACTCTCGAAATCCTTCTCCGGACCTCCTCTCTTCTCCGGGCTTTCCTTCCTCGCCGGCGCCGGCCTGGTCGCGGTCGCCGGAAGAAACGGCAGCGGCAAGACCACCCTCTTGAAGATCCTCGCGCGGCTCCTGCGTCCGGAGAACGGCAGCGTGCGCGTGGCGGCCGGAGATCGGGAGCTCCTCGGAGAGGAGCGCCGGCGCGCGGTCGGCTGGGCCGGGCCGGACCTCGCCTTCTACGAGGACTTCACGGCAAGGGAGAACCTGCGCTTCTTCCGGAGAGCCGCGGGGTTGCCGGCCGCGGAGGCCGAGATCGACGCCCGGCTCGCGCGGGTGGGACTGGCCGCCGTCGGGGGCCGACGCGTGGGCGCCTTCTCGACCGGCATGAAGCAGCGCCTGCGCCTCGCCTTCGCGTTGCTGATGGATCCGCCGGTGCTGCTTCTGGATGAGCCGACCGCCGGCCTCGACGACGAGGGGCGCGAGATCCTCGCCGCCGTCGTGGCCGAGCGCCGCGCGGCGGGCCCCCTGCTTCTCGCCTCCAACGACGTGCGCGATTTCGTGGCGCCCGATCAGACGATCCGGCTCGGTCGATGAGCGGTTCGAACGCGCTCGCGCGGATCTGGGCCGTCTGCGCCAAAGACGCGGCGCAGGAAGCCCGCCGGCGGATCGCGCTCGCCTCGGTCCTTTTCTTTGCCGCGACGGCCCTGACCCTCGTCTCCTTTGCGATCGGCCCGGCCGGCTTCGCCAAGGAAGAGCGCGGGCAGCTCCACGCGGCGATGCTCTGGGTGCTCCTCTTCTTCTCGAGCGCCACGGGCCTGCCGCGCGCCTTCGTGAGGGAGGAGGAGACGGGCACGGCCCTCGCGTTGCGCAAGACCGCTCCCGGGACCCTCGTGCTCGCCGGCAAGACGCTCTTCAACTACTTCCTGTTCGTCGCGATCGCCGCGGTGACGGTCCCGGGACTCGGAGTCCTCCTCGGCTGGGAAGTCGCTTCGCCGGCGGCGATGGCGCTCGTGCTGGCGGCCTCGGGCTACGGACTGACGGTCGTCTCGACGTTTCTCTCGGCGCTCGTCGCGCGCGCGGGTCAGAAGAACGTGCTCTTCGTCCTCGTGTGCTTCCCCCTCCTGGTGCCGCTGCTGCTCTCTTCAATCGCCGCCACGGTGGCCGCCGCGGCCGGAGAGCTGGCCGGCCCGCCGATGAGGGTCATCCTCGCCTACGACGGCGCCGCTACCTGCGCGGCGTATCTGCTGGCCGCCGCCGCCTGGGAGGAATAGCGCAAGGTTAGGGGTTAGGGGTTAGGGGTTAGGGCGAACGAAACACGGGGGACTCCGTTGCCTTCCCTCACACCTCGCACCTCGCACCTCGCACCTCGCACTTCGCATCTCGCATCTCGCATCTCCCGTCTACGGTTCCGTCTTCCAGAAGAACGTGGGCGGCGGGGCGGGTGTCGGCCACTCGCGACGCATTGTCTCGCCGTCGTAGATCTCGCCGTTCTTTACGACCCAGCGGATCTTGGTCGAGTTGTGGATGTCGGAAAGCGGGTCCGCGTCGAGGACGACCATGTCCGCGAGCTTGCCGGCCTCGATCGAGCCCAGGTCCGGAGCGAAGCCGATCTTCTCGGCCGCGAGGATCGTGGAAGCCCGCAACGCCTCCATCGGAGTCATCGCGGAGGAGCCCTTCGGCTGCCCCTCCCCCGCCATCATCCAGAGCTCCCAGTGGGGCCCGAGCCCCTGGACCTGCCCGTGCGCGCCGAGCGAGACGTTCCCCCCGGCCCGCAGAACCTCGGCGGCGCCGCGCGCGACGTTCGGAAACTGGTACTCCGAGGGATCGATCCACGGATGCCGCCGCGCCTTCGCATCGAGGATGCGGTGGGGTGTGAAGCGGTTCAACTTTGCGTCGTCGTGCGGGTTCCGGGTCTGCCAGAAGTACAGCTCTCCCCAGGGCCCGCCGTAGGAGACGATCAGCGTCGGCGTGTAGAAGGTCCCCGACTTCGCCACGAGGTCGACCACGTCCCGCTGCAGCACAACCGGCAGCGAATGCTCGAAGGCCGTGAAGCCGTCGAGGACCATCGAGAGGTCCGTCTGCAGCTCCCCCGCCCCCTCGGCCGTCAGCAGCATGTGCTCGTCCCGGCAGGCCTCGGCGAACCAGATCCGCTGCGATCGCCTCGGCTGCTGGTAGACCTTGATCATCCGGGCGCCGTACGCCTTCATGCGGCGTACCTGACGCCGGGCGTCCTCCAGATCGTTGACCTCCGCGAAGATGTCGGTCTGCTGCCCGCCGTACAGGACATCCCCCGAAGAGTAGACGCGCGGACCCGTCATCAGGCCCGCCTCGACCATCTCGGCCTGGGCGAAGACGTCGAGCGAAGGGGCCGACGGGTCATACACGGTCGTGACGCCGTACGCCAGGTTGGCGACGTACTCCCACTTCGTGTCCGGGAAGAGCTCGAAGCCCGAATAGTGCAGGTGCGCGTGCGTGTCGATCAAGCCCGGAATTACCGTCTTGCCGCGGGCGTCGTAGGTCCGCGCGCCCGCGGGCAAGGAGAGCGAGCCCGAGGGGCCGACGGCGGCGATTCGGTCTCCGGTGACGAGGACGTCGGCGCTCGCAAGAACCTCGTCCCCCTTCATCGTGACGACGCGCGCCCCCTGGATCAGAAACGACCCGACGGGGACGGCGCGCGGAACCGTCAGCCGCAGCACGATCTTCTCGGACTCAGGCACGCGAAGCTTCGGCTCGTCCTCTTTCTTTTCGGCGGCCTCGGGGGCCTTGCCGGGCGCGCCCGCCTTCTTCGCCTCGGCCTTCTTCCTCTCCTCCTCGACGAAGCGGATCGCAGAGGCGAGCGGCAGCCGGTAGAACGTGTTGGCGAGCCCCCAGGTGATCGTCTTGCCGCCGTCGGCCCAGCCGACGTAGCCCCCGGCCTCGCCGGAAAGCCGCCACACCGGCACCGAGCCATCCTTCAGCCCGACCTCCGGCGGCTCCTTCAACTGCACCGCGGGGAGAGCGGTCACGTAAA
This sequence comes from Thermoanaerobaculia bacterium, assembly GCA_035498405.1. Classification (GTDB taxonomy): domain Bacteria; phylum Acidobacteriota; class Thermoanaerobaculia; order UBA5066; family Gp7-AA6; genus DATBFU01. Next base: position 33,713 of record DATKAE010000122.1, on the reverse strand, counting down.
CGTTGTCCCGCGAGGTGAAGACGACCCACTGCTCATCGGGCGATGGCACCACGTCTCCGACCGCCGGGAAGCGCAGGTGCGCCTTCCGGTCGGTTCCGTCCAACCGCACGGAAACCAGGTCGTTCTTCGGATTGTCGGTCGGCTTCTTCGGCGGGATCGGGTCGCGGAAGTAGATCCGGGCCCCGTCGCGCGAGAAGAAGGCCTGTGGGTGGAACTTCAGCGTGTCGGCGATCTTGACGGAGGTGATCCGCTGCGGCTCGCCGCCCGCGGCCGGCAGCCAGTCGATGTCGAAGAGCTCCTCCTCTTCCGGCTGCTGGCCGCGGAACTCGAGACCGGAGCCGCGGATGACGACCATCCGGTCGCCGGCCGGAGACCACTCCGGGTTGGTGTAATGCGCCGGGACCTTCGTCAGCCGCTGCGGCGTGCCGCTCGGGACCGGCGCCTTCCACACCGCGCCGCCATCGGCGTCGGACCAGGTCACGTAGGCGATCCAGCGCCCGTCCGGCGAGAAGGCAGGCGCGTACTCGCGGTGGGGCCCCGACGACGAGTCCGCCGTCAGGCGCCGAGGCGATCCGACCGCGCGCGACCCGTCGATCTGCTGGAGCCAGACGCGGCCGAAGGCGTCGAAGGCGACCCAGCGCCCGTCGGCAGACTGGGCGGGCCAGCGCAGGATGCGCCCCTCGACCGGCCCGGTCGCGACCTTCTCCTGCCAGGCGACGCGCGGCGCCAGCCACTGCTCGACGCCCACGGAAAACGGGATCTCCGCCACCGCCCGCGAGGTGAGATCGAGGCGCTCGAGCTTGCCGCGGTCGGAGTAGACGAGGGCCTTCCCGTCCGGCGTGAAGGCGTAGCCCGGCCAGGTGTCGAGCTGGGCGAACCCCTCCTGCTCGTCGCGGGTCACGCCCTTGGCGAGAATCCGCTCCGCTCCCGATTCGAGATTTCTCGCCACGAGGATCGAGTCGCTATCCCGCCGGCTGACGAAGACGAGGGTCTTGCCGTCAGGCGAAACGGCCGGGCGCACGGCGCCCCCGAAGCCGGTCGTGACCGGAGAAACCTCTCCCGTCGCGCGGTCGAGGCGCTGGATCTGCCAGAGGCCGCCGGAGAGGTCCGGGACGTAATTGAACCGCTTCTCGCGCACCGAGAAGAAGAGGAAGCGCCCGTCGCGCGAGGCGACCGGGCCGGCGGCGTTGTTGGCGTCGTCGGAGGAGATGAGCTTGATGCCGCCTCCGCCGTAGCGGTTGTACAGCCACAGCTCGACCGGCGGGATGCCCGCGCGCTTGGCGTCCTCCTTGCGGGCGACCAGGTAGTTGCCGTCGGGCGTCCAGGCCGCGGAGCGGACGTAGGCGTCCTTCTCCTCGGTCAGCGCGCGCGGGTTGGCGCCGTCGGCGTCCATCAGCCAGATGTTCTCGATCCCGCCGCGGTCGCTCGTGAAGGCGATCGTTTTGCCGTCGGGCGAAAAGCGCGGCTGCGTGTCGTAGGCGGGCCCCCGGGTCAGCGCCCGGGCGGTTCCTCCGGCGATCGGCAGGGAGTAGATGTCTCCCAAGAGATCGAAGACGAGCGTGCCTCCGTCTGGCGAGACGTCGACCGACATCCAGGTGCCTTCGCGAGTGTCGAAGTTGAGGCGCCGGGCGTCGGCGCGCGGCGCGTTGATGTCGGCGGCGACGTCCTTCTTGGGAGGAGTCGCCGTCGCCGTGGGGCTCGGTGTCTCGGGGGGCGTCGGGGTCGGGGTCGGTGGCGGAGCCGCGAGGAGCGCGGGGGTGAAGGCGAGAGCCGCGAGGGTTCGAACGATCGAGCGCACGGGCACCTCCCTCAAGGGGCGGAGCATATCGACGCCGAGGGGCGGCGCAAGAGAAAATGACGCGAACGGCCGCCGTGCCCGCCGATCGGCTGCGATAGGCTTGCCGCCCATGAAGGCGACAAAGGCTCTCCTGGGCCTCTACATGGCCGTTTTCACCGGCGCGGCGTTCCTCTGGCCGAAGCCCGCCCAGGGCTTCATCGGGGAGTCCTCCCGCATCGTCTTCTTTCACGTCCCCTGCGCCTGGGTGGCGAGCCTCGCTTTCCTCGTCGCGGCCGGTTATTCGCTGGCGTATCTGGTCCGCCGAAATGCCCGCCACGACGACACGGCGGCGGCCGCCGTCCGTCTGGGTCTGCTCTTTGCCGTCCTGGCGCTGGTCACCGGCTCCCTCTTTGCACGGATCATGTGGGGCTCCTACTGGAACTGGGATCCGCGCGAGTCCTCCTTCCTGCTCCTGATCTTCCTGTACGCGGCGTACCTCTTTCTGCGCAATGCCATCGAGGACCGGGAGCGCCGTGCGACGGTTGCGGCGGCCTACGCCCTGTTTGCCGCCGTCCTGATGCCGTTTCTCGTCTTCGTGGCGCCTCGAATCACGCAGTCGCTTCATCCCCAGACCGTCATCAACCCTCAGGGCAAGATCCTGATGGACACGCCCACACGGGCCGTGTTCTTCGGCGGCCTGATCGGGTTTTCGGCGCTCTTCTTCTGGATGCTCGAGCTCGACACCAAGGCGGCTCGGCTGCGGCGCGAGGGCGCCGTGTCGGCCCGGCGCGTCTCGTAAACGATCGAGCGAGGCGAGCCTGACCGTGCAGCCATGCCTTCTCTGCCCGCTCGGCCATGCTTGCCCCGGGGCCCCTCTGCCACCAAAATGATGCGTTTGCATCGGGGTCGTCGGTTGATTTTTCCGGCCCCTCGGGAAACAATCCAAATCGTGAGCAGTCTTGCCTATCTGGCGGGGGTCAATGTCGTGATCTGGGTGGGTCTCTTCTTCTATCTCTGGCGGCTAGACCGCCGAATTTCGGGAAAGGAGCGCGAACCGTGAGAAAAGGGTATTGGATCGCCGCGGTCCTCGCTCTCGCCTTCATCGGCCTGGGGCTGACGGCCTTCCAGAGGACGCTGACGCCGTACGTGACGTTCGACGAGGCGCGAAAGTCCAAGGGCGTCATCCAGGTCATGGGGGCCCTCGACAAGACGAGCGACCGATACGACACGGGCAACCAGGAGCTCTCCTTCAGCCTGCTCGACGAGCACGGCCGCTCGATGCCCGTCGCCTACCGCGGAGTCCGGCCCGGGAACTTTAAAGACGCGATCTCGATCGTCGCGATCGGGCGCTACCAGAACGGCCGGGTCGAGGCGGAGAAACTGCTCGTCAAGTGCCCCTCCAAGTACCAGGGGGCGGAGGTCGAAAAGTCCTACACGTCGTCGGCACCGGGCAAGCCCGGCGCGGTCTCCGGTGCCGCCGCGGCGCCTCGGTCGTAACCTCGCCTCATGAGCGCCACCTACTTCTGGCCGGGCGTGGCCGCGATCTGGGGAGCTCTGTTCGCCGGAATCGCGTCGGCCGCGACCTACTGGCGGGCCGACCGGCGCCCGGACCTCTTGCCTCTGGCTCGCAGCCTCTATGCCGCGTTTGCGACCTGCGTGGTCGCGGCCGCGGCCGTGCTGATGGCGTTGATTCTCCAGCACCGCTTCGACGTCTCCTACGTCAACGCCTATTCCAGCCGTGACCTGCCCTTCCATTTCCTGATCTCCTCCTTCTGGGGAGGACAGGAGGGATCGTTCCTGCTCTGGTGCTTCTGGGGCGCGCTGATCGGGCTCGTCGTCTGGAGAAGCGCCAAGGAGCTCGAGGCGCCCGTGATGGTCGTGTACCTGGCGAGCTTTCTCGGCATCATCGCGATCCTCTGCAAGCAGAGCCCGTTCAAGCTGCTCCCCCCGCCTCCCCCGGAGGACGGCGTCGGACTGAACCCGCTGCTTCAGGATCCGTGGATGGTCATTCACCCGCCCGTCATGTTCTCGGGATTCGCGTCCCTCTCGGTTCCGTTCGCGTTCGCGATCGCGGCGCTCTGGAAGAAGAAGTGGGACGGCTGGGTCGTTCGGGCGCTCCCGTGGGCCCTGTTCACGTTCGTGTCGCTCGGCACCGCGATCCTGATGGGCGGCTACTGGGCGTACAAGACGCTCGGGTGGGGCGGTTACTGGGGATGGGACCCGGTCGAGAACACGAGCCTCGTCCCCTGGCTCTGCACGGCGGCGCTCGTCCACGGCATGTTCCTGCAGCGCTCGAAGAAGCGCCACCGCAAGGTCAACCTGCTTCTGGCGTGCCTCGCCTACGTGACCATTCTCTACGGCACGTTCCTCACACGCTCCGGCATCCTCGCCGATTTCTCGGTCCACTCCTTCATCGACCTCGGGATCACGGGCTGGCTCGTCGCGATCCTGCTCGGCTTCCTGGGGCTGTCGCTCGTGCTGCTCGCCTGGCGCTGGCGCGCGGTCCCGGTCTCGACGGAACAGGAACCGCCCGCCCTCTCGCGCAGCGTCCTCTTCATCCTGGGCATCGCCGCCTTCTGCGCGCTCGCCTTCGTGATTCTGCTCGGCACGTCGGCTCCCCTGCTGACCCGCTTGACCGGAAACCCCTCTCAGGTTCAGACGGCCTTCTACAACCGGACCACCGCGCCGGCGGCGATCCTGATTGCATTGCTCGCCGCGCTGGTGCCCTTCGTGACGTGGAAGGGCGAGCCGCTCTCCGCCCTGCTCGCGAGCGCGCGGCGGTCGCTGCTCATCGCCGCGGCGGGCGTCGTCGTCGCGTTTCTCCTGAACGCCCGAGAGCCCGGCTCTCTGGTGATTCTCTTCGTCGCGGTCTTCGCCGCGGACATGAACCTGCGAGCCGTCGTGCGCAAGGCCCGAAACGCCAAATTCGCGGGCGCCGGCGGCTACCTGGCGCACGTCGGGCTCGGCATCATGCTGGCCGGGATCGTCATCTCGGGCGTCTACGCCAAGTCGACGCGCGTCACCCTCCCGGTCAATCGACCGGTCAAGGTCGCCGGCAACACGCTCACGTTCCTGCGCGTCATGCCGCCAACTCCCAACGAGAAGCAGGCCATGGAAGTGCGGGTCGACACGCCGGAGGGCAAGAGCTTCTACGCCTACCCCAAGATGTACGTGAACTCCCGGACGAATCAGCTCATGGTCAATCCGTCGATCCGCAACGGGGCGGTCGCGGACTTCTACGTGGCGCCGCAGTCCTACGACCCCGGCCAGCCCGAGCAGTTCGGCCGCGAGGTGCGCCTGACCAAGGGCACGACCCAGTCGATCGACGGAATCGGCTTCACCTTCCGCGACTTCAACGCCGACCGCTCGGCGATGATGAAGGGCGAGCAGAAGCTCCTCGTTCTGACCGACGTCACCATCACGCCGCCCGATGGATCCAAGCACGAAGCGACGATCCGCTACACCTGGAACCTGGCGACCCGCGAAGCCGACGCGGAGGAGCTGGACATCCCGGGCGTGCCGGGCGGCAAGATGACGGTCCTCGCCGTCTCCCCCAACGACGGCGCGGTCGTGCTGCGCCTGCGCGGCGTCTCGAAGGATCCCGCCGCGGAGCACCAGGCCGCCACGACGGAATCCCTGTCCGTGGACGTGACGCACAAGCCGCTCATCAACCTGGTCTGGGGCGGCTTCTATGTGCTGATGGCCGGGGCGATGCTCGCCCTCGTGAAGCGTTCCCGCGAGGCGCGCCGCGCGGTCCTGGCCGAGACACCGGACCGCATCCCCGAGCGTGAAGCCGCGCCCGCGCCGACCGGCCCCGCTCTTCCGGCGCACACGCGGTCTCGCCTCTGAGCAGGGTCGGCGGCCTCCCCGCGACGGGCGCGGGGTGTAGAATCGCGCCGGTGAAGACGCGGCGCGGTCTCGCGGCTTTTCTCATCGCCGGCGGCCTTTGCGCGGCCCCGGCCTCCGCGCAGTTCGTGCAGTTGACGCGCTGCCACGGCGCCTACCCGTGCAACCAACCCTTCGGCCTCGAGTACAACCCGGATCCCCTGATCGCGGGGCCCTGGTCTCAGGGTGCGCCCACCTCGGCGGTCTCGGCGCACGTCGAATTGAATAGCAAGCCGAAGGTCGTGCTCGATAAGCCGGAACCGGCGCCGCTCTCCGATCCCATCGGTCCTTCGGTCCGGGCCTTCCTGAAGAAGTACCCCGCGCCAAAGAAGGCCAAGTCCGAGGAGCCCGCGGCGGCGGCAAAGCCGGCAGAGCCGGCGAAGCCCTAGCCGTCCTTCGGGCGGCAAGCGGAGTCGCCCTGCCCTCTCCGCGCCTCCTAGCGCTCGAGCTCCAGACCGTCGCGCGCGGGAGAGACCTCACAGCCCGGCGCCTTGTCCGCCGCGAGATCCCGGAGGGCGTCGCGAAGGGCCTTCTCCCCCATTTCGATCGGCCCCTTTCCGAAGTGGGAGAAGATCGCGCGCGGCACGTCGTATTTTCCAAGCCACCCGAGCTGCGCCCTCACCGTCGTGTGGCCGATGAGCGTTCCGCTTTGATGCCGCCGCACGAGCGTCCCCTTGAGCGTCGAGCCGTCGCCGACGTAGAGGGAAGCACCGGCCAAGGCGGAGGCCGCGTCCTCGATCGAGACGACGTCACCCGAGTAGACCACCACACCCTCCGGCGTTTCGATACGGGCCGCGACCCCGGGACAGCGCACCGAGTGCACGACGGGAAAGGCGGTCAGCGTCAGGGGCCCGACGCGGACCCCGCGGCCGGGCTCCAGCACGACGCGCTGCGCGACCGGCAAGTCCTTGGTGATCTCGTGGGTCACCGCCGAGGCCCAGACCGGAACCGACGTGCCCTCCTCGAGCCCCCAGGCGTGGTCCGGATGGGCGTGCGAGACGAAGATCGCGTCCGGAGCGATCTTCGAGAGCAGCCCCTTGCGGTTTTGGCCGAAGTCGCACAGAAGCCGGAAGCCTCCCACCTCGAGCGTCCAGGCGGAGTGGCCCCGGTGGAGGCGGGACTGCTCCTCGACGTAGCCCTTCGTGCCGTAGAAGTGAAGGCGCATGGCATATTGAATATATGAATTTCGGCTCGCTTCGGCTCGACCTGCTCCACGGCGGCGACCTCCGGCTCGACGGCAGCGCCCTGTTCGGCGTCATCCCGAAGGTTCTCTGGGAACGGCGGTTTCCGGCGGACGATCGGAACCGAATTCGCGTGGCCGCCCATTGCCTTCTGGTGCGCGGCGCCGATTTCACGGCGCTGGTCGAGGCCGGAGTGGGCGACAAGTGGGACGAGGAGACCCGCGAGCGCCGCTCGATCGCCGCCGGACCGTCCCTGGCGGAGCAGCTCGCGCGAATCGGGGTGCGGCCCGACCAAGTCGATGCCCTCGTCCTTTCTCGCCTCCAATCCGATCACGCGGGCGGCGCGACTGTCCGCGGCGAAGGCTGCGCGGTGCGGCTCTTCCCCCGCGCGACGCTCTACGTCCAGTCGAGCGAGCTCGACCGCGCGCGCGCCCCAGGCGAGCGCGAGCGCGCCTCCTATGAGCCGGAGAACTGGGAGCCGTATGCCGAGGCGGGACGGCTCGAGACGGTCGACGGAGAGCGGGAGATCCGCCCGGGCGTGCGTGTGACTCCCCTGGCTGGCCAAGCGGCGGGGATGCAGGGAGTCCGGATCGACTCGGAGGGGCGGACCGCATTCTTCTTCGCGGATGCCGTGCCGACCTCGGCGCACGTTCCGATCCCGTGGCTCATGGAGGAGCCCCTCTACCCGATCGAACTCATCCAGAACAAGAAACGTTGGATCGACCAGGCCGCGCGGGAAGGGTGGCTCTGCCTGTTCGAGCACGACCCCGACGTGCCCTGGGGAAGGATCGTGGACGGAATCGACGGCCAGCGCCGCGTCTACCCCCTGCCCGCGGCGCAGCGGGAGTTTCCCTAACGACGGGTTAGGGGTTAGGGGTTTAGGGGTTAGGGAAGACACGAAGCGGAGATCCCGACTGTTCTTTCGCCCTCTATACTCTCCCTAGCCCCTCCGCCTCGCCCCTCGTCCCTCGCCCTTCGACCCTCTTCTCCGCGGCCGCGCCACGAGATCGAAGCCGCAAGCCGCGAGGAGGCGATCCAGCGTCTCGAACCGCGGCGAGGTCCTCCCCTCTTCGATCCGGGCGACGGTGGCCTGGGGCACACCGGCACGGCGGCCGAGCCCGCGCTGGCTCAAGCCGGCCCGGCGGCGGGCGTCTCGGAGAATCGAAGCCGCGGTCATGCGATAGCAGAGATGCTATCAGCGAGGCGGGAGCCCCGAGTTCCCGCCCCCGCCGGCCGCCCGGCTCAGACCGCGCGCAGCGCCGAGGTAATCTTCAAGCGCGCCGCGCGGAAGGCCGGAAAGAACCCGCCCAGAAGCCCCATGGCGAGCGAGAAGGCGATCCCGCCCGCCACGAGCGGCGGTGTGAGCCGGAAATTGAAGAGCACCTCGGAGAAGGTCCGGAAGTTCATCGTGCCGGTGGGCTTGGTGACGACCAGATTGAAGAGCCCGAAGGCGGCGGCCGTTCCGATCACGCCGCCCGCCAGGCACAGCAGAAGCGCCTCGAGCACGAAGGAGGCCAGAACCGACCGGCGCGAGAAGCCGATGGCCCGGAGCGTCCCGATCTCCCGGGTCCGCGCCGAGACCTGGGCGTACATCGTGTTCATGGCGCCAAACGCCGCTCCGATCGCCGTGAAGAAGCCGACGAGGATCGCGATGATCTTGATCGGCGCGCCCGTGACCATCTGCTCCTCGTAGTACTTCCTCTCGGTCTTGCCTTCGAGCTTCAGACGCTGGTCTCCCTTGACGGCTTCGATGTAGCGAGCGGCCGAGTCCGGGTCGCTCGTGCGCACGAAGACCGAGGAGAAGATCTGGCGCTTGGTCTGCGCCTGCAGATCCTTCACGTCCACCCAGATTTCGGACTCGTAGGCGCTGCCCAAGGCATCGAAATGCCCGACGATCGTCCACCGGAAGTTTCCCTGCTTGATGACGTCGCCCAGGTTCATGTGGGCAAAGCGCGTCGACAGGTTGCGCGACACGATCGCTTCTTCCGCTTCCGGCCGGAACATCCGGCCATCCACGATCCGGATTCCCGGGCGCATCTGCAGGCCGACGGGGGCGATGCCGCGCACCTGAACGTTGGAGCTCTGCCCGTCCTGGCGCGGGATGTTGACCAGCGTCAGCAACTCCGGAGAAACCATCGGCTCGCCCTTGACATCCCGCTCGATTCCCGGCAACGAGCGGATCTGGTCGAACTGGTCCCGCGTGATGACGCTCTGCATCTCGGCCTGGGAGCCGACCCGCATCGTCAGGACGTTGCGCGTCGAGGCGTTGACCGAAAGGGTCCGCTCGACACCCTGCCACAGCGACAGCACGAAGAGGAAGACCGTCACGACGAGCGCCACCACGGCGACCGTCATCAGGGTCGAGACCTTGCGGCCGAGGAGGTTGCGGAGGTTGTACTTCAGCGGGATCGCCATCGTCACACCACCTGCCGCAGGCCGTCGACAATCCGGATCTGGGAGGAGCGAATCGCGGGCACGAACCCGGCGAGCACCCCGACGCCGACCGAAATGCCGAAGGCCGCGAGCAGCACCACACCGCTGACCTTGAAGTTGATCAGGAACGGCGCCATGGGGGTGTACTTCATGAAGCCGATCATCCCGGGGATGATGAGGTACTTCGCGCCGATCAGGCCGATGACACCCCCGAGAAGAGCCATCAGAACGGCCTCCGAGAGGATGAACACGAGAATGTGCGTGCGGCGGTAACCGAGGGTGCGCATCACGGCAATCTCGGTGACTCGCTCGCGCGCGGACATGGCGATCGTGTTGGCCACGATCAGAGTGATGGCGAAGAGGATGATCACGGAAATCCAGCGGATCAAACCCTTCACGTTGCCCATCATCTCCATGAAGGAGGCCTGAAATTGTTTCTCGGTCAGCGTCTTGGTCGGTGCGTCGCTGTTCTCGAACATCTTGTCGATCGCCGCCGAGACGCGAGACAGGTCCTCGGTCTTCTCGACCTTCAGGTAGTAGATGCCGGTGTACTTGTCGGCTCCGAACCACTTCGATTGGTTCAGGTACTCGTTGTGGAAGAAGGCGTTGGACTCGTCGCCCGAGTGGTACGACCCGACGTAGACCAGGTCGAGCGTGATCGGGATGTACGTCCCGCGCAGTTGGACGTGGTCGCCGGGCTTCCAGTGGAACTTGTCCTCCAGCGCCTTGCCCGCGACGAAGGAGTTGCGGTTTGCCTTCCATTCGGCGTTGACCTTCGGGTCGATCGTCGCCTCGTCGAAGATCTTGTCGAAGAAGATGTCGGGATCGGCCGAGAGCTGTCCAAAGAAGTTCTCGGGCCGGTCGTCCTTGTAGATACCGCCGAACCAGATCTCGGGCGTCACGGCCACGACACCGGGGATCTGCTCGATCCGCTGGCGCTGGGACAGCGGCAGGAAGTTGGCGAGGCCGGTCGCGTGCTGCACGACGAGGCGGTTGGAGCCTTTGCCTCCCGAGGGATCCTGTTCCATCGCGCGCAGCAGGGACACGAGGGTCACGATCAGGACGAGCACGAGCACGATGGAACTCATCGTGAGCACCGTGCGGGTCTTCTTGCGAAAGACGTTGCGCCAGATCAGGTTCAGGTACTTCACGGCTTGCCCACCGCTCCCGTCTCGGTCCGTTCGTCGGCGTGGAGGACGCCCTTGTCGAGGTGAATCATGCGGTGCGCCCGATCCGCGGCCTTCGGGTCGTGCGTGACCATGACGATCGTCTTGCCGAACTCCTCGTTCAGGCGGCGGAGCAGCTCGAGGATCTCCTCGGCCGACTTGGCGTCGAGGTCGCCCGTCGGCTCGTCCGCCACGAGGATCTTCGGATCCGAGACGATGGCGCGGGCGATGGCGACGCGCTGCTCCTGACCGCCCGAGAGCTGCCTCGGGTAGTGGTCCATTCGGTCGGAGAGCCCCACGATCGAGAGCGCCGTCTCGACGTGCTTGCGGCGCTCCTTCTTCGACAGCTTCGTCAGCAGCAGCGGCAGCTCCACGTTCTCGAACGCGTTCAAGACCGGGAGCAGGTTGTAGAGCTGAAAGATGAACCCGACGGTGTGCGAGCGCCACTCGGCCAGGTCGGTCTGCGACATCGTGGCGATGTCGCGCCCCCCGATGACGATGCGGCCGCGCGTGGGAGAGTCGATCCCCGCGATCAGGTTCAAGAGCGTCGTCTTGCCCGAGCCGGACGGCCCCATCAACGCGACATACTCGCCCGACGGGACCTCCAGGTTGATGTCGTTCAAGACCGGGATTTCGATCTGGTCCCGGTGATAGACCTTCTCCACGTGTTCGATGTCGATCAGCGCTTCGCTCATGGCTTCTCCCCTTCCACCCGGACGCGGTCTCCGTCCCGCAACCCGGCCCCGCCGGCCGAGACCAGCCGCTCGCCTCCCTGGAGGCCCCGCGTCACCTCGATCTGCCCCTGCACCTCGCCCCCCGCCTCGATCGGCTGGAATTTCACCCTCCCCGCGGCGATTCGAAAGACGCCCGTCTTGCCGTCGGCGGTCACGAGCGCGGCCTTCGGAATCAGGATGCGGCTGCGGTTGGCGCTTCCCTTCGTCGCCTCCGACGTGAAGGAGACCCGCGCCGAAAGGTCCGGCAGGATCCGGTCATCCGCGTCGAGGAAGGAAACCTTCACGCGCACGGTCGCCTTCTGGCGATCCGCGGCGGGAACGACCTGGCGAAGGTAACCGTGGTAGGTCTTCTCAGGCATCGCGTCGAGGCTGATCTCTGCCGGCTGCTTGGGACCGAGCTTGCCGAGGTTCGCCTCGTTGACGTCCGCCCCCACATACAGGCTCGAGAACTCGACCAGGGTGACGATGGCGCCGCCTGAGCCGCCGCCTGACGGCGAGGAGCCGTACGGCGAGACGGCCTCGCCCACGAACGCGCGCTTGGCGGTGACCACGCCGGCAAAAGGCGCCCGGATCACCGTGTAGTCGATCAGCGCCTTGACGTAGTCGGCGCGCGCCCGGGTCGCCCTCTCCGAGGCGACGGCCGCATCGAGGACGGACTTTGGCGAGAGTCCCTGCTGATAGAGGGACTGCTGGCGCTCGAGCTCCGCCTTCGCATTGACCCAGTTGGCGCTCGCCTCCGCGAGCTGGGCGTTCAAGTCCGTATCGTCCAGCCGGGCGATGATCTCGCCCTTCTTGACGCGCGAGCCCTCGGTCACGTTCAGCTCGATGATCCGAGAGGTGATCTTGGGCGAGAGGTCCGCCTTGCGCTCCGCCTCGACGTAGCCGGTCGCCGTCAGCAGCGTCGTGGCCTGCCCCTCCGTCACGATCGAGGCCGTGACCGTCTCGACGAGTCTCGGCCGAAGCGACCGGCCCGAGAGCAAATAGGCCGCGGCTCCGGCCGCCACGACGAGAGCCGCCAACAGGAAGAGCCAGCCGCGCGGGCCGGACGACCGAGGCTCGCGGTCGATCCGAAGGGCCGCGAGGTCCGCCGGACCCTTGCGCTCCTGACTCATCGCATGCAACTCCGAGGGGCGCATTCTATTGCCTCCGAGCCGCTCCCAAGGCGGCTCCAAACCTCTTATGCCGCGAGACTTTCAACCCTCGGCAGCCCTGTCCCGATTCCCGCTCGCAACGAGCCCCGGGGCCGAAAAAGGGGGGATAATCGAGACCGAGGGGGATCAGGTCATGCTCCACCTTTCACTGCTTTTCGTCGTGGCGGTGGCGGCGACGAGCGCTCAAGCCCCCGCACCGGCCGCCAGCGCTCCGCAACTCTATCGGGTGGATCTCGCGGGCGGCCAGTCGTCCTGGGCGATGGGCAAACCACAGCCCAACGGAGCCCTGCTCCTCTTTCGCCACTATCCGGACGGCGCCTTGATGAGCGTCCGCGCCAAGGACGTCAAGCAAGTGGTCGCCGGAAGGCCGCCCGAGCCAGGAAAGCGGCTGCAGCCCGGCCAGGCGGTGGAGATCGGCGCAACCGGCGGCAGCGTCGCGTCGAGCGGGGGCGCGTCCGGCAAGACGCTGACCGTCGTCCCTGCCGGCGCGCGTCCCGACGGTTCTGCTCTCTTCAACCCGAACCGCTCCTACAACCCGACCTGGGATTCCAAGCTCGTGCCGGGCTCGACGATGGGGTTGCCCAACTCACCCAACGACTACGTCGAGGGCAAGACGATTGCCCGCCCACCTGCGCCGGCAGTCCAGGCCGTGCCGGGCGACGTCCCGCGGGCACCGGAGCAGTAGCAGACCAGGGACGGAGCATCGGTCGCTCCGCGATTCGCCTCGGCCCCGCCCGAGGCCGTGGTCATCACCCGCCGAAACGTGTCTCGGGTCCTCCCTCACTTTGCCGCGCTTCGCGGCCGGCCAGCCCGCTCTTGACCGTGCGATGCGGGCTCTTGTCCGATCTCGCTTAAAATGTATCGAGCCTGAACAACTCGATGATTGAAAGTCGCATGCGCGCAGCCTGCGCCCGGACTGGCCTCGTCCTCGCCCTGCTTTCCGCGCCGCTTCTGGCGCAGAACCCTCCGGTCCAGATCGCCGTGGACGCCGCGCTCGACCGCCATCCGATCCATCCTGAGATCTACGGTGTCGCCTTCGGGTCCACGGCCCTGCTCGCCGACTTGAACTGTCCCGTCAATCGTTCGGGTGGCAACGCCGCGAGCCTCTACAACTGGCAGGCAAACGCGAGCAACCGCGGCAACGACTGGTACTTCGAGAGCATCGCCGAGGCATCGGCCACGCCGGGAGAGAACGGCGACACGTTCATCTCCCAGAGCCGCGCCGGCGGCAGCCAACCCATGCTGACGATCCCGACCGTCGGCTGGGTCGCCAAGCTCGGCGCCGGTCGAAACAAGCTCGCGAGCTTCTCCATCGCCAAGTACGGCGCTCAGAGCGGCAACGACTGGCAATGGTTTCCGGATGCGGGCAACGGGGTCCACTCCAACGGAACGTTCGTGGCCGGAAACGACCCGAACGACGCCAACCTGCCGGCCGATTCCGTCTTTCAGCAAGGCTGGATGCAGCATCTCGCCTCCACCTGGGGCCCCGCCTCCGGGACCGGCCTGCGGTACTACATCCTGGACAACGAGCCCAGCATCTGGCACTCCACGCACCGTGACGTTCACCCGACCGGGGCCACCATGCAGGAGATCCGCGACAAGATGGTGGACTACGCCAACCGCATCAAGTCGATCGACCCGTCGGCGGCGGTCGTGGGTCCCGAGGAGTGGGGCTGGAGCGGCTACTTCTACAGCGGCTATGACCAACAGTACGGGAGTCTGCACGGGTGGGGAACGCTCCCGGACCGCAACAGTCACGGCGGAGCCGACTATCTTCCGTGGGTCCTCGGACAGCTCTCGACGGCGTCCGCTGGGGCGGGCCGCTCACTCTTGGACGTCTTCAGCGTGCACTACTATCCTCAAGGCGGCGAGTTCAGCGACGACGTCTCGACGTCGATGCAATTGCGCCGGAACCGGTCGACGCGCTCGCTCTGGGACCCGAACTACGTCGACGAAAGCTGGATCGCCGACACCGTGCGCTTGGTGCCGCGGCTGCGTCAGTGGGCGGCGGCCTATGGACCGAACCTCAAGACGGCCATCACGGAGTACAACTGGGGCGCAGAAGGGCACATCAACGGCGCGACGGCGCAGGCCGACATCCTCGGAATCTTCGGCCGCGAGGGGCTCGACCTGGCGGCGCGGTGGATCGCTCCCGCGGCCTCGACGCCCACCTACAACGCGATGCGCCTCTACCGAAACTATGACGGTAACAAGTCGGCCTTCGGCGACATCGGCGTGCGCGCCACGGTTCCGGACCCCGACACCGTTTCTGCTTTCGCCGCGGTCCGCGCCGCCGACGGGGCGCTGACCGTGATGGTCGTCTCGAAGAACCTCTCTGGCTCGACACCCGCCACGATCGTCTTTTCCCACTTCTCGGCGCGCGGCGCGGCCCAGGTCTGGCAGCTCACCTCCACAAACGCGATTACTCGTCTGGGCGACGTGGCGGTTTCCGGCGGCGCCGTCGCGACGACGCTCCCGCCCCAGAGTGTGACCCTCTTCGTGCTGGCCGGAGCAGGCGCTTCCTTCTACACCGTCCCGCCCTGCCGGATCGTGGACACCCGGTTGTCGCCCGGGCCCGAAGGAGGACCCGCGCTGCCCGCGGGCTCCACTCGCACCTTCTCCCTGGCCGGCCAATGCGGCATTCCGGCGACGGCAATCTCCGTGGCAGCCAACGTCACCATCACGGCTCCGGGAGCCGACGGCCACCTGACCGCCTTCCCGGACGGGACGGCGATGCCCGGCACGAGCCTGCTCAATTTCCGCGCCGGCCAGACCCGCGCCAACAACGCGATTCTCACCCTCGGCGCCTCCGGCGGCGTCACGGTGCTCGCGGCGCTACCCTCCGGCACCGTGCACCTGCTCCTCGACGTCAGCGGCTACTTCCGATAGTTCGGGCCGCGCATCGACGGGGCTCCTCACCTCGCCGGACTGCCTTGAAAACTCTCTTCCGGCGCTGGGCGGTCAGCTGGTGACAGCGCGTTACCGGAACTTGCCCAGCGCCGCTAAATATGTATCGAGTGGCCCCCGACCGCCTCCGCCGCCTCATGGATCGCCTCGGACAGCGTTGGGTGGGCGTGGACCGCGCGGACGAGGTCCTCGGAGGTGGCCTCGAGCGCCATCGCGGCGCTCGCCTCGGCGATCAGCTCGGTCGCCCGCGGCCCGATGATGTGGACGCCCAGCACCTCGTCGTACTTCTTCTCCGCGACGATCTTCACGAAACCGGCCGTCTCGTTCAGGATCCGGGCCTTCCCGATCGCCGAGAAGGGAAACTTCCCGACCGCCACGTCGTACCCGCGCTCCCGCGCCTTCGCCTCCGTCAGCCCGATCGACGCGACCTCGGGTGAGCAATACGTGCAGCCCGGGATCTGATCGTAGTTGACCGGGCGCGTCGGCACACCCGCCATGTGCTCGACCGCGACGACACCCTCCGCCGACGCCACGTGAGCGAGCCAGGGCGTCGGAACGACGTCCCCGATCGCATAGATCCCGGGCACGTTGGTGCGCATGTAGCCGTCGACACGGATGTAGCCGCGCTCCGTGGCCACGCCGACTCCCTCGAGTCCGATTCCCTCCGAAAGAGGCTTGCGGCCCACCGCCAACAGGACTTTCTCGGCGCGCATCGTCTCGGTCTTCTCGGCGGAAGTTCGGGCCAGGACCTCGACACCGGCGTCGGTTCGCGTCACGCGCTCGACCCGCGCGTCCACGTAGACGGTCATCCCCTGACGCTTGAAGGAAGCCGCCAGTTCCCGCGAGATGTCCTCGTCCTCGAGCGGCACGATCCGGGGCAACAGCTCCAGGATCGTTGCCTTGCAGCCGAACCGCGAGTACATCGAAGCGAACTCGACACCCACCGCTCCGGAACCGATCACCAGAAGCGACTTCGGCACTTCCGCGAGCTCCAGAACGGAATCCGAAGAGAGGATCGTTTGGTGGTCGATCTCGATTCCCGGAAGCGAGCGAGGCGCCGAGCCCGTCGCCACGAGGATGTTCTTGGCTTCGTACACCGTCTCGGAGCCGTCGGCGCCGGTGACCGAGACGCGCCCGACGCCGGCGATCCGGCCAAACCCGTTGACGACGTCCACGCGATTCTTCTTCATCAAGTAGGCGATGCCGTTGGAGCTCTGGCGGACGACCTTCTCCTTGTGCTTCATCGCCGCCGCAAGATCCAAGCGCACGTCCTTGGAGGCCACGCCCACGTCGCCGCCGTGGCGCGTCTCCTCGAGCAGGTCCGCCGTGTGCAGCAGGGCCTTGGTGGGGATGCATCCCCGGAGCGTGCAAACGCCGCCCAGCCGGGAATCCCGCTCGATCAAGAGGACGGATAACCCGACCTGCGCCGCTCGGATGGCGGCCACGTAGCCGCCGGGGCCCGAGCCGATGATCGCGAGAGCGTAGGACTTGCTTTCGACCATTTGTTCTCCAGCGAAGCGGCGTAGCGTATCAGGCCGGGCGCGCTCCCACAAAGGAGGAGCGCGAGCCCCGGGGCGGCGCCCCGACACACGAAGCGGCTTTCTGCGTAGAATCCCCGCCGTGCCGCGCACCGTCTCCGTTGCGGGGGTTCTCCTCGCTCTGTTCGGACTGTCGAGATGCTCGGAGGAGAAGGGACCCGCGGCGCAGGGAATTCCGATCGGCCTCTACGGAGCCCTGACCGGGCCGCAGGCCACCTTTGCCCTCTCCGGCCGGGACGGCGCGCGCCTGGCCATCGCCGAGATCAACCGCGCCGGAGGCGTCCTCGGCGAGCGCCTCGACCTGCACGTGGAGGACGATCGCAACGAGCCGGCCGAGGCGGCCTCGGCCGTTTCGAAGCTGATCACGCGGGATCATGTCGTCGCGTTGATCGGCGAAAACGCCTCTTCGCGATCACTCGCGGCGGCGCCCATCGCGCAGAGTTACCGAGTGCCGATGGTCTCCCCCTCCTCGACCAACGTCGACGTCACGAAGAAGGGGGACTACATCTTTCGCGTCTGCTTCACCGACGCCGCGCAGGGTCGGGCGCTCGCGGCCTTTGCTCGCAAGAACCTCCGCGCCGAGACCGCGGCGATGCTCGTCGACGCGCGAAGCGACTACAGCGTCGGCCTGGCGGAAGCGTTCCGGCACGATTTCACCGCCGCCGGCGGGCGCATCGCCGCGGAGCTCAAGTACTCCGAGGGCGACAGCGACTTCTCGGCGCAGCTGACGGCGATCGAACCCCTTCGCCCCGACGTGCTCTTCCTTCCCGGCTACTACACCGACGTGGGTCTGATCGCCCGGCAGGCGCGGGCGCTCGGCGTGTCGGCGACACTGTTGGGAGCCGACGGATGGGATTCGCCGAAGCTCGTCGAGATCGGAGGCGCGGCCATGGAGGGCGCGTATCTCTCCAATCACTACTCGGTCGACGAGCCCTCGCCCGCCGTTGCCGCCTTCGTGGCCTCCTACCGGCGGGCCTACGGAAGCGAACCCGATTCGATCGCCGCCCTGTCCTACGACGCCGCCCGGCTCATCGCGGATGCAATCCAGAGGGCCGGCTCGACGGAGGGCAAACGCGTTCGCGACGCGCTCGCCGAAACCGCCGGCTTCCGCGGGGTGACCGGCACGATCACGTTCGACCCGGAGCGCAACCCGGTCAAGCCGGCAGTGATCTTGAGAATCGAAAAGGGACGATTCCGCTACGCGGCCTCCGTGGCGCCGGGCTGAGGTCACGGCGCTCTTGCGCCCGGCCGGACGGGACGGCCGCCCTGGGACCGCGGCGAGCCTCTCTACGGCGTCACGACCACGAGCTCGTCGAAGGAGGCGAAGCCCGGGCCCTCGGTCGCCAGCCCCACGCGACCCGTGGCTGGCTTCGGGTCCAGTCCCTGGAGCAGTTCCTTTTCATTCCAAGAAGCGGACACCGTCGGTCCGGAGAGGTCGACCCTCAGGATTCCCCAGTCCAGATCGATTGCGGCCTTCCCTCGCGCGAGCTCGGTCGGCACGCCGTGGCGATAGGACGTCAGCCGTGCCTCCCCCGAGGAACAGTCCAGGAGAAGCAAGAGAAAGTCCTTCGGTCCGGCCATCCGCAAGACGAGGCCGGCCGAGGCCGTCAGTTTCTTGAGCCCAACCGACAGCTTGCCGTCCCGCAACGCGACGTTGCGCCGCAGGGCCACGGCGATGGAACCCGGCGGGCGATTGCGCAGGATCTGGGTCACCTGATTCGGCGCCGAGGGCGGATTGCGGTCGGCCACCACCATCCAGTTCGCCGGCCCGGGTACCAGGAGCGTCTCGAAATCCAGGAAGGCGGGAGGCCGGCCGGCGGCGTCGGAATCGAAATCCATCCGCCACGTCTCCGCCAGAGCAACCGGGGAGGAGTGCCACAGTCCCCAAACGAGCAGACCCAGCAGCAAGCGCGAGTTTTTCATCGAAGGCGAAAAAACGCCCGGCGCTGGATAAAATTCCCTCCATGACGACGGGGAGGACGGGGAGTGGGGCCGCCTACACGATCGAACGCTCGGGCTACGTCTTCCGGCTGCCCCACGCCGAGGTCGCTCGCTTGAAGGGCCTTCCCGACTTCGAACTGAAGGAGGAGCCGGCCCTGGCCGACGAGTTCCTGCGCTTCCGCGCCGAGCGCTGGGCCGAGAACCTCGCGGACGCGCGGACGGCTCCCGGCCCCGTGGAGATCCGGGTCGACTCGCATCAGCGAAAAACGCACTTCTATCGAGGAGACACGCTCCTCTTCAGCGCGGACCTCTGATCGCCTGGCAGGCTGCGGAAGCCTGCTAGAAACTCAGGATCGAACGGATCGTCCGTTCAATCGCGAGGAAGACCTGCCGGGAGTACGGATCCACGACCACCCGCACCTCGGCGGGCGGCGTGACGTCTTCCGCGAGGGACTGAACGAAACGTTCGGCTTGTTTCTCGAAGAACTCTTCGCCGAGTTCCTGGTCCGTGCGTCCCTTGGCGCCGGGCAGCTCCCGAAGCCTGGCTAGATCCGCAGGTTCCAGGCGCAGGCGAAACCCTCCCGCCTCTCGATAAAGGGGCTCCTGGCTTTCGGACAGCGCCGGGCGCGGCCGTGCCGGAGACGGCGGTGCCGGAGCGCGGGCGGCAGGCGTCGAATCGGGAGGCGTCGGACCGCCGCGCGACTCTTCGGGCGGCTCCTCCGTCCGGGCCGGAGCCGCGGAAGAAACCCCGACGGGTTCCGAAGCCTCGGTGCCCGCGGCTTCGGAGGTCCCGGTCTCCTCGATCGCTTCCGGGCGCTCGGCGTCGTCGTTCATCGTCCGGCGATCAAGTTCTTGGAGATGACGATCCGCTGGATCTCGCTCGTGCCCTCGTAGATCGTCGTCACGCGCGCGTCCCGATAGTAGCGCTCGACGGCGTACTCCCGCGAGTAGCCGTAGCCGCCGAAGATCTGCACCGCCTGCGCCGCGATCGTGTTGGCCGCCTCGGTCGCGTAGACCTTCGCCATGGAGCTTTCCTTCGAGTGCCGCAGCTCGGGCCGCTCCGAGTGGAGAGCCGCGCGGTAGGTCAGCCATCGCGCCGCTTCGATCCGGAGTTTCATGTCGGCGATCTGGAATGCGATGGCCTCGTGCTCCGCGAGCTTGCGGCCGAAGGTCTCGCGGGTCGCCGCGTAGTCGACCGACGCCTCATAGCACGCGCGAGCGATCCCGATGCCCTGAGCCGCGATGCCGATTCGCGAATGGTCGAGCGTCGCCATGGCGATCGAAAAGCCCTGGCCCTCCTCACCGAGGCGCCGCGCCACCGGTATCCGCACGCCTTCCAGATAGAGCGCCGCGGTCTTCGAGGCCCGCAGGCCCATCTTGTCTTCCGGCGCGCCCACGCGAAGGCCGCGGTCCTCGGCCGAAACGAGAAACGCCGTGATCCCTCGGGTGCCGAGAGCAGGCTCCGTCATGGCCATCACGACGTACCATTTCGCCTCTCCGGCATTGGTGATCCAAGCCTTGGCGCCGTCAAGGACGTAATCGCCGCCGTCCCGCACGGCGCGCGTCTTCTGATTCGCCGCGTCGGAGCCCGACTGGGGCTCGGTCAGCGCGTAGGCGCCGAGCGCGCGCCCCGAAGCGAGCTCCGTCAAGATCGTCCGCTGTTGTTGCTCTGAGCCGAACTTCCAGATCGGGTAGCAGACCACGGAGTTGTTGACCGAGACGATGACGGCGGTCGACGCACAAACACGGGCCAGCTCTTCGACGGCAAGGATGTAGGAGAGCGCATCGGCGCCGGCCCCCCCGTACTCTTCCGGAACCATCATTCCCAAGATCCCCATTTCGCCGAGCCGGCGCAGAATCTCCTTCGGAAACTCTCCGCGGCTCTCCCGCTGGGCGACACCCGGACCGATCTCGGTCTCGGCGAACTGGCGGACCGCATCTCGGATGCGGGCCTGATCTTCGGTCGGCTCGAAGTTCATGAGGGACGCGGCGCTCCGGAGGGAGGGGTCCCGCCCCCGCGGCCGCGGCGGCGGCGCCGGAAGCGACGTCGCGGCCCGGCAGGGCGCGGCGCTCCCGCCACCGCCGGTGCACCCGCGGGTCTCTGGCCCGCCGGCGCCGGGCCGGGCCGGGCCGATCCGGCCGGCGGGCGCACCGGCGGGGCTTCGGCGGCGCGCGGCGCTCCCGGGCGGCCCGGAGTTGCCTTCTCCGGCGAGGGCGTCTGCCCTCCGCCCCGACCCCCGCCCCGCTTGCGGCGGCGCCGCGAGACACGCGGCTCGGGCGTGTCCGTCCACCCCGTCTCGAGATGGCGGAAGGTCACGACGATCTCCGGGCGGCTCCCGCGGTCGCGCAGGAACCCGACCAGCTTCGCGCGCAGTGGACCGTCGGGCTCCGCGGCCAGGGCAGGAAGCCGTTCCGCATCGAACAGCATCATCCGCGTCCATCCGATAGACCGGCGACGGCCATCGCCGGCCTCGAGCGTGACGACGAAGAGATCCCTTTCATGGTCGAGAGCATGCTCGGAGTACCGGAAATCCGGAAACGCCTCGCGGCAAATCGCCTTGAGCAGCTCCAGATGCTTTTCTCCGCCCTCCAGGGTCTGTTCCATCGAGACCACGCGGTCCCGGAACATGCGTGTCTGGGCCATGGCGTGTCTCTGCCCGCTCCTCAGCCGATCGAGAGCCCGGCGTCCTTGAAGATCTCCCGAGCGATGATCAACCGGTGGATCTCGCTCGTGCCCTCGTAGATCTCCGTGATCCGGGCGTCGCGAAAGTTGCGCTCGACCGGGTACTCCTTGGTGTAGCCATACCCTCCGTGAATCTGCAGCGCGCGCGTGGTCACGCGCTGGGCCATCTCCGCCGCGAACAGCTTGGCGATGGCGGCCTCGAGGCCGTACCGCCCGCCGCCGCGCTTGGCCGCGTCCTTGGCAGCGGCGGCCCGCCTCGCCAGCAACCGCGCGGCGTCGAGCTCGGTCGCCATGTCGGCCAGGTAGAAGCGAATCACCTGAAACTCGGAGATTGCCTTTCCGAACGCCCTGCGCGCCTTCGCGTAGGACAGAGCCGCCTCGTACGCCTCGGTCGCGATCCCGATGGCCTGCGCGGCGATCCCGATGCGCCCGCCGTCGAGAGTCGCCATGGCGATCTTGAAACCTTCTCCCTCTGAGCCGAGGCGGTTCTCGACGGGCACCTCCACGTCGGTCAAGAAGATCTCGACCGTGCCCGACGCGTTGACGCCGAGCTTGACCTGATGCCGGGACCGGTCGAAGCCCGGCGTTTCCGCGTCCACGAGGAAGGCCGAGATGCCGCGGGCCTTCCTCTCCGGGTCGGTCATCGCAAAGAGAAGGCAGACGTCGGCCTTTTCTCCACACGTGATGAAGACCTTCTGCCCCGAGATGCGGTACTGATTGCCGTCGCGAATCGCGCGAGTCTGCTGATTGGCGGCGTCCGAGCCCGCGTTGGGCTCGGTCAAGGCGAAGCAGCCGAGCTTCTCCCCGCGCGCCAGCGGGTCGAGGAAGCGCCGCTTCTGGTCCTCGTTCCCAAACCGCTCGAGGGGATCGCAGACCAGCGAATTGTTCACCGAAAGGATCACGCCCAGGTTGGCGCAGGCGCGGGAGATCTCCTCGATCACGATCGCATAGGACACGGTGTCCATTTCGGCGCCGCCGAACTCTCCGGGCACGCAGACACCAGCCAGCCCGAGTTGCCCCGCCTCCGCGAACAACTCGCGGGGGAACCGCCCGTTCTGGTCGATCGCGGCGGCCTGAGGCCGCACACGCTCCTCGGCGAACTGCCGAACGGAAGACTGAAGAAGCGCCTGCTCCTCGGTGAGATCCAGATTCATAGGGGAGCCGCAGTATAACTGCAGGTCCGCTCTCAGCCGTTCGCGTCGACCGATGCGATGAGAGAGCGGAGCGCCGCCGCGTAGCTCGGCCACGAGGTTCGGCGCGCCGCCTCGTCCAGACCCGGGGCATACGCTTCGACGCCCCGCGAAAGAATCGTCGCGACGGCGAGGGCGAGGCCCTCGGCGTCGCCCGGCTCGAAGAGCTCTCCCGTGACGCCCCGGACGACGGTCTCGGCGAGCGAACCAACACGCGAGGCCGCCATCGGACGACGGGCCGCCAGGGCCCGGGCCGCCATCGCGCTGCCGGAGATCTTCCGGTATGGCAGCACGAGGACATCGCACGCCGCGAGCCAGTCGGCCATCTCTTCCTCGGCGACGTACGCATCGCGGCGCAGAATTTGGTCGCGCACGGGGCTGTCGCGCCACTGACGCTCGAGGTCCTCGGCGTCGGGGAAGCTCTCCCCCACGATCGCGAGGAGCGCCCCCGTTTCCCGCACGATTCGCGGCGCTGCGGAGAGCAGCACCTCCACTCCCTTGTAACGCCGCACGAGGCCGAGGAAGAGCACCAAGGGACGGTCGATGCCCAGACGTCTCCGCGCGGCTTGCCGCTCGGGAAGCTCGATCTCGGTCGAGGGCAGGGGGTGGACGGCCACCGGGTGCCGGGGCAGGAGCCGCGCGAGGCTCTGCCGAGCCGACTCGGAGTGAACGAAAAAGGCATCTGCCGCCTGAAATGCGCCGAGCGAAAGGAAGCGATGCAGGGCGGTCGCCTCGTGATCTTCGATGTTGTGGCAGATCAGAACGCGCCGGACCGATGGGTCGATCCGCCCGACCCGCCGCAAGACCGTCCGCACCGGCACTCCCCAGAACGCCGTCCACCAGGGAACGAGCAACGCGGCGGGTCCCTGGCTCGCAATGTCCGCAGCGGTCCTTCGCCAGGAGACCGGCGACCGCCAATCGAGGACCGGCACGGCGGGGGAAGCATCCGAGGTCCGAAACTCGGCAAACCGTCTCGGATCGAGCCAGCGCGGGTAGCCCCGAGAAAAGGTGAAGTAAGAGACCGGTCCGCGCCGCGACAGCTCGTCGGCAAGCAGCGCCGTCTCCCGCGCGATTCCGCCGCGGTCGGGAGGCGCGGGACCGAGGATCGCGAGCCGGTCTCTGGCCGTCACCGTGGAGGCAGCGAGCGTGACTGCCGGCTCTCGCCGTCCCGGCAATCCGCCGCGATTGGGATACTCCCGCGCCGATGGGTCAACACGAGAGAGTCCTCAGCCGGCCGCCACGAGCCATAGACCCTTCAAGTATTCCCCCTCCGGGCAGTCGAGTGAGACGGGATGATCTGGACCGGCGCCTTGCCGGGCGGCAATCGCGAACG
This sequence comes from Thermoanaerobaculia bacterium, assembly GCA_035498405.1. Taxonomy (GTDB): domain Bacteria; phylum Acidobacteriota; class Thermoanaerobaculia; order UBA5066; family Gp7-AA6; genus DATBFU01. The sequence goes on along the minus strand of DATKAE010000122.1, from coordinate 9,794 downwards.
AGCGGCCCGCCTCGACCGAAGCCGAAAAGACGATTTTTTGGAAGAGATCGGCGGAGACCAGGCCCGAGCACGAGCAGGTCAGAAGCCAACCGCCCGTCGCGACGAGCTTCATCGCCAGCCGATTGATGTCCTTGTAGCCGCGCGCCGCCCGGTTGATGTCCGCTCGCTTCTTGGCGAAGGCCGGAGGGTCGCAGACGACGATGTCCCACGACTCCTGCGCCGCCACGCGGCGACGAAGATCGGCGAAGACGTCCTCCTGCACGAAGTCTTCAGGAGGCGCCGGGAGCCGGTTCTCGCGGCGGTGCTCGCGAGCGAGCGCCAGCGCGGGGGGAGAAGAATCCACGTCCACCGCCTGTCGGGCGCCGCCGGCAAGCGCCGCAACCGAGAACCCGCCGGAATAGGAGAAGAGATTCAAGACGGTCCTCCCCTCGGCCAGCGCGCGCAGGCGGACACGGTTCTCGCGCTGGTCGAGGTAGAAGCCGGTCTTCTGTCCGGTGGACACATCCGCAAAGAAGCGCAAACCGTTCTCGAGAAACGGCGCCAGAGTCGCCTCGATCTGCGCCCCTCCTTCCCGCGGCAGAGGGGCTCCGCCCCGATCCCGCCCCGTCCCGCTTTGCCGAACCAGCAGGCGCTTTCCGGCAAAGACCTCGCGCACCGCCTCTTCGAGCCCGGAGCGCCACTTCTCCGTTCCCTCCGTCAGGAGTTCCAGGATCGCCGTGTCCCCGAAGATGTCGAGTACGACGCCGGGGCAAAGGTCGCCCTCGGAATTCACCGCGCGGTATCCGGTCGTGCCGGCGGGGATCACCTTCTCTCGAAGACTCCGCGCCGCCGCCAACCGTTCGCGAAGAAGCGCGCCGTCGATCGGCCGGCCATCGAAGGTCCAGAGGCGCGCGAGGATCTGCGAGTCCGGCGAATAGGCACCTCGAGCCACTGGCCGTTCGTCCGCGGCAATGACCTCGGCCAACCCGTCCGAACCGTCTCCGTCGCGGGAGGCCACGGCTCCCGAGAAGAGCCAGGGATGGCGGCGGCGGACGGACTCCTCTCGCCCGGGTTTTAGGCGAAGCCGGATCAAAACCCCTCGAGGACGTAGATGTCGCCGGTCTTTCGCGAGGCGGAAAAGTAGATGCGCTTGCCGTCCCGCGACCAGCTGGGGTAGTCGAGGACGTAGCTGCCTTCGGAGTAACCGGGGAGAAACCTCACCTTCCCGGTCGAGACCGAAACGAGGGCCAGGCGCTTGTGGTCGCGAAGGAAGAGGATCTCGTCGGTTGCCGGGGACCACGCGGGGTGGGAGTCCTCCATATCCCTGGTCAGCGGTCTGGCTTCGCCTCCCGCCGAAGGGACGACCCAGATCTCCCGAATCGAGCCGCGCTGGAGCTGGAAGGCGATCTGCCTGCCATCAGGGGACCAGGTGGGGTAGTCGAGCTCCCTCTTGAGGGACGTGACGGCTCTCACCTTCTTATCCCGGACGTTGTAGACGGAGATCTCTCCGACGCCCGACGCGCTCCCGACCGCAATCTCGGTTCCGTCGGGCGACCATTCGGGAGCACCCGCTTTCACGCCGGTGTCGAGCGCGTCCATGCTTCCAACCGGTTGCAACCACAGCTTGTCGTCTCGCTGATAGACGATCTGGCGGCCGTCACGAGACCAGTGGGCCTGGGGCTCCGTCTGCAAGGCCGGCGTGAGCTGCGACAGGAACTTCCCCTGGAGGTCGACGGACCAGACCGCTAGCTCACCCGTCCGGTTCGATTGAACCAGGAGCAGTTTGTCGTCGGGCGAGGGCTGCGGATAGTCCGGACCCCCGGCGCCCGAAGTCACAGGCCGGAGCGGCCCGGTCTCGACGGTCAGCTCCCAGATGTTCAAATCGCTCCGAACGGCCGAGAAGGCGAGCTTCTTTCCGTCACGGCTTACCGAGAGACCCGTGTCCTGTCCCTGGCCGAGCGTGACGCGCGAGGGCTTTGCCCGGCCCGCTCCCGCGTCGAAAGGAAGTGCCCACGCATTCAGGATTCCGCCTTGCTCTCCGGAGAAGAAGATGGTCTTCGCATCGGCGGACCAGGCCGGGCGCGTGACGTAGCCGAACTGTGTCGTGAGCTCCTTCGGGGCCCCGCCTCCTGCCGCAATCACGCGAAGGTTGAAGGCGCGCTGCGACCCCGAGCCGTATGCGATCCACTTGCCGTCCGGCGACCAGGAGGGCTGGTAGTCGATGGATCCGTCCTTCGTCAGGCGCGTGGGGGTTCCGCCCTCGGCGGAAATGGTCCAGAGACTGAGTGTGCCCTCGCGGTTGGACATGAACACGATCCGCTTGCCGTCGGGCGACCAGCTCGGGTAGTAGCCGTCTTCCGCGAGCTTGACGGCCGCGCCCCCGAGAGCCGGAATGAGAAAGATGTCGCCGAACTTCGCATTCAGGTACTGCTCCAGAGTCGACACGTTCAGCGCGACGCCCAGGCGCCCCCCGTGGTCGCGCGCGGAAACGAAGGCGATTTTCGCGCCGTCGGGCGACCAGGCGGGCTCCGCCTCGTCGGCGTCCGACTCCGCAATTCGGATCACCTCGCCGCCGGAGAGCGGCTGAACGACGACGTCGAGGTTGCCCCGCTCGTCGGTCGTGTAGGCGAGGAATTTTCCGTCGGGAGAGAAGGTCGGCTCGTCCTCGAGACCTGGCGCGAAGGTCACGCGCCGCAGCGCCGCCGGGGCGTTCGCCGATCTCGAGCCCGCGCGCCAGCGCACGGCCACGTCGGCGACACCGACCGCGACAAGCCCCGCGAGGACCGCGACCCAGGCCGCTCGGCCCTTGCTCGCCGGCCTGGAGACCGGCGCCGCCTCTCCGGAGACTTCCGTCAGATGGTCGCCGGTCAGCTTGAGGTCCCTCGCCAGGTCCCGAGTCGACGCGTAGCGCTCCTCCGGGTCCTTGGCAAGGCAGCGTTCGACGATCCAGCGCACCGCCGCGGGCGCCGCAGGCGACGAGGCCGACATCGGCGCTGGCTCCTCCCGGATGATCGCCGAGAGGGTCTCGACAGCCGTCTTCCTCTGGAAGGCGCGCTGGCCGGTTGCCATCTCGTACAGGATCGCGCCCAAAGAGAATTGGTCCGACCGGAAGTCCACGGGTTGCCCGCTCGCCTGCTCCGGAGACATGTAGCCCACCGTTCCGAGCACGACACCCGGCCGGGTGCCGGGACCGGCCATCGTCGCCAGCTGCGAGCCCCCCTCTTGCGGCGGAATCGCGAGCTTGGCTAGACCGAAGTCCAGGATCTTCGCAAAGCCGTCCTTGTTGACCATGATGTTTTCGGGCTTCAGATCCCGGTGGACGATTCCGGCGCCATGGGCCTTGGCCAGTCCCTCGGCGACCTGGGCGGCGATCGAAAGGAGCTTGCGAGGCGGCACGGGTCCCGAAACGAGCAGCTCCCGCAGCGTGCGTCCTTCCACGTACTCCATCGCGATGAAGAGCGAGCCGTCCGAATCGCCGATGTCGTACACCGTCAGAATGTTGGGATGATTCAGGGCGGACGCGGCGCGGGCTTCTTGCTCGAAGCGCGCGCGGCTCTCCCCGTCGCCGGCGGCGTCGGCCGGTAGGACCTTGATCGCGACCTCTCGCCCAAGCCGTGTGTCCCGGGCGCGGTAGACCTCCCCCATTCCCCCGGCGCCCAAGGGCGAGGCGATCTCGTAGGAACCGACGCGGCTTCCCGCCGGCAAGGTCATGACTCGCTCAAAAATACACGCAAGTCGCGTCCTCCGAAAGCTTTGCTCGGAGTCTCAACGGTTTCGTCCTCCCCTGCGTACATACAGCTGAACACACGCGATACCGATCTCCTCCTCCGAGGCCCCGACCGGGGCCTCTTTTTTTCAGGGCTGATTGGGCGACCAGTCGTACGGCAAGAAATCGGGAGCTTGTGTTCGAGAGGCGAGCCACCGCGCCGTGGCGGGGTCGCCGACAAAACGAGAAACGTAGCGGAGCAAGGCCCCGTCGCGCTCGAACTCCTTTCGATTCCAGGCGAAGATCATCGAGAGCGCGACCCGCCCCGACGCCCGGTCGACGACGTTCTTCGTCGGGTCGCCCACGAAGGCGCGACCCTGCGCGTCGAGGGCGTCCGAGAGCCCCGCCGCGGTGTAGGCCTTGGTTCTCAGCGGCGGGCAGGACTTGGAGGCGCAGACGATCGCGAAGTGAATGCGCGCGTCCTTCGTGTCGCGCAGCCGCCCTTCGATCTGGTCGAGCGTGAGCATCTCCCGGCCCACCCGGTGCGTCGCCTTGTTGAAGGCTCCGTCGATTTCGGTGATCTTCCTTCCCGGATTCTCCAGAAGTGTCTCGATCGCCCAGGCGTTGTAGGCGTTGATCAAGAAGGCCGTCCTCTCCTCCGAGGTCATCCCGAGGGTGTCCGCGTCACCCACGTTCGCCAGGTACGCCGCCAGACGCTTCTTGTCCTGGCCCGTTGCACCGGCGTAATCGAAGCCGCCTCCCCTCGCCCGCTCCGCCAATACGGCATCCAGAGGCGCGGCGTCCGGCGCGCCTCCGAAGGCCGCCGCCGCCGAAAGAAGCCAGAGCAGAACCGCGACTCGAAGCCGCTTCACGCCGTCATTCCCTTTCCGCATCGTAATCCTTCGCGAGGGACGGCCGGGACGTTCGTGCTAGCGTTGCGGAGCCTTCTTATGGCACACGCAGACGCTCTCCCGAGGCGAGCGCCCCGACCCTCTCCCCTACGCCCCGAGGCCGTCGAAGCGGTTGCTCGCGTGCGCGCCGCCTTCGACCGCGCGGGGTACGACGAGCCACAACTTCTCAAGGCTCTCGGCGTCGAATCGGTCCCCCCCTTCGACGGCGCAAGGGCCTGCAAGCGAAGCTCTCCGCGGCCGACGGGAACCCGGTCGCGACACTCGCCCGACTCTTCCTCTTGCGAGAGTCTGTCTCACCGGAGGAAGCGGATCGTGCGCTCTCGCCCGCTCGCGCCGAAGACGCGATCGAGGCCGGGTTGCTCGCCCGCCATTCCGAGGGCCTCCAGGCAACCGTGGAGCTGTCCCCGTTTGAGCATCTTCTGATCGCTTCCGACTGGCCGCGGGAAAGCGGACCCGACCTCTTCGAGGTCATGGGGATCGCCGCCAGCACGCGAGCCTTGGCCCAGCTGAGGCTCGGCGGCCGCGTCGAGCGGACGCTGGATCTGGGCACGGGCGGCGGCGTCCTCGCTCTGCTGGCGGCCGCTGAGAGCGCGGCCGTCGTCGCCACCGACGCGAATCCCCGCGCTCTCGAGTTCGCCCGCTTCAACACACGGGTGGAACGGCATCGCGGGCGTCGCCTGGCGCGAGGGAAACGTCTTCGAACCGGTCCTTGGCGAGACGTTCGATCGCATTCTCTGCAACCCCCCGTTCGTCCTCTCTCCGGACGTCGAGACCCTTCACACGCACAGCGGGTGGCCCGTAGACACTCTTTGCCAGTTCCTCGTTCGCGCAGCGCCCGCGCACCTGACCCGGGAGGGCATCTGCCAGATCGTCTGCAACTGGGCTGTCGTTCCCGGGGAGGACTGGCGGCAGCGCCCGGCCGGCTGGCTCGACGGGACCGGATGCGACGCGCGGATTCTCTACTCGCATTCCGAGCCCGTGCAGGACTATGCCGCCGCCCGCGTGGCGGAAATGATCGACGACGAGGCTCGCGCGGCGCAGCAGCTCAGGCGTTGGAGGACGTACTACGACCGGGAGCGGATCGACCCGGTCGCCTTCGGCGTCATCACCCTTCGCCGGCGCCGCGGCGCGAGGAACACCTGTCGCTACGACAAGATCGCCGACCTGCTGCCGCCGGGGCTCCCGCCGGGCGAAGGGGTGGCGTTTCTGCGACGCTCCCTCGAAGAGACTATGCAGGGAGCGCCGCCAGGATCGCGTAGCCGATCGCACCGATCACGCCCGCCATCGGGATCGTGAGGATCCAAGCGTAGACGATCCGCCCCGCGACTCCCCAGCGCACCGCCGAGAAGCGTTGCGTCGAGCCCACGCCCACGATTGCCCCGGTGATCGTGTGCGTGGTCGACACGGGAATTCCCCAGACCGACGCGAGAATGACCGAGGCGGCTCCGCCGGTCTCGGCACAGAATCCCGAAAACGGCTTGAGCTTCGTGATCCGCGTTCCCATCGTTCGGACGATCCGCCAACCGCCCGTAAAGGTGCCGGCCGCGATTGCCGCGTGGGCCGCCAAGATGATCCAGAGCGGCACCGTCTTCAGGTCCGGCAGGTGCATCCAGTGCAGGGACGAGCCCGGATCCTCGAAGAGCTTGCGGTTGGCCACGAGGAGGCCGGCGATGATGCCCATCGTTTTTTGCGCGTCGTTGGTTCCATGGGACAAGGAAAAGAAGGCGGCCGACCCAAGCTGCGCCCGCCGGAACCAGCGATCCACGAAACCGTAGGGGAACTTCCGGAAGGTCCAGGACACCGCGACCATCAAGATCCAGCCAAACGTCAGCCCGATCAGAGGCGAAAGCGCGATGAAGGACAGCGTCTTGACCCAGGCCGCTCCCGGGACGATGGCCTTGACCCCGACCCGTGCCACGGCGGCGCCCGCGTAACCGCCGATCAAGGCATGGGACGAGGACGACGGGATTCCGAAGTACCAGGTGATCACATTCCAGACGATTGCGCCGATGAGGCCTCCCAGGACGACGTCCGAGTTGACGATGGCGACGTCGATGAGACCGCTGCCCATGGTCTTCGCGACGGCCGTCCCGAACACGAAAGCCGCCACGAAGTTGAAGAAGGCCGCCCAGAACACCGCCACGAGAGGCGTCAGAACGCGCGTCGACACGACCGTGGCAATCGAGTTCGCCGAGTCGTGCATCCCGTTGATGAAATCGAAGACGAGCGCGACGGCGATGATGAAGAGGACGTAATTCACGGCTTCCCGCCATCCTCCCGATGCCGGAGGCGCGGCCGGGAGCCGCACCGACGCTCGGCGCCGGGCCGCCTCGCGCCTCGCTCTGGGCTCAAGAGTGTTTCAGGACGACACTCTCGAGGATGTGCGCGACCCCGGCGCACTGATCGATGCAACGTTCCATGTTGTCGTAGATGTCCTTCCACTTGATCACCTCGAGAGGAGCCGTCTGCTCGCGAAAGAGCGAGGCCACCGCCTCGTGGTAGGCCACGTCCCCCTCATTCTCGAGCTGCTTGATGCGAATGCAGTGCTCGACGACTCCCTTCTGCTTGCGCAGGGCGGAGACGGCCTTGACGAGCTCTTGAGTCGCCCGCACGATGATCTGGGACAGCGCGTGAGAGAGGGGGGTCGGCTCCGAGACGTTGAAGAGGGAAATGCGGCGCACGGTGCCGTCGATCAAGTCGATGACGTCGTCCAGGCGAACCGCGAGCGCGTGGATGTCCTCGCGGTCGATCGGTGTGATGAAGGTCTGGTCGATCCCCCGCAGGATCTCGTGCGAGATCTCGTCGCACTCGTGCTCGAGACGTTTGATCTGGTCGGCGGCCGCCGCGACGGAAATTTCCTTCTCGAAGAAACGAGAGAGGATGATGGCGCCGTCGGAGATGCGGTGCGCCATGTCGGTGAAACGGTCGAAGTACTTGCCGTCCCGCGGAAGAAAGTTGAGCATGCGGCCCTTTCGAACGGCCGGTATGCTACCCCACACTTCACGGATCGTTTACGCCCGACTTCACACCGACGTCCGGCCGCCTCACGGGTCCCCGAGGAAATCCCTCGGTAGCCGATCTGTCATGCGGGTGAGCCGCGCGCCACTAAGCGGCGGGCAGCGTGACCCGGAAGGTGCTTCCGGCCCCGACCTCGCTCTCGACATCGATCCGCCCGCCGTGGAGCTGGACGAGGTGCTTCACGATCGCCAGACCCAGCCCGGTTCCGGGCCGGCTCTTCGAGCGCGAGCGATCGACCTGGTAAAAGCGCTGAAAGATCTTTTCCTGCTCGGCGCGCGGTATTCCTGGACCCTCGTCCACGATCGAGAAAAAGACCTCGCCGCGCTCGCGCCCGGCGTAAAGGCGAACGGTCCCGGCGTCGCGGGAGAACTTGATCGCGTTGTCGAGCAGGTTCCGGATGATCTGGCCGAGGCGCCGGCGATCCGCGTCGACCGAGACCTCTCCGTTCGCGCTCACCGCGAGTCGGATCGACCGACTGGCCGCGGCGGAGGAGAGATCCCGCGCGACCTCGCTCAAGAGTCCCGAAAGAGACAGCGGCTCCTTGCGCAGCTCCACGGCGCCGCTCTCGATTTGCGCCAGGTCCATGAGGTCGTCGATGAGCTCTCGCATCCGGTCCGACTGTCGGCGGATCATGGACAGCAGCTCCGTCGACTCGGCCTCATCCGGGCCTCCCTCCGACAGCGTCTCGGCGGCCGCGGCGATCGAGGCGATTGGGGTGCGCAGCTCGTGAGAGACGTCCGCCACGAAGGTGCGGCGCATCGATTCGGTGCGCTCGAGCCTCGTGACATCCCGCAAGACTCCCACCGCGGCGCCTCGGGACCCCTCGGGAAGAGGCACCACGGTGACCTGCCAGACCAGCTCGTCGGCGAGTCGGACCGTCCGCTCCGAGGTCTCGCCGCCCTTGAGCGCGGCCTCGAAGATCTCGAGCATGGCGCGGTGCCGCAGCAAGTCATAGAGAGCCCGGCCCGCGGGCGCCGGAACCCCGATCATGCGGGCGAATCGGGCGTTCGATTCCAGGACCTGGAGGCGCCCGTCGATGACCACGAGCCCGTCCGGCAACTGCTCGAAGACGGTGGCCGTCAGGCGCCGCTCCGCGTCCGCTCGCTCGGCCGCGCGCTCGAGCGAGTCCTTCATTCGCCGCAGCGAGGCGCCGAGCAGCTGCACCTCTTCGCCGCCCGCGCTCGGGAGCTCCCGCTGCGTCTCACCCGCCGCAATCGCCGAAGCCGCCTGCGTCAGCGACGCGATCGGTTGGGAGAATCTCTTCGAAATCGATCTCCCGATCAGGAAGAGCGCCAGACAGGCCAGCACGATGGCGACCCGCGCCGACCAGAGGTAGGGACTCTCGAGTTGACGCACGTCGGCCGCCGCGACCGAGAGGCGCAGCACTTCGCCTCCGGGCAGCCGGCGCGCGAAGTACAGTCGATCCTCGCCCTCCGTGGCGGAAAACCGCCGCGCGGTCCCCGACCCGCCTTCCCGCGCCTCGCGGATCTCGGGGCGGTTCCCGTGGTTTGCCATGGCCGGTACGTCCGACGGCAACAGGTCCGTGTCGTTCGTCACGCGTCCGTCTGGCGCGACGAGCGTGACGCGGCACTCGAGCTCCTTCGCGAATTGCCGCAGGAACTCGTCGAGCGACTCGGGCCGGTTCTCGAAACGCCCGAGCTCTCCCGCCAGATGGTCGCGCTCGCGCTCGACGCGCTCGGCCACACGATCCTCCACGGCCCGGCGCAGAGTCGCGTCGAAGACGAGGATCAGCGACATGGCCGCCGCGGCCGACAGAATGCCGAAGACGGTGGTGAAGCGGGATCCGAGTCGCATCAGTTTCGACGGTCGGCGTCCGGCGGCACCGCGTCGGGCCGGGTAACGCGCATGTGAGGAGCTTACTTCGTGGGCGTCTCGCGATACCGATATCCGAGCCCGACGACCGTCTCGATCCGTTCTTCGCCGAGCTTGCGCCGCAGGGCGCGGATGTGAACGTCCACGGTCCGTGTCTCCACGTCCGCATCGTAATCCCACAGCCTTGCCAGGATGGCGTCGCGGGTGACGACGCGGGAGCGATTACGGATCAGGAGCCAGAGCAGATCGAACTCTTTCTTGGTCAGGTGAATGCGCTCGCCCTTGAGCCGAACCTCGAAGCGGGCGCGATCGACGTGCAGATCGCCGTCGTCGAAGACCTCCTCCTC